>CAVWXD010000006.1:0-248550 GCA_963758935.1 uncultured Methanomicrobiales archaeon | reverse complement strand
GTTCACCGTAAACGGCTCACAAACTCCAGTCGCTTTGTTATTGTGAGCGTCGCCGTTGTAAGTTGCTATAAAACCGTAGCTACCAGCAGGCTAGCGGACCGACTGTTGGAGATTCAGCTCCAACATTCACTGTTTGAGTTGAAGTAGGAGCATCTGAACAAGCCCCATTATGATAGAATGCATACGTTATGGTCCCCGTTGGGGTCCATCCGCCTGTTATAGTTGCAGAGTCATGGACAACAGAACCAAGAGGTACTGCCTTAGTTGTAATATCCACATGAGTTGCATTATGAACCTGAGTTACAACTGTGGGAGATGCAATTCCCTGGTTTGTGATACTGCAAGTTACATTTTGACCGGGCAGCAAGGGTAATTTTGTTTGGGCTTACGAAGGTACCGGCATTACATGACCAAATACCATCGGTAACGAATCCTGTCCCGGGACTTGGATTCTCGGATAGAGAATACTGCACTCCAGCTACCGCTTGATGGAAAGTCGTTGAAGCACCTGAGTCGGTGAAAAGCAATTGAGATCCGGTTGCTGACATTTGCCAGTCAGCTGAAGTCGCAGAGCCACCACTGTGGGAATTATCTACGATCTTGACAAGCTTTAGATACGGAGCAAGCTCGACGTGTGTATGGAAGGCACTGCAGTCACACTTCGACCCGGTACCTGAGCTCGGACCTGGCAGACCTGTGCAATAATCATTAGCACCGGGTTGTTTCCAGAACCGGCACGATTGGATGGGAAGATCACCATTAACAATTGCGGTGCACTTGACCCTCACGTCAAAAGTTGATGTAATTGTCTGCCCACTCGGCACATCTCCGCACGTATCCATGAAACCGGTGGCATTCAAGGGATCCAAGTTCGAAAACGGAGGTATCGACCCATACTCACCGATACAGGATTGGGCTGTTGGGTTTAAATTCGGCCTCGTATCGAGCGTTCCGCCGTCAGCGGCGACAAACAAACCGAGATCATATCGATTTGCATTTGCGGCATAAGTTGCCGTGATTGTAACGTTAACGTTACCATCAGCTTCGCAGGCTCCGCCAGGGCTCGTTACAATGGCACTTACCTGCGTAGTCTGAATTTCTTTTGCAGTGCAGGAGCTCAATGAGCCGATAGCGGGACACCCCACCACCGGGCAGAGCATTACCAGCCATCGCTGGCATCACCATCATACAAATGGCTACAATCAGCCCTAGTATGATAAATCGTGTAATTTCTTTTTTCTTCTCATTCATAAACGTACACCTTTTCAAAAAACCGGGACCATCCGGTTTACAATATAATTTTGCAATTAAAAACACGGGAACACCTTAATTAAGGAAATGCAAAGCGCTGGTGCAAGGCAGAGGAAAAACGACGCAAATTTACAGTTTGAAGGAAAAAAATGTCTGGGGAAAATATAAATAAAAAAAGAATGCGATAAATTTTGTTATTGACGGGAAAGTTTGAATATAATATATATGGGATTCCCTTTTGCCTCGCAATAAAAAATCCCATGCAAAATCAAGGAAAAGCTGCGCGGTCGTATGATCAGTATTTTGGAAATTATTGAATTTTTTTAAAAGTTAATAAAAATTTTTCAAGCGATACAATTCTCTTTTTTTACGTTATAGAATGGAAAATGCAGCGAGTGAGTTGATCGGTCCATGATGTTCTTTTCTTGGAAATTACTGGTGCTGAATGTAATCCCGGCTCTAAACTCATACGCAGAATATTATATAATTTCCCATGATAAGGAGCTTGTCGGGGCAAGTGGCCACATCTCCTGCGGAAATTTCATACTGTCGATCTGTTTCATGAGATTTTGGTGAGATTCACTTTAAGCAAAAGGATGAGAAGATAAAGAGATGCATCCCGGCCAGTCCGAATCGCTGGATTTATGGCCATCCAATGAAGCAGGAAAAAAAGCAACTCATCAACGGACTAATCTTCTCGCAGATGCTCGACGATTTTTCTGTAAAAACGCAAATAGTATATTTTCGAATCTTCGGATGCACCGGGTTTCAGGATTTTCCCGGTCGCAAAATATGATCCGATCCCTCACCAACTCTTTAATTTCCATTGTTTTTGTTGTGCCATCCTGCGTTGTAAACGGTGAATAATCTGGTAGGGTAGATACGTTTTGAGATTAAGAATCACAATTGGATCCCCAGCAGTATTTAAGATAACACATGTCAAGAATTCTTAAAAACCCCTTTCTCCGACGTGAAATGCGAAAATCCGCAAAATCCCTGTTTTTTCTTCCGGTCCTGCTATTCCCCATAATATCCCAGATCAGCCCTCCAAACGCGTCTATGAGCGGTTTTTAACACGGTAAATTTCCCGGATTTCATGAGCACACTAATACCCGAGAATACCTGATATCGCTCATCCAAACTGCACCAGACTGGCAGGTTTTCCTCCCGTTAAAATCGTTTTTCAGACATTCGGACACTAAATGTAGCGTATTCAAAATATTTCCGCCAAACAGCCCCTTTCTGGCAGGTCGAGAAGATACAGAACCGGATAATCGGGGGCTGAAATAAGGCCTGATTGAAGATAATGGTGACAGGGTCGAACGCAGTTGAATGTATGAGACTTTTCTTCAGCGGCCGTAAAGATGAGCACCGAACTCCTTGCAACCATTGCATGAGGTAGTTCACTCATATCGTCGTAAGTATAACCTCTCTCAACTGAGATCCCTGCAAGGCAGAGATTTTATAATTGCCAACTCTCAGTACTTTACAGGAAAATCAGCCATGGACCGGACAATGAAAATAGCCACAGGAATTGTTGCAGCAATCGTCGTAATCGCCGTAGCATTCCTGTTCTTCGGTGCTGCACCGACAAAAGCAACAGGGCCAGTGACCGTGTACTTTTTTTACGGCGAGGAATGCCCCCACTGCCATGCTGTGATGCCCTTCATCAATAATCTCTCCGCAAAATACCCGTCGGTTAACTTCCAGCTCCTGGAAACATGGCATAACGAGACGAACCAGAAATTATCAACGACAATGAACACGAAGCTCGGACTGAAGGATCAGGGTGTTCCCGAAGTCATTGTTGGTTCAACAGCGTTAATCGGAGACAAGGATATCCCCGCAAAACTTGAGGCACTCATCCAGGATGAGTTAAAAAAAAATCAATAAATACTACCCCTCTTCCTGACCCCTCACCGGCAGGATCGAATTCCACGATACCGGCAATTTTCTTCTACGGTGACGGGTGCAGCCACTGCGACAGCGTCAAGCCGCTCCTCGCCGAAATGAGCCGGAAATATCCTGAGCTCGACATCCAGATGCTGGAAATTTATCACAATGCCACGAACCAGGATATTTTCTTCCAGAAGAGTCGCCAGTTCGGCATACAAAACCCGGGGATCCCGGAGATGGTCATCGGGGATCAGATGCTGGTGGGCGACACAGATATCAAGGATCGCCTTGAAGAGAGAATTCTCGCGGAGAAGGAAAAACTTCTCTCCTGCAATGCAACGGCACCAGTACAACCGGTCGCTCCCGTGTGTCCCCCGGAATCGACCCAGCTTACCGTCCCGCTCGTCATTTTTTCAGCGATGGTCGACAGCATCAATCCCTGTGCATTCTCGGTCCTGATATTCCTCTTAGTAGCGCTTGTTGCGGCTGGAGACCGGAAGAGAATCCTGCTGGTCGGAGGAGTCTACATTGCGGCAGTCTTCATCTTCTACTTACTCTCAGGTATCGGCCTCTTCTCGGCTATCCATCTCTCAGGGCTTTCGTTCTGGATCTCACTCATCGGGGCACTGGTTGCTGTCGGCCTGGGACTTTTTGGCTTAATCGATGCCCTGGTAAAGAAAGAAGGCTTCACACTAGGAATCCCGGAATCCAAAAAGGCAGTCATCGAAGAGTACATTAAAAAGGCCTCGCTTCCTGCCGCCTTTACGCTCGGAATTCTTGTCGGCATCTTCGAACTGCCCTGCACCGGGGGAATCTACCTCGCTATCCTCGGGCTGATGAGCCGGGAGATGACCCTGATGCAGGGACTGCCGTACCTGGTGCTGTACAACATCATTTTCGTGCTGCCTCTCATCCTCATTGTGCTCCTGGTAGCGTTCGGAGTGCAGCCGGAGAAGGCTGACGCATGGAGGATCACCCACCGCCGGACTCTTCGCGTCATTGTCGCACTGGTGATGATCGCTATTGGGGCAATAATCCTCTTCGGTCTATTCCGTTAAAACAGGATTTCCCAGAATTATAAAGGAGGTCTTCCCGGGTTCAGGGGAATTTCCCCTCTCCCGGGCATTCCCGCTGCCGCTTTTCGCTCATGGCGATCAGGATCTCAAAGACCTTCCGGACTGCAACGGGATCGATCTTCTGCTCAACAGCCTGATCGAAAACCGCCTTCAGAACATCCGAGGCACGCTTCTCATCGTGGACCGGGATGCCTTCCCGGCTTTTGATCTGCGCTATTTTCAGGGCAAGTTCCTGCCGTTCGGCAATGAGCCGGATGATTTCAGTGTCGACCCGGGTGATCTCAGCCCGCACGGTCTCGAGGGACATACTAGTAACAATCTGCATAATTCGTATAAACGTGATCGTATTCTCGTCCGCGAGCACCAGAATGATAACCAAAGAACCTCCTTAGTTGATCCGGTACGTATATGCTCGAAAGAATTTCCCGCCGCGAAGAATTTGATCTTTTTGTTGCATGGCTCGCGATATCGCTTGCTTTTACGATTATATTCATCTCACCCGCTGGACTTTTCAGCAGCGCAGCTCACATCGACCCCATCCGCGCCCTGATCTTCTTTGGGATCTCCCTTATCACGGTCGGGATTGGGTTCATACTGCATGAAATGGGCCACAAGTTCCTAGCCATGAGGTACGGATTCTGGGCTGAGTTCAGGAAAGACAATGTCATGTTGCTGATCGCCGTCGTTCTCGCAGCGCTGGTCGGCTTTGTCTTTGCTGCCCCCGGCGCAACAGTGATCTACAGTAACTCCGCAGACGGCCGGGGAATAAACCGGGAACAGAATGGAAAGATATCCGCAATTGGTCCCGTAATCAACCTCCTGCTCTGCATCCCGTTTGCAATCCTTCTCTTTATAGGGATGGGTTCGGCCGGCAATACCAACGGAATTATTACAACAATAGGAATTATCGGCCTTCAGGTGAATGCCATGATAGCCGCATTCAATATGCTCCCGGTCAGTGTTCTTGATGGGAAAAAGGTCCTTGCGTGGAACCCGGGTGCGTTTGCTATCCTGATCGTTGTAGCGTTCGGCGTCCTTATCGGATCCTTTTATCTGATTGGGACAGTCTGATTATTTTTTTGATATATCGCTTAAATTCATTTTTTCAATTACTTCAACAACCGTTCTCCCTTTATCGTACGCTTCTTTTAACGCAGTCGGGTGTTTTTTTACGCCGCCGACCGCGTCCATGTTGTTTGCAATAATATTATCATAATATTCGAACCCGGTGCCGTTGAAAAATGCAGTTATTGCAGGAAATGCCGCGTCGAAAACATTATCCCACGAAAGTCCGGCGGTAGAGATGAACAATCCTTTATGCCGTTTTATGTGATCGGTGCTGAAATACAGGGTCTTTAAGATGAATTTCCGTGCCCAGAGATACTGCGCCCGGTCGATCAGGCTTTTCAGCTCGGCCGTGATGCCCATGCTGTAGATGGGTGAGGCAACCGCGACGCAGTCCGCCACGAGAACTTTGTCGAGAACACCAATCAGGTCGTCCTGGACAATACAATCGCCGGTTTTGTGGCAGGCATTGCATCCCCGGCAGGTCGAGTACGTAAGGTCTTTGAGAACAATTTTTTCTGTCGTTGCACCTGCAGCAGCAGCACCTTCAAGGAAACTATCGAGGAGAGTCTCCGTATTTCCATGCCGGTGCGGGCTCCCGGATATACCAAGCACTTTGACGGTCATAGGTGAGGGTCACGCAGCAAGACGTTTTTTCAGTTCACTGATAGTAGTCCGTCCAAGCTGCTCAGCATCTTTTCGGGCGGTCGGATGCTTCTCTATCGCACCTTTTTCGTCTACGTTATTTATCATAAGATAGGAGACGTCGGTATCTTTTATGTCGATGACATGGAAAAAGCATTTTACCGAAGGGACTGCCGCATCAAACACATAACTCCAGTTCTGTCCCGCTGACGCAAGGAAAACCCCGAGGCGTTTACCTTTCCGTTCCGGGGGAACGATGGGAAGTTTGAGCACGTATTTCCGGGAACGGAAGACCTGTGCCCGGTCGATCAGGGCTTTTGCCTGTGCTGCAATTCCCATACAGTAGATGGGGGATGAGAGCAGGATAATATCTGCGGCGATAATTTTGTCATGAGCCGGTTCCATGCCATCCCGCTGCACGCACTTGTTGAGCTTCTCACACGCGTTACACCCGTGGCAGGGATTGATATCTGCCTCGGTCAGGACGATCTTATCGATGACGACTTCAGGGTCAGCGCTCATCCCCGCGAGTACCCAGTCGAGCAGGGTCTCGGAATTCCCATGTCTCCTCGGGCTGCCGGCAAACGCGAGGACTTTGATTGGCATAGCTTCTAACTAGGTGATTCATCAGGGAAAAAAGATTGGATTCGAAAATAGTTTCGGGAATAACGGATTGATTTAATGGTGCGATGATATGACCATCACGGTTGCCCGCCAGGAGTCAGAAAAAAAGTTCCGGTTCATATGACCCGGGGCATCAGACTTTCTTAAAGCAGAGATACCAGTCCTTGCACTCGTACCCTTCGGTCGGACGCTTCTCCATATCAGCCACCGTCTTTGGCGGTGGAACAACCACCTTGTCGCCAGGCTGCCAGTTGGCAGGGGTGGACACCTTATATTTATCCGTCGTCTGGAGGGCTTTTACGAGCCGCAGGATCTCAGGCATATACCGTCCGTTCTGGAGCGGATAGTAGATCATCGCCCGCATTATCCCTTTATCGTCGATGAAGAAGACGCAGCGAACCGCTGCAGTAGTGCTCTGCCCGGGGTGGATCATGCCATATCTGTTTGCCACCTTCATGTTCAGGTCTGCAATGATAGGGAACGGGATCGATACACCCATCTTCTCCTTGATCGCATGCACCCAGGCGAGGTGCGCTGAAATGCTATCAACCGATAGTCCGACGAGCTGGACGTTAAGTGCCTTCAACTCATCGTAAATGCCGGCAAATGCCATGAACTCGGTTGTACAGACAGGAGTAAAGTCAGCGGGATGGGAGAACATAACCACCCATTTTCCCTGGAGATCCGAAAGTTTGAGGGGGCCATGAGTGGTCTCCGCCTCAAATTCGGGTGCGGGCTCACCGATGACAGGAAAACTGATACAGCTCTCTTCAGCCATAGCGTTCTCCTACTTCTTCATTACTTCATCGAGCTGGGCTTTGCCATAGACATACGCGGGCATACCCGAGAGCAGGAATGTCACCCGGAGGGCTTCCTCTACTTCGGCTTTGGTGACCCCAATCTTTGCCGCCCCGGCAAGTTGTGCACGAACGGCGTGCTGGTCACGCAGGGCAGCAGCAATCGCAATGGCGATAAGCTTCTTGGTCTTTTTCGTGATCGCTCCATCGTCCCAGATGTGCTCTTCGAACTTCATTACGAGTCCGAACATCTCGGGCTCATTCACGGTGAGCTCCTTGAAGAACTTCGGTACTTTCCCGATATTCTTCTCAAGCTCGTTCAGTTTCTTAGCGTTCTTTTTCTCCATACTCACTCACTCACCAGTTGCATTGGTTCTCCACAGCAGACAAGCTCGCCGCCGCCCGCTTCCTTGACGACGACAACATTCCCGCAGATCTCACATTTGTAGACCTCGCCGGCTTTTGAAACGTTCACCATTTTCTTGTTTCCTCCACACGATCGTGTGATTTCTGGAGATGAACACCTTAATTGGTATCAATCGAGGTGTCCGGGCACCAGTATTCATCATCTGATCTGCTTTTAAAAAAAATAAGAAATTACTGGTTGCTTTTCCCGCGTTTCGGGGGGTTCCTGGCATCCTCCGGGGTTTTGACATCCGGGCGGATATGGGTCATCGGGAAGCACTGGTACTCTTCGCATGAGCAGGACGGGCATTTCCTGAGGTCCTGTTCGCTCTTGTCGAGGGTTAACTCGCGTCCGCAATCAAGGCAGACATATTTTCCCGGGCCCACGCTTTGTCCTGCATTATACTTTTTCTGTTCGGTCAAAAGATTCACCAAACTTCTCATGTTCGTCAAAGATATATATCAGTTGTGCATGGAATTTTTCCCACGAAAAAATGCATCCGTGCACCCGGTTTGAAGTTTCAATAGGTTTTTTTCCCAAAAATTGAAGAGATGTTTGGTCCGGTTATCAAAATCTTCAATGGTATCCGTACAATCAATAACCGTGTTCCTGTCATGGACTGAAAGGAAACGATCAAAAGGTATATTGGGTCTTTTCCTGTAGAGCTAGTATGGCAGGAAAGATAGTCGGTCTCCTCGGAAGCCCCTTAACAGATGGAAACGCAGCAAAATTGCTGGACCAGGCACTTAAAGGAGCAGAGGATGCCGGGTGCCAGGTTGAGAAGATCGTTGTCGTAAACCTCGATTTTGACGCGTGCAACGAGATGATGTTCTGTAAGGATCACGAAACCTGTGGCATTGACGATGCAATGCAACCGATGTACCAGAAATTCCGGGATCTGGACGGGATTATAATCGGGACACCTGTTATGACAATGGGTATCCCCGGCAGGCTGAAATCGTTCATCGGACCGGTTCCAGGTCTTTTTTATGGCAAAATACATGAGGAAAAAATCCCTGGTCCCCAAAGAAAAAAGAAAGGTAAGGAAAGGACTTTTTATCTCCATTGCCGGGATGAACATACCGGAGGTTTTTATCGGGGCTCTTATGACGGTCAGGGCTTTTTTTGATATTATCGATTGCCAGTTCTCCGACGAATTACTGATCAACGATATGGATACAATCCGGGACATTACAACAAAACCAGATCTTTTGAAAGCGGCGTATGATAAGGGCTATGCGCTCGGCAAAACCTTCAATCCGTAGCCCTGATTTATCCTCCACTTAAAAACAGTTTTTGGAATTTGCCCGGAAAATAGACCGGAAAAAATGAGGGAAATTGATCAGAGCAGTCCCTTTTCCCGCATGCTCGTGTGCCCATTTTTTGTCACAATGATGTGATCGATCAGCTGAATGCCGATAAGTGAACCAGCTTCACGGAGTTGATTCGTTATCGCGATATCCTGACTGCTTGGCTCAAGCGATCCGGAAGGGTGATTGTGGACACAGATAATGGACGCCGCCCTGTCGCTGATAGCTTCAGCAAAGACTTCGCGGGGATGGACGAGGCTGTGATTGAGCAGCCCGACGGTTATCACCCGGTTACCGAGAACTTCACCAGCCCCGTTCAGGGTGAGGCAGAGAAAGTGCTCCTGCCGTTTCTGCCGGTATTCAGCAATGAGGGGGAGGATATCTTCCGGTTTTGTTACCCGGGTAATGGCATCCGTTTTGAACATGCGACGCCCGAGCTCATAGCTCGCAAGGATCTGGGATGCCTTCGAGGGTCCGATACCCTTTATTGCACTGAGTTCATCAAACCCGGGATTGCGGGGGGGATGGCCGACAAGAGCGATAATCTCCCTGGAAATTTGCCGTACATCATTGTCTTTTGTCCCGCGTCCGAGGATGACTTCGATGAGTTCGCTGTCAGAAAGGGCGGATACTCCTTTCTTTGCAATCTTTTCCCGCGGCCGGTCGGGCTCCGGCACATCTTTCATCTTTTTCATCGCAGGGCACCGGGTATCAAGGTGAAAAATCCACTCATTTCGTTATCCTCGAGCTTTTGAGGTGTCTCATTTAAACAGCGATGAACCTTGTTATTCTCTCCGGAGTATACACTCCACACCGTTCCGGTAGAATCCGGCTAAGAAACCTTTAAGTCAAAATTCTTCTAACACATGCACCATGGCAACAATCGAGAATGCGATGGCAGCCCTCGCTGGCGAATCGCAGGCAAACCGGAAATACCAGGCGTTTTCAGAGAAAGCAGCGGAAGAGGGCTTCAAAAATGTAGCTGTTCTCTATAAAGCCGCGTCAGAGGCAGAGGCAATCCACGCGAAAAAACTCCTCAAGGTTCTTTCCGCGATCGGTCCCACGACAAAGAATCTTGAGGCAAGCATTGCCGGTGAGACCCATGAGTACACATCGATGTACCCTGAATTCGTCAAGGGCGCCGAGGCTGAGGGTCGGAGCGATGCCCTCCTTGCATTTACCCATGCCATGAAGGCAGAGCAGGTCCATGCAAACCTCTACAAAAAAGCCCTGGACGCAGTAAAAGCCGGCAACGACATCGGTAGGGATAAGATCTTCCTCTGCCCGGTCTGCGGTAATATTGAAGTGGGGAAGGCACCGGACAGGTGCCCCATCTGCAGTGCCGTCGGGAAACTGTTCCGGGAAATTACCCTGTAATCTTCTTAACCTTTTTATCCGGGCACCAAGGCAAAAAAAGAGCTAAATGCCTTATTTTTTTGCGGCTTTATTTCTCAGGTGGAGCCAGACCATCACGACGATGAGCGCGATAAGGGTAACCCACGAGGCCGAATATATCACGATGATGGGGTTGTTCATGATGATGTTCACGGGTGTTGGTGTTGGCGGTGGAGGAATACTGTCAAACCGGACAAGAACCGTCGAGGGAAACCGTCCAGGACCATCGAAGTACCTGATAGTGACGGTTGCATTTTCTGAAGAGACCACACCCCCGACAGGTGCGTTGTTGGTATTGGGGAACGCAACACCCCGGTTTACCTTTCCTTTCGAGTCATCGATGCCGATATACCATGCGTCAGGATACGTCCGGGAGTAAAGATCCTGTGCGCTGACAACAAGTGTCGAACCCGGCGCTGTCCTTACGGACCAGATGCCATCCGTCGCATTCTCAAACCGGAGGACACGCGTAATTTGCACACCGGGGACTGCCGTCAGGGATCCCGATATAGGATAGCAGCGTCCGGATTTATCCGGGACGGGATCAAGAACCGGCGGCGCCCTCGGTTCCTGAGAACACTGGAGCCGGTCGTCGATAATCTGGCCCTGGGTCAGCGTCGCATTATAAATTCTGACCTCATCGAGACCCCCCCGGAAGAACTCCGGGCAGTCTTTATCCGGGTTGTCGGCTGTCCCCGCATTCGCCCCCAGGATTACGGAGTTGGGATACTGGTAATGGATAAGCTCCTGAGGCGTTTGCCTGGTTCCTCAGGACACCGTCGAGATATATCCTGGATGATTTCCCGTCATAGGTGCCGGTCACATAATGCCACTGGTTGAGTGAGATGCTTTCGTGCAGGACAGGTACGGAAACGTCGCCTCTTTCTTCGGTATTTACCGTCCACCAGAGATCCTGCCCGTCATCGAAACCCAGGCGGTATCCCCCGTCACGATACGTTGAAACGAGTGTCCGGGGAGAATATGCGTCCACGAAGAACCAGAGGGATACAGAGATCTCGTAATCCGGGTGGTTCTGGCGTGTATAGGGAATTCGGACGTAATTTGCCGATCCATCAAAGATAAGCGACCGCCCGCAGCCACTCTCTGCCCGTGACGCCCCGACAATGGAACCCGTCGCACCAAAACCGGACAAATCCAGGGCATTGCTTCCGCTGCCTTCATTAAAGTTAAAAAATACATTGGGCACCGGGGTTTCAGCCTGTTGTACCGGATATGCCGATACCAGACTTATCGTGAGAAGTGTAAGCGCGAACCAGAAAAATATGATTTTTTTCGGATTCAGGGTACCCGGCGTTGTGCTCATGGTATCTCTATCAAAGGTGTATTGGGGCTTGTTCAAAAAGAACGTTGCGATGCCCTGTACACGATCCGGGAACAGATAACCTATATATGAGGAAAGAACGTTTTCGCATTCATGAAGAATGTCACGGTTTACTCGACGCAGAACTGCCCTTATTGCCGCATGGCAAAAGCTTTCCTTGAAAAGCATGGCGTTCCCTACCAGGGAATCGACGTAGGCAATGACGCAGAAGCTGCGAAAAAAATGATCGAGATCTCGGGACAGCGGGGTGTCCCGGTAATAACCGTAGACAACGAGATAATTATTGGTTTTGATGCCCCGAGGCTGAACGAGCTTTTCGGTGAACCGGTAATAGGTGATACCTATGACGTTCTCATTGTCGGAGCCGGGCCGGCTGGCCTTACTGCCGCGGTATACTGTGCACGAAAAATGCTGAATACCATAATCATCAGTGAAAATATCGGCGGACAGGCGCTCGAGTCATGGGCTATCGAGAACTATATGGGATACCGCATGATCACCGGTGAAGATCTCATGAACAAGTTCGACGAACAGGTCCGGTCGCTCAACGTCCGGTTCGAACTCGATCGCCTCACCTCCCTCACAAAAAAAGACAATATTTTCATTGCGGAAACTATCTCGGAAAATACCATCAAAGCCCGGACAGTCATTCTCGCACAGGGAAACCGGCCGAGAAAACTTGGGGTGAGCTGATGAAGAAAAATATCTCGGGAGAGGCTTGTCGGTCTGTTCAACCTGTGACGGCCCATTATATCGCGGAAAAAAAGTGGCTGTGGTCGGGGGAGGTAACTCCGCACTGCAGACCTCGGTCGAGATGAGCGAGATTGCAAAATCCGTGGATCTCATCGTGCGAAGCTCCATCCGGGCTGACCCGGTCTATGTTGAAAAACTCAAGGAGAAGAGTAACATCACCGTTCATCTCCCGGCGCATATATCGGCCGTTCATGGTGAAAAGTTCGTTACGGGGGTCACGCTAAAGATGGAGAATGACCAGGATCAAGATCTCGCGCTTGATGGCGTTTTTATCGAGATAGGATGGCTGCCCAATACCGATATGCTTACCGGATTTGTTGAGATGAACGAGAAAAAAGAGATCGTGATTGATATAAATTGCCATACCAGTGTTGAAGGCCTCTTTGCGGCGGGCGACGTAACGTCGATCAAATGTAAACAGATCATCTCCGCTGCCGGCGATGGCGCGAAGGCTGCGCTCGAAGCCCAGGAATATCTCATCCGGTCGTAAAAAAGGAAAATCTGTGGTTTTCAGGAATCACAACAGGAATTCTTTTTCCTGTCTTTTTCCTTATACCCTTCGAGCAACACCGTCGTAATATTCTTGACGGGTTTGTCGGTATGCTGGCCGATATGCAGCTCGCAGAATGGGCAGGATGATATTACGATATCTGCACCGGTCTCCTGGATAACCGCATCCCTCTGGATAGCGAGTTCTTTTGCCTCGTCCGGGAGGCCGGATTTTACTCCTCCGCCCGACCCGCAGCACCGTGCCGGCATCTCGACAAGCTCAACAACCTGCCGGATCAGATCACGGGGCTGCTCCCGGATACCCTGTCCCCGGAGCAGGTGGCAGGGGTCGTGGTAGGTCGCTTTGACCGGGAGTCGTGCCGGGGGCTCAATACCGTATTTTGTGAGGATCTCGGAGATGTCCATCACGGTAAACGGTGTCCGGTAATCGTTTTTAAGGGTCGATCCGCATCCAGCACACATCGTCACAACGGTATCGATATTCCGGTGCCGGAACGTTTCGATGTTCCGGCGTTTCATGGTATCAAGGAAATCGAGCTGCCCGGTGCGGATGAGGGGTGAGCCACAGCAGATCTGTTCCTTTGGGATTATTACCCGGATGCCATTCCGCCGAAGCACTTCAATGGCATCGAGAGCCGTCTGGGGCATCCGCATATTATACAGACAACCCACAAAGAACCCGACAGTCGCTTTGACTTCCCCATACGGTTCGATGACCTCGCCAATCTGTTCAAGGAACGTTAGTTCGCTTCGTGCAATGCTCCTCCCGCTTTCCTTGATGAGTGCGGCGACTTCGAGGTGCCGGGGAAGGGTGTACCCCTTCTTGTTCGCACGTGCCCGGAGTTTTTCGATCGCTTTCCCCGGGATCGCGATATCCTTCGGGCAGATCTTCCAGCACGCCTGGCAGGTTGTGCAGGTGAACAACCCTTCCTGGACCGCATCGGTGATACGGTCCCGCAGTCCCGCGGATCGAGGGCAAGGCGCATCTCCTGCCGCATCGCAGTTGGCCCAAGGAACGTCGCTACATCGACTGCGGGGCACACCGTAACACAGCAGAGACATTCGATGCAGTCCTTGAGGGGTTTCATCGCATCGATGTCGGATTTCTTCGGCATCACCAGTTCTGACTTTGGCTGAAGAAACGCAATTGCCTCGATAGATGGAACGAGATCGACGATGAGGTCTTTTTTAACCTCAAGCTTGAGAGGCTCAACGGTAATGTTGTCCCGGGCCTCCTCCATGCAGGCAAGGGTCGGTTCACCGTTCACTCGTACCGCACAACTCCCGCACTGCCCGGACCCGCAACAATACCGGTAGGAGAGGGTCGGATCGATCTCATCGTGGATAGCATGAAGTGCGTGAAGGACCGGGCACCGTCGTTAAGCGTGACCTTGTACGTCTCAAAATGAGATTCGGAATCTTTCTCCGGATCGAAACGGAGGACGCGGAGCGTGATCTCCTTCATGGCTTCACCTCCCGGCTCTCGATCCCCTCATGGTCGCGAGAGATGAAGGTGTGGCCAAACGGTGAATTCGTCCCGTCCCACGTCTGGGCAATGTCAACCCTGACGTGTGCTCCCCGGGATTCCCTGCGGATAAGGGCGCTCCGGGCAGATGAGGGATGCAGTCTGGCACATGATTCCTGACGACGCAGCAGTCGACGAGGTTGCGTGGGGTTTTTGCCCGGAGGGAGATCGTTGAGAGTTGCTTCACCGTTTCGAGTGTTTGTGTGAGATCCTTTTCATTCCTGAAAATGCCCGCACCGTTCCACATCGCATTTTGGAGTCTTGTCCTGACGTTTGCCGGATTCTCAGCTCCTGCAAAGTACCCTTCGAGCATATTCTGCGCCTGCTTTACCTGATCGGGGTTGACCTTTTTTACCCGGTTCTCGGATTTACCTGCAAATTCACCGGCACGCTTCCCGAACACCTGGGTCTCGGCAAGGGCATTTCCCCCAAGACGGTTCGCACCATGCACTCCACCGGACACCTCGCCGCAGGCAAACAGCCCGGGGAGCGTTGTCTTGCATTCAGGAGTAATACGGAGACCTCCCATGATGTGGTGGGCGGTCGGTGCAACTTCCATTGGCTTGTCGCGGATGTCCACCCCGAACTTAAGGAACTGCTCGAGCATCACGGGAAGCCGCTCCTCGATCTGTTTTCGCGGGAGGTGCGTAACATCGAGATATACACCGCCATGTTCGGTGCCTCGACCGGCCTTGATCTCTGTCGCGATAGCCCGGGAGACAACATCCCGGGTCGAGAGCTCCATCCGCCCGGGATCGTACGTTTTCATAAACCGCTCGCCAAGACTGTTGAGGAGTAACCCCCCTTCGCCGCGGACAGCTTCTGTCACGAGCCTCCCCCGTGCGTCATAGGGATATACTGCTCCCGTGGGATGGAACTGGATCATCTCCATATCGATAAGTTCGGCGCCGGCGCGGTATCCCAGTGAATAGCCGTCACCGGTCCCGCTCGATGAATTGGTGGAGATGTCGTAGACCCGTGTGCCGCCACCGGTTGCAACGACGGTATTGTCCGCTTTGAGCAGGACGAGGTTGCCTTTTTCGTCGAGTGCCATGACACCGATTACCGAATTACCGTCTTTAAGAAGGTCAATGACGGTGAACTCCTGCAGGGTGCTGACATCGGTTGAATCGAGATGTTCGACGAGGGTAGTCATCATCTCATGCCCGGTTCCGGTCGCCGGCATAGCAGGTCCGGGGAAACCGTTGCCCACCGAAAGGACGCTGGGCAACTTCATTTTTCTCGGTGAAGTCAAAGACGGCTCCCCAGCAGAGGAGATCCTGCATACGCTTGGGGGATTCAGTTACGAGGAGGCTCACGAGCTCGGGATCGTTGAGGTATGCGCCACCCTTAAGCGTGTCCTCATAGTGGACTCCACAGGAGTCCTCCGCTCTCAGGACAGCGTTGTATCCGCCCTCCGCCATTGGCGTACAGCCCCCCTTCCCCACGATGGTTTTCGAGACAAGAACCGTGTCGCCATGGCACGATGCCTCGATCGCAGCCCGGACCCCCGATCCGCCACTGCCTATCACCAGCGTGTGGCAATCCACCACCTCATCTGCAAGCATCTTATTATTTTGTGGATCGCATAGGTACATAAATAGTGACAATTTCTTTCCCTGAGTGAGACAAAAATGAGATTTTTAATGAAATTTGGCGGGACTTCGGTCAATGACGCACCGTGCATCAAGCGTGTTGTGGATATTCTCGAACAACATCACAAGGCAGGAGATGAGATAGCGGTTGTTGTTTCAGCCCAGCGTGGCGTGACCGATGTGCTTATCGAGGTCGCGTCTGCTCTGCCGACTGCGAAGGACGACTCTGCAATCGGACCGATGATCCAGTCGCTGAGTATCCGGCACATGACAACCCTTGAAGGGGCAGCCCCCGATTATATCGCCGAGACCGGGGCGATTATCGAAGAGCGGCTCATCAACCTGCAGAATATCCTGTTTGCGGTCTATAACCTGCGGGAGCTCACTCCCCGCTCGAAGGACTATATTATCTCGTTTGGCGAACGGTTGCTCGCGCCGATCGTCGGTGCTGCTCTCCGCCAGAGAGGGATCCCAACAACAGTGCTCGACGGGTGCGAAGCCGGCATCCTCACAACCCCCCAGCATGGGGAATCGACGGCGCTGCCGGAAAGCGACAGCCGCATCAAGAGCCGTGTTGGACCGTTGCTCGGGAAACAAATTCCGGTCATAATGGGTTTCATGGGGTGCACGAAGGACGGAATCCTCACCACACTCGGCCGGAGCGGATCGGACTACTCCGCGTCAATCCTCGGGGCGGGTATCGATGCAGACGAGATTTGGATCTGGACCGACGTCGACGGGATCATGACGTGCGATCCCCGCGTGATCAAGGACGCCCGGGTCATGCATTCCCTCTCGTACCTGGAGGTCATGGAACTCTCCTACTTCGGTGCAAAGGTTATGCACCCCCGGTCGATCGAACCGGCGATGCGGAAGAACATCCTTGTCCGGGTCAAGAACACCTTCAACCCGTCCCACCCCGGCACGGTCATCGTCCGGAACGGGCAGAGGGACCACCGCGTCGTCAAGGCCCTCACCTACATCGACAAGGTCGCCGCCATCAACATCAACGGCGCCCAGATGATCGGGCGTCCGGGAGTTGCAAAAGCAATCTTCACCATCCTTGCCGATCACGAGGTAAATGTGATGATGATTTCGCAGGGTTCCTCAGAAGCAAACATCTCCCTCATCGTTGACGAAGCCCATCTCGATGCTGCCGTGAAGGCACTCTCCATCCTGACAAAACAGGGCGTTGTCCGGGAAGTCTCGCACAATCACGAAGTCTGTGCGGTCGCCGTTGTCGGTGCAGGCATGGCAGGAGCCCCGGGAACCGGCGGGCGGATCTTCACGGCGCTCGGGAAAGCCGAAGTGAACGTGATGATGATCTCGCAGGGATCGTCGGAGGCAAATATTTCGTTTGTCGTGAGCCAGAGCGACGGTCCCCGGGCCGTGCGGATCCTCCACGACGAATTCCGTCTCTCGGAGGAGTGCAATGAGTAACAACGCGTACCGTGAAGCCGGCGTCGACATCGATCTCGAGGCTACCGCAATTAAATCCCTGATAAAAAACCTCACCTACCGCCGGAAAGGAACGGGAAAGATGATGGGATCCGTCGGCCATTTTGCCGGCCTTATCGATTTTGGTGATATGGCTCTTGCGCTGACCACTGACGGGGTGGGGACGAAGATGCTCGTTGCCGACCAGATGCAGGACTGGAGCACGGTCGGGATCGACTGCATCGCGATGAATGTAAACGACCTCTATGTCATGAATGTCGAGCCGATAGCGTTTGTCGACTACATCGCTACTGACAAACTCTCGGTCGAGAAGATGGCACAGATCGGCACCGGACTCAACGAGGGTGCCCGGCTCGCGAATATCGATATCGTTGGCGGGGAAACTGCCTCCCTGCGTGGACTGGTCAATGGCCTCGACCTCGCCGGGACATGTCTCGGGATGCAGAAAAAGGATAAGATCATATCCGGTGCAACTATCCGGCCGGGTGACAAAATAGTCGGGATTCCCTCGACCGGTGTCCACAGCAACGGGCTCTCACTTGCAAGAGCGGTTGTAGAGAAGTATGCAGGTTACGATGAGAAGCTGAAAGGCGGAAAAACCCTTGGGGAAGAACTTCTTACCCCAACCCGTATCTACCACGAAAGCCTGAAGGTCAGCGCTTCCTGCACGGTGAACGGCATGTGCCACGTAACTGGCGGGGGGCTCCTGAACTTTAAACGGCTCAGTGAATTCGGCTTCAGGTTCGACACGCCGATCACACCGCCAGCGATCTTTTCGTGGATCCAGAAAACCGGGGACATAACCCTGGAAGAGATGTACCGCACGTTCAACATGGGGATGGGCTACGCGTATGTGGTACCTGAGAAGAGTGTCGCGTGTATCCAGAAGATGGTGAAAGGCGCAAAGGTTGTCGGGGAAGTTGTGGAAGAGCCCGGCGCATGGCTGAAGGATGTCGAGATAACGTAAAGAATCAAATAAAATTTACTCTTCCGTCCCGCACTCCGGTTCCGGGACAAAGCTCTCTTTTTTCGCCTTATCAGAAATGATTGCACTGGTTCCTGTAGGATCTTCAAGAATGAGGGTGATAGGGAAGGTCCCACGTTTAACCGCCTCAATCCGGTCGAGCAGGGCCCGGGCATTTTCCGCTTCCTCCTCGTTTCCCCAGTTCAGGGCACCCTTCACTACTTTCTCAATGCGGTCAAGGACACCCTCGACGTTGGATACGAACCCCTCGCACGCCGGTCCGGGATCGATCCTGACTCCCAGCTCGGGGATCTCAAGGCGTGCGCCCGTACTCCTGACCACCCGTGCAGCGAGATCGTCCTCAGATTCTATCGCAAGCTCATATCGCATCGGATCGGTGTGTTTGAGGACCTGGGTATCGACATAGCGGTAACCGCAGGAGGGGCAGACCGTAGAAATAATGAGAATATCAGAAAAATAGGGGATATTTTCTGTCTGGTAAATATATTCTATTTCGGTAGGGCAGCACGGGCATGGGCCCGGGACGACCGTACGCACCCTTAAACTCCGCCGATCTTGTCGCGTGAGATCTTCACGGACATCGGGGTCAGGACGACATAGCGCTGGTCGCCAAGGCCGATGATATCCCCGTTGACATCCTTTGCTACTTCCTTTAAGTCCTTGAGCACGCGCTCATAGGAGATCTTGTCCATCTTAAGACGGGAAATGTCCACGATGACGATGTTCCCTGAATATACTTCGTCCTTGACCCGGGGCGTATCCTTTAGATCGGTAATTGTCGCGATCTTGACAAGAAGTGCCGGGGAGCCGGCGCCGTGTTCTTCATACGACGCAAGGTCGAGCTCCATGTAATCGTCGTCCGAGGTCGCGGAACTCTTTCCAAGAAGGGTGTCTATGATCTTAACCATAAAAAAACTGTATGACGAAACTTATTTAATGGTATCTATTTGCAGGGCGTCAAACCGGGATTTTGCAGGGTAAAAGAGCAAAAAAAGGGGAAAAACGCACATTTCCCGCACCGCCAGTCCCTGATAATCCGGGTCAGATCTCAAGGTTCCAGATCTCATCACCGACGTGATGGAAGTTTTTGCACATCTTTCCGCCAGTACTTGCAAGAATTGCCGGTCCGTCGAGCAGCGCGATCCCGATTGCAAGAGGCTTGCCATGGCGTTCCTCTACGATCTGGACCGGGGCACCTGCTTTCACATCCGGTGAGACCGCGACAATTCCCGGTCTCATGACATCGGCTCCGTTGACCACATACGGGATTGCCCCTGCGTCGACGGTTATCCTGCGTTCCGGGAACGGGATCTGCAACGCTCCCTTAAGGGTGGGAAACACCCAGTCGCCGGTATCCATGAGAAGTGGTTTTTTGTTGACCAGGAAAAGCGAAACATTTGCATTCGTCTCAAGCACTTCGATCGTGTCTGCGGGAAACAGTTTTGCGGATTCCCCGATCTGCCCGGTAAGCTTGGCGTGAAGCTCCTGCCCCTGGCTCCGCCGGATTGAATGGCGTTTTTTTACAATTATCTTTTTCATCGTTCCGCTCTAAGATTCATAGTGTCCGCTAAAAAAAATATGCATCGTGGAGATCGGGCGGGACTGAAGTGTTTCATTCTCAATTAATCCCGGAGAGAAAAGTTCTTGGTGGATCGGGATCTACGGTATGTTTAAGTAAACTGCCCGCTCACATATATTACTCCAGAGCGATGGTAAACAGGGTATTATTATGACCAAACGGCCGTTGGATATTTTGGATCTGGTGCTGAACCGTCAGCCCGTTATTGTCTCTCTCAAAGGTGGGAGAGAAATCCGTGGGATTCTCCAGGGATACGATGTACACATGAACCTCGTCTTAGACAAGGCAGAGGATGTGGAAAACGGTAAGGTTCAGAAGGTGGGCACGCTCATCGTCCGTGGCGACAACGTGATCTATATATCTCCATCGCTGGAACAATAAGGTGAAGTAACATGTCAAAAGGCACTCCGTCAATGGGTAAGATGAACAAGTTTACTCACATCGCCTGCCGGCGCTGTGGGAAGATTTCGTTCCACGCCCAGAAGAAAGTCTGCTCTGCCTGCGGTTTTGGCAAGAGCACAAAGATCAGCGGCTACAAGTGGCACACGAAGCGACCAAAAATCCCAACGCATTAAGGATGTAACATGTGCGGTATCGTTGGCATCGTCGATGCTGGCGGCGCATCCATCCAGCTCTATTATGCCCTGTACGCTCTCCAGCACCGAGGCCAGGAGAGCGCAGGAATTTCAACTTTTGATGGCACAACCCTCCACAAATTCAAGGGGTCGGGGCTGGTTGCCGATGTTTTTTCACCGACTGTTTTATGCGACCTGAAGGGCTCCGCAGGGATCGGGCATGTTCGTTACCCGACAACAGGGGCGAATCTTCCCGAGAATATCCAGCCCCTTAACTTCCAGTTCAAGGACCACCTCATCTCCATCGCCCATAATGGTAATCTTGTCAATACCTGTGAACTCCGTGCCGTGTTTGAAGAGGCAGGCCAGATTTTCACAACGACAACGGACACAGAGATTATCGCGAAGATCCTGATGGACGAGATCAGCAACTCAGATTCTGTCGAAGATGCGGTCAAGATCTGTATGCAGAAGATCCGGGGCTCCTACTCTGTGGTAATAATGATCGACGGAATCATCTATGCGTTCAGGGACCCCCTCGGCATTAAGCCGTTCTGTATTGCGAAGACAGAAAACGGGTACATGGTCGCTTCAGAGAGCGTCGCAGCCGATGCCCTGAACGCAAAATTCCTCAGGGATGTTTTCCCGGGGGAACTGATCCGGATTGATAGTGAAGGTGTGAAGTGCACCCGGATCGCGGTTCCGGGGAAACGTGCCCACTGTATCTTCGAGTACATCTATTTCGCCCGGGCTGACTCAGTCATCGACGGCGTACTGGTATATGATGTGCGCCGGAAGATAGGGCAGAAACTCCACGAGGAGGACCCGGTCAAGGCCGATTCCGTATGCTCGGTTCCCGACTCCGGGACTGCCTATGCCATAGGATATGCAGAAGGTTCCGGAACGCCGTTCGTCGAGTCCCTGATGAAGAACCGTTACAGCGGCCGCACGTTCATCATGCCAAGCCAGAAAGAACGTGAAAAGGCAGTCCGGCTCAAGCTCAACCCCATCCCGGCCCACCTTAAGGGAAAATCGATCGTCCTCGTGGACGACAGCATCGTCCGCGGAACAACATCAAGGCGGATCATCGAGATGATGCGTGAAGCTGGAGCCCGTGAGATCCATATGCGCATCGGTTCCCCGGCAATTAAGGCGCCCTGTTATCTCGGTGTCGACATGCCGACCCGGGAAGAGCTTATCGCGAGCAACCGCGAAGAGGAGGAGGTCCGGCACAAGATAACCGCGACTACGCTCCACCATGTTTCTCTTGAAGCACTCGTCGAAGCGATCGGCGTTGACCGTGAAGACCTTTGTACCGGGTGCCTGACGGGATGCTACCCACTCGCTATCGAAGGCGAGCAGGCCAAAATGCACCAGGTCGATTTCGTGGATGCGACGTACCAGGCGAAGCTTGGGTCGTTTGAAGCCTGATCAAAACCATTTTTCTTCAGTCGAGGTGTGTCGACAATTCAGTGTCCCGGATAAACGGAGACATACGTATTTTATTCATTAAAGATCCGGAGATCTATAGCAAAAGTCTCACTTAACAGACCTGTTTGTGGAGAATTACCGTGGAATACATCAAAAACGCCTTCGACAACGTCGCCGCCGAATACGACGCCCAGCGCAAGTACGTCATCCCTGAAATGGAAGAGTATTACAGTGCAGCAGTCTGGGCAGCAGAATCATCAGAGAAAAGCCCTGCTATTCTCGACATCGGCGCCGGAACAGGCCTTCTCAGTGCTCTTATGCTGCAGAAGTTCCCGGAGGCGTCCCTGACCCTTCTGGATATTTCGGATAATATGCTGAACATTGCCCGGGAGCGTTTCGCCGGCCAAAACAATATCAGATACGTTATCAGGGATTACAGCCGGGCAGAGCTCGAAGGACCTGTACGATATCGTGTGTTCGGCGCTCTCGATCCACCATCTCGCGACAACGGACAAGCGCAGGCTCTTTGAAAAAATATTCTCATCGTTAAACCCGGGCGGCATGTTCGTCAATGCAGACCAGGCAGACGGGGAAACTCCCTACTTCCGGCAGCGATACCTGAACTACTGGAACCAGTTTTTGCGGAACGGACCCCTCAACGAAAAGGAACACTCCGAGATTCTTGCACGGCGTGACATACTGGACCGGAACGAAAAACTTTCCCTGCAACTCTCGTGGCTGCACGAATGTGGCTTTTCCGACGTTGATGTGGTGTATAAAAACCGGACATTTATTGTGACGGTAGCAAGAAAATTGTAAACTTTTTTAAAATTCTTCCAGTTAACCGGTATCGCAAAAAAGTCGCATCACTGTTCCGTGAAAGAAGATCGAATGCGATCTGAAACGGAAATAATACTATTTTGTTGCAGGATAGTGTTCCTAAATCCCCTGCTTTTTCAGGAACCGTTCATGCAGCCGGACATCACATCCGAGTTCCGGGTGGAATGAAAGCGCCATATAATTATTTTTTTCAACAGCCACAATTCCCTGCTCAATTTTTGCAAGAACGTGAACACCAGGATCTACGCGGGTTACTAGAGGTGCCCGGATAAAAACAGCGTGGAATCGACCGCCGGCCAATCCATCGATGGGGAGATCCGCTTCGAATGATTCTTTCTGGCGCCCGAATGCGTTCCTGTCCACAGTCATGCCGATAAGGCCAAGGGGGTGGATCCTCGGATCCGCGACTTCCGAAGCGATAAGGACCATCCCGGCACAGGTCGCAAAAATCCCGCCGGTAAACATGCGAATAGGATCGTAGAGACAATTTTTATCAATAAGCCGGGAGATGGTTGTCGACTCCCCTCCCGGGCAGGGCGAGGGCATCGCACCCCTCCAGATCCGCTGGACGACGTACACACACCACCGATGACGTCGTTCCGTATCCGCGATGTTCAAGCGCTTTGCAGAACGCATCGATATGTTCGCTCACATTTCCCTGGAGCGCAAGGACGCCGATCTTAACGTCCACGGGTCTGCAGCACCTCATCTTCCCTGAGGGTGTGGACGTCAAGTCCCGGCATCGCATCGCCAAGGCCCGTACTGACCCGGGCGATTACCTTGGGATCATTGAAGTTGTTGACCGCCTCAACGATTGCTTTTGCCATCCTTTCGGGATTTGAGGACTTGAAGATACCGGAGCCGACAAAGACCCCGTCGGCACCGAGCTGCATCATCATTGCTGCGTCCGAGGGTGTGGCGATACCGCCTGCCGAGAAGTTGACGACAGGGAGCCTTCCGCGTTCCGAGCATTCGATAACGAGTTCAGCAGGGGCTTCGATGTCACGGGCATAGTCGATCATCTCCTGTCTGTCCATTCCCTTCGAGCAGCGGATCTGTCCCATAATCGCCCGCATATGGCGGACAGCTTCGACGACATTCCCGGTCCCTGCCTCACCCTTTGTCCTGATCATGGCAGCACCTTCATTGATCCTTCGCAGTGCCTCACCAAGGTCGCGGCACCCGCAGACGAAGGGGACAGTGAACTGTTTCTTATCGATATGGTATTGCTCATCCGCCGGTGTGAGCACTTCGCTCTCGTCGATCATATCGACACCGAGCACTTCAAGGACCTGTGCTTCGACAAAGTGGCCTATCCTGACCTTTCCCATAACCGGGATCGAGACTGCTTCGATAATCTCGACAACTTTCTGGGGGTCTGCCATGCGGGCAACGCCGCCAGCTTTCCTGATATCGGAAGGAACCCGCTCAAGCGACATGACTGCGACGGCGCCTGCTTCCTCGGCAATCTTCGCCTGCTCGGCATTTACCACATCCATGATTACGCCTCCTTTCTGCATGGATGCAAAGCCGCGCTTGAGAAGCTCAGTGCCAAATCTCAGTTCTTCGAGTTTCATATGCCGGTTATAATTGGCCCATGATCCCAATAAAATAACTGCACTAACGGCAAAAATTGCAAACAGGATCGTAACAACACGGGTAGCCCGGATAATATCATTCCCCGCCTCGTCAAGAGAGCGCTCGCCGTCACCAATGGTGTAAACTCCCGGGTTTTTCGAACCGTATTCCGCAACCACCCGCCATCGCAGCCATAACGATTCCCCCATTGAAACCGGGACGTTTTTTGCCATCCCGCTTCAGGATCCGCAATGCGGGCCCAAGAGTCCCTTTCGCGGTGAAGTAAAGGAGGAGGAGGAGCACGGTTACCCGTGCGGGAATATAATTGAGGATGTCGTCCATTCGTGCGGAGAACCAGCCGAGACGGATCCGTTCATCCCGGTATCCCAGCATCGCATCCATCGTGTTTGCTGCCCGGTACACTGCTGCTCCCACGAGGCCGAAGATTGAGAAATAAAACAAGGGCGACATGATGCTGTCGGTCAGGTTTTCTGTCATCGATTCGTAGCCTGCTGAGAGTATGTGATCCCGGTCGAGGCTCGCCGTATCGCGGGATACCAGCATTTTGACTTTCTCCCGTCCCTCATCAACACCTTCACGAACCGCATCTGCAACTGCACGGGTGTGTTCCTCAAGAGAACGCCACGCAAAGCAGGACTTCAGGAGAAAAGGTGCAATAACAAGGTAAAGGAACCACGGTGACAGGTACGCGAAAAGGAGAGAAAGGAAGTGCGAAGACCGCTGTTGTGACGAACCATAAGGCAACGCCGGCCAACCTTTGAAAACTGACAAGGTAACTATCAGGTCTTCCCCACCAGCCAATAAACCGGCCGATAAGCACAACGGGGTGAAGACCTGAATGCGGGTCGCCGACAAGACGGTCAACAATCAGGGCAGCGACAAGAACAGTCGCCGCGATGACTACCGCTGGCGGTACCATGTATAGAGAGCACCGATGATCAGGGTCGTAAAGGCAGCGACATTAAAGAAAAGGTTTCCGACGTAGAGCCACGCGGTATACAGGACCAGACCGATACCCATCATGACCATAAGGAGGTGAGGACGCCCGTGCGCAACAGGCTGGAGGGGTGGCTCTTCCTTCCTGGCAGGGATTGTGTGGAGGGCCGGGTTGGTGACGGTCACGTGGAGCGAAGTTTTTGTAACGCCATACCCGGAAAGAATATCGAGGTCAAAAAAACCTTCATCGCAGTCTTGCCGTATAGGGATAGAGAAAAGGGTTGAATCGACCACGTACATGTTTTCATGGAAAAATTCAGTGAACATCCCTGCATTGGAAGATGTCATCGTGATATGTATTGGTGCGCCGCGGTTCGAAAACTTCAGCCGGAGCCGCTCCCTGCTTGTTACCGTAACCTTTTCCCGGGGCAGTTCTATCGAATTGATACCGACACGATTGAGAAAGAGCTCGTAGACCTGCTCCCCATCCCCCGTTTCCGCAAGAATGAATGCGGAAAGGGGTAACGGGAGGTTCATGCCAGCACCTGATTATTCCTTATCCGAAGGCGGCAGGAGGTTGGGGATACCTTCCTGGATTGGATAGTCGACACAGCATGAGCCGCAATGCAATGTTCCCTCAATGACCTCTTTTTCATCCTCGCGAACAACAGTGAGACGAGAGTTCTCCTTTGCAGACTGGACAACAGAGGATGTCCATCAGGCTTCGTCTCATTCCAGTTCTTTCCTCAGGTCGATGATCTGGGTCACTTCGGGGCCGGTGGAAATGAGGCTGATCGGGCACCCGATATCATCTTCGGCGATTTTCAGGAAGTCCTTTGCCTTCTTTGTGAGCTTCCCGTATTCCCTGATGCCAAAGCAGGTCTTGTCAACACGGTCGATACCGGTAATTGCTGCCTGGGTGCACCCGTTGATCATCGCGGAATACCGTGCCATCTCGCCATCCCAGTCACCGATCCGACGCTTCCGGTGGGTGACCGTCCCGAACTCCTGGATCCCCATGGCATCGGATTCCGTTGCTGTCATCTCGGTGCTGAACGGGCCTTCCCCGACACGGGTGGGATATGCCTTGAAAACGACAATGACATCGTCGATCTTCGTCGGTCCGACACCGTTATCGGCGGCAATCTGGGAAGCAGATGTGTCTTTGCTGGTCACGAAAGGATAGGTACCATAATAGAGGGAAATTCCGAACCCCTGGGTGCCCTCAAGAAGGACAGGTTTGCCTTTCTTAAGACTCATCGTCGATAGCCATAGGAACATCGAGCAGGTACTCGGCAAGCTCCGGGACATCCTTTGCCTGCGGGGAGACCCGCATGACCCGGTCAGCATTCGCAGGTCCGCAGCCGGAGCCAGTACTGCCGATCGTCTTTGACAGGTGATTGCTGGCCTTATCCCGTGCGATGTGATCTTCGGTAATGATACCGCAACGCTTGTCGACGAAAACCCGGCCACGGACACCGAGCATGTCCACTTCCTGTTTCAGGACACGGGGATCGACGAGAACCCCGCTGCCGATACAGAGTTTTGCGTCCTTATAGACAAAACCAGAGGGAACCATGCGAACCCCGTATTCCTTGGTTCCAACCTGGACAGTGTGTCCGGCATTCGGACCTACACCGCCGCGGGAGATGATTGTGGGTTTGTCCTTATTGGCGATATGGGCAACAACCTTGCCCTTCCCTTCATCCCCAAAAAATCCACCAACGATGATTGTACAGCTCATATTTGTTTCATGTAGTATTGATTGATCTGCAAAATAAACTCTCCCCCAGCCTTAAGTCAGGTCAGAAGGAACGGAAAAACAGGAATTATTACGAAAATTATCAGGATTTTAAAGACCACTGATGAAGGTCTCCATCCTGCCCAGGGCTTCCGAGAGTTCTTTCCTCGAGACGGCATAAGCGCACCTGAGATGATCCTCTCCCCCGCAACCAAAAACATTTCCTGGGACGACTGCCACTTTCTGCTCTTTTAATAACCGCTCGGCAAACTCGGTGTCGGAGAGTCCCGTTTCCTTGACGGAGGGGAATGCATAGAACGCACCTTCAGGAACGTGACACGGCAGCCCGATTCGGTTCAGACCCGACACGAACATGTTGCGCCGAAGGCGGTACTCGTTCACCATGCTGTTCTTGTCTTCTTCCGCAGACCGGAGCGCTTCTAGTGCCCCGACCTGCCCCATTACCGGCGCACAGAGCATGACGTACTGGTGGATCTTCAGCGCCGCATCTGCCAGCTCTTTTGGTGCACACAGATACCCGATGCGCCAGCCGGTCATTGCATATGCCTTGGAGAAGCCGTTCAGGGTGATCGTCCTCTCACGGAGATCACTCGACCGTCGCAGCTGCACAGTGCCGTGGTCGTCGTAGGTCAGTTCCGCATAGACTTCGTCACTGATGAGCAGGAGATCGTTATCGATGACTGATATCGGCAATCGCCTTGAGATCGCTCCTGTGTCATCACCGCCCCGGTGGGATTGTTGGGGAAGTTGATCATCACGGCTTTTGACTTTTTTGTGATCTGTTCCTGTAAGTGCTTCAGGATTCAGCTTGAAGTGATCCTTTTCCGTGCACCGTACCGGTACGGGCTTTCCGCCGGCGAAGAGTAACGCAGGGCGCATAGGACACGTAACTCGGCTGGGCAATGAGCACTTCATCGCCGGGATTTACGATAGCACGGATTGAGATGTCCAGCGCTTCGGAAACACCAGTGGTGATGATGATCTCTTCATTACTGGAATATGCGAGATTGTAGTGCTCGGCAAGGTAGCGGGAGAGTGCATCCCGGAGCGACTGGAGTCCCTTATTTGACGTGTACGACGTCATACCCTGTTCTACCGAATAGATGCTCGATTCACAGATGTTCCAGGGCGTGCGAAAATCCGGTTCCCCGACACCGAGTGAGATCACATCCTCCATCGTGAGTACCAGATCGAAAAATTTCCTGATCCCTGACGGGGGGATTTCTTTGGCCCTGTCTGAAACGAACGTGCGCATACCTGCACCTTAAAATGAATAGGGAAGCCGTTCCGGCTCCTGCTGTTCGAAGAATGTGTTACCGTTCTCTTTGTAGCGATTTCATGACGATGTGCGTAGCAGTTTCGCGGATCCGATCCATTGGTGCAACGTGCTCGGAGACGAAACGGGAGACTTCCTGCATATTCTTACCGGTGACGATGATCTGGAGATCAGTAGGTCCCCGTTATGAGGCGAAGAGTCCTGACCTGTTTGAACCGTGACAGCCGCTCGGCGATCCGATCGTATCCATAGTCCCGTTCCGGGCTCACCTTGAGCTCGATAATGGCAGAGACCTCACCGTTTCCTGCCTTCTCCCAGTTGATGACGGTCGAGTATCTCTTGATTACCTGCGAATCTTCAAGAGCGTGAATCCTGGTCTCCACCTCAGCGTTGCTAAGGCTGACCATTGATGCGATATCATCCGCCGACAGACGGCTGTTCTCCTCGAGAATGCGGAGGATCTCAAGATCCTTTTCATCCATGCTGCTATCACCTGAACCAGACCTTTCGTCAACCATTTTTCTTTCCATCTGGGTAACATTCAAGATCCTTGAGCGCGTTGAGGCGCTGGAATCCTTAAGGACCACCTCACGGATTTTTACCCGTATTCGAATCGAACCACATCTCTTTTGTCCTGCCGTACCGGCCGCGGCTGACGACACGGGTATTGATAACACCGAGCATGTTTAACTCGGATATCAGATCCGTAATCCTGCGGTGGGTGAGGACATCAAGCTCGATGGTCGGCGCAATATCCTGGTATATACGTGATACCTCCCCGCTCGTAAAGATATTCTGGCCCAGTTGTTCGAGGATGAGCATCGAGAAGAGGATCAGTTTGCTCTGCGTCGGCAGGGTCGCGATGCACTCAATCATGCTGTCGGTCTCTATCTTGGCCTGTGCCTGCTTGACGTGTTCCTCGGTCACCTGCATCGATTCATCCCGATCGGCAAGTTCTCCGGATATCCTGAAAAGATCGAGCGCACGCCGTGCGTCGCCATGTTCCTGGGCGGCGAGAGCGGCGCAGAGGGGGATAACACCTTCCGCGAGAGCACCCGGGATAAATGCACCATCTGCACGCTGGGCGAGAATATCGACGAGCTGTGGTGCATTATACGGAGGAAAAACGATCTCTTCTTCAGAGAGGGAAGAAAGGACCCTCGGATCGAGGAAATCCTTGAAGCTCAGATCATTGGAGATACCGATAATGCTGACTTTCGAGTTCTTGAGATCCGAGTTGATACGGGTGAGATTATAGAGTGTATCGTCCCCACTCTTCTTTACCAGTTTGTCGATCTCATCCAGAACGATGACCAGGACACCACCACCGGCTTCGAGCTGGTTTTTCAGTTCTGCATACACCTGGTCTGTCGGCCACCCGGTCATCGGGATATGAGTCCTGGTCTTGTCGCTTGCAGTTGCATCGACGTCATCGAGGCATTTGGCAATTTGTGCAAGCACACGGTACTGAGTATCGATAACTTCACAGTTCAGGTGCACTATCCGGCAGGTTGTGCCCATTTTGCTGCTGGTCTTCACAAGTTCGGCCCCGACGTACCGCGTGCAGGCTGTCTTTCCAGTCCCGGTCTTCCCGTAGATGAGGATATTTGATGGGGTTTCGTTCCTGAGCGAAGGGGCAAGAATGGAAGCCACCTCTTCAATCTGGGGTTTCCGGTGGGGGAGGATCTGGGGACGATAGGAGTGCCGGAGCACCTCACGGTCCTTGAAGATCCGGTTATTGGTAAGATATTTTTTGAAAAGTCCCGCTTGGGGATCATCGGTTTCAGGCATAATTACACTAAGGAGCTCAGAATTGGTTTGTGGAGACTAAAAAGCGATCGGTTTTGAGACCACTTATAAACCCCTTTGGTTCCATTGGAAATGTCACAAAACAGCCGATAAACAGGATTCAGACAAAGATTTGGTCGCTTCAGAAATCTCTTAAAATTTAACCTCCAATTCGGTTTGGCGGTTTTTCCTTGCCTTTTTCATGTAATTTCACCCGATAACATCTATCTTGTTGTTTTTTTGGATCTGGAAAGGGGGACACCCCTTAGTTTCGCGTGGAAACAAATGGCAAAGACCTGCCATTATTGTACTATATTGATAAAAAAGAGTCTTTGAATATTTAAATTTTAATACTATATAAGACATCCTAAATTAGTTTCTTTTCAAAATGAAATTAAATTCATCTTTGCGTGTAGTGATTCAAAAGCCTGAAGGAACGGGATTGATTTTTTTTATTTTCCAGTGGAAACTAAGGGGTGGCGGGTCCAGAACATACCAAACCGATAATAAAAATCATTAATCTCTTTCAGTGACAGACCAGATTACGGAGATTTATTGTGAACTTAAATCATGTCCGGCCACTGGAAATTTCAAGCGCGATTATTACTGTCTCAACCACCAGGAACACGGACAATGATACCAGCGGGAAAGCGATCCGGGAGATCTTCAAATCCGGGGGGATTCCCGTGGTTCACTATGCCATAGTGAAGGACCAGATAGATGCCATCAGGAACGAACTGTTCAGAGCATTAAAGACAGCAAACTGTATTATTATCAACGGTGGTACCGGCCTCACCCATGATGACTGTACCATCGAGGCGGTGAGCCCTCTTCTGGATAAAAAAATTGATGGGTTTGGAGAATTTTTCCGTGTGAAGAGCCTCCAGGAGATCGGAACCTCTGCCATGCTGTCGCGGGCAACGGCAGGTATTATCCACGGAAAGGCGGTCTTCTGTATTCCGGGATCGACCCCGGCCGTTACCCTTGCCACGAAAGAACTGATTGTTCCTGAGATTGCACACATTCTTTCTCATGCTAACAAATGAAAATGGGTTATTTTGAAATCTTTTTTTTAATCCGTAATGGAACTGTCATTTTTCCGCAGTGAAGAATGTGCCCCCAATCGTTCTTAACAATGAGAGGAACTGAAGGGGAATCACCCGAAAGTACCCAAAATTTTTGAAGTTTTTGTTGACATCAGTAAACTGTCGCGCTTTTTCGAAGGACCACTCAGGCTGAGTGGAGATACGGATGCTGATACTTCTAGGCGTTTAGGATGAAAGATGATGTTTCAGACAAGACGGAAAACTGACAAATGGCCTGAAGAAGCGTTTCAACAATGACAAAACATGGGCTCTGTTGAAAACCGGATTTATAGTGGTTGACCCAAGTCGTTAAAACGATTATAAAGGTGACCCCCCCTTTTCTACCGGTGGGTGAGGCAACGCAAAGGGAGCACCGCTTGACCCCCCACCAATTTATAAGTTTTTTTCAGCTGACATTTTCTACGGTAATACCGCTTTGGATATTTCCCGAAAAGCCGAGTGTCTCAACAGAGCCAAAACACGGCTAAAAAAATACATTCCTCTGAAAATATTCCCGGAAAATCGGTATTTTTGCTAATCTTACCGGGAGACTTCAAGAAGGGCAACCCGTTCGAGAACCAGATCCTGAAGATTCTGATCAATCGTTGTGGCGAGTTCCTCTTCTGAAATATCAAAAAGTCTCATCAGATTCGCCCGTTTTTGACTGTCGCTGATTCCCCAGGGGTCCTCACATTCACAAAAACATACAAGAGGTGCAAGTGCATCCCAGGTGCCTTCCCGTGGGGGATAACAACAGATGTATAACCGGTTCTCGCCCGCATGCATCCCAAACGATGCCCCGATACTCGTCTGCCGGGATCCCGAGGCGTAGAGCAGGGCCTCCATCTCAACGGTATTCGATATCGGGTTGCCCTCGTCGAATGAACGGACCGCGTGATCCACCGCTGAACGCACATGATTTACCCCCGCCAGTTTGTCGGCATCGAAACAGACGATATGCGTATGGAACTCAGCCATTATTTCCTGTATCCTGCAGAGGAACCCGGTCCGGTCGTTGATTTCCACGGTGGCAGCCCGTATCTCCTTTGGATTCTCTAACGCCTTCACAATCTCACCTGTATTTCGCAAATGTTACCTGCCCGGGAGCAGTCAGATCATCATCCGGCTCAACCGCCTTCTTCCGGCCGCCCTGCAGCTGGGTAAAGATCTGTTCTGCAATGCCCCGCCCTATGATCCTCGTGACTTCCTCAATACCCGCGCTGAGCACCGCATCCGGTGACCGGATCCCGTTATTGAACAGGCGCCGGGCACGGACACGCCCGATCCCCCTCAGTTTGACGAGGGGAAGCAGCTCCCGACGGATACCATTTTTCATGCATATCTCATACTCACGGATTTTCGTGTGGTACGCCGATGAGAACATCCGTGCGAGCTCGGAGGTCGCGTGCAGCAGCCAGTTCACGCTCTCGACCATCCCGAATATGTCGCCCGGTCCGACGCCGTACCGCTCGCAGATCTTCGCATCCGGCAACTCATCAGTCCAATCGGTGAGGAGCATGGTCGTTTTCAGTGCCCGGTACCAGGGCTCAGCTTCCTCTTCATCAACGGGAAGTGGTACCCAGAGTTCTTCAGTGTGTGCGTCTAGCATCCGCGTCAGTGCAGCAAGATCGGTATTGCGGACATAGAGGGTAGGCATATCCGGAGTGCTGCAGATAGTCTGCAGGAGTCCACGGTCTGAATACTCTTGCGTCTTGCGAAGGCCTCTCACGATAATTGCTGCACTTCGGGGGTCAATATACAACCGGGAGACCCGTGTGCCGAACTCGGTTGACCCGATGTGTTCCCCGACCTCGACGACCATGTCTTCTGTGATGAGGAACTTCAATGCCCCTTCCACGGATTTTTGCATGACGCGGCTCTGCCGGTGCTCGAACGCATAGAACGTCCGGCCCATGAAATCGGTGAGCTCCCCGCGGGTCCCGGCAAAACCGGATGCGATGAGCGACAGGACATGTGTATAGAGGGCAGTCGGGTCTGCGATTTTCGAGTGGATATCCTCTGCCGGGGCTTCGATATAGCAGTCGAACAACTCCTCTACCTGCGCCTCGTCTTTGGCGATGAGCACCGCTTCCCCGTACGGGTCGAGCCGGGGTCGCCCGGCCCTCCCCGCCATCTGGTGGTACTCACTCACGGGGATCGGCTGCATCCCTTCACCGGCGCTAAAGCGGAGATAATCCCGTATGATCACCCGCCGTGCCGGGAGGTTGAGGCCGGCCGCAAGAGTAGGTGTCGAGGAGATACACTTGATAAGCCCTTTGCGGAACCCCTCCTCCACGACCGACCGCTCGCCCCGGCTCAGGCCCGCGTGGTGGAACGCGGCACCTTTTTCCACGCATATGGCAAGGGTTTTGCCCATTTCGGTCTCGGCAATTCCCCGTAATTTCTCGGCATAGGCAACAAGTGCCGGCTCTTCGCTCTTGATAGCCCCGGCAGCTCGCTTGGCAAACGCTTCTGCATTCCTGCGGGAAGAGACAAAGACAAGGCACTGTCCCCCCTCTGCCACTGTGTCAAGGCAGAGGTTGAGGTCATCGTAATTCTTCGAGACCGCCTTGATCGGGCGACTGGTGTCCCGAAAATGGATTTTATCGTAGCAGAAAACACCCTGCCGGAGATCGACCGGTCTCCACGTGCTGGTCACGAGTTCGGCATCGAGCCAACCGGCGAGTTTCCCGGGATTTCCGATAGTAGCCGAGAGGCCGATGATCTGCATGCCGGAATTCCGGTACCGCATCTTTGCGATCACCATTTCAACCGTCGGGCCGCGCCCGTCAGAATCGATAAGGTGGATTTCATCGATAACAAGAAGCGTTATGTCCGAGATCCACGGCGAACTGTTGCGAAGAAGCGAATCGACCTTCTCACTTGTTGCGACAATGATGTCGTTTCGCCCCAGCATCTCGTCCCGCCGGTCGAAATCCCCGGTCGCGATGCCGACCCGGACACCCTTATTGCTGAACTCTTCAAACTTCTCGCTCGCAAGTGCCTTCAGGGGAACGATGTACAGGCACTTCCCTCCTCTGGCGATATGACAATGCATCGCCATCTCGGCGACCAACGTCTTCCCGCTTGCGGTGGGAATAGCGACAAGCAGGTTTTTCCCTCCAAGCATGCCCCTCTCTACACAGGCTGCCTGGGGTGGGTAGAGTTCGGTGATCCCGGACTGGATATAATGCTGCTTGAGGGATTCCGGAAGGGGGAGGTTACAAACCTGCATGGAACCCCCCTTTAAATACCCCTTTAATTCCACTGAAATACGCTGGATATTGCGTTGGTTTCATAAACGAGATGCAATCTGTATTCTTATTTTCCACTGGAAATGAAGCAGAATGATATTATACGTACTTAATGGCGAAACGAGTTTTTTCGATCAGTAATAGTAACTGATCATATCCTGTTTGGCCTCTTTTTTCTTTTTATCGAGGAATGCAAAGACATTTTCATGGGGGACGCCCTGGATGAGCATATCGATTGCTGCCCGGGCGGTCTTGAGCTGTTCAGGGTACCCGATGAGCCCGACCGTCTTCCCAAAAACCGAGAGCTCGCAATCGGTCATATCTTCGATCTGCTCGCGGGCTTTTCCATCCTTACCGATGATCCTGCCCGAGCCGGTCGAGCTGCTTAGGGCCATCTGCCATTGTCGAGAGATCGATAACATCGAGAAGGAGATCTTCGTCTTCGATCATCTCGAAGGCCCGTTCCGGCGAAAATCCGAGGTTGATAGCGTTGATAATCTCAACTGCACGAAGGAGAGGTACGGCAAACTCATCGGTGCCTTCAATCTTAACGATTCCCTCCTTACTGTCGACGGTGATCGTGGTGTGGGTCTTAGTTTCGAGCTTTTTTGTAGCTCCGCCTTTACCAATCAGCACGCCCACCCTGCTGCTGGCAATCTTCACTTCCTGCATCATCTTTTCATTCACCTTGCTGGGTAGTATGGTTGGGGTTCCCGCATTGTTATGGTATCTCTTAGTGCATCTTCAAAAGGTTCTCACGGCTCTACGGTGTCGAGCCCGGTAATCGAATTGAAGATCTCTACATCGTTCCTGATATCGCACCGGTTTTTGAAAAACCTGTTGATGTTCCGGATATCCCGCATCAGGAAGAAATAAGCACGGGGATGATCGCGGGTAACTGACTGCCCCATGTCGATGAAATACGGCTGGTCCCCGTAGAGGATATTGAACTCACTCAAATCCCCGTGAACGAGCTCTGCTTTGTTGAAGAGCGTGTCAATATACCCGATGATCTGGGCATACACACCTTGCGGGTCCACGATCTCAACATTCTTCATCTGCGGGTACGGGACTTCCCCTTCCCCTATGAAGGACATGACAAGAATGTTCCTGACCCACACGAGAGGCTCAGGGACGGGAATCCCCGCCTCGCGGGCACGCTTAAGGTTGGAGAACTCTTTTTTGGTCCATGCAAAGATGAGCTCTTTTTTGGACTTTTTCACCCGGACGAAGCGCCGGTCACCGGTGATATACGAGCTCATTGTAGTGAAATTCGCGGACCGGATACGGTAGATCTTGATAGCGACCGCCTTGTCTTCCCGTTCACCGTAGAAGACGTTTGCCTCTTTTCCGGTGCTGATCGACCCCCCAATGACCGAGAGCCACTTCTTATGCACCAGCTTGTATAAGGCAATCAGGGTGACCTCGTCGAAGACATCCTCCTTGACCTTGAGCATATTCGCGTCCTTGATCCGGACGCCCATTTCCTCAAGTCGCTTATCGAACTGGTCCAGTTGTTTATCAATACTCAAGGGAATCCACCGGTAACTGCACTACTGTTGTTCCTCACTTTAAATATTCGCGTACCGGGGCGAGGATCTCGACAAGACCGTCACCACACGCCTTCTTGAGGTCCATCGCGTGAACCTCCCCTTTCCCGTAGGCCGTTTCAAGCTCGGCATAACTCGTGAAGGTGCGGTTTCCTCCGAACTTTTCCGGACGGGTCAGGGTGACTTCCGGTAACCGGGGGAAGATATGGTACTGGAAGATCTGGAGGATCGGGTTCTCGGGGATCTCCGGGGGACAGAACGCTTTCTGGCACTTCTTCCGGATCACATCTTCGGTATCGGCAACAGAGATGTAATTACCCTGCGACGATGACATTTTCTTGCCGTCGAGGCCGTTAAGGATGGGGGTATGGATACAGACCGGCGCCTTGTACCCGAAGTTGATGAGATGCTCCCGGGCGAGCATGTGGATCTTCCGCTGGTCGATCCCGCCGACCGCTGCATCCGCACCAAGCGTCATGATATCTGCCATCTGCATGATCGGGTAGATCATCTGAGAGACGGTAGGGTGATCCATCTGCCTCCCAACCTCGTCCATGCTCCGGGTCGCACGGTTGAGCGTAATCTCCTGCGAGAGCTGGAGCACAAGGAAGCTCGTAATCGCGGTTGAGCTGGAGATCGGACCCGAGGACGTACCGGACGTTCTTGAGGCCGAGCCCTTCGAAACAGCGCCGGTTGTAATCGGCAAGTTCCCGGACCTTTTCCATAGTCCCTTTCCGGTTGAGGAAAGCATGGAGATCGGCGAGCAGGACCGTGACTTCAAAACCGGCTGCCTGCATGTCGACGAGCTTGTTTATCGTGACGAGATGCCCGAGGTGGATCTCGCCACTGGGCTCATATCCCGCGTACACTTTTTTCTGCGGTTGTGCGAGGAGTGCTCGAAGGTCTTCATCCGTCACGATCTCGACGGTATTCCGGGTAACACGCTCGTACGCGTCCATTAAAAAGAATGGGTGACGATCGGTGTTAATGGTTATTCCCGGGGAATTGGAATAAAAGAATACCGGGCAGTCCTGAAAATGCGTGGAAAAACGGCCTGAAGCCTGCTCCGACAGAGCAAGGGAACCTGTCGATACCGATCCCGAGTACCTGTCCCGGGTATGAAGGAAAAAATTGATTAATGGGTTTGCTGGAGTGGTATGAAACCCAGCGCATCATTGGTCGTTTTTATCGATTTATTTCCATCTTTTTCCGTCCCCATCATCGCACGGATCACATCGACATTCTCAACGACGACATCCGCCTCCTGGTGGATTCCCTGGAAGAAGCAGAGCTCGTTCTTGTTGACATAGATCGATTCCTCGAAAATGCAGTTCTCGATGATATCCGAACGGCATCTCCCGATATCCATTGCAAATTCCTTGAGTTCCGCGGTGCTCTTGATACCGAGGGACTTCTTGACGAGGCCCATCCGGGGGTGGTCGTTGATGAGCTGGACAACCTTTTCCCGGTTGATCTCCTTCTTTGTCGTGATCTTGACCGCGTGCATGTGCATCATCGTTGTCGGGACGATAATCGCCATGGTGGTTATGGAGATATGGGGGAGGACGGTCAGGACATCGGGCCCGTGGTGGCTCGGAACGGTCACCGGATCGAGGACGATCGCATCGATAGGTCCCCGCTTGATGTCGCCCGGGTCCCCACCGCGCCGGATCATGATCGCATGGACATGGGAGACACCATATTCCTTGTCGATGGTGTTGATAATCCTGCAGAGGCCGGTCGTGTTGCAGGAGACGACCCGGGCGAACTTCTTCCCGATCGCATCTTTATAATTGCAGGATGAATTAAACGAAAAACCGGCGAGCTCGTGTTCTTCCCCGCCCTGCCAGACGGCTTTGACACCAAGTTTCTCGTAGAGTGGTTTATTGGTCGCACCAATTTTACCCGGCGTCGCATCGACGACGATGTCTGCGAGTTTGCACATATCCTCGACAGATCCGGCGACCGTGAGGCCGACTTTCTCGAAAGCCGCTTTTTTTGACATATCCGCGATGAAGAGGGGATATCCACGCTGTTTTGCGACGAACGCCTCGGCATTCGGGCGGGTCTTTGAGACGCCGATCACTTTCATGTCTTTCTGAGCCGCAACTGCATCGGCGACGCGCTTACCGATCGTTCCATACCCGTTGATAGCGACCTTGATCATACAATCTAACATTGTGTTCGGAGAGAAAAAACTATTGGATTTGTTCCGGTTTTTTATGGATACTAACCCCGGATGCCCTTGAAATTGAAGTCCGAAGAAAAAAATATCCGGAACCTTCAGCTCTCGGATTCTCATTCCCGGCCAGAACTTTCAAATCACTCGATCGTTTTTCTGAACAGACCGGAGTTACCTTTTCCAAAAAAGATTACGAAAAATTATCAGAGATATAACGCCTGGATCGCGACCACTTCTGTACTGTCCTTTGCAGCGGCATACAGGGCAAGAGGCTCTTCATTCACTTCAAGAAACCTGATCCCCCAGTTCACTTTCGACAGGATAGATTCTGCCTGCACCCTCTCTCCGAGAATGTAGAGTGCTGCGGCCAGTGCTTCGACGGATGAGAGTTTACAGGGTCTTCCGAAGTTGACCGGGTTAGCGGCAACGAGAAACGGGAGGGCACGCCGGATTCTCCAGGAAGCGACCTGCCCGGTATCGAGGACTTCCCATGAACAGTCAAGGGCGGTGATGGATTTTACAGACCGGTCTGCCGGTGACAATGCCTGCTCGGCAGTGGGATCCAGCAGTAGGGTGTTCCGCGGGATCCGTGAAATTTTCGTAAAAATGGTTAAAAAACCTGCACGTTCGAGTTTTTTAACGGTACACTTACGGGGATCGCAGCTGTTGTCCCGGTAGGCGTAGAGGGGTATCATTGATTATCTCTTAGCGTTCACCATCTGTAATCAATGTACGTACTCTGCAGTCCCTGCATCCTCAACCCTGCCCTGCGGGCGAAGGGGATAACGAGAGCTTCAGATCTCGAACTCTTCCGGCGTTCGATTGAACGCTGCCGGTATGCCGGGATTGAGATGGTCCCGCTCCCCTGCCCGGAGACCCTGTATCTCGGGCCTAACCGGGAACCCGGAACGTTTCTAGAACGCCTCAACACACCGGAATTTGCAAACCTGCTTGATCAGCTTACAGAAAATGTCAATAACCTGATCAAAAGCCGGGGCAAGCCACTGTTCATCATCGGCGTTAACTCGTCCCCGACGTGTGGGGTAACAAGCACGTATTACGGGGCTGAAGGAGACAAACCTGCCAAACGAACAGAAAGAGGTGTATTCCTCTCACGGTTTGCCGGAATAAAAACCATCGATGTAAGCGAATTCGCCCGCTTCAGGATCTATCTCGCCGCACCCTTGTTTTCCGAAGCGGAGCGACAGTATAACTCATCGATTGCAGCGCTCTTGAAAGAACAATCCTTCAGGGTCCACCTTCCCCAGGATATCGGCGACTCCTCCGCGAGCAGGGACAAAGAAGGCCATGCACACATTTTTGAAGAGAACCTGAATGCACTTCGTGAAACCGATATAGTCGTCGCGATAATTGATGGTGCGGATGCGGATTCAGGGACGGCGTGGGAAATGGGATATGCATCGGCGCTGGGAAAGAGGATAATAGCGCTGAGGACAGATTTCCGGCAGGTGGGTCATCACGAACGTGTCAATCTTATGCTTGAACAGTCGTCGACGGTGGTCTCATCGGTGAAAGAGTCGATGGAGACCCTGAACTCAGCGGATTTAAGCTTGAATGTGCCTGATCCCAAGGGTAGTGAAGAGCGGGACGAATAAAACAGCTTTTGATAATGCGATTCGGCAGTGGCATCCGTCAAAGAACAAACTATATGGGAATATTTACGAATAGTAGCTGATCCCAATGGCGAAAAAACGAGAGGACCGCATCAAGGAAAAAAAAGCGAAAACCCTGCCCGAGTATGATCTTGATTCAGGTTTTATTTCTCCGATCAAGACGATCCGGGACGTCTCTTTTGAATCAGTGAGATCCCTGCTCATTCACAGCCGGTATGTCCAGATCGTTCTTTCGCTGACTGTCATCGGTGCCCTCCTGCGTTTTTATCACCTTGGATACAATTCACTGTGGCTCGATGAAGCTGCAACCCATACGTTCGCCTCACTCAGTCTGGCGGGAATCTGGCAGCTGACCGCCACTGAAATTAACCCCCCGCTCTTCCACTGGATAGAGCATTTTATGCTCTTCGCAGGAGATAATGAGACGATCCTCAGGTTCGTTCCGGCTCTCGCTGGTATCCTGACGATCCCGCTCATATATCTGATCGGCCGGGAATTTTTTGATCGGAATGTTGGTATTATTGCTGCCGGGGCAGCTGCCTTTTCACCGTTCCTGATCTTCTACTCCCAGGAAGCCCGTGCGTACTCCCTGATGCTCTTTTTTGTTGCAGCGGCGATGATTTTCTATCTGCGGGCGCTTAGGGAAAAAGATCTCAGGAACTGGATCCTCTTCGGTATCTTTTCAGCCCTCGCATTCTGGACCCATTTTTATTCGATTGTAATTATCGGGGCATTGATCCTCTACGCTCTCGGTCTCCAGCTTCTGAATATTCGCGAAAACATAAAAAATCTCAAGGTAATCGGTATCGGGATTGTCGTTCTCATTATCGGTAGTTTTCCGCTCATTATCAGCGCAATCCAGCTCTTTATTTCGAGGGCTTCGACCCCACCTTCGTTTGGTATCCAGGGGATTGGCCTGATTTATCAGACATTCCTCCAGATGTCAGGGTCTGAGATTGGGATGTATCTCTTTGTGTTCCTCTTTGTAGTGGGGATTCTCCAGGCATTTATTCTCGACCGGAACAAGGGGATTTTCCTTATCTCGATGACTGCTTTGTTTTTTATCATCAGCGTAGTCCTCTCGTACAAGATACCCATGGTTCCCCGGTACCTGATATTTTTCGACCTGATCTTTATTCTGGGAATTGCTTTTACGTACCGGACAGTGTACACTCTCTGGAATAACAGGGCAGTCGTGTACCTGTTCCTTATTTTGTTTGCAGTTGTCGAGAGCACCGGTTCTCGCCGGGTACTACTCGGGGTTCAGCAAAGATGACTGGCGGGGATTCTCGACAACGATGGCACAAACAGCTAAACCGGGTGATCTGATCGTATCAGTCCCCGGCTACATCGCCCAGCCATTCGATTATTACTATTCGAGTACGAGTTTCAAAACGTCAGAACTCGGGGCCAACACTGCCGGGGAGTTCGAAAAAATCTACATCCAGAGAAACAACAATACCGTATACTTCATCGTGACAGGCGATATTTTTTCGATGGATCCCACAGGGGATTCGGTAACCTGGTTGCGGGATCATACAGCTGTGGTCACCCAGGATACCGGCATTACCCTCCTTGTCGCGAAGTAATTCTTTCCTTTTTTTAGAGGCATCAAAGAACCCTCTCGTACGACAAGGTAACCGCAGAGCGGCCGAGACCCAGAGGCTAGAAGAACGAACTAAAACGGGATCCGGGTTTTAGATCCGGAGAATAAGAGAACACTCGTGCTTATTTTTCCTTGTTTCGGAAGCAACTTTCGTTGTAAGGCTTCAGAATTTCATCAAAGGTGTCTAAGATGTATCCGATCATCTCGCCGGTCAATCCCGGGTACACACCGATCCAGAAGAGGTTCTCCATAACGTTGTCGGTATTTTTCAGTGAATCCGGTACCCGGCAGGTAATCCCCTTATAGGCGGGTTGCTTGATCAGGTTACCCCCAAAAAGCATGCGGGTCGCAATTTTGCTCTTCTCAAGAGACACAACGATCTCGTCGCGGGTAAACGGTGCATCGTTTTTTACGAGGATAGGAAAACCAAACCAGCTCGGGTCTGAATGCTCTGTCGCCCGGGGAAGAACCAGGTAATTCTCGTATTTTTTCAAACCCTGGCAGAGCAGGTCAAAATTCTTTTTTCTTTTCTCAATAAATCCGGGGAGTTTTTTTACCTGTTCAACCCCGACCGCTGCCTGCATGTCGGTTACTTTGAGGTTGTAGCCCACGTGAGAGTAGATATATTTGTGATCGTACCCCCGGGGGAGTTCACCCAACTGCCAGTCAAATCTCCTGCAACACGAATTGTCGCACCCCGGTTCACACCAGCAATCCCTCCCCCAATCCCGGAAAGAGACGATAATTTTTCTCAGGCAATGGATCGTCGGTCAGGACACTCCACCTTCCCCCATCGTGATGTGATGTGCCGGGTAAAAACTGAAGGTTGAAATATGGCCAAATGTCCCGGTATACCGTCCATTATATTTTGAACCCAGTGCGTCACAGTTGTCTTCGATAAACCATAAGCCGTATTCTTTGACAATTTTCAGAAGGGGATCGATATCAGCGGGATTCCCGAGCGTATGGGGTATCACCAGTGCTTTTGTCTTATCCGAAATGGCTGCTTCTACGCGATCTGCCTGGATGTTATAGGAGCCGAGGTCTACGTCAATAAACACGGGAACCAGATTATTCTGGAGGATGGGATTGAGCGTCGTTGGAAACCCGCAGGCGGTGGTAATAACCTCATCACCAGCTTTGAGGGCCCTGTCCCCCAGTTTTGTCGATGTAAGGGCAGACACAGCGAGAAGGTTTGCAGATGATCCCGAATTAGTCAGGAGGCAGTACTTCAGCCCGAGGAATTCGGCAAATCTCACCTCGAATTCCTGGGCATACCGTCCCGTGGTAAGCCAGAAGTCGAGCGACGCATCAACGAGGGCGATCATCTCATTATCGTCGTAAACCCTGCCAGCATAAGGTATATTCGAGACTCCCTTGACGAATCCGGGCTGACTCTTACGCAACAGCCAGAGTTCTCTGACTTTCTTAAAAATGTCTTCGCGGATTTTTTTTTCATCCATGATTTACCCCAATAAAGAGAATTAGCAGAAACCGGGAACTTCGTTTAATTATCAGGGTTATTGATGATAAATGCTATTAGGTACTAATTTCCAATAGAACCGAACAGAATGAAAAATATTTTACTCACCGGGGGAACAGGATACCTTGGGAGTAAAATCCTGCATCAGCTGGTTGCAAGGAATTACCCCGTAATTCTTCTCAAACGATCGTTTTCCAACACAGACAGGATCAAGGAATTAATTCCAAAAATCGTGGTTTACGATATAGATCGCGTCCCTCTTGAAACCATTTTTTGTGAAAACAGTGTCGATGTAATAGTTCACTGTGCAACCGATTACGGAAGAGAAAAAACCAATCCGCTTCACGTCGTGGAAACAAATTTAATTTTTCCCCTGGCGTTGCTTGAATCAGGAAAACAGCATAATATTGAGTGTTTCATTAATACCGACACCATTCTTGACCGGCAGACAGGGTACTTACTCCCTGTCGAAAAAACAGTTTAAGGAGTGGTTATTTACCTACCGGAAAAATCTCGGATGTATAAATATCGCACTTGAGCACTTTTATGGGCCGGGAGACAACCCGAAACGATTTGTGACCTATATCGTTGACAATCTGTTAAAAAATGCTGATTCAATTGACCTGACGAAAGGTGATCAGATCAGGGATTTTGTTTATATTGATGACGTTGTGGATGCGTTTATCAGGATCATCGATTCTTCAGGCCAGCTCGGGAAGGGTTTCCATGAATTCGAGATAGGCACCGGTCATCCCCTTCCCCTACGGGATTTTGTGAAACTTGCACAGCAGGTATCCGGAAATACCTCGACCTTTCTTAATTTTGGTGCAATCCCTTACCGGGAAAATGAAACCATGCATACAAAGGCAGATACCTCGCAGATATCCAGACTGGGGTGGAAATGCACGGTATCCATTGAAGAGGGACTGAGAAAGATGATCGAGTCTGAAAAGCGACAGATGCAAGAAGGACTGTCATGAGAGTACTGGTAACCGGCGGTTGCGGTTTTCTCGGGTGCAACATAGCCGCACGAATTCTGGAAACGGGAGACGAGCTCTTCGTCTTTGATAACCTGTCGCGATTCGGATCGGAAAAAAACCTTGCATGGTTACAAGAGAAAGGAAATTTCAGATTCTTCCGCGGTGACATACGGGATAAAAATACTGTCGCAGAAGTCATCAGGGAAGTCGTCCCGGATGTGATTTACCACCTTGCAGGGCAGGTGGCGATGACCACCTCCATAGAAAACCCCCGGCTCGATTTTGAAATAAACGCGCTCGGTTCGTTCAATGTTCTGGATGCGGTAAAAGATTATGCCCCCGGGTGTGTCGTCGTCTATTCTTCGACAAACAAAGTATACGGGGATCTCGAGTGGGTTGAGTATTCCGAAAATGAGAAGCGGTACACGGCACCGGATTTTCCCCTCGGATTCCCCGAGACAATACCCCTCGATTTTCATTCCCCGTACGGTTGCTCCAAGGGGTGCGCAGACCAGTATATGCTTGATTTTCACAGGATATTCAATTTAAACACCGTTGTTTTCCGGCACTCTTCCATGTACGGGGGAAGACAGTTCTCAACAGTCGACCAGGGCTGGATAGGCTGGTTCTGCCAGAAAGCAATCGAAACAAAACGGGGGATATTAAAAGAGCCTTTCACCATCTCCGGGAACGGGAAACAGGTGCGGGACGTGCTGTATGCTGACGATACGGTAGACCTCTATCTCACGGCAGCAAAAAATATCGACAAGACGAGAGGACATGCTTTTAATATCGGCGGGGGGATGCAGAACAGCTTATCGTTGCTCGAACTTTTCGATGTTCTCGAAGCCCGGCTGGACATAGAATTATCCTACGAGGAGATCCCGGCCAGGATAAGCGATCAGAAAATTTTCGTGGCGGATACCCGGGAAATTCAGCACCGTATCGGCTGGAAACCAAAAACAGACACCGTCACCGGGATAGAAAAGATGCTGCAATGGATCGGGTCCGAATGAACGATCCTGTGAAATTAAGCATAATACTGCCCTGCTACCTCGAAGAAGAAAACCTGCGGCTGCTTCTCCCCAGGGTGATCACAGAGCTCACTCTCATCGGGGATCCGTTTGAAGTACTAATCGTCGATACGATGCAGGCGATGGATAATACGCAGGAAGTCTGCGAGGCGAATAATGCCGTGTATATCCCCCGGGAGGGCGGGAATAATTACGGCGATGCGATCCGTACGGGTATCGGTCGTGCAAGGGGAGAGTACACGATTTTTATGGATGCAGACGGCTCCCATTCGCCGGAATTTATCCATAATCTGTATAAGTACAAAAATGATCATGATGTTGTCATCGCGTCACGATATATCAGCGGAGGTTCGACGGATAACAGCCGTTTACTGATCCTGATGAGTTACATAACCAATATTTCCTACTCGGTAATCCTTAATCTGCAGTACCGGGACATCTCGAACAGTTTTAAATTATACGAAACGAGCCAGCTGAAGGAACTGACCCTGCGGTGTAAAAATTTTGATATTGTGGAAGAGATTCTCTACAAAATTAAGAAAAACCACCGGGAAATAAGGGTTCTGGAAATTCCGTACTCCTTTAAACAAAGGATGTTTGGGCATACAAAAAGAAACCTGTTTTTTTTCATTTTGACGTATATTGTAACTATTATCCGGTTGAGGTTTGATTTTTGATGCCCCCCGATGATGATATCGATTTCTGGGGTAACTGCCGTAAAAAAATGGTGGAACTTCATGAAAACTGTCTTATGCGGTTTTTATTTGTCGGGGGACTCGGCACCGTTGTGAACCTTGCAATTTTTTTCCTGTTCGCAGATGTCCTGAATTTTGATACAAACCTGTCATCCATTCTTGCGTTTGTTGTAGCCGTTACCCATAATTACATCTTGAACCATGTGTGGAGCTTCAAGAAGCTGGTGAATTTCCAGATCAACCGGAAAAGCTATGTGCAGTATGTTTTTGTCAATATCTTTGGACTGGGAGTAAACCTGATTGTCCTGAACCTTATTCTCCTGTGGTTCAACCCCGACATCAAAACGATCGCGCAATTATCAGGAGTCCTCTCGGGAACGGTTTTTAATTTCATCCTTTCCCGTTCATTCGTTTTCAAAAAAATTCAGTAATTTATCATTTTTACCCTTCACGGTATGAGGTTCGGAGTTGCGGTCGAAATAATCTAAAAAAGTGAACGACAGCAAATCTCTCTGCCGTTTACCAGCACTTATTTTTTTTAGGGTATCAGACGACAAATATCTTTTCTGCTTCCCGGGTGAATCCGGCGATCTGTTGCAATGAAAATGTATCCATTGCTCCCTTTCCGGTGTAATACTCCTTGTACCAGGAAACGGTTTGTTGAATCGCGGACTCAATCGTGTATACGGGTCTCCAGTTAAGTACGGTCATCGCCTTTGCGATGTCCAGCTTGAGATACCCTGCTTCATGAACTGAATTTTCATCCGGAGGAGCAATTTCACAGGTCCCTTCTCCCCATTCACTCACTATCAAAGCGGCAATTTCCCGGACCGTGATGTTGCTTGAGTAATTCGGGCCAAAATTCCAGGCACCGGAGTAGGTGGCCGGGTTCTCCTTCATCCTGAGCGCGAGCAAGAGATACCCAAGCAGGGGGTCCAATACAAACTGCCACGGCCGTATGGCACTCGGGTTCCGGATCCGTATCGCCTCTCCCTTCGCAAGAGAACCGATGCAGTCCGGTACGATCCGGTTTGCTGCCCAGTCGCCGCCGCCGATGATATTTCCAGCCCGTACGGACGAAACCGCGCTCGTCGGGACCATTGTTTCCGTATTAAAAAAACTGTTGCGATACGATGCGATCACAATTTCAGCCTGCACCTTTGCTTGCGCTATAGGGATCGTACCCTCCCCAAAGGATCGTTCTCCCGGTAGGCGTAAACCCATTCCCGGTTTTCGTAGCACTTGTCACTGGTAATGCATACGCAGGTCGTCTCGCAGACGGAAACTCGTATTGCTTCGAGGATGTTGACGGTTCCCATTACGTTTACGTTAAACGTTTCCCGCGGTTTCTGGTATGAATCACGGACTAACGGCTGCGCTGCGAGATGAAAAACATAGTCCGGGCGAATCGTTTCTATAACTTTGGAAACCTCGTCCTGCTGTAAAATATCCCCGCGAATATCGGTGATCAGGTTTTTCAGGCAGGTTTCCCGGAAGAACGACGGGTCTGTCGGTGGATCAAGGCTGTAACCGATGGTTTTTGCGCCCAGCGACTGCAGCCATAACGCGAGCCACCCTCCCTTAAAACCCGTGTGCCCGGTGACAAGGACCGTCTTTCCCGAAAAAGCGTTTGAGAGAAGGCTTCCGACACCCATTTAGTCCCACACCTTCCACGGCGCTTTCCCCGAGGCCCACACATTTTCAAGGTAATTTTTATCTCTCAGGGTATCCATGGGATACCAGAAGCCCTCGTGCTTGTACGCGTTGAGTTTTCCTTCCTTCGCGAGCGATTCGAGAGGAGACCTTTCAAGAATTGTTGTATCGTCTTCCAGGTAATCGAACAGGTCCGGCTCGAAGACGAAAAACCCCCCGTTGATGTAACCGCCCTCACCTTTTGGTTTTTCCAGGAATGTTGTCACCCGGGAATCCTTAAGTTCCAGTGCTCCAAACCTGCCTGCCGGGCGAATTGCAGTCAACGTCCCTGTCTGCCCCTGACGCTTGTGAAATTTTATCAGGCTTGGAATATTGACATCGGAAAGACCGTCTCCATATGTGAGCATGAACGTCTTGTCCCCGATATAGGATCGGACTCTTTTTACCCGGCCGCCGGTCATCGTATCTTCCCCGGTGTCAATAAGCGAAATTTTCCAGGGTTCTGAAAAGTTCTGGTGGATTTCGATTTTATTATTTTTTATATCGATGGTGACATCGGACATGTGCAGAAAATAATTGGCAAAATACTCTTTTATGACGTACCCCTTATACCCAAGGCAGATAATGAAGTCGTTATAACCATAATGTGAAAAAATTTTCATTATGTGCCATAAAATCGGCTTTCCCCCAATCTCCACCATCGGTTTTGGCTTGATAACCGTTTCTTCGCTAAGGCGGGTACCTAGTCCCCCGGCGAGGAGTACTACTTTCATAGGTTCGGTTTTCAACATGCCCACCTCCGCATAAATAATTTATATTTATCAACAATTGGCTTTAAACCCGTAGCACAAAATTCGTCAGTCTCTTAAAACCCTGGAAAAATTTAATGCCTTCTCAAAAACGTTTCAACGTTTTAATTCATAAAAATCGGATCATCCTGAATTGTTGTAAGAATCTCCCGTGCCAAGCCAGAAACCAACCGATCGGAAGAAGTTCAGATTTTTTAATCGGCCGGTCACAATGAATCACCGTTCCAGTCTGAAAAACTCAAATTCCTGGGTATTCATAAAATATCCTCATATCCTCTCAGGTCAAATATCACGTACCATGTCCAATCTCAACGTCGCAATACTCGCCCCCCCGGATTATTCAAAGGACCTCGGGAAGAAGGGCACGGCCAGCGACATCACCTTTTACAACCTCAAGAAAGGCGAAGCGACCGTAACCTTCATCGAACCGACCCGGTACCCGGAAAAACTGTCGTCGCTCTTCTATGCAGTCTCCCTCGCCGACCGCATTGTCCTCGTTGTCGATGAGATCAATGCTACCTTCGGTGAATGCGTCCTGATGCTCCAGAGCGCCGGAAAAGCCTCCGGATACCTCATCCTCAAGAATTACATCACCACCGACCAGATTGCTCCGCTCATCAAAGGCACCGTCCTCGAACACTACGAGACCATCGAAGAGGACATGGTCGGCCTTCGCGAGAAGATGCTTGAGATATCCGTTAAGCAAACAGCCCACCAGAAGCAGCACGAAACCCTGGGCAAGGGGACCGTCCCCGTCGACGCCCACTTCAATGTAAAAGGCGTGGGTGTCGTCGTGCTCGGGTTTGTTGCAGCAGGAATGATCAAAAAACACGATACGCTCAAAGTCCTCCCGACTGAGAAAACCACCCAGGTCCGGTCAATCCAGAAGCATGACGACGACGCTGACTCGGCGATCGCCGGTGACAGGGTCGGGCTTGCCCTGAAAAATATCGAGTCTGAGGACCTTGACAGGGGTTTTGTCCTTACGAGCGATCCGGCAATTAAATTCTCAACGAGCGTTACCGGCAAGGCACAGCTGGTGAAATACTGGCCGGCAGCACTCAAGGAAGGGATGGTCCTGTATGCCGGACACTGGATGCAGTTCCTGCCGACCCGGCTCGAGAAATCCGTTGTCGAGAACGACTGGCGGATGCCTGTCCTCACCCTCTCCATGGAAAAGGCACTCGTGTATCCTCCCGGTGCCCGCGTTGTACTCCATTACCTTGAAGGCGGCAAGCTCAGAGTGGTTGGGTTCATGACGATTGCGTAAGTGCAAAAAGGGAAAAGCCAACTCCATTTATCCACAGATTTTCTTTATTTTCTTCCCCATTATCTTATAAATCGGGACGATATATCAGTACTTTAGATTACCATGGATTTAGGAACTATAATCTTTTGGATTATCCTCGGAGTCATTGTCCTTGTCATTATAGGACTGATTCTCTGGGTTGTCAGTATCTACAACCGCTTCTTTACCCTGAAGAATGCCTCAGAAGCGACCCTCGGGCAGATCCGGGTTGCCATGAAGAAGCGTCTCGACATGATCGACCAGCTCCTCGGGGCCGTGAAGAGCTTATGCAAAGTTCGAGCAGGAGACCTTCACCAGGGTCACCGCGATGCGGGCAGCTGTTGCAACCGCGAGTCCCGGCGACCTGAACAGGGTTGAAGCAGAATCCCGCTCGATCTTCGGCCGGCTCCTCGCCGTTGCAGAAAACTATCCAGACCTGAAGACCAACACGACCGTTACGAGCCTCATGGATTCGGTCAAGGGACTGGAAGACGAGATCGCACGGCAGCGCTACACCTATAACAACGTCTCACAGGAGTTCAACACCATGATGGACACGATCCCGTCGAATTTCATCGGCAAGATCATCGGGCTCATCAAGCTGAGTACCTGCAGTTCGAAGAAGCAATCGCCACCCCGCCAAAGATAGAGTTCTAAGGGTACTACCGTGAGCGAAACACGACAACTGGGACTCCTCGTTGCAGGCTGCCTTATCCTTGGGATAATCGGGATCGCCTTCGTCACCGTACTCCCCCCCCTTTTAGAGGGAAACCTTGCCGTCGACTCCTATACTGCAGTCCTTTCGGGTGACGGCACTCTTACGGAACAGTATACGTACGACGTGAAATCATCGGGCGAATACCGGATGCTGTTCCGCTCATGGCAGGAACCGCTGGTATTCACCCCGGCCACGGTACCGTCAGTAGTATTTGTGTCCGCTTCCGCACCGTCAGGAACGACAGGATATGCGAAGGACAATGACGGGACCGTTAAAGTGGTCGGAGACCAGCCATCAGTATCATCAGAATCAGTAATCCAGAACCTGGCCCAAAATGATGAAGTCGGGATCTACAAGCCGGATTACTTCGCGGCTGGTCAATATACCGCCGGTTATACCTACGTTCTCCACCCCCCGATCGAATACGATGTGACGACAACCCACCTCAACCTGAAATTCGCCGGTACCACCCACATCCCGTACCGGCATGTCAGCATCACCATACCGGCCGACGGCGTTGAACAGGTCTTTGTCTATCCCTCGTCACTTACCGCAGAGAAGTCGGGAAATACCTACATCATCACCGGCAGTGCGGCCCAGAATGAAAACCTCGCCGTCGAGATCCTGGCCGGACCCAGCGGGTTCAGCCAGATGCCCGGGTTCAGGACCGAGTCTTCAGATCTCGCCGGGAAGACGTCATCGGGCAGTTTCTGGTACAACGCACCCTACACCCTCGCAACGCTCCTCAGCTGGCTTTCGAAAATTGCGGTAATTCTCGTGCCGCTCTTCCTCCTGTTCATCTACAACCGCTACGGCAGGGAGAAGGAATTCGGCGTGCCCGAGTACCTGAGCACCATCCCGAACCCGTCCCTCAAACCCTGGCAGGTCAACCTGCTCTTCAAAGGTGATGCAATGGACTTCGATGAATGCGGCTACTATGCCACGCTCCTCGACCTTCACCGCAGGAAGGTCCTCACCATAACGGCAGGACCGGATGGCAAAAGTTACTCGATCAAGCTGCTGAAAACAACCGCTGACGATCCGTACGAGCAGAGGGTTCTCAATGTCATCGGGCAGATCGCTGAAAACGGCGCCCTTGATACAACGCGGCTCAATGCTCTTACAGCCCAGGCCCGGACCGATCACTCTGCCGAAGAAATGGCTCTCCGGTACCAGAAGATGCTGTCAGATGTCACGACCCGGGCAGACGCATCTCTCCCGTCCCAGTACATGGTCGACGGAAGAGAACACATCATCCCACTCCTCCTTACGACTGTCGTTGCGTTTGCCGTTTCTCTCATTCTCGCCTTTGTCTGGCAGATGCAGGGATACATTCTCTTCCCGGCAGTCATCCTGTTTGCCGTGGCCATGGTCCAGTCAATGGTGGCCGTCTCGGCGCCAACGACCCTGTTCGGTCACTGGAAGGATGACAAATACAAGGAGAAACTCGAATGGGATGCGTTCACGCATTTCCTCTCGGATCTCGCGATGATGAAGAAGTACGCGCCTGAGGACCTCTCTATGTGGGGCGAGTGGCTTGTGTACGGCACCGCTCTTGGTGTCGGGGAAAAAGTCGAAAAGGCGATGGCATCCCTCAATATCAATATCGCAGAGGCCGGCGTTCCCATCGGAGCAATGGCGATGAGCTACGCGTTCGTCCCGCTCCTCCATTTCACCCCGCCGAGCCAGGGTGGTGGCGGGGGAGGCTTTGGCGGCGGTGGCGGGTTTGGTGGCGGCGGGGGTTTCGGCGGCGGTGGAGCCGGGGGGAGATAACCCCGCTTTTCCCCGCGCTCTGGCTCCCGCACGTCAGAACGTTTCACCCCTACCGGCGAAAAGGATTGCCGGGCGGTTCATACAAGATATAAATCCGCGCAAACAATATGAAGATCAAAAAGGGAAACTGATTATATGCAATACACGGAAGGCCAGCTCGGGAGGATCTTTGTCGTCAGGATCGATGATGGCGAAGACATGCTGGTCTCCCTGCGACAATTTATCACCGATAAGGGCGTCAGTGCGGGTTCGATAACGTTCCTTGGCGCCCTGATGGACGGGAGGATGGTGACCGGGCCGGAAGAACCGGTCATCCCTCCGGTCCCCCATTTTATTATGTTCGAAGGCGGCTGGGAGGTATTCGGTGTCGGCACCATTTATCCCGGAGAAGGCGGTCCTCATATCCACTATCACGCCTCGGTCGGCCGCTCAGGCCATGCCCTGACGGGGTGCCTCCGCGAAAAGGCGACGACGTACCTGATCGTCGAAGCGGTGATCATGGAGTTCACCGGCCTTTCAGCACGGCATGAATTCGACGAAAAGACCCAGCTTCACCTGCCGAACCTGGGCAGCCCCGAAGCTGCCGAGGTCCCGAAAACCAAACAGACAGAACTCGTAAAGGAAACAAAACCGGCTGCCAAAAAAGAGGAGCCGGAAGACCTTCCCGGTGGCCTTGCAGACATTATACGCGACCTTACGAGACGGCCGTCATCATAAGCAGAAATATCCTGATTACCACTTTTCTTTTCACTGTATGATCCCGCAACCGCAGTTCCTTCCCATAATCCCTGAAGAGAAGGCGAAGCTCGGGATCGATCAGTTTGATATTATTCTCATCAGCGGCGACGCCTACGTCGATCACCCGTCTTTTGGCATCCCGCTTCTCGGCCGGGTGCTCTGGGACGCAGGTTTCACCGTGGGAATCATAGCCCAGCCCGACTGGAAGACTAATGCGGATTTTACCAAGCTCGGGAGTCCGAAGCTCTTCTTTGGCATATCGTCCGGCAACGTCGACTCGATGGTGAACAACTTCACGCCGAACCTTAAGCGGCGTGGAGAAGATGTCTATTCCCCGGGGGGCGTCCTGAAACGGCCGGACCGGGCGACAATTGTCTACACGGACCGTGTCCACTCAGTCTTCCCCGATGTCCCCATTGTCATCGGCGGGATTGAAGCGAGCCTCCGCAGGTTTGCGCACTATGATTACTGGAAGGACAAGGTCAGGCAGGCTATCCTCGCCGATGCCCCGGCCGATCTTCTCGTTTTCGGCATGGGAGAGAGACCGATCGTCGAGATCGCTCAGAGGCTGGCAAAAGGCGAACCGGTCGAATCCCTCCGAGACATCCGGGGAACCGCATTTACGATGGAGCTCCGCGAATGGCGCAGTCTGAAGCCGGAAAATACGGTCGTCCTCCCGGGCTTTGCCGAAGTCTCACAGGATAAAACGGCATATGCCCGGGCGTTTGCGCTGCACTATTGCGAGCAGAACCCGGTGCAGGGGAAGCGGGTTGCCCAGCCCCATCCAAAGACGGTTGTCATCCAGAACCCCCCGGCACTCCCACTTTCCCCTGATGAGCTTGATCATGTCTATGAACTGCCGTTCTCCCGGCGGTCGCACCCTTCCTATACCCAGCCGGTGCCCGCCCTTGAACCTGTCCGGTTCTCGGTGACGAGCCACCGGGGGTGTTTTGGGGGATGCTCCTTCTGCTCCCTGACCCATCACCAGGGACGGATAATCCAGAGCCGGAGCATCCCATCAATCGTCAGGGAAGTTACCCGGATTGCCGCCATGCCGGAGTTCCGGGGAACTGTCCAGGACGTGGGAGGGCCGACTGCCAACATGTACGGGCTTTCGTGTACCCGGTGGAAAAGCTCGGACCGTGCAGGGACAAGAGCTGCAGCCCCGCGTGCGTTTCGCTCACGACCGATCACACGGCCCAGTGTGAACTCCTGCGGGAGATCCGGGCCGTTGACAGGGTAAAAAAAGTGTTTATCGGTTCCGGCATACGATTCGATCTCGTCCTCGCGGACGACTCCGATTACCTGGGGACGATCTGCGAGCACCACGTTTCCGGGCACCTCAAGATCGCACCCGAGCATATCGCGGATTCTGTTACTCAGGCGATGAACAAGCCCGGCCGTGAGCAGTTCGACCTGTTCCGGCAAAAGTTCGAAGCGCTCCAGAAGGGGAAGGCAAAACGCCAGTATATTCTCCCCTACTTTATGTCCGGACACCCCGGATGTTTGCTTGCCGACATGGTGGAGCTCGCGACCTATATCCGTGACAACCACCTCTATACCGAGCAGGTCCAGGACTTCACGCCCACGCCGATGAGTGTCTCGACGTGCATGTACTATACCGGGCTCAACCCGTTTACGATGGAACCTGTCCACGTGCCGCGGGGGCAGGAAAAAAGGATCCAGCGTGCCCTGATGCACTACCGCGATCCCGGGAACCGTGCTCTTGTTGTCGAGGGACTCAAAGCGGCCGGCAGGACCGATCTCATCGGGAAAGGCAACCAGTGTCTCGTCAGCGGCTCTTCGGCCGGTTTCTTTATCCCGGCGGGAAAAGCCGGCGGATTAAAAAAGCAAAAATAACCGGTGGATTCTACGGTTTTCCCACACTGAAAATAGTGCCAACCGGTCCGCAGGCTGAAGTGATCGCAGGTCCGTTTTTGTTAAACCAGCAGTAAAAATGGTTGTGGTTCCCGAAAAAAAATCGTGTCCGGACGGGATTTAAACGAAGGTTATTCCCGCCCGTAATCGTCCTCGAACCTGACGATATCGTTCTCTTCGAGGTATTCACCGAGTTGTACCTCGATGACTTCGAGAGGGATCAGGCCCGGGTTCCTGAGCCGGTGCATCATGCCGGTCCGGACAAACGTGCTCTCACCCTGCCGGAGGAGTTTTGTTTCGCCATCGAGGGTCACTTCCGCAGTGCCGCTTACGACGACCCAGTGCTCGCTCCGGTGGTGGTGGAGCTGGAGGGAAAGTTTCTTGCCGGGCTTTACCGTAACCCGTTTTATCTTGTAGAATACGGCGTTTTCGAGGATGGTGTACGAACCCCACGGGCGGTGCACTTTCCGGTGGAACCGGGTGACGGGGCTCTCGCGCTGGTTGTACAGGCTGACCAGCTGCTTCACCTGCTCAGTCTGACTGTTATCGCAGATGAGGAGCGCATCCGCGGTATCGACGACTACAAGGTTGTTGACCCCGATGAGGCCGACGTGCTTTTCCGGCGCATGGACATAATTGTCCCTCGCATCGATGTAATCCGCTTTTCCGACGTTTCCTGCCGCGTCGTGTTCACCAGCATCGAAAAATGCCTTGAACGTCCCGAGGTCGCTCCACGCGGTTTTCAGCGGAACGACGGCGACCCGGGACGACCGCTCAAGAAGGCCGTAATCGATGGAGATGGCTTCAAGCGTAGTATAGTCCGGGTCGGTGATGCCCCGGAACGCAGTATACGAGACCCGGGCTGTAGCGCTCCAGTTCTTCGAAGAACCGGTCAGTCGAGAGCAGGAATATCCCGCTGTTCCAGAGATATCCCTTCTCCACGTATTCCCGGGCGGTCTTTTCATCAGGTTTCTCTTTGAACTCATCGACGACAAAACCCGGCGGGACGGGTTTTCCCGGCCTGATGTACCCGTAACCCGTATGAGGGGATTTCGGGCAGACCCCGAACGTTACGAGATAGTCTTCAGCAAGAGGTTCTGCGGCGCGGATCTGTTCTACCGCTTCGTCAGCGAGCAGGTGATCGCTCGGGAAGACGACAGCAGTCGCCGATCCGACGATGATCCGGATGCGCTGCATTGCCCAGGCGATTGCGGGAAGGGTATTCCTGCCGACCGGTTCGACAAGGAGATGGTCGTCGGCAATGGTATAGCCGATCTCTTCCATCTGGTCCCTGACGAGATACTGGTGGATCTCATTTGTAACGACGAAGATATCCTCGGGCACCGAAAGAAGAGCAGCCCGATCGCAGCTCCTCTGGAAAAGGGTCCTGCCTTCGAGGGGAATGAACTGTTTGGGGAAGTATTCACGCGAGAGTGGCCAGAGCCTCGAGCCAACTCCGCCAGCAAGGATGATGGATTTCATGATAACCGCCGATTCTCCGGAAAATTGTCGTGCTTCATTTAGGAGATGGTCACAATTACTCTGTCAGGATTCATCATTTATAGGATTCGATCCCTTTTACCGCTGTCCTGGCCAGGAAGGGATATTTGTGCCGGCACCCGGCTTTTGCCGCCTGTTTCAAAGAACGATGAGGGGATGCTTCTCCCAGAGCGGGCCGGGAAAACCTTTACGGTCTCAGGGAAATGAAACACTCTCTTGTTGTGGAGGTATCTTCCATGGAAAAAGTAACCATTGGGACAAACGCCACCATCTGCCCTATGCCGGTTACCCTGATCGGGTCGTGCATCGGGGGGCGTCCGAACTTTATGACCGTCGCATTCATCTCCCGGGCCTGCATGGACCCCCCGCTCGTCAGCATGGGACTCAACAAGCGGAGTGCATCCCGCGAGGCGATCCTTGAAACCAGGGAGTTCAGCGTCAATTTCCCGACGGCTTCGATGGTAAGGGAAGCCGATTACTGCGGGATCGTATCAGCGAAAAACACGGATAAGTCAATGGTCTTTCCGGTGTTCTACGGGATTCTCCCCGGCAGCACCTATGATCAGGAGCTGCCCGCTCTCGTTTATCTGTAAGGTTATTGAGACGCATGACTTCCGGTCCCACACCTGCTTCATCGGCGAGATCGTGGCATCGTACCTGGACAAGTCGTGCCTGACGGATGAAAAGCCCGACCCGAAGAAGATCAACCCGATCATGCTCACGATGCCGGATAACCAATACTGGACACTCGGTACAAGCGTGGGAAGTGCCTGGAACGCCGGGAAGGAACTCATGGGAAAGAAGTAACGCGGCTGGTCGTATGAAGACGGAATTCGGGTGGATAACCATCGGTGGGACGCGGTATGATCACGATATCGTTATCCATACTGACGGCTCGGTCTCGAAACGGAACAAGAAGCTCTCAAAACCCCTCAAAGGCGAGTATGGACACACTCCCCTTTCGGCCGACGAACTTGTGTTTCTTGAAGAGGAACACCCGGAGGTTGTCTATATCGGGACAGGCCAGTACGGCGACCTTCCGCTGACACCGGAAGCCGCTGATAGCATTGAAAAGTATGAACCTGTGGTGATGCCGACACCGGACATTCTTCCCCTCATCAAACAGGAGAAACGGAAGTATGCAGCTGTACTTCACGTAACGTGCTGAAAGGGAGTGCTTTTGTATAACAGGATACGAAACCCACGGGCAGGTTTGCCTGGCATTGGATGACAAAAAATCCGCATTTTTCTTAGAGCAAATCCCGGGAGAATTTCTCGGTTGAATAGTAAAGAAAGCAAAAAAAATTATTTTTTAATACCGCCCATGCCGGGGGGCATGCCACCGGGGGGCATACCGCCGGCGAGCTGCCCTTCTGGGATGCAATGACATCGTCGATACGGAGGATCATGACTGCGGCCTCTGCAGCGCTGGAGATTGCCTGGGTCTTTACCCGCAGGGGTTCGACAACCCCGGCCTTGAGCATATCGGCAGGTTTGCCGGTCAATGACATCAAGCCCGTAGGTCTTCTTTCCCGATTCGTGGGCTGCACGGAGGTCGACTAACATATCGATCGGGTCAAGACCTGCATTCTCGGCAAGGATCCTGGGGATGATCTCCATTGCGCTTGCGAACGCTTCGATGGCGAGCTGGTTGCGGCCGCCAACGGTTGCGGCGTACTCGCGGAGACGTAACGAGAGTTCGGTCTCGGGTGCTCCGCCACCGGGGACAATCTTCTTGCCCGTTCACGACAACGCAGACGACCATGAAGGCGTCGTGGATTGCCCGTTCGAGTTCATCGACCACATGCTCGGTGCCGCCGCGGACGATGATCGAGACTGCTTTGGGGTTCTTGCACTTCGAGACATAGATCATCTCATCGCTCGCGACTTTCTTCTCTTCGACAAGGCCGGCAAAGCCGAGATCTTTTGCGGTGATCGCGTCAACGCTGTTGACGATGTTTGCTCCGGTTGCCCGGGCAAGGTTCTCGGCGTCGCTCTTCTTTATCCTGCGGACGGCAAGGATACCTGCTTTTGTCAGGTAGTGCGAGTGCAACATCGTCAATTCCCTTCTGGCAGAAGACTACGTTCGCTTTGACTCTTAAGACCTTGTCCACCATTATGTGGACCATATGTTCCTCTTCGTCGAGGAAGGCCTGTGCCTGGCCGGGAGAGGAGATATTGATCTTGGCGTTGACATCGGTCTTCTTGTATTCGAGCGCGGTGTTGAGGACAAGGATCTTTGCGTTCTCGACGGATTTTGGCATGTTCGGGTTGCCGCGTTCCTTGTTGATGACCATACCCTGCACGAGTTCTGAGTCGTCAACGGATCCGCCGACTTTCTTTTCGACGTTGATGTGGGAGATGTCGGCCGTGCCGTCAGGGTCGACAATAGAGATGACTGCCTTGACGACGATATCGGTGAGGTGGTCTTTTGAAATATCGGAGTTCTTGCCGGTAAGGGCGGTCTCCGCGATCTTCTTGAGCATCGCGGTATCGGTTGGCTTGACGGTGATAGCGTATTTCTCGAGCAGTCTCGAGGGACTTGCGGGCCGCCATATTGTAGCCTTCCGCAATAACGGTCGGGTGGACCTTCTGCTTGAGGAGTCCCTCGGCCTGCTTTAAGAGTTCTCCGCCGATGACGACTGCGGTTGTCGTCCCGTCGCCGACTTCAGCGTCCTGCGTCTTTGCGATCTCGACCATCATTTTTGCGGCCGGGTGGTCGATGTCCAGTTCCTTCAGGATCGTGACGCCGTCGTTCGTGATGGTGATGTCCCCCATCCCGTCGATGAGCATCTTGTCCATACCCTTAGGGCCGAGCGTTGAACGGACCGCGGCTGCGACCGCCTGTGCGCCGGCAAAGTTACTGTTCTGGGCCTCTTCCCCGCGGTTCCGGGTTGCTCCTTCCCTGAGAATGATTATGGGTTGTCCCCCGAGCTGTTGTGACATTTTAGTTAATCCTCGCAATCGAATTTTTCATCTATCGCCGTTTCACCGGCACCGGTTATTCATCCGACCGTGTCAACCGGCAGTTGCCGGCCTGGGTTGGTATGGTTGCGCATACCGCAGATTGCGGCGATACGCAGGTTCCGGTGCCGTAAAACAGAAGTCATCACCCCTTCCGGGTGGCAGATGGTGGACCTCATCACCAGATGATAAACAGGATTATCATCCATCGGTTTTATGTGTATCCCCTGATCGGGTATCTGTTTTCTGATTGAATGCGCGATTTAGTATATTCCGTTGGTAATGTGGGTAAAAAAAGGGCGGATTTTATCCTGACCCTCCGAAGGAACACCTTACAGGATTATCTTGAGAATATCTGCGGCATCCCGGACGAGGTCCGGGCACTTCGTGAGGAACACGCTGCTGACCCGGGCGGCTTCGTAACCTTCCGGGGTGGTCATGTCGTATCCGAGCAGCGCGGTGCAGTTGACCGATCCGTTTTTCGCCGTGAATTCGCTGATGAACTGCCGGACAAGCGCACGGGTCTTCTCGGTCGCGGCCTCATCGCCTTCCACTGACTTCCCGTATTTCAGCCCGATCACCAGGAGAGCCCCGGATACCGCACCGCAGATGTTCCCTGTCTTCGAGATCCCGGCACCAAACCCGCACGCGATCTTCTTTGCGGTATCGGGGTCAAGGCCCAGCTCTTCGGAAAACGCGGAAAAAACCGCTGCCGAGCACGTGAACCGTTTCATGAAACACCGGTGTGCTTCGTCTGCTTTTGTCATGAATTTCTCTCTATATTGTTTGCACAATATCCATTAAAACGGTGGGATTACGACGGCAGGTTTTGTTCATGAGACTGAACTGCTGCGGTGATTTTGCTAACCACCGGGGCGAGTGCGTCATTGATTCTGTAGATCTTGTGGTTCGACCGGTAATAAGATTCGATGAGCCCCCCGTCTTTGAGTTTTTTCAGGTTGTACGAGATGAGGGACTGCGGTTCTTCAAAGACGTACCAGAACTCGCAGACACAGTGATCCCGCTTCAGGAGCATCAGGACGATGTTCAGCCGGAGCGGGTGAGCGAGCAGCTTCATGTAACCGAGCAGCTCGGTGACGGAGCCTGCCGACAGGCTCTCTTTCTCGGCGCGGAGTTCGTCCTCCCAGTCGCTTCGCAGTGCACAGTCGGCGGGACAGCAGCGGGCAGTTGCCATAGTACGGTATGGGACGGGAGAACCAAAAAAGGTCGTGGCCGGCTTCGCGGATTAATACCGGGTGGTCGCATTTTTAAAAAATTTGAAATCCGGTTCCGGGATATATATCGCACCGGCATCCATGCTCTGGAGAAAAAGGTGCGAAACGATGGAATACGAAACCGTAAAAATTGCGAAGGTTACCGGGAAATGCCCGGCCTGCGAGGACTATGCTGAGAAGAATTCAACAAACCCGCCGAAGATCGCGGTGATGGCCTGTGAGGGAGCGTGTGCCCGGGGGGAAGTCGCCCGCCGTGCGGCAAACATGGTCGCCCACCGGCTCGCCCGCGACAGTACTGTCCGGATCTGCCTGGGCGGTGCGTTCACGAAAGACACCGGCCAGCGCAACCTTGTGCGCCGGGCAGAGAAGGTGATTGCGATCGAGGGATGTTTCATCAACTGCTCGTCGCGGATGATGGAAGGGGTTCTCCCCGATCTCAAACCGGCAATCGTGCGGGCAGACCTCATCTATGACCTCGACCTCCCGTTCGGGATCGACGAGGTTCCGGATGAGATGTTTACTGTCTATGCTCACAAAGTCGCTGAGCGCGTGGTGCATGATTATGTAACACCCGGCTCCTGCCGTGCGACACCTGGAAAAGACCCTGGTTGTCCTGTGGGCCGGTGTGGCCAGTAAGCGGAAGCACTGCTCCGTAGGTTATGAAATCAGGACCCGGAAGTACATCGAAAAATCCTTCAGGACAGGCTTAGTAATATCGATGGGAAAATCGCTTGCCTGAAGACCGTGAAGGACCAATGAACGCTATTGAAACCGGGCACCTCGTCAAACGGTTCGGTGCCGTCACCGCAGTGAACGATGTCAGCATTACGGTCCGCGAGGGAGAGATCTTCGGGTTCCTCGGTCCGAACGGGGCCGGGAAAACGACAACCATGCGCCTGCTCACCGGTGTCCTGACACCGGATGCGGGGACGGTCCAAATCTGCGGCATCGACATCCACCGCCACCCGCTCGAAGCGAAGATGCAGATGGGCGTTATACCGGAGAACAGCACGGTCTACGGCGACATGTCCGCCGAGCAGAACCTGCATCTCAGCGGGCAGATGTACGGGATGCCCCGGGCGCTCCGCGATGAGCGGGTAGATGAGATCCTCAGGGTGATGGGGCTTTCCGAGAAGCGGCGTCTCCCCGTCCGGACATTCTCGAAAGGGATGAAACAGCGGGTGAGCATCGCGTGCGCCATCATCCACCGGCCAAAAGTCCTGTTCCTCGATGAGCCGACGAGCGGGCTTGACGTGCAGAGCCGGAGGCTCGTGATCGACACGATCCGCCACATGAACGAACAGGGAAGCACGATCTTCCTCACGACGCACAACATCGAGGAAGCAAACACGCTCTGCCAGAAGGTCTGCATCATCAACAAGGGGCAGATCGTTGCGCAGGACAGCCCCGAGCGGCTCAAGAAGATGTTCGATACCACGCAGTCGGTTGAAGTGTCGTTTGACCGGCCCGTGACAAAGGACTTTTTTACAGCGGAAGGAATTGTCCGGGCGGAACCCTGCGGCGACAAGTGGCGGTTGTACACTGATAACCCGGACCGGGTCCTGAAATATATTGTCGGGAAGGCAGAGCAGGAGTCCATTGGTATTACCAGCCTTACGACCTCCGGCCCAAGCCTTGAAGAAGCGTTTGTCTCCCTCACGGAGTGTGCGTGATGGAGATCCCGCTGGCCCTCCGGGGAATTATCGTCATCACCGGGAAGAACATGAGGCTCTATTATACGAAGCCCCCCGTCCTGATGTTCGGGCTCCTCTTCCCGCTCTTCATGTTCTTTGCGTTCTTTGTCGGCCGCCACCTTGACCTGAACACGTACTTCCCGGCGTTCCTCGCGATGATGCTCTTTTTTACCGCGTCATCGGTGGGGCCGCTGATCACGCCGTGGGAGAAACGCGACAAGACCTACGAACGGCTCCTCTCGTACCCGGTAACGCAGGACAGCATCATCCTCGGCGACGTTGCGGCGGGCGCGATCTTCGGCTTCGGGATCTCACTCGTCATCTGGATACTGAGTTCTCTGATCATCCCGGTGACGATCACGAACCCGGTGCTATTTGCCTTTGCGTTCCTCATTGGCACACTTTCGTGTTCCGCGCTCGGGGTCCTGATCGTATCGCCGGGATCCGACAACCCGCCCAACGTGATGATCTTCTCGAACCTGATCCGGTTCCCGCTAATTTTTATCTCCGGCATTTTCGTGCCGTTATCGCAGATGGAGGGGCTGGGGCAGACGCTTGCATACTTCTCCCCGCTCACGTACCTCGTCGACCTGTTCAATGCGGCGATGTCCGGGACCTCGGTACTCTCGCCGGCGGTTGACTGCGGGGTGCTCACGGGTCTCCTCGTCGTGTTCATCGTCGCTGCACGGGTCATCCAGAAACGGAACCTGATGAAAGGGATGTAGATACTTGAGCAACGGGACTGAGGAGAGCTCACGTTCCTTTTTTCGTTTCCGTCAATTTGCTGTTCGCCGGGTTTCCGGGGCCGGCAACCGCAAAAACGCATGTTCTCTTCGGACTCATTCGGTACCGCGGGCCAAACTTTATCGGGTCCCGGCCCTACAAGCCCTCTCATGCCATACATGATGGACCGTATGTGGGGCTCCGGCTATGGCTGGGGGTTCCCGTTCTTCGGGTGGGGAATGATGCTCATCTGGATTGTCCTCTTCCTCATCATCGGGTACTTTGTCTATCTCGATGCGAACAAGCGCGGGATGAACGGCATCCTGTGGTGGATCCTGATCATTATCCCGATGATCGGGATCCTCGCTCTTATCCTCTACATCATTATCAGGGAAACCAGCGGGCAGAAACCCCTTCCCGGCGGAAAGACTCCGATGGATATCGTGAAGGAGCGGTATGCAAAGGGCGAGATCACGAGTGAAGAATTCCAGAAGATGAGTGAAGAGCTGAAAAAATAGCGCGGATCATTCGGTATTTTTTTCTGACGGATCAAGCCGGATCTTCATTTTTTCCCGGATTGATTCCTCAATTCCTTTGAGTTTTGCAATCCCCGTCTCTCCCTCGCGTTCATAGTACAGCATGAGATGGAAGTAGTCCGAAACAAGGTCCTGGCACTCCTTTTTGTACCGTACCTCGACATTGCAGTCGCCGACAAACCCCTTGATGGAGATGAACCACTCTTTCTCAAAGGAAAAATACGGTTTTTTCAGGTTCTCAAGCGACCGGACCGTCCCGAAATTCTCCAGGAACCTGAGGAAGCCCTCGGTCAGCGGTTCGTCAACAACGTACTCTTTCATGAGCGAGCCGTCAACGCAGACCTTCGTCTGGACGGACTTAACGATCCGCACTCTCTGCCACCTCGCGGATTGCGGCTGTCGCGGTTTTGATCTGCACGGGTGTCGTGAAATACGAGAAACTTACCCGGACGCACCCTTTCCCGCCATCGATGCGGTTGTGGACGAGCGGTGCGCAGTGCAGCCCCGTCCGCGTGATAATGTTGTAGGCACGGGAGAGAATGAACCCGGCCTCCTCGTGATCGATACCGGCGATGTTGAACGATACAACAGGCAGATCGGGATTTTCGTTATAGATGGTAATACCCCGTGTGCCTTTCAGATCCCGGATAAACTGGTTCGTGAGTTCCTTTCCTGAGCGCTCGATCTCCCCCAATCCTACCGTATTGATGAACCGGATTCCGGCCCAGAGGGACGCAATGCCGGGGAAGTTGTGGGTTCCTGCTTCGAACCGGGCTGGCATCTCAACGGGCTGGGTGAGCGTTTGCGAATCAGTACCCGTACCGCCCTGCCCGGGTGATCGCGATTGCATCCGGATCGGGAATAAAGAACCCGCCGATGCCGGGAATGCCGAAGAGTGCCTTGTGCCCGGTGAACACGAATGCGCAGACCGGGATATCTGAAAGATCGACCGGGATGTGGCCGGCGGTCTGCGCCCCGTCGACGATGAAGAAGATATCGTTGTCGTTGAGGTATTCCGCGATCGGTTTGATATCCTGGACAGACCCGAGCACATTGCTGCCGTGGGTCATCACCACCAGCCGGGTTTCCGGGCGGATTGCCTTTTTTATTGCGGCGAGGCTGACCATGTTTTCAGTGAACGGCACGACCGAAAGGGCGATTGCCCCTTCCCGCTCCAGCGTGGTGAGCGGGCGAAGCACCGAGTTGTGTTCGAGTTCTGTCGTGATTGCATGGAACGGGATACCGGTCTTTTTTACGAACCCGTGAATCAGCAGGTTGAGCGAATCGGTTGCGTTCTGCGTAAAGACAAAATGGTCGGGGGGGCCTGCATGGAAAAAGCTGCGAGGGCTTCACGTGCCGCAAAAGGGTAATCGATGGAACCGTTTCCCGTCGTCCTTCCGGCCTCGTGCAGCGGCCGGCTCAGACAGTCCATGACTTCCCTGAGGGACCTCAGGGGGTTTTGGCCACGTCGTTGCGGCGTTGTTGAGGTAGATAAGCGGGGATTCTTGGGGATTCATCGTCTGTACTCTGCCTATTGGTTTACCCGAAAGTAAGTGTTTTGTCTTTCCGATGTAAAGGCCGGAAATTGTAAAAAATATCCAATCTACCCTGTAGTGTCATTCAGGACAGGTGAATCCCTGCAGATTTTTATCGGATTGGTGAACGATCACTCTCGTGTAATTGACGCTGCCACTATCATCTATAGGAAAAAATGAAATCTTAATTACTTCACCTGGGCGACAGCAACAGCCAGCCGCCTTGCGATCTCGTCCCAGTTCACGATGTTCCAGAACGCATCGACGAACTTCGCCCGGTCATTCCGATAATCGACGTAGTACGCATGCTCCCAGACATCCAGTACCATGAGGACCGGCAGATCCGGGAACACGTTCGTGTTATGCTTCTCGACCTGCATGATGAGCGGCCTTCCCGTCCTGAAACAGTAGACGACCGCCGCCCAGCCCGAGCCCTCTACGCTCGTTGCCGCCGTGGAGAACTCCTTCTTGAACCGGTCGAATCCGCCATACTCTGCGTCCAGTGCTTTTGCGAGATCACCTTTGGGTAGGCCGCCGCCACCTTTCCCTGCCGGTGCCATGTTCTGCCAAAACATCGTGTGAAGCCTGATCCCGCCGAGCTGGAACGAAAACTCCTTTGCGGTCGCCTTGACATCGAAATCAGTCTTCTCCTTCCTCGCCTTATCGATTCTCTCGAGAATTGCGTTTGCCCCGTTCACGTATGCCTGGTGATGCTTCTTGTGATGTAGGGTCAGCTGCTCTTCTGAAATGTACGGTGCCAGTGCCGTGTACATGTACGGCAGATCCTTGAGCGTGTAAAACTTATCCATCGGTGATACTCCTGTAATTGACCATTGGAGCGGTAATCCTATTTGAGGCATTGGGCGGGGTATCGGTACAAGAATCCTGAACAGGGAATCTGGAGAAAAAAACGGTGAAAAAAATTTGGCAGGGGATATCCCCCTGCTGTTCATACCTTTTTGGTGTCTTCCATGTGGTCGAGCACCCGGTCCCACATGACGAGGAGGCCGGGGATGATCACATAGGAGAGCACTCCTGCACCGAGGAATGCTCCCATGATGATGATCTCGTTATCCATGATCATCACCTCAGGCGAGTGCCGGGATAGTGTCGGCCCATGTCTCGACCCTCAGCCGGATCCCTTCATCGGTGTACGAGGTGAGGGTCACCTGCTTCCTGCTGAAGGTGAGGTAGTAGATCTCCCCGTTTGCATCGTGGCACTTCAGCGTTGCCGTGTAGGTCTCCTTTGCAGAGTCCCGGGAGGGTGTTCCCCCGAGCGAGGTGGTGATCTCGGTGTCGGCGATCACGTGGTTGGCCACGGTCGTGAATCCCCCGACATCGCCTGCCCGGATGATGACGAGCCCGACCTCTTTTGCGCTTGCATCCTCGTACGCGACCCGTGCCGTGTAGGTCTGCCGGTGCGTTCAACCGCTCGTGTTCGACTCCTGCTGCGTTGTAGGAAACGCACTGGAATGGGTTTCCTGTGATGACGCCCTGGACGATGGTCTCAAAGGCAGTCACGTCTGCGATCGGGTCTGCGAATTTGCGGACCGCGCTCTTCGTGGTAGTTCCTGTGGTAAAGTCTGCCATAATTTCTCTTCTCCTGTTCTTTTTCAGAGGTTCAATTGCTGGAACCTCGTCGGGCGGTTGTGACCTGTTACAGATCTTCGCCCGTTTTTTGTTCGTCTGGCGATACATCAGAGCGTGGGGGAGAGCGGCTTTCTCCCGCTTTTCCTCTTGTCTGATTTTTTTGGTTGTCTCGGGGCGCCCTTTGACATACAATAGAGGATTTACGGGTGTATACCCCCATTCACGGGGGTCATAACCGGGGCATTTCCCGCCCCGGTTGTTGAATCCGGCACTGCCTTCATGGGGATCGGATGATTGGAGGCCCGTGCTTTGAACGAACCATCGTATGTGTACCGAATCTGGGGGCTGAACGGCTTGTCCATGCGGACGAGGTTCCCCCGGACGACCTCGTACCATACCCAGCCGTGCGGGCGTGATGTGATCCAGAGGGCACGGTTGCACGGCACCCCCAGCCCGACTGCGCAGAGCGCGACGACATCGGGTCCATACCCTTCCATCGCTGTATGGGCATCGTTTACCGGTTTCTTCGACCGGACCGCGTGGATGAGCGTTGAACCGACCGCGTCGTACGCGATGAGATCGACCGGGCTGTCCGTACCGGCGATTTTGAACACCCACTGGCGGTGCAGGAGCGCGATAAGGACGGCTTCATTGACGACCGGGTTTGCGTGGTGTGAGCCGGTCATGTTGCCAACGCTCCTGCCATCATTCCGAGCATCTCCTGCATCCTGCGGGATTTTCTCATGCAGTTCTTCTCCACGCTCCGACCGGAATAATAAGATACCCCGGTCGGGTTGGCATCCTGTTCTATCGCCCCCGTGGATGGCGCGGTCAGGGCCGGCTCTGTCTTCTCCACGCGGGCGGTGTTCCCCTGCGATACCTGGTTTGTTCCGTTGATTGCTGCGGTTGTCATGGTCATTTTTTCTGATTTTTGTTCAACGTCGATTCCTGATTTCAAGCGCTGGTGCTCTGCGGTTTTGGTTGCTGAGGCCGGGTATGAAGCCCGGGCTATTTGCTGAAGAGACGGTCGTTGTGTGCGAATCGGCAGGTAACCTGGAGGGTTACAACCGTCTATGAGAATGCCCGGACGTCGCTATCGGCGCCTACCGATTGGCAAAGAATGTGAAGAGCGAAAAGAAAGGGGAGTGGCCGCTCGTTTTTCTGTACCGCTTCCCAGTGTCCAGTACGTTACCTTCTGAAGCTGCAATGACGTTGAAATCCGGACTGGCTGAAAGGCTGATAATCCGGGCTGCTGCTGTGCACACGGATTTGAGTGCTGCTTTTGCCTCCCCGGAGCAGTTTTTTCAGTCGGTCGATGAGTTCGCTGATCATTGTATTGATCGAGTGTTATGGAGATCGGGATATAAGGTATCTTATGGCTTCGAACGGATTTGCAGTTATGATTTTTTTTCGGAGGAAACGGGGACTTTTGCAGGTCGGGAATTGGTATAACTGAGCGGTTATAAAAATGGGCGCGGCTGCCGGTTTTGGATTGGGGGCTGATATGAGGCTTGGATTTTTGTAAGGGGAAAGGAGGTGCCGCATTTGTGGGATTTTTTTACTGGGGCAATCTCACAATTATATTACTTGGGAAAACGAGTTCGCGGATTCGTATAGATCATATCTTACGCAATTTCAAATCGCCACCGGGTAAATTACCTGTCAAAATCCTTAATCTCGTACACTGTGAACTATAGTTCGGAACAAATAACGAATGGCACGGCAGAACACTCAGAAAACACAGAAGAACGGCAACGGGGCGAACCTTGGGTTTGAGGCAAAACTCTGGGCAGCTGCCGACAAGCTCCGCAACAACATGGATGCAGCGGAGTACAAGCATGTCGTGCTCGGTCTCATCTTCCTCAAGTATATTTCAGATGCATTTGCGGAACGGCACCAGACTCTCGATCATGACCTTTCCGATCCCGCGAGCCAGTGGTACATCAGCGAGCCACAAGCCCGGTATCTGGCTCTCGAAGATCCCGACGAGTACCGTGCTGAAAATATCTTTTGGGTGCCGAAAGTTGCCCGGTGGGAAAAACTCCAGGCGAACGCGAAGCAGCCATCGATCGGGAAAATAATCGATGACGCTATGGTTGCAATCGAGCATGATAACCCCACGCTCAAGGGTGTCCTGCCCAAGGATTACAACCGGCAGGCGCTCGACAAGCAGCGTCTCGGGGAACTCATCGACCTGATCGGGACGATCGGCCTTGGCGACCGGGATAACCGGTCGAAGGATATCCTCGGTCGCACATACGAGTATTTCCTCTCGCAGTTCGCGAGTGCTGAGGGGAAGAAAGGCGGGCAATTCTATACGGCACGGTGCGTTGTCAGGCTCCTCGTCGAGATGATCGAGCCGTATAAGGGCAGGGTGTATGACCCGTGCTGTGGCTCCGGCGGGATGTTTGTCCCGTCCGAAAAGTTTGTCGAGGCTCACGGTGGCAAGATCGGAGATATCAGTATCTACGGGCAAGAGTCCAACCCGACGACCTGGAAACTCGCGAAGATGAACCTCGCCATCCGGGGAATCGAAGGAAACCTCGGACCCGAAAACGCGGACAGCTTCCACCGCGACCTGCACCCGGACCTGAAGGCCGACTTCATCCTCGCGAACCCGCCCTTCAATTCGAAGGACTGGGGTGGCGAGCGGCTGAAGGAGGATGCCCGCTGGAAGTACGGCATTCCCCCGGCTGGTAACGCCAACTTCGGCTGGGTCCAGCATTTCATCTATCATCTGGCACCGACCGGTATCGCCGGGTTTGTTCTAGCGAACGGTTCCATGTCTTCGAACCAGTCCGGTGAGGGAGAGATCCGGAAGAACATCATAGAGGCCGATCTCGTGGACTGTATGATTGCTCTTCCCGGTCAGCTCTTCTACTCAACGCAGATTCCGGTGTGTTTGTGGTTCCTGACCCGGGAGAAGAAGAACCACAAGTTCCGTGACAGGCGCGGAGAGATTTTGTTTATCGACGCCCGGAAGATGGGGTCGCTTGTTGATCGGGTGCACCGGGAACTCACGGATGAGGATGTTGCCCGGATTTCCTCTACATATCATGCTTGGCGGGGCGAGAAGGATTCCGGGGAGTATACGGACACACTAGGGTTCTGTAAGAGTACTTCTATTGATGATATCCGAAAGAATGGTTTCGTGCTAACACCTGGGCGGTATGTTGGTGCAGAGGATATTGTGGATGATGGCGAGCCGTTTGAAGAGAAGATGGGGCGACTAACGGCGAATTTAGGAGTGCAGTTCCAGGAGTCGGAGAGGTTGGAAGGGGAGATCAAATATAATTTAAGTCGATTGGGGTATCATGGATAAACCGATTGATATTAACCTTCGGGAAATATTAAAATTTGAAACTGGGAAACTCGACTCAAATCAAGAAATTGAAAATGGGAAATACCCTTTTTTTACTTGCTCACCGGACACTCTAAGAATCAATGACTACTCATTCGATACTGAGGCAATAATTTTAGCAGGTAACAACGCAAACGGGATTTTCTCGGTAAAATATTTTCGAGGAAAATTTAATGCATATCAACGGACCTATGTCATAACTCCTCGTTATCCAAATTCTGTCGATTGCAAATACATGTTTTATCAGATTCAGATTTTGACTCAACAATTATGTGAATATTCGAGTGGTACTGCCACTCGATTTTTAACAATGCAAATTTTAAACAATCTCACGGTCTCGCTCCCTTCAATTGATACCCAAAGGTCAATAGCTCGAATTCTCGGTTCGCTCGACGACAAAATCGAACTCAATCAAAAGATGAATGAAACGCTCGAAGCTATGAAACAATTACTCTTCAAGTCATGGTTCATGGATTTCGATCCGGTCCTAGCAAAAGCAGAGGGACGAAATACGGGTCTGCCACTGGAGATTGCGGCGCTGTTCCCAAATAAAATGAATGGCTCTGAATTTGGAGAAATTCCAGCAGGATGGAAAATTGAACCCTTCAGAAAAATTTTGCATCATTCAACAAGTCGAATCGGCGCGGAAGATGCAGTTGAATATTCTGCAACTATAACTGGACTAACTCTCAGAGATGAACGTTTCAATAAACAACTCTCGAAGTCCAGAGAAAAAAACAAAAAAATTGTCAAAGGAGATTTGGTTTTTGGATTGAGTCGTGAAATTGTTAATTTTGGTCTTATGAAAGACGCTATTGGATCTGTCAGTCCTGTATATGAGATTTTTAAGGTAGATACCGACGTGTATATTCCTGAATTACTAGAAATGAAAATCCGACAAGATATGTCAAATCACATCGATATCCTAAAATCCAGCGCTCGTGAAGGGCAGGCAATTGATAGAGAATATCTCCTCTCGAAGACCATTTTGATTCCAGATATGCGAATTCAGAAGAAATTTTTCGATATTTTTTCCACTCTTCAACGAAAAATCGAAAATAACGAGAAACAAACTTCCATTCTTACTCAAATCCGAGATTCACTGATGCCGAAACTGATGAGCGGGGAAATAATTCCGAAAATGGGTATGCCCTAAATTTGTTTTATTGGCGGAAAAAATGAATATCATATCTGAAAATTGGATAGAAACGACACTTGGTGAAGTTGCGACTTGTAGAAATGGTGCAGGAATTAAACAAGAATATTTTAGACCCTCCGGAATTCCTCTCGTTAGAGTATCTGATTTTACGGATGATTCGATAGATATTAAAAATTGTTTTTTTTTGGATCCGATTGAAGCGGACAAATGGAAGCAGCATAGTTTGAAGCAGGGCGATGTGGTTATTGCAACGGTCGGATCATGGCCTCCGAATTGGTCCTCGGTTGTTGGCAAAACAATCAGAGTACCAAAAAACGCCGAAGGTGCTATACAAAATCAGAATTCCTGTTGCGTCTTGGCACATCGGGAAAAAGCAGACCAACGTTTTTTGTTTTATTTATTAAAGGGCCATAAATTTGTCCTTTATGCTGCAAACTCCGCCGGAGGTAGTGCGAATCAAGCAAGACTTCCGGTTGGAAAACTGGAAAAATTTTGTTTCGATCTTCCACCTCTTCTCATCCAGAGAGCTATCGCCCGCATTCTAGGCTCGCTCGATGACAAGATTGAGCTCAACCGCCAGATGAACGAAACGCTCGAAGCGATGACTCGGGCAATCTTCCAGTCGTGGTTTGTGGATTTCGATCCGGTTCGGGCGAAGACTGACGGACGAGATACGGGGCTGCCGGCGGAGATTGCGGCGCTGTTTCCGGAGGGGTTTGAGGAAGTTGACGGGCGGAAGGTGCCGGGGGGGTGGGGAGTTGGAACGATTTCCGATCTTGGTGACATCACCAGTGGTAAACGTCCTGATAACAATGAGCCCTTGGCAAATCCTGAAAAGTCCATTCCGATATATGGGGGCGGTGGCGTTATGGGATACGGCGCTATCCCGCTATTCCATCAGCCAATCCTTCTAACTGGACGGGTAGGGACGCTTGGTGAAATTTTCCGAATAACATATCCGTGTTGGGCATCTGATAACATGCTTATTGTTGTAGCGAAATTACCAGAATCGCATGAATACTTGTATTATCAGCTCCGGTCTATTGATTTTCACTCCCTCAATCGAGGTTCAACGCAACCTCTAGTGACTCAAAAAGATCTAAAAGCCCAAGAAATTCTTTTACCCGCACAAGAGATCCTACGAGAATATCACCATGTCGTTAAACCGCTCTTCGAAAAAATTGATAAAAACGATGAGCAGTCCCGCACCCTCGCGCTGATTCGCGACGGCCTACTGCCGAAGCTGATGAGTGGGGAAATCCGGGTTGAGGGCATTGAAATATGAAGGATTTTCGCGATGATTTGCTGCGGTTAATTCTTGATAAAGTAACTGTCGAAAATGAAAGATTGGCCATAAAAAATCAAGAAAATCTCCTTAAAACAGAGAGGTTCGGTATTCTTTTGATTTCCGAACTTCTCGAAACAGAGAAATATCAGGAAAGATTTGATGCTATTCAGTACTCTTGGCAAGTGAATACTCTCCATCCATTGCTGTTCGAACCGTTCGAAACAGTGATTGTTGAATTAAAAAATGAGAATAATACATCTTTTGATGAATTTAAAAAGAGAATTGATCGAGAATTGGAAAAAATTTCGAACAAAACAAATCTTATCGAGTATAACTTTTTGTATCCTATCAGGATTCAACCAACAAAAAAACTAGTAAAATGACTGTCGAAGGGATTTCTGTTGAAATTAAAACCTATAACGAAGTAAACCAATTCTTATCGAATTCTCAACTTCTAACCGAAATTCAAGAATATGAAATGAATTACAAAGTCCGGTTAAATCTTCATTCGTTCAACTATATTCATATTTCATTATCCGCTCGGAATCTGTATTATGCGGAGAGAAAGCTGCGAGAAATGCACAATTGATCGTGAGCATTATTGCCTATATTGAAAATTATCGCGCTATGTGGAGAACGTTTATCGGACCTCCAAAGCCGATTTCTGATTTGGACATCGAGATTGAGCTAGCGTTCTCTGAAGCAAAGTTCGAGAAATTATTCCAAAAATATTATGTTATTGGAAAAAAGAACCACCGACTTGCGGATAAACAGATCGATGATATCAATAGGGTTATCAAATCATTTGAGACCTCAGAATCTGAGTATTCAAGACTGCATTGAAGATGGTTTGATAGCCTATCATGCCGGCACTATTGAAAAGCATATGGGCTATGCATTTTTGAATTTTTGGACCTCAGCTGAGCGATTTTGTCTTAAAGACAATCACCTGACCGAAAGGAAAGTTATGGAAAGGCTTCTCTCTCCACTATTGAACAAAACTGGAATTACTAATGGCGAACTTGAACGACTGTATCGAATCCGGAATAAAATGATTCATGAGGCGGATTACGGTTTGGCGACCGAATATGACAGAAACATTATGCAATTCTATATTGAGCCCTTCATTGCTTTTTTCATTCAAAAACTGAGTAAATATCCTAAGGAATAAGATTGAAAGAGTTTTCAAATTTTTAAACGATCCGAAATCCGATTTATCAAAATTTGATAATCTGGTTGAAACATTATAACAAAATGGGAATGTGATGGATCCAACGTCATTTTCACCCTCCGCTCGCTTCCTATTCCTTATCCCCGGACTATCAGAAAGACTGCCTGCAGAAGTATTGATGATCCCTGCTCGTACATAATTATAGGAAAAGGAAGTCTGCGATGGAGTTTTCAATCGAGGAAATTGTTGAAGATCTTACTGATCTTGACCTGGCGATATTACAGTTACTGCACGCCGGCAACAATGATCCTCTTAAGGGCAAGGTAACCTACCAGAAAGAGATGTTCCTTATCGCAGATTATATCGATAAGATCAGGGAACAGGCCGAGTTCATACCCCACATCCTCGGCCCATACAGCGAGGCAGCCGAGAATGAGATGGGAAACCTGCGCTCGCTGGGGCTCGTCAGGGAAGAGAGTAACAAATATCGCATATCCGATAAAGGTGTCGAAGCACTCAGGAAAGCGAAGCACGCATTTTCTGATGAAGAGATTGAGGCGATTGGGGACTTCAAGAAATTCCTCAACGACCTGTCGGAGGATGAACTTCTCCTTTTCATCTATGTCTCCCATCCCGATTTCACCAAGGAATCCGGTGTATACGAAAGGGTAATCAGGAAACGGATTCCCGCCTCAATCTCACTCTATAGGAAAGGAAAGGTCAGCCTTGAAAAGGCCGCTTTTTTAGCCGGGCTTCCGGTTGAGATGTTCCTTGACCGGGCACGGGGATGAGATGAAGATTTTTGATACCTCGTCAATCATTTGTATCCTCCGTGAGATCCAGTTCCCAAAGGCTCTGGACACCTGCACGCAACGGGGGTACCGGCTCACGACCACTCAGGCAGGTATTCGAGGAGATCAAAAGGAACCCGGATACTTACCGGGAATTTATTAATTATGGAAAATTTACGGTTCTGCCGGTTACAAAAGATGCCTGTTATAAAAAGTTAGCAACACGTTATCCGTGGCTTCATGATGGTGAAATCAGCGTTCTTCGACTTGGATTGCAGAAGAAGCAAGATCGTTCAAGGTTCATTTGTATCATCGATGAACGGGCTAGAAAACTAAAGGATAAATTGAAGGTCCGCATCCATGGAACCGTGGGTCTGCTGCTGTGGCAGAAGAATCACAAAGAGATCTCTGATTCTGAATGCCACATTTTATATAAACGGTTTATAGAATCTTCTTTCAGTATTACCGAGGATATTCTCGCGGGGTTGATCAAATGAGCACAGAAATCCGGATCGATGACTATTCTGTCTCTGATGATACTGACCTACGGACCCTCAAATTCTCTATCGGCAACAAGAAAGTCACAACCCCGACACGAGCGCTCAATACTAACACGTTTTTCAAAGATACCAAAATGCCATCGGCGCTCGCGAGTCTTAATGAACTCTATTTCTCGCTGACCGAAACCTCCCTGAAAAACCTCAACGAAGATCCAGCCACATCCGCTGAGAAAAATAAGGCAGCAAATAAAAGTCACTCCCAATCGGACTTTAAGCCGACCGTATGTCTTCTCCAATTCAAGAACAATGAGGTTGCTCCCAGGTACCCGACAGAGGATGAGATTGAGATCCTGGCTAACACTGCCTATGCATTTTCCGATATAACCCCAATCCCCTCAATCCCGAAGATCGCCAGAACCCTCACGAGTGAAAACCTTGATAAATTTCTTGAATATCTCGAAGCCTGTTACGCTGCGATCATGGTTCGGAACAAGAAACCTATTATTGGGTACGTCCCGCCGACAGCCACGCTTTTTACGCGAAAGATAATAAATTTCTATATCGATCATGGAATCAACGCATTTTATCTTGATTTCGACGGGAAAATGATCTCAACCCAAGCGACAACCCTCAACGCCATAAAAGTCGAGATCAAGAAAAGGGGTTACGAAGAGAATAATTTCCTGCATTATATCAATGTAAGTTTTGGGAAATCTATCAACAATCTGGATGTCCTTTCAGCTCGCGACCTGCTTGGTTTTGGTCATGGGCTTGATAGTCTTGGTGGCATTCATATGGGTCTAAACGCAATCCGGAATTCTACGAGTGGCTGAAAGCCCATAAAGATATCAAACAAAATACGAATCGGCTCCTGAACCGGGAGGATTATGGCTATTACAAGGTTGTCAGCCTCGGAGACAAGATTGGCGAAATGATACCAAAAGATGTCCCCGTCCTCTATAGCGACATTGTGTCTTCATCTGAGAGCAGGCAGACCCGGGCAGTAAAAATCGTCAACCTGCACCAGCAGTGTGTCGAATCGACTGTGCTCAGGACAATGGTCAATGAGACGCCCGAAAAAACTCTTGGGTATTTTAAATCAAAAGGAAATGTTTTGGAAGCTCGATGTGAAGTTGCTCTCTAGACCATCTCATGGCTGATCCGATTGGATTTTTTTCCTGAAAATTTACCAGCAATTTACAATCACGTGTCGCGACTATCTCAAAAAGGGGTTTTGATTTTTTTATTGCGACAAAAATCACGACAAAATGTCGTGACAATCAGTGAGACGCTCCTACATTTGTGGAATCCGTTTGGTTAATATAACACTCTTCAATAAGCAGATAGTTGGAAAATCCAGAGTATCAGACTTTTTCCCAATTACTAATAATTACTAAAATCTACTAAATTAGTAGTTCGTTCGACGGAACCTTTTCTGAAACGCCCAATTTCGGGCCGGATTCCGGCCCCCCAGAGCAAAATGGATCTGAAATGGCGATTTCGGGAATCTGTAAATTTTCCAAAAATTTTCAGATATATTCAGGTTAATTTTCCCAAAGCTTATCGTAAGGCAGGATCGTATCCTAAATTAGATATCTAATGCCCACCGCCCGCCTCGCCGAATCCCACGTTGAAGAGCACATGCTCACGTGGCTCCGGGAGCTCGGGTATACCTCGCTATTAGGTCCGGATATCGCCCCCGAAACCCCGGCAGAAGAACGGAAAAAATATAGTGATGTCATCCTCCACGATCGATTCCTCAGTGCAATCATCCGGTTGAATCCGGAGATGCCAAAAGAGACGCTCGAAGAGGCCGTGCGAAAAGTCCTCCACCCTGACTCCCCCTCACTTGTCGTCAACAACCACGCGTTCCACCGGATGCTCACCGAAGGAGTCGAGGTCGAATACCGGAGAGCCGATGGATCGATAAAAGGTGACCATGCCCGGCTTGTCGACTTCGAAAACCCGGAGAATAACGAGTGGCTTGCGATCAATCAGTTCACCGTCATCGAGAACCACAACAACCGGCGGCCGGATGTTGTCATCTTCATCAACGGCCTCCCTCTCGTCGTCATCGAACTCAAGAATCCTGCTGATGAGAAAGCGACAGTAAAAACAGCCTTTAACCAGATCCAGACCTACAAACAGCAGATCCCCTCACTCTTCACGTTCAACGAGATGGTGATCATCTCCGACGGCCTCGATGCCCGGGTCGGTACGCTTACCGCTGACTGGGAGCGGTTCATGCCCTGGCGGACGATTGAAGGCGAAGAACTCGCACCCGATACGATGCCTCAGCTCGAAGTACTCACCAAAGGGATCTTCGAGAAACGCCGGTTGCTTCGAGCTGCTCCGGCATTTCATCGTTTTCGAGGATGACGGCTCTGGCACACTGATAAAAAAGATGGCGGGATATCACCAATACCACGCCGTGAGAAAAGCGGTTGCGACAACCGTCAAAGCCTCCGGGCCGGATGGTGATCGGAGGGCTGGTGTCGTCTGGCACACCCAAGGGTCGGGAAAGAGCCTCACGATGGTCTTTTTCACGGGAGAAATTGTGGTCAACACCGCGATGGAGAACCCAACAATCGTCGTTCTCACTGACCGCAACGATCTGGATGACCAGCTCTTCGGGACATTCTCCCGTTGCCATGAACTCCTCCGGCAAAAACCCGTACAGGCCGTTGATCGAGCCGGCCTCGGAAAACTCCTTGCCGTCGCTTCCGGCGGGATCGTATTCACAACGATCCAGAAATTCTTCCCGGAGACTAAAGGAGGCAAATACCCGGCGCTTTCCCAGAGGAAGAACATCATCGTCATCGCAGACGAAGCCCACCGGAGCCAATATGATTTCATCGACGGCTTCGCACGGCATATCCGCGATGCCCTCCCCCATGCAACCTTCATCGGGTTCACCGGTACGCCCATCGAACTCACCGACAAGAGCACGCGGAATGTCTTTGGGAATTACATCAGCATCTACGATATCCAGCGGGCAGTGGATGATGGTGCGACGGTGAAGATCCTGTACGAAAGCCGTCTTGCAAAGATCGATATCGACCAGAAAGAGCGACCGCAAATAGATCCAAAATTCGAAGAGGTCACTGAAGGCGAAGAAGCAGGATACAAGGAAGATCTGAAATCGAAGTGGGCTGCTCTCGAAGCCGTCGTCGGGACTGACAAGCGGATCAACCTCATCGCAAGCGACATCGTCGAGCACTTCGAGAACAGGCAGAGTGCGCTCGACGGGAAAGCAATGATCGTTTGCATGAGCAGGCGCATCTGTGTTGAACTCTACGACGCAATCACCCGTATCCGCCCGGCCTGGCATGATGACGACGATACTAAAGGAGTGTATCAAGATCGTCATGACTGGATCTGCCTCAGATGATCTGAAATGGCAACCCCATATCAGGAACAAGGCCGGCCGGGAAGCAATGGCGAAGAGGTTCAAAGACCCCAAAGACGATCTCAAAATCGCTATCGTCAGGGATATGTGGCTCACCGGTTTTGATGTCCCGCCCCTCCATACGATGTACATTGATAAGCCAATGAAGGGTCACACCCTCATGCAGGCAATCGCGAGAGTGAACCGGGTCTTCCGGGATAAACCCGGTGGTCTCGTCGTCGATTACATTGGTCTTGGGGAAGAACTCCGCCAGGCCATTGCAAATTATACGGAGAGCGGCGGCAAAGGAAGCACGGCAATAGATCAGAACGAATTCGTCGCCGTAATGCACGAGAAGTACGAGATCTGCTGTGGAATGTTTCACGGGTTTGACTGGTCGGGTTGGGAAGATCCAACCCAGCGGCTCGCACTCCTTCCTCTTGCGCAGAACCATATTCTCGGGAAGCATGACGGGAAAACGCGGTATCTCAAGGCCGTCACAGAACTATCAAAAGCGTTTGCCCTGTCTGTCCCTCACATCGACGCAATCAGCATCCGGGACGATGTCGCTTTCTTCCAGTCAGTGAGGGCAGCCATTGTAAAATCGACGGAGAATGCAGCAGACGGAAAACGCCCGTGGGAGATGGAACATGCAATCCGCCAGATCGTTTCGAATGCGCTCGTTTCCGATCAGGTCATCGACATTTTTTCGGCTGCCGGCCTGAAAAAACCCGATATCTCTATTTTGTCAGAGGAATTCCTTGCCGAAGTCCGGGGACTCCCGCAGAAGAATCTCGCCGCAGAATTACTGCGAAAACTCCTGAATGATGAAGCTCCGGATCAGGCAGAAGAAACGACTGGTCCAGTCGCGGTCATTTGCAGAACTGCTCGACCAGACAATTCACCGTTACAAGAACCGGGCAATCGAAACCGTTGAAGTTATCGAAGAACTGATACGCCTCGCAAAGGAGTTACGCGAAGCAGACCGCAGGGGACATGATTTGGGCCTGACGGAAGCAGAACTTGCCTTCTATGAAGCCCTCGAAGTCAATGACAGCGCCGTGAAGATCCTCGGCGATGATGTGCTTAAGAAAATCGCACATGATCTGGCGATTCAGATCAAACAGAATGTGACTATTGACTGGACCGTTAAGGAAAACGTTAAGGCAAAAATGCGGGTGATGGTAAAGCGTATTCTCATGAAATATGGGTATCCGCCAGACAAACAGCCCGTTGCGGTCAAGACCATATTAGAGCAGGCTGAGATCCTCTGCGCTGAAATAAGCGGATAAATTACGAGAACGGGAATTAACGAACCAGCTATTCAGAACTGCACCACATTCCAACTATCTAACTGCACCAAATCCTGAGCAGTTCCAACAATCACCCAAACTTTTCAAAAAAACCGGACCCCCTCCAAATTATTTTTTCAGCGCAAGAGCCACCCCCCAAATTTTTCTCGCAGAAAATCGGACCCCCCACAAATTATTTCACAAAAAAATCCGACCCCCTCCGGTTTTTTAAAATTGCCTGCCCTCCGGTTTTTTTGAAAACCAGGTCCGACCCCCCACCTCCACAAGTCTCTCACCGTCTGAACAACTCTCCAATAAAATCGGATACCCCCCGATTATTTTTCAAGAAAAACCGGACCCCCTTCAGATTTTTTAATTTGCCGGCCCCCTGCCCCCCAAAATATTTTTTCTGTCCGGAGCAGACCCCCATGATTATTTTTCAAAATAAATTGGATTCCCTCCGGTTTTTTAAAATTGCCGGGCCCTCCGGATCCAAAAATATTCTCCAACCGGGCCATTTACGAGGCCGGAATTATATGAATTCCGTAAACTGATTTGCACCACGTCATGGCATTCAACCAGAAACATGGTGCACCATCCACCTGTGCGAAACCGATTCGTGTGCCGTGGAACGGTGAGCATGCATAAGGTCCGGTGATTGTACCCTGCGTGGTTTCCATTTTTTTTAGAAGTAATTTTCAGGGAAAGAAAAGCGTTTCCAAAAAGAGTTCACCCTGGATTTTCCGGAGAATCCCCATTCCAATCGGAGACTCCCGCGGGCATATCCTTATCCCAAACTGAAAATAAATGAGAAAAAGATGGAAGACCGGGTATGGGACACTTTCCGGGAGAAAGATCCACGGGAAGAACATGAACAAAGGGAATACCGGATTACGGAGAGGGAACCGGTACGGATATTTTCCGGTTCAGGTACCCTGCTCCGCGAATACCCGAGTCTCTATGAAATCGCCATACCGGAATCCGATCGGCAGGTAATTCTTTACCAGATCATGGTGCAGAACCGGGAATCGGATGTGGCATTCTCAAAACAGGATCTCGTGCTCGCTGCGGAATACCAGTTCTCCGAGTTCCGCCTGATAGGGAGGTCGTTCCTTTTCTCCGTTAAGCCATCAGAAAAGGGATGGCCGAATCCCGGGCGCCTTGCCCGGCACTATGATGAGATCCAGAAAAACCCTTCCCTCACCCTGCTGCTGGAGAAGTACAGCAACTCTCCCGAACTCATGAATCATTCCTGGGACCCTGATGTGGATATCCTCCAGGTACGGAATGATATCATCTGCAAGAAAATCGCAGCGACCTGCGGTCTGGTCTATCGCAGGACATCCTGTATCGGTACCTGTTCGCAGTCGAAAAAGTGACCGGCCCCCCATACTCCCACTCCCCTGGCAATCGGGGGCACCCCCTCTCCCACTCCGGATTTTCAGGAAGGCCACTCCTCCCGCCCCCACCCTATCTTTAAAAAGACAAATACTAAAACCAGCTTCACATCCCTTAAAAACGGCACAAAATATTTCTATTACCGGGTGTATAACAGCGGTTCCGTGGGAAGGCTCGGGGAGTCCGGGAATAAAATCCCCTCACACCTTACATCTTTCACCTCCAACCTCCCAAGCCCGCCCTCACACCGGAGGGGGACACACACACCTCCCCCTTTTCGAATCAGCCTCCTCCCCGCGTGCATTAATTTTTGTGACTATTTTTTGTGATTGTTCAAAACCGGATTTTATCAGAGAGTAATTCCGGCGTTGGTTAAATATGGGGTGGTTCCCGGAGGGATCGTTCCTGCCTCGCTTTTCCGGTTTTGTTACAGCCATTTTTTCAGTCTCCCGTTCCGGCCTTCAACCAGCACCCAGCTAGGTGCCATTACTATTACGGCAAGAGAAGTCCAACCTCCCTGATCATATGATCCGGGGATGCCCATGACACAAACGGGGTACGGGAGCAGCGACATCGTCCTGAACACCGAGAACCTCACCAAATCCTTCGATGGCAAACGAGTCCTCGACACCATCAGCTTCAGCGTACAGAAAGGCGAGGTCTTCGGCCTCCTCGGCCCCAACGGGGCGGGGAAGACAACCCTGATCCGGACAATCCTCGATATCTTCCGGCCTGACTCCGGGGAAGTGAAACTCTTCGGCAGGAGTTTTTCGGACGATATCAAAGACAGCATAGGGTACCTGCCGGAAGAGGGCAGCCTCGACAAGGATATCCGCGTCGCCGATACTATCCGGTTTTACGCGGACCTGATGAACGTAAAGGACATCGAACCAAAAATGGACGACTGGCTCGCGAAGCTGACCCTGACGGATTACAAGGAGAAGAAAGTCCAGGAACTGAGCAAGGGCATGCACCGGCGGCTCCAGTTCATCATCGCCGTCATCCACAAGCCGGCCATCCTTATCCTCGACGAACCCTTCTCCGGCCTCGACCCGCTCAACATCAAGGCGATCAAGGACATCCTCCTCGGGCTGAGGCGCGACGGCATGACCCTCATCATGAGCACGCACCAGATGGACGAGGTCGAGCGGATGTGCGACCGTATCCTGATGATCAACAAGGGAAAGTCCGTCCTCTACGGGAAGATCGACGATATCAAGCAGCAGTTCGGGCTCTCCGTCGTTGTCCACTACGAGGGCGTCCTGCCCGATATCCCGGAGATCCAGGGCATCAACGATTACGGGAACTATGCGGAGCTGATCGTCGGAAAAGACACCGACACGCAGGCAATCCTCAAAAACCTCGTCGGCAAAGTCGTGATCCGGCAGTTCGAAGTGAAACAGCGTTCCATGAACGAGATATTCATCGAGGTGTGCGGGAATGAGCAGTAAATCGCTCGTCGTTGCAAAATTCGAGTATCTCAAGACGGTCAGGAGAAAAGGGTTCATCATCGGCACCTTCGGCCTGCCGGTCCTCATGATCATTATCTTCAGCCTGACCGCATTAGCCGGGGCACCGGGACCGGCCCGGCGGGCGGAGAGGGTATCGGTTATGTGGATCACGCCGGTTTCCTCGCCCCCTCGGATGGGTTCACCGCGTATCCCGACGAGCAGGCGGGCAGGCAGGCGCTCATCGACGGGAAGATCTCCCTTTTCTTTGTTACCGGCAGCGATTATTTTTCTACGGGGAAGATCACGGTCTATACACTGCAGAGCTCGCCGCTGGGATCGGCATCCCGGACAACGGCCCTCGATACTTTCATGACCGCAAACCTGCTCCGGTACGGCAACGTTTCGGACGTCGTGGCCGGGAAGATCGAACACCCGGTCCAGCCCGATCTCGTCACCCTCGACAAGAACGGGAATGTCAAGTCAACCCAGGACGAGCTCGAGCTTCCTGCTGCCGTTTGGCATGAGCATATTCCTCGCAATCGGCATCCTGACCTCCTCCGGGTACCTGATGCAGGGTATCGGTGAGGAGAAGGAGAGCCGGCGCGGGGAGTTCCTTCTCTCCCACCTCTCTGCCGAACAGTTGCTGGGCGGGAAGATACTCGGGTACGGGTGTGTCTGCCTGACCCAGATGGGGATCTGGGCAGCGATCGGGATCGTTGTGCTCTCGGCAAGCCCGCTTTCCAGCCTGTTTGGCATGATGCAGTTGTCGTGGCTCGTGTACCTGGCGATACTCTACTTCATACTCGGTTTCTTCCTGTTTGCCGTCTCCATCGCCTGCGCCGCATCCCTCTCGTCATCGATCCGGGAGGCCCAGCAGATCTCGGCGATCTTTACGATGTTTGCCGTCTGGCCGATCGTTTTTCTCCAGTTCCTGCTCCAGGACCCGAACTCTCCCATCCTCCAGGTCCTCACCTACTTCCCGTACACCTCCCCCTTCATCACCATGGCACGGCTGACCCTTACAGAAGTGCCCGCCTACGAACTGGTCCTGAGCATAGCAATCCTCATCCTCTCCATCCTGCTCCTCACCCGGCTCTCGGCACGGATCTTCCGGATGGGGATGCTGTCCTACGGGAAGAAGCCCGGCATCCGGGACATTATCGGCTTTTTGCGGGTGAAGTAACCCGACCCCTGGCTTTTTTTGGAGAAATATCATCTCTGGTTCCTCGTGTATTGCGAGAAAGGTTTCCCGGCTATCTGAAACTCCTCCGGAAAAATGCCCGCCCCCGGTCGTGAAAGGCTGATGTAGGTTGAATACAAACGAAAGAAATGACAGCTCACGGTACGGGCAGATACCGGACCGGGATGGCTGGCGGGGAACCGGGATGAAGTGGAAGGATTTTGTGTTTTTGCCGGGGATGATCATCACCCTCGTGGGAGTGATCGTGCTCCTTGTCGGAACCATGGTCCCGTTTTCGTCTCTCTTCCTTAACATCGGGCTTGCACTGCTCGGCATCTCCGTTATCGTCCATATCCTCCTCGTCAGGCAACGGCTGCATGAAGCAGCAGAGAAATCGGACAACGGGGTAGTTATCCCCGCGGGCACGGTGCACAAACTCCGGTCGGAAGCGACAGGAAACTATGAGGACGGCCTTGTCCGTACTTCCGGCGAATCGATCACGTTCCTCCATTACTCGTTTCCGTTCTTCACCTCGGCACGGGTAGTCCCGTTCGATGATATTGATCACATCGACGTAAAACGTCCGACTATTATGAACGGAAAATGGCGGATAGGCGGCACCGGGGGGTTCCGGACCTGGTTTCCGCTCGACTGGAACCGCCCTTCCCGGGACAGGATCTTTTTTGCGACCCTGAAAACAGGACGGATGAAGATCGGGTTTACCGTTGAACGGCCTGACGAGATTCTCCGTATCCTGAAGAAAAAAGGGTTGATGGGCACGGATGAAGTCACGGCTTCGATCATTGACTCATGATCGTTCATTTCACATCCTCCCCATGAGCTGAATACCAGCATATCCCCTGGCTCTTTCCTGTTGTGCAGCGAACGAACAGGTTAATCTGTGGCTGCGTATCCCAAAACCACCTTTGGGAATCAGGTATATCCAGGGATCCGGAAAAACAGGGGAAAACGGTTTTTTTAAAAGAATTTTTAATCCTTCTTAAACAGCGCCGGGTTCTGCCTTCGGATCCACCATCGGCGTGCAATGATCGCAACCCCGAAGATTACGACCAGAATCGCCCCAATGAGTCCAATAGTTGTTAAGGGCAGAACCGGTGAAGGCTGGCCGGTCTGTGCAGGTACAGGGGATGTTGCAGCCAGGGGCGGTGTCGTTGCACGAATACCTTCCCCTGCAGTACCCTGAGCCTGGGTTGCCGGTACAGTTGATGAAAGCCCTGTAGCAGCCGGTGATTTTCCGATGCTGATTGCAAACAGCGAAAAGCCCGGGGAGTTGGCACGGTAGGAAACAAATCCAGAAGAATTGCCGGTAACATTTGTCGGCAGTGTTTCCCATTTCGTACTATTGAACCGCTGGAGCACAATACTGTCCGGGCCGGCATTCCTGCTTTCGAGCCAGGTACGGGGAATATCGAATTCGATGGCAACCCCGGATATCGACACATAGCGGGCAGGGACGATATCGGCATATTCGTACACTCCGCCTTCCGGAACGGGGACGGTTGACGGAACGGCCGTTCTCATCGCCGTTACGATCAAACCGGAAACACCCTTGCCGGTCACGGTTGCCCTCCTGAAACTGGAATCTCCCCCGATATTTACCGTCAGGGTAGTCGTGGTCAGGTTCAGGGTATTGTTTACGGGATTGTTGTCGAACCCGGTTTCCGGCGAATCCGGGTTATTGTCAAAACCACCGTTCACAGGGCTAGGAGATGGTGACAGGATGACCGTTATCGGGGCAGACACCCCATTGATTGCAGGATTGCCAATGTCGGTTGCGGTAAGCGTCCGGGCACCGGGTGTCCGGAGGGTGGAGGTGAATGAAGCGGACCCGCCGGGAAGTGCTGAGTCGGCAGGCAGTGTGGCAGCGCCGTCGGAACTGGTGAAATGAACGATGCCTGTATAACCGGTCGCGGTATTACCAAACGGGTCCTGGGCCGTCAGGGTCAACGAGAAGGGGACTCCCGCCGTTGCCGTGAGCGGTACAGTGAAAACGAGATGGGTTGCAGCAACCGGGCTGACGACAATCGTTGTGGATGTCCCGGTGATTGACGACGCCTGCGTATCGGTTGCCGTCATGGTCCTCAGCCCAGCGGTCCTCAGGGTCGCCGTAAACGCCCCGACACCGGTTGTCAGCGTCGCGTCGGCAGGCAGCGTGGCAGCACTATCGGAGCTGGTGAAATGTACCGTACCTGTGTACCCGGTCGCGGTATTGCCGGACTGGTCAAGTGCAGTCACGGAAAAGCCAAACGAAGTCCCGGCAGAAGCAGTCGCCGGTGCAATTACCAGGAAATGCGTTGCAGCACCCGGAGCAACGAGGATAGCGTTCGACGTTCCCGTGGTGACGGGGACGACAGTATCTGTTGCAGTGATGGTCTGGGAACCGGCAGTCAGGAGGGTCGCCGTGAAGGTACCGACACCACTTGTCAGGGTCGAATCCACCGGTAAGATTGCCATCCCGTCGGTTGAAGTAAAATGAACCGTACCGGTATAACCTGTGACCGTTGTTCCGGAAGGATCGGCAGCGGTGACCGTGAACCCGACGGCCGTTCCTGCATTTGCTGATGCCGGGGCGGCAACGACAAAATGGACCGCTGCCGGAGGCCCGACGGTGATCGTGTTGGAAGTCCCCGTTATTGAAGAGGTGATCGTGTCAGTCGCTGTGATTGTCTGGGCCCCGGTGGTCTGAGTATCGCGGAGAATGCCCCCGTTCCACTGGTAAGCACTGAATCGGCAGGAAGGGTCGCGGTGCCATCGGTCGAGGTAAAGTGGACCGTCCCTGCATACCCGGTCGCAATGTTATTGAACTGGTCGAGGGTAGTCACGGTTACACTGAAGGATGATCCCGATGAAACAGAACCAGGTGCGACGACGGTGAAATGAGAAGCTGCGGCCGGGCTTACCGTGATGGTATTCGAAGTTCCGGTAAGTGTTGCGATTATCGTATCGGTAGCCGTGATCGTCCGGGAACCTGACGTTATGAGTGTAGCTGGAAACGTTCCCGTGCCGCTGGTGAGTGTGGTGTCAGCCGGGAGGGTTGCCCCTGGATCGGTGCTGGTGAAATGCGCGGTTCCCGGGTAGTTCAGGACGATATTGTTGTTCGCATCCAATGCGGTCACAGTAAAGGAGAATGAACTGCCGGCTGTCGCAGTGGCAGGGGCAACAACCGAGAAGTGCGTGGCCTGAAGGATAGTGACCACGACGGTAGCCGATGTGCCGGTGATCGATGGGGTTACCGTATCGGTCGCGGTTATAGTCTGGCTTCCGCCCGTCTTTAAGGTCGCAGAGAACGTCCTTGTGCCACTGATGAGTGCAGCATCGGCAGGAAGGACGGCGATCGCATCGGTGCTGGTGAAATGAACCGTTCCCGCATATCCGGTTGCCGTGTTGCCGAATGCATCCTGGGCGGTGACGGTGAAGGTGAAGGACACACTCCCCGTCGCCGAGGCCGGTGCCGAAACGGCGATGTGCGTGGCAGGGCCACTGACAACAATCGGGCCCGACGTTCCGGTGATCGATGAAGTAACCGTATCGCTGGCTGTAATGGTCTGTGTGCCAACGGTCTGGAACGTTACTGAAAACGTGCCCACACCGTTTGCGAGCTGGCTATTCGCCGGAAGGACTGCTGAACCGTCAGTGCTCGTGAAGTGAATCGTACCCTCGTACTCATTAGCGAGTGCACCGGTTGCGTCGAGTGCGGTTACCGTAACACTTATCGCCGTTCCTGTAGTTGCCACTCCTGGTGCAGATACGGTAAAATGTGTTGCCGGACCCCCATCGGCCATTACCGGTGCCGGGAGAGCGGCCAGCACCAGCACCAGCACGATCAATGCAGCCAGTATGCCCTTATTCACGTGCAGAGTTTTCATTCGTACCTCATCCAGGATAACATCGAGAAGCATATCTTCGGTCATCGTAATCTAATACTTGTCGGATGGAAGATCGTTGCAATCAATTCGCAGTAACCGGCAAATCCCGGTAAAACAACCCGTGACCTTTTAGTCTTTTCATCGATGTGAATTGTTCTGGACGATGCATACCTATAGCCCTTCAACGTTCACTTTCACACCAACTTCAGCTCATCGGCATTTCCCAGGACTCCTGAATGAAGATTATGAAATCCTACTGGTGCTTAAGAAAACACACACGCCACGCAATGATGACCGACTTCAATTTCAACCCGGCCCTCGCACCCTGTAAAAAAGCGGAATGCGAGAAGTGGAACGAAAAGCAAATCTGCTTCTATTGCAAGGTCGCCGGGAAATGAAAAAGCCCTTCTGAAAAGCGCAAAACAGGTTTGGTTTACTTGATGAAACTGGCTTTTCCTTTTAAAATACAGCATATCCTTACTGGTAATCCGATGATCCCTGTATCCAGATCTGGTTGACCGGCCGGGAATAAACCGTACTGGAAAAAGCACACAGCCCAGTCCCAACCCACAAGGCGCCCGAATCCATATATATCTCTTCAACCTATTCCGGCGCTCATGGCAAACATTGCTTATTTCGAGATCCCGGCCGACAATGTCGACCGCGCAAAGCACTTCTACAAGACCCTCCTTGGCTGGAAGATCGCCCCGACACAGACCGCCATGGACCCGGAGGCCATGAAGACGATGGAGTACCAGGACATCGTTACCGGGGATGCCTTGGAAGGCACGATGAACATGGGCGGGATGTACAAGCGGCAGATGGGCGAGGGGATCATGAACTATGCTGTCGTTGATAATGTCGACAAGACGCTCGCGAAGGTGGAGAAGCTGGGCGGCAAGATCATCCGGCCGAAGCAGGAGATCCCTTCCGTCGGCGAGATCGCGATCATCGCAGACTCCGAAGGTAATGGTATCGGCATCTGGAAGCCGTCAAAAGAAATGATGAAGGCAATGAAGTAATTCCCTCTCCTTTTTTTCCCGACGTCCATGGGGGACCCCACCGGAGCTCAGTTTTTTAAGGCCGGAAACCCTGCTGGCAACAACACCGTCCCATCGCAGGATTCCAGGGTAGTAAACCTTATTTCCGTACAACCGCCCGGAGCATCGGGTAGATCTCCCACGTAAACCCGAGACCGGACAACGTCGTCGGGTCCTGTGCAAGAATTGCCCGTACCTCATCTTCGGAACCGGCTTCGAAGATCGCCATGCCATATGCCCCTGCCGGATCGAGGACCGGGCCCATGACGATGAGCATACCGTTTGCTATGTACTTCATCAGGTAGTCCCCGTGGTCCTGCATGACCTTCATTTCTTCCGGTGTCATCGTGGCAACAAAGTCCGGCCGGGGACCGGTGAGTTTTAAGAAGAAATACTTCTTTTCCGGGGTTGATCCAGCGGTTTCCTGCATAAATTATACCTGTCCGGGCAAGATTATAAGCGAAACGGTATCAGGGCATTGATCTGACTTCTTTAGAGAGATCCGGAGTAACCTTTATTTCTCCTGCCGGGATCAGAAACTCTCAGGAGTAACGGGGGGATGAAGACGATGCATGAAAACGAGGAAACGATAGCTCCGCCAGCTTCGGAAGAAGATACGTCGAGGCCACACGCCGACGGCGGAAACCCGGAAAGCGCTGAAGATCCGACCGCAAACGCTGCAGAAGCACTGGTCGCAGGCGACTGGGATGTATCCTCATCCTTTGGATCGGTAACGGTCGAACTGAGCCCCCGGAACTGTGGGCTCATCGCCAGTGTTGCCGGAGGGGTTGCGGGCTACAGCGGGAGGAAATTTGTCGATTCGCTCTTCTCCGGTAAACCCTGGTACATGCCCATCATCTGGGGTCTCATCATGGCGGATGCAGGATACGTCAGTACGTCCTCTCATCCTGTGCCGAAAAAAACCATCGGGGAAGGCTGTACTGGAGCATATTCACCGGGATTGTCATTCCAACCGAGCTGCCTGAAGGAGATGTGCCGACTCCCGAATCTGTTCAAAGAGATGTTCAGGAGCCAACATCGAACCTCTGAACCGTACATCATCCGCATCGGGAAAACCATCTCCCCTGGATTTTGAGGAATGGTCAGCCTGCTCTCCTGAAGTGCCCGAACCTGTTTTTTCCCGTCCCCCGTCTGTTTCGATCACTTCATCATATCTGCCGAATAACTTCTCAGAATTCACAGGCTACCGCTCAGGCTGCCCGTTTCCGAAGGTAAATTATGTGGACTCCCGACATCAGGACTCTCTTCCTCGTCCTTTTCCTGGTCAACGTCTTCCTCACGCTGATGCTCGCGAGCTTCTGGAAAACCCAGAAAACGTATGAAGGTTTCTCGTTATGGATGCTCAGCCTGCTGGTCATCTCGTGCGGTTACTTCCTGTTCACGCTCCGGGGATCAGTGTCCGACCTGCTCTCCGTCGTCATTGCAAATATCCTGATCATCCTCTCGGTCCTGATCCGGTTTGACGCGATCCGGAGGTTCTTCCTGGCGCGGCCTCTTCCCGTCGTGATGTATGGTGTCCTTGTCCCGGCGACCATCTTCTTCCTTTACTTCACGTACGGCGTTGACTCGGTCATCATCCGGGCTGTGATCACGAATGTGGTCCTCGTTCCTCTTATCATCGTTATCTGCATCCTGGGCCTGCAGATACATGAAAAAGAGAGCCGGGTGGTCCGGCTTGGTTTTTTCGCAACGCTCATCATCATTGCCTCCTTCCTCGTAGTGAGACTGATATCATGGCTGGTAGTTCCAGGCGAGCACTCGCTTCTCGAAACAACCACCCCGAACTTTCTCTTCTTTACCGGGGGCATCCTCACCGATATCCTCCTTACCGGGTTTTTCCTGATGCTCAACATGGCCCGGTCCCAGGCTGAGCTCCGGCTGAGCGAGGAACGGTACCGGAGCCTGGCAGACAACCTCCCCGATTACGTTGTTGTCCACGACGGCACGACGATCAGGTATACGAACCCGGCTGCTGCACAGCTCGTGGGACAGTCCACCGAATCACTGGTCGGGCAGTCGATCTACTCGTTTCTCACTCCCGTGAGTGCAGACGCAGTCCAGAATGGCTTCCGGAACGCCAGCAGCAGGGATGTCCTGATTGCACCGGGAGAGGTCGATCTCCAGCTCGACAGATGACACGATCAGGCATTGCCTGGTCAAAACGGTAAGGATCAATTTTCAGGGAAGCCCGTTGTTTCTCTCCGTCGTTACTGACATCACTGAACGCAGGGCTGTGGAAGTTGCACTCTCTGTTGTCAACAAAAAACTCAACATCCTCGCATCAGTGACCCGGCACGACATCAAAAACCAGCTTGTTGCCCTTTCCGGCTACCTCACCATCCTCAAAGAGTCCCCAGGAAAGGTTTCCGACATTCCGGGACATATCGAAAAAGCCCTGGAGATTACGGGTACAATCGGCCACCAGATCGATTTCACAAAAATATACGAGGATATGGGCACGACTGCACCCGTCTGGCAGGACCTCAGCGTGAGCATCCGGCAATCAATTGCTTCCCGGCCGACCGGACAGGCAAAAATTGTCATCGACCTGCCGGGTATCGAAATCTACGCCGATCATCTGGTCGGGAAAGTCTTCTACAATCTCCTCGACAATGCCCTCAGGTATGGGGGCGGGAAAATGACCACGATCCGGTTCTCGTCGCGGGAAACGAACGCGGGACTTATCCTTACCTGCGAAGATGACGGGGAAGGGATCAGCCCGGAGGACAAAAAACACCTCTTCACACGGGGATTTGGGAAAAACACCGGCCTTGGCCTCTTCCTTTCCCGGGAAATACTCTCGATAACAGGAATTTCCATTGCAGAAACAAGCGGGACGGGTGCTGGCGCACGATTCGAGATCGTCGTGCCAAAAGGAGCCTACCGGTTTGTCGGTGCATAATAAGGGGAATAACGTATCCGGGGAGCCGGTCATCAGCAGCAGTGACTTTTGTCGGGAGAAGATCGATGAACCAAGCGTCACCGTCGTAGAACGCCGGAGGATCCGGAAGACGAGTTGAAGGAAGCGAGCTACAAGGCACTAAAAAAACAAAACGATGAGCGGATCATGTTCGAAGAAAGGTATGAATGCGGTTTCCTGGACAATGTCCCCCGGCGGGGATATACCCCGGGCCCGCTGGTAAACGCCGCCCCCGCGAATCATAGGAACTCCTTCGATGGTCAGGAGTTTTTCATCAGCGTACGGAGGACCTGCGAGAACCGTTCCATTCCCGTCACTATCTTCTGTTCCGTGGAATTGGAAAAATTAAGACGGATCGTATTCCCGCCGCCACCGTCTGTATAAAACGGTGTGCCCGGGAGAACGGCAACGCCTTCTTTGAGGGTCTTCTCGAAAACCTCGGTCGACGATATCCCGTCGGGGAGCGTCAACCAGACAAACATCCCCCCCTCAGGCTCTGTGCAGGTCACCGATTCCGGGAACGTATCCCGGATCATCTCGATCATGAGACGGCATTGTGTTTTGTACACTGTGCAAATTTTCCGGATGTGTTCGTCGATATTCTGCTGGTGAAGGTACTGGTCAGCGATTCTCTGCGACAGGTAATTTGAATGCAGGTCAGACGCCTGTTTTGCGATGACGAGCTTTTCCATGACATCGATGGGTGCCACTACCCACCCAAGGCGCATCCCCGGCGCCAGGATCTTGGAGAAGGATCCGGTGATAATCGTCTGATCCGGCAAAAATTCCCGCATGGATGACATAGCTTTTCCGGAAAAATTCAGTTCGCCATAGGCATCGTCTTCAACGAACAGGGTCTCTGTGTCGCTCATGACAGATGCAACTTCCCGGCGCCGGTCATTCGTGTAGGTGATCCCGGACGGGTTTTGCGAATTGGGAACCCCGTAGAAGAGCTTTACCGGGTGTGTGTTCAGGACCTTTGACAGCATTGAAGGGTTCAAACCGAACTCATCGAGGATAACCGGGTGGAAAACCGGCTCATACAGTGAAAATGCCTGGATTGCACCGAGGTATCCCGGGCGTTCAATCGCGACGTGATCGCCCTTATCAATAAACACCTTGCCGATCAGGTCGAGACACTGCTGCGAACCATTGGTTATCAGGATTTCCTCCGGAGCGACCGATAATCCAAGACGTGTTCTGTACCGGTCGGCAATGAACTGCCGCAGGGGGAGATAGCCCTCGGTCGTTGAGTACTGCAGTGCGGTCCTGCCGTCGTGCCCGAGTACCGTTGCTGCTGCAGCGCTGATCCCGTCAACGTCGATAAGGGCAGGGTTCGGGAGCCCGCCGGCGAAAGAAATGATCGAGGGGCTTTCGGTGACTTTCAGGATCTCGCGGATAAATGATTTGGGGGTTTTTGCCATCCGTTGCGCGAAATGTCGGCAACTTGTATCGTTTTTTTGAACAAAAGTTGTCTGCGGACTCATTTTTCACCAGGTTACTCCTGTATTAGTGGAAAAGACCGGGATAAAGGATTTCCTCCGATTTAGTTACAACAAAAAATGTCCCTTCATCTTCCGGGGCCGGATCGATTTTGCTGTTCCCGCGGAACACGGTTTTGCGAGACAAGCACGACTCAACATACCATTTCGTTTATGCCGTCGAACCGCACTGAAATGAGTCCTGACGGGTACCCGGTGATTCTTGTGCACGGGTGGAACAGCCACCCGGAACACCTGTGCCGGCATGGATCTGAAAAATAGTTGGTCCTGGTGCAAATGAATGATATTTCGGTCTCATTTTTAAAAAAGAACCATCCGGAACGGGAGTTGAAATTGCAAACATTTTTCCGATTTACGAAGCACTGATTAAAAAGAATTAACCTTCAGCAGAATAAATACGAAATTACCAACCAATCCCCCATCACACGAGCAAACCCATGTTTTCCCTCCTCTACGTCGATGACGAGACTGCCCTCCTGGAGATCAGCAAGCTGTTCCTGGAACGGGACGGGGATTTTGCGGTCGATACGGCCGTCTCGGCACGTGATGGCCTCGAACTGATGAAGGGCAAGCGGTACGATGCGATCATATCTGATTACCAGATGCCCGGCATGGACGGGATCGCCTTCTTAAAAAAGTTCCGGTCCCTTGCTATCGATAAGTTCCGGGTAGCCGTTTCAAACCAGGCACCGCTCCTCGAAGTCACCCACACGACCCCCGGAGACACGCCGTTTATCCTCTTCACCGGAAAAGGGCGGGAAGAGGTTGTCGTCGAAGCGATCAACAGCGGGGTTGACTTTTATCTCCAGAAAGGGGGCGAACCAAAGGCGCAGTTCGTCGAACTCAGGCATAAGATCCGGCAGGCAGTCCGCAGGAAACGGGCCGAGGACACCATCTACCAGAACGAAGAGCGGCTCAGGTTCGCGCTGGAAGGTGCCAATGACGGGCTCTGGGATGTCGACCTCCGGACCAACGAAGTGTACCTGAGCCCGCGGGTGCGAGATCCTCGGGTACGCGTTTGCGGAACTTCCCACCGTTGCACACATCTGGAATGAACTTGTCAACCCTCTTGATCTCCCGGCCACAAACTCCGCCCTTGAGCAATACAAAGAGGGCCGGACGGATATTTTCGAGGTCGAACAGCGGCTCCGGAAGAAGTCGGGGGAGTGGATCTGGGTTCTTGCCCGGGGTAAAATTGTCGAACGGGACGCTTCAGGCAATCCCGTGAGGATGACCGGGACCCATACCGACATTACCGGCCGGAAAAGGGCAGAAAACGACCTGATCCGGGCAAAACGGGACTGGGAGACCATATTCAGGGCGATTGGGAACCCGACCATGATTCTTGGTCCGGACAACTCCGTCCTCGAAGTAAACGACGCGGTCCTGAAAATCACCGGAAAGACGGTGGCGGAACTTAAAGGATTAAAATGCTGGGAGGTATTCCACGATCCGGAATCCAACGGGGCGCCGGAATGTTGTCCCTTTGAGCAGCTGAAAAGCACCGGCTCAACGGTAACTGCCGATATGGAATTCGAACTGTTTGGCGGGAACTACCTTATCTCCTGCACTCCCGTCCGGGATGAAACCGGGAAGCTTGAGAAGGTCATCCACATCGCAATAGATATTACCGGTAAGAAAAAGATGGAGGACATGCTCAGGGAGAGCGAAGAGCGTTTCAGGACTCTCGTTGAGCAGTCCCCGCTGAGCATCCAGGTTTTGTCTCCCGATGGCTGGACCGTACAGGTCAACCGTGCGTTCGAGAAACTGTGGGGCGGGACCATCGCGGATATGAAAGATTACAACATGCTTGAGGATCAGCAACTCATCAGTCTTGGAATAATGCCCTTTATCCGGAAAGGGTTTTCCGGGGAAGCCGCCACGATGCCCCCAGTTCAATACGATACCGGAAGAACCCTCGGCATTGGGGAGAAGAAGTGGGTGCTTGCCCACATATATCCAATTAAGGATGCAAACGGTTCCATCCGGAATGTCATCCTGATCCACGAGGATATCACCGAGCGTAAACTTGCCGAGGACGCGTTAAAGGAGAGCGAGCGGAAATACCGTAATATTTTTGAGAATGCGGTCCTGGGAATTTACCGGACATCCCCCGGGGGTACGTTCATTGACATGAACCCTGCAATGGCACGGATTTATGGTTATGACAGCCCGGCTGCAATGATGACGGAGGTGCGGGACATTCCCCGGCAGCTCTACGTGGATCCGTCGGTCCGGCTCCTGTTCATGGAACGACTCGACCGTGGCGAGATAGTCCAGGGGATGGAAGCAGAATTATACCGGCGTGACGGCCGGACGATCTGGATCAGCACCAATGCACAGGGAGTCCGGGATGATGAGGGCAGGCTCCTGTACTACGAAGGGACGATCGAAGACATTACGCTCAGGAAAAAAGCCGAGCAGGAGCTCAGAGCAAGCTACGAGCAGATCGCTGCCGCCGAAGAAGAGCTGCGTGCCCAGTACGACGAGATCTCCCGGATGGTACGCGAGCTCTCGCAAAGCGAGGAAAAATACCGGTCCGTGATCGTATCGGTGCCGGTCGGCATGCACTTTTACCAGCTCGAACCGGACGGGAGGCTGGTCTTTACCGGCGGGAACCCGGCCGCCGATACCATTCTTGGCATCTCCCATAAATCCCTCGTCGGGAAGACTATTCAGGAAGCCTTTCCCATGCACCTGACAACCGAAATCCCGGAACAGTACCGCCGGGTAGCCCGCACGGGAAAAATCTGGCATTCCGAACAGGTTGATTACAAGGACGAACATATCCGGGGCGCATTCTCCGTCTGGGCATTCCAGATCGCTCCAAACCAGATGGTGGCGGCATTCCTCGACATAACGGAGATAAAAAAGACCCAGGAAGCCCTCGAAGAATCCGAGCGTGAGTACCGGACAATTTTTGAGAGTATCCAGGATATGTTCTACCGAACGGATGCCAAAGGAACCATCATCAAAATTAGTCCTTCCGGCGTCGCTCTTCTTGGATACACAAAAACAGACGACGTGATAGGCCGGCCCGGGACGGATTTCTATACAAAACCGGAGGATCGCAAAAAACTCCTCGACGCGATCCGGGCTACGGGGTCAGTCTCCCAGATGGACGTGACCCTGAAACGCCGGGACGGGACAAATGTCATCGTCTCGACAAGCAGCCACGCCATTTTCGACAAGGCCGGGAATTTTGCCGGTGTCGAGGGACTGTTCCGGGATATAACCGGGTTCAAACGGGCACAGGAAAAACTTAAGGAATCTGAAGAGAAGTACCGGACCCTCGTCCAGCACATCCAGGACGGTGTGTTCCTGACGCAGGACGAGGTTGTCCTGTTCAGCAATGACGTGTTTGCGTCAATTGTCGGGTATGCTCCCGAGGAAATAAACGGGAAACCGGTCCCCGATCTTGTTGCCCCCGAAGACCGGTACCGGGTTATGGGTCGCTACCGGAGAAGGCTCGAAGGTAAGCAGGAACCTGCAACCTTCGAATTCCATATGCTCCACAAGGATGGCACCACCCGAATACCCGTGCGGATGTCGGTAGGTATCGGCACGTACCACGGCAAAAAGGCAAACATCGGCACGGTCCGGATTATTGCCGGAGCGTTAACACCGGACTCTTAGCGCTGAACGTTTCCTTGAATGGTGGGCCGAAACAGGCATTTCTGTCCCATAATCCGGCAGGTTTACCGGAAAAGATCTTTCAAACCGTACCTTTTTACTCCGGTTAAACGTAAATACCATGGTTTACTATGGATATCCGTGAAAAGACACTGGCAGGGATGATCGCTCTTTTCGCGCTTGTTACCATTACCCTGCTGGTTCTTTCCCTGACGATATTCCCTGAAAGTTACCGGGCCATCGAGTCAAAAGATATGACTGACGATGTCAGCCTGCTCCTCGCGAACATCCACGATGAATTTGTCAACCTCGAAGCAAGCTCAAGCGACTGGGGACCATGGGATGACAGTTATGCCTTCGCGCAGGGAGGGAACCCCACATTCGAGCGAGACAACCTCCAGAAAAATACCTTCGCCAACCTTCACCTGAACTTCATCGTCATCACCAATACAAGTGGCGGCATTGTCTATGGCCAGTCGTATAATTTTTCTGACGGCAGTTTCAGCCCCCTGCCGGCCGATCTCGCACGTGAGATCGAAAAAGACCGTACCCCGCTCCGCCCGGCAAACGCATCCCGGGCCTCAGGGTTCCTTGTTTTCCCCGGGTTCACGGCCATGGCAGCCTCGTACCCCATCCTCCACAGCGATCTCTCCGGTCCCCCGGCGGGAACCCTGATCATGGGACGCTGGCTCGACGATGCAGAGATCCGGAGCATCGGGCTGCCATCATACCCTCCGCCGGTATTCTCACACGTCACCCCGGCGGCACCGGTTATCCGCGAAACTGCCGTCCTGATCGTCCCGGTGAGCGAAGAGATGATCCAGGGGAAGACGACGATCCAGGACATATACGGGAACGACGCCCTCGTCCTCTCCTTCCAGAAATCCCGGGACTTCTACCAGCAGGGAAAACAGACGATCCAGTTCTTCCTCCTCCTCCAGCTCGCCATCATGCTTATCCTCGGCGTTTTCATCGTCCGGAGAATTGACCATTCCATCCTCGTTCGCTTAAACAGCATAATTAAGGATACCCGGGCAGTCTCTGACGGCAGTGCTATCAGGATCGGGAAGACCGGCAATGACGAGATCACCCTCCTTGCCGAGGCCATGAACCAGATGATCGAGCGACTCGAACAGTCGCACACGGATCTCCGGGACAACGAAGAGAAATTCCGGTCTTTTGTCGCGGAATCAACCGACGGATACATCCTCCTCGACAGCCGGGGAAATATTATCGAGTGGAACGCAGCAAACGAGCGAATTACCGGCATCAGCCGGAACGAGGCGCTTGGCACACCCGCCATCGGGATACAGATCCGCCTTCTCTCGCCCGAAAACAAAAACCCTGAGAATATCGAACGAATAAAGCAGGCTAATGAGGCAGCCCTCACAACCGGGGATGTCTCTCCCTATTACAAGCCTCTCGAGTTTGCGATCCAACGGCCAGACGGCACCCGTCGTATCCTCCAGCAGGTATTGTTCCCGATTAGGACATCCATGGAGATGCACTTTGGCATTATCAACCGGGATGTCACCGAGAGCAGGCAGGCAGAAGATGCACTCCAGCAGTCACGCAGGAAGCTGAACCTGCTCAACACCGTTACGTTCCAGGATATCCGGAGCGCCGTTTTTGCCCTGTCGGGGTATCACGAGCTCGCCGGAGCGGTCATTACCCGCGCTGAGGGCAGAGAATTCCTGGAAAAAGAGGAACGCCTGCTCAGGAAGATCGATACCTCGCTTAAAGTGGCAAAGGACTACCAGGACCTTGGGATAAACCCGTCAAAATGGCAGGATGTAAACCAGGTCTTTATCTTTGCCCTGTCCCATCTTGACACTCTTACCATGGCCCGGACGGTTACCCTCGATGGTCTCGAGGTATTTGCCGATCCCCTGCTCGAAAAAGTTTTCTTCATACTCCTGGAAAATACCCTTGTGCATAGCGGCGGGGCAACCTCAATCGCTCTCACGTACCGGAAAACGGAAACGGGGCTCGTGCTCACCCTTGAGGATAATGGCAGGGGAATTCCCGCAGGAGAGAAGGAGAAGATTTTCGAGCGCGGGTACAGGGAGGGTCTTGGCCTCTTCCTGGTCCGGGAGATCCTCTCTATCACCGGCATGACGATCCGTGAGACGGGAACCGAGGGAAAAGGGGCACGGTTCACCATCACTGTCCCCGCCGGGACGTACCGGTTCAGGGGAACGACAACGAATTAAGTACGAGCGGAGAAAACGCGAAGGTTCAGGCTGATTAAAATAAAATCATGCACCGGAGAAACGTATACGGTTCGTTCCGTCATAAAAACAGCGGAAAAATGGTTTTATCCGGAAAACCTCCGGAGATTTTTTACTTCCTTTTTACCGGCACGCTCTTTTTCTTTACGGCAGCTGCTTTCACCGGCTTTTTCCCGGGTTCCTTCCGGTCCACCCCCTTTGTCTCACAGGGGAGGCACTTCTCCAGCTTCTCGTCAATGATACGGTAGGCATTTGCGAGCACCGAGGAGTTTGATATCATGCCGGATAACAGGATGACTTCAAGGATCTCCTCGCGGGTCGCCCCCATCCTGAGCGCTGCCTGCATGTGGTAACCCGTGCAGTGCGGGCACTTGAGCGCAGCACCGACAGCCATGCTGATCAGTTCGACGTATTTCGGGTCGAGAGGGCTCGTCTGGGCGACCGTTCCCTTGTAGAGAAGATGGGAGATGAGGACTTCGGGCCGCTCGCCCATCCTCTTGAAGACAAGCGGGACACGGCCATACTCCTCTTCTATCGTCTTCATCCACTCTTCGGCGGTTAACTCCGCTCCCTTCTCCACGATCTGCGCGAGTTTCTCCTCGAACTGGTCTTTTGTTGATAGTGCTGACACTTTCTTTTTCATCATATCACCGTATTTGTCTCCGAGAACGGGAGGATCTTCACAAGGATGTAGTCCCGCATCCGCGACGGGACGACTTCGGCGACGTCCCCGAGCCTGATCCCGCCTTCGAGTTCGAGCCGCCGGAGTTGTTCTGCGTAGGTGTCGTAGGGGAGCTTTACCCTGAGCCCCGCCATCTGGACCGTCAGGGGAGTCGGGGACGTTACTTCATGGATCGCCGGCACATTCTCCCGGATGAGCTCCATGAGCCGGGCGGGAGCGACCGAGAGCGGGTCCTTTGCAATCTGCTCCCGCTTCTTCTCAAGGACCCTTGTAACTTCGGCGACGATCTCGTCGAGCTTCCCGATCTCCTCCGCCTCCTTGGTCCTGCGCATGAACCGGCCGACGTTCCCCACATACCCGTCGGCGGGCGGGTTGATGATCTTCCGGAGCACCTCTTCACCTGGCCCACCCATGACTATGACCGGGATCTCGATGCCCCGTCGCATGTGGGGCCACTTGTGCTCGATGCAGGTCTCAAAGTTGCCGAAAGCGAAGACCGCGATGTCGTGTTCGTTGATGACGTCCCGCTCCTCGTCGTTGATGGTCGAGATCCTCTTCCCCGGCCCGCGTGCCGGGCTGACCATGTTCGTCTTGGCTCCGATGCGCCGGGCGTACTCGGCAAAGTCACACGAAGGGTGAGGGAGGTGATGGATCTCGAGGCTCATGCTGACGACCGCGATCTCGGTCCCTACGAGGGGAGATTCCGTGATCTCACCGAAGAGCGGTTTTGCTATCCGGGCAATCAGATCAATATCGTCCCGGGGCACGAAAGCCTGGAGGACCACTTCCTGGGCAACCATGTACTTCTGGACGACATATCCCCCGAGGTCTTCGATGAGGTCGATGATGACGTCATGCTGGTGGATGCCGCCCTTGTACGTCACGGGCACGAGTGTCATGGTGTCTCCCCCATCAGCGCAAATTTTGCCCGGATAAGGTCGTCGATGTTCTCGGGAATGGGGTCCTCGCTCGCGACAAAGGTCAGTTTGCCCCCCTCATGGATCTCCCGGCGCACCCGGAACCCCTCCGGAGCAATGAGCCGGAACGCATAGATCAGGTTCCTTTCCTACGGCAAGGCTCGGGTCGGCAACGATAATCTCTTCGATTTCCGCGGGTGTTGCCGTAACACCGTACAGGATAACGGTGAACCGGTCCGGCTGTTCGACGTGGTCTTTCCCGTACCGCTCCCAGAGGATCTTCAGCATCGGGGCGAGATAGGTTTCGTTCGCGATGACGAGCGTCATCTTCCCTTCCTGCGGGTTGACGTTCGTAAAATCCCCGACCCGGACGAGGGTCGTGATCTTGTTGAGGATGCCGACCGCAACGAAGATCGGCACCTTCGGGTCGATGAAGACGTGAAGTTTGTGGATCACTTTCAGGAGATTGTGGTCGAGGAGAACGTCGTTGGTTATCTGCTTGTAGTACGCTCCCCCGGCCGCCTCCGGGCATTCGACCTCGAAGTACTCAATGGCAAGCATTTATTTTTCCTGTATGAAACCTGACGCAAGCAGTGCACAACCGACGGCGCCGATATACTGCGAGTGGTGCGGCACCACGATCTTCGTCTGGAGCAGCTCGCCCATCGCGTGCACGAGCCCTTCGATGAGTGAGGTGCCCCCGACCATGATCACCGGCTCCCGGATATCCACTTCCTGGAGTTGCTGCTCGAAGACCTGTTCAGCAACACTGTGGCAGGCTGCGGCGGCCACGTCCTCCCGGGTGGATCCCGCTGCGAGGGCGTTGACGAGACTCTGGGTCCCAAAGACGATGCAGTAGCTGTTCATGGGGACCCGGTCACCGAATCCCTTCATGGCGAGCGGACCGAGCTCGGTGATGTCCACGCCGAGCCGCTTCGAGGTCATCTCGAGGAACCGCCCACTCGCTCCCGCACAGATACCGCCCATCGTGAACGTGCCGGGTATCCCGTCCTGAACGGAGATAGCCTTGTTGTCCATGCCACCGATATCGATCACCGTCGCCGGCCCGTGCTGCCGGTCCGCGAGGTAAACCGCACCTTTCGAGTTGACGGTCAGCTCTTCCTGGATGAGGTCGGCATTGATATCCTTCCCGACGAGGAACCGCCCGTACCCGGTTGTCCCGACTGCCTGGACCTGTTCCCGGGTGATACCGGCTTCTTTGAGGGCGGTTTCGATAACTTCCCGGGCGCTCTTCAGCACCTCGGTTGTCGGCTGCCATCCGGTGCCGATAATCTGGTTGTCCTTCATGACCACCGCTTTTGTCGTTGCAGAACCCGAGTCAACGCCGAGCGTAATCCCAGACTGCACCTCGCGGGCAAGCAGGGCACGCCGCCGGGCTATGGTGGTGAGCGCCTCCATCCTCGTGAGGAGCGTCGCAGCGGTAGTCCGCTCGGTAAAGGAATAGCTGACGACCGGGAGCTTCGAGTGGCCGGTGATGTAGCGGCGGAGTTCGTTCCGCACGATGGCCGCCTCGGCACACCGGAAGCAGGTCCCGATAAAGACCGCGTCGGTCTCGATCCTGCCTTCGACAAGGGCTTTTGCCCGGGCGATGGCGAGTTTCAGGTCCGGGCTGCGGACGTCGAGACCGAACAGGTCAAAGTCACGCACGACGTCTTTGAGGGCGATGTCCGGGAAGAAGATCTCGCCGTTCACCGCTTTTGCCGCCTCATTGATCTCCTGCTGGATGCCGGAATATTCCGGTCCGCACGAGAGCTGGGCGATTCGTACCGGGGGTGTCATTTCGCACCTCCAAGGTCTGCAAGGAATTTCCTGACCGCGGCGACGAAGGTTACCCCTTCCTCCTCGTTCTTCGGGTAGTCGAGTTCGAGCTTCGGGACGTTTTTCTCCCGGACGAGGAACAGGAGCAGTCTCATTTGTCCGTGCACATCCCATGCAGCCAAACGCGAGGTCAGCATTGTCGATGATGATCGCCGCTTCGCAGGCATCGATCATAGGACCATAGAGGGCCATTCTTCCCCTGACACCGCTCGGAACCTCGACTGCAGCCCATTTAAGTCCCTTTTTCGGGTCTTCGGGCGAGATCTGCAGGGGAGCAGATTCAAACCCTGCGGTCTGGATATGCTCGCGGATGGCAGTCGCGGAACTGAGCGGAGTATGCCCGTACCGGGAGACCAGGTCCGAAAGGATCAGGCTCGTCGACGGGTAGATGAAAATTTTTGCCATGTGGTCAGGGCTCCTGTGAATCGATAATTTTCTTGAGCGTATTAACGTTCAGGGTGGGTTTTTCGCGGGGGTTTCTTGGTGCAGCGATCGAGCCGGCACCGGGTTTGTCGGTCTCCTCGATCCCGTGGGAGATATAGGGGAGCACGGTCATCTCGAACTCGATGCCGTGAAACCCGGGGCGTGCGCCACCGAGGCTTGAGCGGCACCGCCGGGCATCCCCCGGGGGGAAACCCCTATCCTTAACAAAAATGTGAGCGGGATCGACCTTCCGGAGCTCGGCAATGATCTTGTCGACTTCGTCCTCTTTTCCCATGATGGCGAGGCCGTAACAGGTCTCCTTGATCATGACCCCTTTTGAGATCTCGTACGCCCGGATCGCCAGGTCCGCCGGCGTAACATCGAAGGACTCTATCATGACGTACCGGGTAACCGTACCGACATAGGCGGGCTTGTACTCCGTCATGATCGCACTTCCCTGATGTACACTTTCTCCTTCTCTTTCAACCCTTTGAGTTTTTCCGTGTCGACGACCCGGCCGATGATGTTGGTCCCTTCGAACGGTTCGGAAGTCGGTCCGAATTCACGGTTGACCGATAGGCGGACGCCCACGAGACCGGCACCCTTCCGGGCATCGTTCGTGATACCGAGTGCCGCCGATGGGACCTCATCGCGGGGAGTATTCTCCGGCACGATACGCAGCTCTGAGGGGATCACCGGTTTGAACAGGAACACGTCGTCGAACTTGAAGAAGAGGGGCATCATCCCCGCATCGTGCTCCCTGAGTCCGGTAACCCTCCGGAAGACGTCACAGCTCAGGGGAGCGGCCGAATCATAGAGTTCGATATCGATGACCTTTGCGTAGGGTGCGGTCGTCACCGCAGCTTTTCCTTCGGCCAGAACGTCAAGTGTGGTCCCCGGTTCCTGGGAAACGACGATGCGGTCATCGGTGTCCTTGTCGATGGAAAGCGTAATTCCCCTTGCGAGAGCGATCTCCTTTGCCCGGGGAAGCGGCAGCCCAAGGAGGTCGATACGCCCGGGGCTGACGTTGAAGATGAAGGTGTCGTTTTCCTTTGCGAGCTTCGCAAGCTCAACGCCATGGACGACCTGCCCGACCGTGCTGTGCGCCGGGCTGCCCGTCACGTCGGCACGATAGATATAGATCCCGCCCGATGATTTCCCTGCGGTCCTGACGGTAACCGTCCCCTCTCTACGGGGACGCTTGAACGGGGACGTAACTTCCGACCCCGCGAGATGGTCGTCAAGAAGATGCGTGCTCGTAGCACGGCTGACAGTGTACCGCCCGGACTGGCAGGCAAGGAGCATGTGCTCGACACTGCCAGCTGCTTCGGTGGTAACTTTTCCTTCGCTATATCCCTGTGCCATCACGTCGACATGGGTGACAACCTGCACTCCGTCTTCAAGAATAAGGCCCCTGTCTGTCGTCGTGAAGGACCGGCTCGTATCTGCCCAGCTGACTACCGGGGTAATTTTGATTATTTTGTCGCCCGTCGGTCCACCGGTCGAGCACCGCTCTCCCGCTGACCACCCTGCCGATAATGCCGCCTGTTTCATCAGCGCCGTGATCGGCTGAATGCCGGCTCTTTGAAAAGATAAGATAGGAGATCTTTGGGTCATATCCCCCGCAACCGAGTATGACGTCGTCCCGCTCGTAGAGGTGCGGGTGCCGGGCAGGCCGGACTGAAGAGGGAAACGGTCCGAACGCGGCGGCATACCGGTCCGTCCAGTGAAGAGGGAGATCCCTGATTGACTCAGGGGCATCGAAAAACGTGACATCGGCACCGGCGGCCTCAAGGGAGATTTCGCCGGCAGTCGTGCTTATCGCAAAACTCCCGGTCCGTGACTCTTGCTGGGTAGACGGGCGGATGATTGCAACGCAGCAGTCAGGAGGATGGGCCGGGATGATCGAACCGAGGGTAGCTCCCTCCCGGACCTCCATCCGCTCTCCGTCGAGGTGGATGGTAATCATGGTAGCGTTCACGCGGCCGGCTGGCTCATGAGTTTGCGCTCTTCTTCAGTGAGGATCGCGAGCACTTCAGCGGTCTTGCCGATCTGCACGATCTTTCCTCCCCGCATCAGGGCAATCCTGTCGCAGATGTCGCGGACGAAGTCCATATCATGCGACACGACGATAAAGGTTTCTTCCATCTCTTCCCGGGCATGCATGATCGAGTGCTTGACATCGACCTTTGTGATCGGGTCCATCGTCCCGGTCGGTTCGTCGAGGATAACGAGCCGGGGCTCCCGGATGAGGACCTGTGCGAGAGCCACCCGGTGCCGCTCCCCTTCGGAGAGCTGGGCGGGCATCCGTTCGAGGATCTCTTTACTCTTTTCGTCAGAAAATCCTGCCATCTTCAGGGTGATGAGCGCCTTTCGCATGGCGAGCTCTTTAGGGAACTCCAGCCCGATTGCATCGGTGAGATTATCGAGGATATTGCGGTGGGGGTAGAGATCGTACTCCTGGTGAAGGAGCCCGATGTACTCGGTAGCCCTCCCCCTGCGTTCGACGCCCGGCTTGGTCATGTCGACCCAGTCCTCACCGATCCGGATATTTATTTCACCGCTTGTCGGCTCAACGAGCCCGGCGATGATTGCTGAGAGCGTGGTCTTTCCCGCCCCGCTCTTGCCGATGATACCGAAAATTTCCTTTGTAAAGACATCGAACGTGACGCCGTTGACCGCCTTGATCACGCCGCGGTCAGCGGATATGTACCGCTTGACAAGGTCGCGGGCGGACACCATCTTATCGCCAAGCTCGGTCTCCTCGAAGGTCTCGGTATCGTCATAGCCCTTCATGAACTCGGCAATGACTTCTTTTGGTGTCCCTATCTTCGCGATCGCGCCATCGGCGAGGAATATCGCACGGCTTGCAACGTCGACGATAACCTGTGAGAAGTGGGAAGTGACGATGATCCCCATGTTGTTGGTTTTTGCCGCTTCCGCGAGCATCGAGTGGACGATCTTTGCAGTCCCGGGATCGAGAGTCCCTGTTGGCTCGTCGGCAAAGAGCATGAATGGCTCCTTTGCAAGCTGCCGGGCGAGAACAACTCGCTGTTTCTCTCCCCCTGACAGGTCACGGGCGATGTGCATCATCCGGTGGGAGAGTTTTACCTCGTCGATAAGGTCTGCTGCCCGGTTGATTGCGTTGTCGGGCGGGTACCCGATATCGTCGAGGGCGTGCAGGACGTTTTCGATGACCCGGTCGTCGCCATAGAGAGCGAACGAGCGCTGGAACATGATGGCGGTCCGACGCATAAGCCTGCGGCGGAGCATCTCATCTTTCTCCCCCCACAGGTCGATGTCAGCGGGAGAGAGCGTCCCCCCGCACTTCGGGCACGGTTTTCCCGCAGAACTGCCGACATCAAGAAAATCGCAGCCGTTGCAGACTGCTGTATGGTAGATGATCCTTCCGCTCGTCGGCGGCTGTTCGATACCCCTCATCAGGTGCATCAGGACGGTCTTCCCGGCGCCGCTCCTGCCGATAATTCCCAGGATCTCCCCTTCGGCAATCTCAAAAGAAATATTCTTGAGTACCCTCGTGCCGTCAAAATCCATGCAGAGGTTGTCGACCGTGATCAGTGGAGCCTTCATAATACCCTTATACCTAATGTTGTACTGGTCGCATATTACCTTTTATATGATCTCTCAACGCGTTCACGATCGGTATCATTTTTGACCCGCGAGAAGGTCCTTAACGATGGGGATAACCTCACCCACGCTCTTCACCACGTGGTCTGCTGCTTGGTAGAGGATCTCCGGCCGGTCGGCTGCCTGCTGGATAGTCAGGACGGCTATGTCGGCATTGCGGAAAGCACTGAGATCGTTGATCCCGTCACCGACCATGACCACCTTATCATATTCCTGTTTGAGATCGCAGACGATCTGGGCTTTTACCGACGGGGTTGCGACACCGTACACCCGGTCGCGGGGGATGCCGAAATGATCGGCCATCCGCTCAAGCTTTGTCACCCGGTCACCGGATGCAATGAAGGTCGGAACGCCCATCCGGTGCAGCGCGGTGATCGTCTCCTTTGCGCCGTCAAATGGCCATCCGCCGGCGGTGATGGTGAACTCGATCGCTTCCTGTGCCATATTGATGATCGCACCGCTGTTCATCGTGACGACGGACTCCTCCTTGCAGACGGTCCAGACATTGCGTATACACTCCTGAAGGTCCCCGACCAGTGCCCGACGGTCGGCGTAGAGTACGTTACCGATATCCTCCGAGGTCAGGATTTTCCGGGTGCAGCTGATGCCAAAACCGATATCGCGCTCGAGCAGGTAACGCGAGAGGAGCATGTCCCCCGTCGTTCCCATTATATCTTTTGAGTGAACGGGCAGGACGACGAGTACCCGGTCGGGGGAACTGAAGGTGAGGGTCGTTGTCTCTATCCCGGGGAGAAGTTTTTTGTTGCAGATGTCCTTTGCAACCCGGTAGGTGTTGAGGAGGGTCCCGGCACTATCGAAAATTATGGCAACCGACATCGTGTTCTCCGGCAATAAATCTATGTACTTGTCCCCGCATTCAATCACTAGAGACTGATGCTCGTAACTGAAACCGCGGAGAAGATAAAGAATATGGAGATCAGGGGTGCCGGGCGGATTGCCCGGGCTGCTGCCGAAGCTCTGAGGGACCATGCTCTCTCCCTGGATGTCACCAGTACCGCCACCTTCCGGGCCGAGATGGAGCGGGCCGCAGAGATTCTGGTCGCGACCCGACCGACCGCCGTGTCGCTCCCGAACGCCGTCCACATCGTGATGTCGGGCATCGACACGGCCCGCCCGGCTGACGAGGCAAAAACTGCGCTCATCCAGAAAGCGGATGCGTTTATCCGGTCGTCGCAGAATGCCGTGAAGAAGATCGCAGAGTTCGGCGCCCGGCACATCCGCGACGGGGACACCATCCTCACCCACTGCAACTCGGAAGCAGCCCTGTCGTGCATCATCGAAGCACACCGGAGCGGTAAGGACATCACGGTGTACGCGACCGAAGTAAGGCCACGGAACCAGGGGCTCATAACCATACGCACCCTGAACGATGCGGGAATTACGACGAATTATATCGTTGACTCCGCCGTCCGCTCGTTCATTAACAAGGTCGATCTTGTGATGGTCGGCGCCGACGCGGTGACCGTGAACGGGGCCGTGGTCAACAAGATCGGGACGGCGCAGGTTGCCCACACCGCTCATGAAGCCCGGGTGAACATGATCGTCGCTGCAGAGACCTACAAATTTGCACCGAGGACAATTCTAGGGGAACTCATCCAGATAGAGGAGCGACCTGCCGAAGAAGTCCTCCCGGAAGCGATCGCCCGCACGCTCCCGCACGTGACCGTCAGGAACCCGGTTTTCGATGTTACCCCGGCAGAATACGTTGACCTGATCATCACCGAAGCAGGTGCAATACCCCCGCAGATGGCATACGTCATCATCCGGGATTATCTCGGCTGGGGGATCGAGGAGTTCCATAAAGCCTTTGAGATCAACCACCAGATCGGTGAATGATCATGAGTCCCGCAGTTGCCTCGTATTTTTTCCGCCCCCGGAAGGGATTATCCGCCGAAGAGGCAGCCCGGGCGGTCTGCGGGGAAGTAACGCCTGGCAGGCGGGCGTCCGTCCCGCTCGAAACCGGGTATACCCGGCGCCTCGAAGGAGAAGTAGTGAGTGTCACCCCGCATGGCGGGGGTTTTGTCGCCCGTATCGGGTATCCCGAAGAGCTCTTCGAGCCGGGTAATATGGCCCAGTACCTTTCTGTCGTTGCCGGGAATGTTTCCGGGGCGACGGAAGTTGAATCAATACGGCTTCTCGATGTCGAATATCCTGAACCCCTTGTGCGGCCGTTTAGGGGACCGAAGTTCGGGATCGAAGGAATCAGGAAGTTGATCGGGAGCAAGGAGCGCCCGCATATCGGTACCGTCATCAGGCCAAAGGCCGGCCTGACCCCCGAAGACACTGCCGCAGTGGCATACGAAGCGGCGATTGGCGGTGTTGACCTGATCATCGACAGCGAGATCATGGCAGACCAGGAATTCTGTTCTATCGAGAGCCGCGTGCCGCTCGTCATGGCGGAACTGGAAGATGCAAAGGACGAGACCGGCCGGCAGGTCCTCTACGGGGTGAATGTCACGACCCGCCCCGATCGTATCGTCGAACGTGCCGTCCGGGCGGTCGAGCTTGGGGCCAACATGGTCATGGTCGACGCCTTCACCGCGGGTTTTGGGGCAGTTCAGGCGCTTGCCGGGGACCGGGCGATCCGGGTGCCCATCCATGTCCACCGGACCATGCACGCGGCACTCACGCGCTATCCCGGGCAGGGAATCGCCATGCGCCCGCTCGCCCAGATGCTCCGTTTCCTCGGGGCAGACCAGCTCCAGACCGGCTCCGTTACCGGAAAGACACGCCACGACACAGCCCGGGTGACGGCCAGCATGGAGGTGCTCACCTGTACCTGCCACGCCGTAAAGCCGGTGTTTCCTGTTTCAGACGGCGGCGTGCAACCGCTTACCGTTGCCGGGGAGATCGAAACGCTGGGGACCGATATCGTCCTCATGGCTGGCGCAGGCATCTACGATCACCCCGACGGGATAGCTGCGGGAGCCCGTGGCATGCGGCAGTCGGTGGATGCATATCTTGAAGAAACGACCGTTGAGGAATACGCAAAGGATCATTTTGAACTTGAGCGGGCGCTCAATCATTGGGGGAAAAACTAGGGGGGTCTGAATATGGAAATCGATTTCACGAAATTGCACGGCAATGGCAACGACTTTGTCCTGGTCGATGAATACGAGCATATCGTCGTCCCGGATGACATGAAAGGGCAGTTTGCAGCGCTCTACTGCGACCGCCGTTTTGGCATCGGCGCGGACGGGGTTATTTTCCTGTCAAAATCAGAGCAGAGCGAGATTAAGATGCGCATCCTCCAGCCCGACCAGAGCGAGGCAGAGATGTGCGGGAACGGGATCCGGTGCCTTGCCAAGTATGCGTACGATGCCGGGTACGTGAGGGAGTCGTGCAAGGTTGAAACGCTCGCCGGCGAGATCTGGGTCATGATGGGGTACCGCGGCGAGGATTTCATGGCAACCGTCACGATGACGGTTCCTGTGTTTGACCGGAAAGCCATTCCGGCAACCGGCGAGGGAGAATACAAGGAGCATATAGGCGCCTTCGATGTCTATGCGGTGAACACCGGTGTACCCCACGCCGTTATCCCGGTCGAGTCGCTCGAAGGGATCAATATCACCGCCCTCGCCCCGCCGATCCGGAACCACCTGACGTTCCCGAACGGGGCGAACGTCAATTTCGTCGAGAAAACGGGTGAGAACAGCATCCGTATCCGCACATACGAGCGGGGGGTCGAGGATGAAACCCTCTCCTGCGGCACCGGTGCGACCGCATCCGCAGCGATAATGAACAAACTCGGGCTCGTTGGCGATACGGTAAATGTGGAAACAGAGGGCGGCCCGCTCGTCATTTACCTAAAGGCCGGGGCACGGATGGAAGGCCCTGCAGCAACGGTCTTCTCCGGCACGATTTTTTTCTGATTTTTTCAGGCAAATCCTTTTTTTAACGGAACGGTATGTAAAACTCCTGTTCCGAATACCCGCGAATCGGGACGATTACGAACAAAAAAAGGGACTCTCCATTACGACTGCCACCAGATCAATTAATCCGTCATCAGGTTCAGGCTTTGTTCGTCTGGACCTCTTTGAGGAAGTGGATATGCGGAATACCGATTACCCCCGCCTGTTCCATGGTCTTTTTCAGGTCGTCAGACATGCTAAACTTTTTTGCGTTTTCGCTGGAATCCCAGTCGAACAGCATGAACACATCGGTGGGATCTTCAACATTCTGAAAAACCCGTGCTCCCTTGGAACCCTTGGCTTTCCGCGTGCTTTCGTCCCGGTCAAAGAATGGCTTCCATTTTCCGAAATCCCGCACTTTGTGGTGCACCATCATGTGTGGCATGACAGCACCATACTAAAAAGATAGCAATAATGGTTTCTACGATCTCGTTTCAGGAAAACGGCGGCTTCCCGGCCGGGCTTCCTGGGGATAACGATTCTATTCTTTTACCCGGATACCTTCTTCGACGATCTCGAATTCGAGAGATGCACCTTCGGGACGCGAGCGGTGTTTTACAAGGCGTGCACGGCGGTGTCCCGGCCCATCGGTCTTCTCCAGTTTTACGATAACCTTCGAGATGTGTTCAAGGGCAAATCCCCCGAGTCCGGCAAACGTGTTCTTCACGGTATCCATGTACACCTGGTTGGTCACGATGACCGGGACTTCGTACCGCTTGGCATAACCGAGGAGGTGGATCATCTGGCGGGTGAGTGCCTGCATTGCGTCCCTCCCCCGTTCGAGATCGGTACGATAGAGGGCAGTGGCCGAATCCACGACGAGCAACCCGGGCTTATGGGCTTTAATGACCTTCTCGGCATCGCTGATCATCGCGGCCTGGTGCTCGAAATCGATGGGCTCGAAGAGGAAGAGCTTGTCCGCGATTTTTTCCGTATCCGGCCCGGCAATTTGCCGGAACCGTTCGATGGAGAACCCTTCGGTGTCGATATATACGACGGCTTCCCCGGCACGGAGGCGGGCGACGCTTGCGATGAGGGCGAGCGTACTCTTGCCGCTCGCCGGTTCGCCGAAGATCTGGGTGATGGTCCGGATCTCAAGGCCCCCTCCGAGAAGTTTGTCGAGGCTTGCGTTACCGGTGGTCTTCTTGTCGGTCATCATCGCTCCTGCACGTGTCTCCTGTTATCAAATCGGAATCCTGAGTTGTTAAAAGAAATGATCGGTTCCTGATCAAATGCTTACTGCGTGGTTACCGGGGCTGCTAGGGTAAAAAGGAAGGAGCGGATGGTGTGAAAATGAAGTCCTTTCGTTCGTCATCCATTATTGAGGCCTAAGGCGAAGCAGTTCACCGGTAAATTATTCTGGAATCCGGTCATGCCTTTTTGAGAAACTCCATGACTTCCTTCATATCCGGGATGCTGTGGACCGGGTAGACTTTTGCAAATAGTACTTTCTGCTTCTCATCGACGATAATATTTGCCCGCTCGGAGAACCCGTTCGCATCGCGGAAGATCCCGTACATCTGCGCAACATTCCCGTGTGGCCAGAAGTCGGAGAGAAGACGGGTATTGGAGATCTTGAGGTGCTCTGACCATGCCTTCTTGCAGGGCACAGAATCGACACTGATACCGACCGCGACCGTGTTGAGCGAATTGAGCATCTCGAAATTATCTTCGAGCGATTTCATCTGGCCGGCACAGAACTGCGTCCAGGCGAGGGGGTGGAAGGAGAGGAGAGTCCTCCTACCCGTGTTCTCGAGGAGGTCAAACGTCTTGTCGTTGTGGTCCTTAATCGAAAAATTCTTCGCCGTATCTCCGGGCTGGATCATGGGGATTTGCGTCATAAGGTTACCTTTGTTACCTTCCTGTCGCTTCCGGAATATACGTCTTTTTATGGTGGGCGGTAAGCGGAAGAGGTCATTTCATGGGTGCGAAAAAAAGGTTCGACATTGGATCAAGCTAATTTTCTATAAGGCTCGTGCCTTCAGAATCTGATTATGGGGGTTGAGACCCCCATACCCCTTTAGCGATGAACGCCGCCGCCCCCGAAGGGACGCCCCCGCGGCGGATCAATAAGTTTGCTCTTGAATGAACCATGTGAGTTTATAACATGCAAAGAAGTCTTGCCAAATGCAATTTTCCGACGAGAAACGATAATTTTTAAATCGAAAAAATTTTATTATGTTTGTGGCAGGGTTTGTTTCCTTCTGGAATCCAAAACCTACAAAAATAAAACAAATGGGGGTCAAGGGGTGCTCCCCTTGGGGTGCCTCCCCCTCTGGGGGAGAGAGGGGGTCACACTCGCAATTCTATGAGCGTAAGCGCATTCTCATCCTTTTTTCAACTTAGCCTTTGCCGCCGTCTCAACCGCATCGGTAACTTCCCGCACCGGAACGCCCAGTTCAGCCTGCCCAGTTCCGGGCTTGATCGAACTCTGCCTTGACGAGATAGACCTCGCCATGGATCCGGCCGAACTTGACCGGTATCTTTTGTTTCTGCCCCAAAATCTCAACCTTGACTTCCTCGATAGTCCGGTCGGCTATGAACCGGTGGACAGCTGGAGTGCACCGGATCCCGAGCGTCCCGAGTTCCCGTGCCATAAGTTCTGCCATCGCCGTGCTGCAATCCCCGGAACAGATGACCCGGATCAGATATCCCGGCCTCCCTTTCTTCATGATGACCGGCGCAGCGCTCGCATCGCGTGCACCTGCGTCCATGAACCGCGTGATCGCGTGGGCGATCAGTTCTCCCGTTACATCGTCGACATTGGTTTCCAGCACGTCAACGCAGTCCTGCGGAAGGGCGGAGCTGTCTCCGGGGGTCTCCAGGATCATTGCCCGTATGACATTGGGGACTCCCGGCGGATCCCGGGTACCCGCACCATAACCTACAGCGAGAATCTTACCTGCCCGGACATCTTCCGGTGAAATAGTCGAAAACTCAGCGAGGAGGGCTGCACCGGTCGGTGTGCAGAGTTCCCCATCATCGCCGGCAGAAGTTACGAGCCCCGAGCCCGCCAGGATCGCGACTGTTGCCGGTGCCGGTAAGGGAAAGGTCCCGTGGGATCCTGTTGAAACGCCGTGGCCGAGTGCGATAGGGAGCACCACCACCTCGTCGACATTCAGGGAGTGAAGTGCCGTGCAGGCCCCGATGACATCGGCGATAGCATCGTCAGCCCCGACTTCGTGGAAATGGGCACGGGCCCCGTGCACCTGCTCTTCGGCTGCGCTGATTCTCCCGAAGACCCGGCTGGCCATCGCGAGCACCGGGGCCGGGACAACTGCCGAGGCCGCATCGAGCCTCGCCGTGACTTCGGCAGGCGACCGGTGAGCCGGAGAAGCGTGGGTGTCGATTTTCACCGCCCGTATACCGCACCGGGTAACTTCAGAGATCCCGGGTTCCTGGACCACGGTTTGCATCGCCCGGACCACGAGGTCACGGTCTGCCCCGCAGTCGAGCAGTGCACCGGTTATCATATCGCCGGCCGCGCCATGGAACGGATCAAAAACAAGGATGCGCATTTACAGTACCTATAAATCCCTGAATATATGACCTTTAAGATCATGCCTGAAGTGCAATTGAGGGTGGACTCCGCGTACCCCGGCGATCAGGGTGGCGGCAAGGCACGGCTCGATCCCGAGACGATGCTTGTTTTGAAGATCTCGCCCGGAGATCTGGTCGCGATCGAAGGGAAGCGGCGGACAGTTGCAAAAGTCTGGCGGTCGCTCGTCGAAGACTGGAACCAGCGGAAGGTCCGGATCGATAATTTTACCCGGCTCAACGCCGGTGTCAGCATCGGGGACACCGTCAAGGTCATCAAGATCACGGAAGAGATTGAAGCAAAGAGGATCGTCCTCGCTCCTCCCGAAGACCTCCCGAAGAAGATCCCGATCGCAAACAACCCCCACGTCGTTAACGGTTTGATCGACTTCCCGGTCGCGAAGAACGATTCGGTCCCTATCATGCTCGGCCTCCCGTTCATACAGCCGCAGATCGTGGCGTTCAAGATCATCGAGATCGAGCCCGAAGAAGCGGTCATAATAACCAAGAATACCGAGATTGAATTCTCGGACAAGCCAGCCGCCGGCTTCGAGGGTATCAAGCGTTTCTCGTACGAGGATATCGGCGGGCTCAAGGACGAGCTCCAGCGACTCCGCGAGACGATCGAGCTGCCGCTGCGCCACCCCGAACTCTTCCAGAAACTGGGGATCGAGCCACCCAAGGGTGTCCTTCTTTACGGCCCACCAGGCACGGGTAAGACCCTGATTGCAAAAGCCGTCGCAAGCGAGAGCGGCGCACACTTCATCTCTATCGCAGGTCCTGAGGTCATTTCGAAATACTACGGGGAGAGCGAACAGCGTCTCCGCGAAGTATTCGAAGAGGCACGGGAAAATGCCCCCTCCATCATCTTCATCGACGAACTTGACTCAATTGCACCCCGCCGGGAAGAAGTCACCGGCGAAGTCGAACGCCGTGTCGTCGCCCAGCTCCTCACCATGATGGACGGCCTCGAGGAACGCGGCCAGGTCGTCGTGATCGGTGCGACGAACCGTGTCGACGCTATCGACGCCGCACTCCGCAGGCCCGGCAGGTTTGACCGGGAGATCGAGATCGGTGTCCCGAGCGAACCGGACCGGATCGACATCCTGAAGATCCATTCCCGGGGTATGCCGCTCTCCGAGGACGTCAGCATAGAATCGCTCGCCCAGCAGACCCATGGCTTTGTCGGTGCAGATCTTGCCGCCCTCTCCCGCGAAGCCGCCATCCGGGCGCTCCGCAGGTACCTTCCCGATCTCGACCTCGAAAAAGAAGAGATCGACCAGGAGACCCTCGATAAGCTCCGGGTTTACGCAAGCGATTTCAGGAGCGCCCAGCGCGATGTCGGCCCCAGTGCGATGCGCGAAGTGATGCTCGAAGTCTCCCATGTAAAATGGGAGAATGTCGGAGGCCTCGCCGCTGCAAAGATCGAGGTGCAGGAAGCAGTCGAGCTCCCTCTCACCAACCGGCAGAAGTTTGAGGATCTCGGGATAGAGCCTCCCCGTGGCATCCTCCTCTATGGTCCGCCCGGTACCGGTAAAACCCTTATCGCAAAAGCAGTGGCAAGCGAGAGCGGTGCGAACTTTATCCCGGTCCGAGGTCCCCAGCTCCTCTCCAAGTGGGTAGGGGAAAGCGAGCGTGCCGTTCGTGAAGTGTTCAAGAAAGCCCGGCAGGTCGCACCGTCGATCATTTTCTTTGATGAGATTGACGCGCTTGCACCAGCACGGGGGACATCCCACGACTCACACGTCATCGATAACGTCCTCAACCAGATCCTGACCGAGATGGACGGCCTAGAGGAACTCAAGGATGTCGTGGTCATGGGTGCAACCAACCGTCCGGATATCGTCGACCCGGCACTCCTCCGCGCCGGCAGGTTTGACCGGCTCGTCTATATCGGTGAACCCGTAAAAGAAGACCGTGCAAAGATCATCGGCATCCACACCCGGTTCATGCCCCTTGAGGGCTCGGCGTTTGAGGAGATTATCCGCGAAACTACGCGATATAACGAGGACGCAATAGGTGAATTTGTCGAGAAGCTCGGCAAAAACCGGACGGTCACCACGGAAGAACTGAAGGCAGCGATCTTGCCGGTAGAAGAGGCAAACGTTGGGCTCCCGTTGGGCCTCCGAAGGAAGCGGCTCATCGAGATGATGACAGAAAAGAACCTGAAATTCGCCGATCCTGCCCGGGAGAAGGTCGCCGAAACACTCGCCGGTATGACAGAAGGGTTCGTAGGATCGGATCTTGGCTCTCTCTGCCGGGAGGCAGGGATGCTCGCGATGCGCGACAATGCACCGTCAGTCACCATGAAGCATTTCGAAGAAGCGATCAAGAAGGTGCACCCGACCATGAACGATAACCTGCGGGAATACTACGGCAAGATCCAGCAGCACTTCAAAGGCGGTCTGCCAAAACAGGTGCAGCCACCGGAATACCAGTAATCTTTTTTTTTAAAAAAAAATAATCCCGGGTAGAACTACCGGACGAATAATTTCGATCCCGGCATGATCACGTACTCGTGCGTTTGAAAAAAGAAATTTTTCCGGCGATTGCCCCAAACCCGTTTTGCCCGGCGGAAAATGGTTTGCTGCCTGCAAAATTCACGGAATTGCCACTTTCTGACTATCCCGGAATGGTCTGTCCGTTGCAACCCGTTGACTATCAGAGTCTAATTGCAGTACGGATCATTTGCCCATTCTTCGTATCTCTTTTTCTCCGGTCTTCCCCGGTGAGATCGCGGCTGTGACTGGCGGGTTGCCGTATCTTCGTCGGTATCTGCATCGTCAAGCCCGGGTGTACGTGTCTCTTTTGTCTCTGCAGGTGCCGGGGCCTGCTGGCCGGGAGGCGATCGCTGGCGCTGCTCGCGGTAATGCCGGTGCTGGGGCCGGTTGTGCTGCCGGGGGGCATCATTCCGGGGCTGTTGGGACTGCTGGGGTTGCTGCTGGGGCTCGTCGGTCATAGTATAACGATATCATTCGGGATGGGATCACAAATATCTTGCCCTGGTACTACAACCGTTTTTATTAATTGAAAGCCGGGCCCCTGCATATTCATGGTTCGTCATCGGAAAATGAACACCTATATACAACAGCGTTCAAATTTGTAGATAATCTTAAAAGAACCAGAAAATGCCCAACGTTACTACCCTTCTGGATGCAAAAAGTGTTCCTGCAGCAAAGGCAGCCCTCATCTGCCCCTCGAGAAATGAGACCTATAGTTATGGCAAACTCCGCTCGGAGATGAACAGGGTAGGCCTCGGCCTTTCATCTATTGGGGTAAAGAAGGGTGACCGGGTATGCATCTACCTCGACAGTTCTCCCGAGTACCTCGTCAGTTATTTTGCCATCTGGCGCATCGGCGCCGTAGCGGTGCCAACGAATATTGTATACCGGGGGGATGAGGTCCTCCACGCTATAAACGATGCGGGTGCCACTGCGGTCATCACGGACACGACCGGAATTATGGTCATCGATGGAATCCGTCGTGACGCCCCGACCCTTTCGCATGTCGTGTGTCTAGGGGGATCGGGTAAGGATTCGGTTGCGTGGGATTCATTTCCCCCGGCACCGGAGACCACCCGGGCTGTGAATTGCTCGACTGACGATCTCTGTCACATCCAGTACACAGCCGGTACGACCGGAGTCCCGAAAGGAGCGATGCTCACCCATGGAAACTGGATGAACGCACTTGACACGGAGCGGGATGCACTCAGGCTCCGCCCGGTCGACGTATATCTTGGAATCTATCCCATGGGCCATGTCGGGTTGTCGTGGGGCCTGTCGGTTCTTCGCGCAGGAGGGACTTACGTGATGATGGAACGGTTCGATCCCGACCGCTACCTCGCTCTCGCCGAACAGTACGGGGTTACCGTCCTTGCGGGGATGCCCCCGGTTATCCACACGCTTAACAACAGTCCGCCGGGGACCGAGAAAATGCTTGCAACTGCCCGCGTCATTATCTCCGGGGGCGGGCAGACTCCTGCCCGGTGGTCTGGGAAGCCTTTGATTCGCGGTTCCACATACCGGTTGCAAACTCGTACGGTCTCTCCGAGACAATCGTGATCGGGTCAGGAACTACGACGCTCCCGGAATACCCCCACCTGACGAAAAATTACCAGAGTGTCGGCGTAGCGGTCGGGTACACCGAAGTAAAAATTGTGGATACCGACGATCCTGAGCAGGAGCTCGCGAATGACGAAGCGGGTGAGATTGCACTCCGCGGCCCGGCCATAGCGAAAGGTTACTGGAATATGGCTGAAGCGACTGCGGCGGTGTTCCGGCACGACGGCTGGTTCCTGACCGGTGATATCGGCTACCTGGACGATGACGGTATCCTTTGTATCACCGACCGGAAAAAGGACATGATCATAATGTCGGGCTGGAAAATATACCCGACGGAAGTCGAAAACGTGATCATCCAGCATCCAGCAGTCACCGACGTTGCTGTCTTCGGTATTCCCGACGAAAGGCGAGGGGAGGTCCCGGTTGCAGCGGTCGTTCTCGTGCCGGGATCCGGACTGACCCGGGACCAGCTGGTGGAATTCTGCAGGGACCACCTTGCTGGCTACAAGATCCCACGAAAGCTCGTAATAATTGATGCTCTTCCCCGGGTACATGGCTGGAAGCTGTTACGACGAGACCTCCGGCAAAAATTCAGCGATTGTGGAGGGAATTAAAAAGTTAAAGATTTTTAATTCATGAAAGGTCGAAGATTTTCACACAAACCATTTTAACCTCCTTATTAAATAATATTAGACGGAGCAGAGCGCGTGGATATCAAGAGTCGCATTCAGGACACACCCATAGCACGGAGACTGAAAAAAAGGTCGACCGGCATAGTCGGCCTCAACCTCCTGCTCGACGGCGGATTTACTGAAGGGACCCTTATCATGCTCTATGGCAACCCGATCTCCGGCATCGACCTTGCAGCCCACCAGTTCTGGAAGGTTGAAGGCGAAGAGGGAACGTACCTGATCAACGACGGGGATATCGAATTAGGGATGGTAGATGCAGGCGAGATGCACCCGGAAATATACCCTACCCAAATGATAGGGAACAGGATTATCGTCGATTCACTCACGACCATGATCGTAAAGTACGGGATCGATGCAGCGTTAAAGTTCCTCAAAATTGCCCGGGAAGAGGTCAAGAACCGGGGAGCAAATATGATGTTTATCGTCTACACCGGTATCCATACCCCGATGGAGATGACAAGAATCATGAAAGCGGCCGATATCGTGATCGAGTTCAAGAGCGAGACACACCAGGCCGATATCGAGCGGACACTTGCAGTCCAGAAGATCAAGGATGCAGCAGCACCCCAGAGACTCCTGCCTTTTATCATTACCGATAACGGAATTGAAGCTTCGACAACGTCGAGAGTAGTCTAAAAATAATTTTTTTTTAAAGGGCGATCCTGACTTCCCGTGCAGCATCTGCCATATTTTTCATCTTGGCAAAGGCTATGTCCCGGGTCCGCATCCGCATCCCGCAGTCGGGGTCGATGAGCATGGTCCGGGGGCCGAAAACCTCAACTCCGCTCTCGATTCGCTTTTTGATCTCGGCGACACTCTCGACCGTGTCCGAGGATGAATCCACGCACCCATAGCCGATCATGCGTCCGGCAAGTCCCGGGACCCGAAGAGTTCAAGGTTGGCAGGATTTTTGGAGAACTCGAAATCGAGGACATTGACGTTGATCTTCAAAATATCATCGATAACGCTGCCGAGATTACCGCAGACATGCATGCACGTGGGAATGTGAAGCTGGGAGGTGATTATCTCGATAGCCTGTTTCCCAACGGAGAGATCCGCCGCACCCGTGGAGAACATAGGCTCATCGATCTGGATAAGCGTCACACCTGCGGCTTCGAGGCTCTTTGCCTCAACGGCAAGGGCACCGGCGAGGTCAAGGGCAAGCTCTTCCTTGTTCCGGTACATCGGCGTGCTGATATGGAGACCGTGAGCGAGAGATGTCGGTCCGGTGATGATGCCCTTCACCTTCGGGGCTTTTGAAATGGCGTATTTTGTGTCACCGACGGTTATTCCTCCCGAAGCCGGTTGCACTTTTCCCATTACTTCCTGTCCCTTGATACCGGGAAGTTTTGAGGCGAATGCCTGGATCATGTCCCCCCGCACCTGCCCGTCAGAGATTATGTCAATTCCCGCAGCGAGCTGGTCGGCAACCGCTGTTTCAACTGCAGACCTGAACGGATCGAGAAGGCTGAACAGTCCCTTCCCTTTCACCGCCGGGTAGCTGCCGACCACGGTTGTAGCAAGCACTTTGTCGATAAAATATTCTTTAGTCATAACAACCCGGGAAATTCTCGTTAGTACCGGATCAGCGCCGGCGGTAAAAATAGTATGCGGTCAGGGGACCAGGCGGTGCATGTCGCGGGGGAACAGCACGGCTTCCCGAACGTTTGGCAGGTCGAGCATCGTCATGATGAGACGGTCTGCACCAAGTCCCCAGCCGGCGTGGGGGGGCATGCCGAACCTGAACGGGCGGAGGTAGAATTCGAAACTCTCCGGGTCGAGCCCCTTGTTCCGGATCTGGGCTACGAGCTGGTCATGCTGGTGAACCCGCTGGGCACCACTCGAAAGCTCCATCCTCGGGTGCATGAGATCAAAAGCCTTGCAGACCGTCGGGTTGTCTTCGTACGGCATGGCGTAATAGGGGCGGATGTCGGATGGCCAGTCGACGATAAAATAATGGCCTCCCATCTCCGCGCCTATCGCCCGTTCGGCTGCTGAACCGATGTCGTCGCCGTACTTGATCGGTTCTTCGATCTTTTTCTTTGCGATCTCGATAGCTTCACCATACGGGAGCCGGGGGAACGGGGACTTCGGGACGGTAAAATTAGTGATCTCGAGGTTGGCGAGCTGGTCGCTGCAGGTCTTGTTCACGTATTCGTACGTTTTGACGATCACGTCTTCAAGGATGCGCATGACCTCGTGGTGATCGGCAAACGAGACCTCGATATCGATCGAGGTGGCTTCGTTGAGGTGCTTTGTGGTGTTGTGCTCCTCGGCCCGGAAAATCGGCCCTATCTCGTACACCTTTTCGCAGCCGGCAGCCATCATCATCTGCTTGAAGAGCTGCGGGCTCTGGTTGAGGAACGCCTCCTTGTCGAAGTATGCTATCGGGAAGAGCTCGGTCCCTCCTTCGGTAGCGGCGGCGACGATTTTGGGCGTCGTGATATTGATGAATCCTTCGTGATGGAAGTAGTTGTTGAGAGCGTGCATCGCTGCGCTGCGGATCTGGAAGACGGCGTTCACCCGCGGCCTGCGGACATCGAGGAACCGGGAATCGAGCCGGGTATCGAGGTCCGCCGGCACCTTCTCGACCACGTCGAGCGGGAGCGGGGATGCGGCCATATTAATGATCTCGAACGTCTCGGGAACCAGTTCCCTTCCGCCGGGCGCTTTTTCCATCGCCTTGATAATGCCGCTGATCCGCACGACCGATTCTCGCGAAACCTGTTTTGCAGCTGCGAGAACGGCCTCGGACGCCTTTTTCTTGGGGATGGTTACCTGGATGATGCCGGTCCGGTCGCGGATCAGGAAGAAGGCAAGCCCCCCGAGATCCCGTACCTCATGGACCCAGCCACAGATCTCGGCCACGCCTGTTTCCGGCGTGACCTGCTGAATGGGAATACGCATGATAAAGTCCTATATATGTATGGTGGAGGGGGTAATGGATTTTATGGGAAAATCAGATAGGCCAGAAACTAAGTAATCCCCGAACCTGTCCAATCTCACCACGTTTAAATAATCGATCTGCATCAATACGGTACTGATGAAAATGTCGGAAAAATCGCCGGAATTAACCCGAAAAAAAGAAGGTGGTCTCAGCGGCACATCAAAGGCTGTCATCGGCATCATCGTCGTAGTGGTAGTGATCTTCGCCGTGGTGCTGTTAACCCTGAATGTAGCGGTCACGACCGCAACACCGGGCGTCCCGTTGTCGTTTACGACCAATTACGGGGTGTCATTCCCCGAAGGCCAGACAATAACTGTCGGAAACACCCATATCAACGTCTTATCCTACCAGAATGAGATAATCTCAGATATCGATGGTGACCGCCAGAAACTGGTCTATGGTGAAGACAGGATTATCTCAGAACGTCGAGCCCTGATCACCACTCTTTGGGTAATCCCGGTCATCGATACACACTTCCAGATCAACCTGAAATACAAAGGGGAGAGGGATAACCGGGCCTATTTCGATATGGCGGTCCATACCTCAACTCAGGTTCCGGATATCCTCTTAAGACAGACTTCTTCCGCCAGAAATCGATGCCCGGCCAATCTGATTTTTTCTTTTTCATAACCGTTCGGGTGATTAAAGTGAAAATGGGTGTCCATCGCAGAGGGATTCTTTCACACACAAAAGGAGTGGTTATCCTTTGAGTTCCCGCACGGATTCATCTCGCTATCGGAAAGTAACCCTGCCCGTTTCATTTTACGAACAGGAAACGGTCCGTGTTGCAGAGTCCTTACTTGGCTGCTTTGTCGAGCACCGGGAGAACCCGGGGACTATCACCGGCAGGATTGTTGAGACCGAAGCCTATCTTGTGGGCGATAAAGCCGCGCACTCGTACGGGGGAAAGACCACGAGAAACAGCGTGCTGTTTGGGCCGGTCGGTCATGCATATGTCTATTTTGTCTACGGCATGCATTGCTGCCTCAACGCAGTAACCGGGCGTGAGGGAAGTGGGGAAGCCGTCCTTATACGGGCACTCGAACCGGTTGCCGGGATCACGATAATGCAGCACCGGCGGAATAATTCAAACCTCCGGGACCTCTGCAGCGGTCCGGGAAAGCTGACGCAGGCTTTGGGGATTACCCTCATGTGCAACGGGATCTCGCTCGTGGACAGTCCACTACGGATCCTGTCCCCCCAGAGTATTCCGGGGTTCGAACCCGTCCAGGAACAGGATATTGTCCGGACAACGAGGATCGGGATCACAAAATCTGCCGACCTCCCGTTACGGTTCATGGTACCTGGGAATCCCTTCGTTTCGCGGGTGAAAGCCCGGAAATAACCCTGTCCCTGTGTCCGGGTTTTCCGGCAAGCACTGCGGCCGAATTCTTCATTATGGTGCAGGTCTATCATTGCCCGATTAATCATGACTGAAGAGATCGATGAGCCCCTCACCGGCAAAACTGCCCCGCCTTTCTGTCTTCCCGATGCACACGGGGCAAATTTCTGTCTTGAGCAGTTCCGGGGGAAATGGGTAGTTCTGTATTTCTACCCGAGGGATAATACGCCGGGGTGCACCCTCGAGGCATTACAGTTCAATGCGGCACTCGAACAGTTCGCAGACCTCGGGGCACAGGTCATCGGGGTTAGCGCAGATACACCGGAGAGCCACCAGAAATTTGCCGACAAATACAATCTTGGTATCCTGCTCCTGTCCGACACGGAACATTCCGTCCTGAAGGCATACGATGCCTGGAAACCCATGACCATGTTCGGCAAGGAATTTCTCGGCACCCGGAGGGATACGTTCCTTATCGACCCGAAAGGCACAATCGTAAAAATCTGGCGGAAGGTTAACCCGAAAGGGCATGCAGAAGAGGTAAAAGCGTTTCTCGCGGAGAAAAAAACGTCTGGAACGTGAAGAGAAAATCAGGAAGGAACGAAGTCAACAGTAACCGGAACAGGCAGTCCTGATTCCTGTTTTGGTTATTTCCTAAAAACCTCAATAAATTTTTACGTAATTTTCGCACGTCCTTTTCGTTCACGCTTCCTTTTATTGGAAAAAACCAAAGTACCTGAGTAATGGAACCGCACGAAACCCGTTCAGCATTGAAACGCCAGGAAGACCAGAATTTACTCGAAAGAGCTTTTGAGAAATCGCTCTGGAGCTCCCGGCTCATTGTCCTTCTCGCCGTGATATTTGGTGCCATCAGTTCGCTCATCCTCTTCATTTCCGGATCACTGGAGATCGTCATGAGTGTCGTTCACTCGGTTGACCTTTCCTCTCTTGAAATAAATTACACAACGATCCTGATCGGGATAATCGGCGGGGTTGACCTGTATCTTATCGGCATGGTCCTCCTCATCTTCAGCTTCGGTATTTACGAGCTCTTCATCTCAAAGATCGATATTGCCCGGAACTCCGAAGCTTTCCACACTCTCCTTGAGATAACGAATCTCGACGATCTTAAGAACAAGATCATCAAGGTAATCATCATGGTGCTTATCGTGAATTTTTTCCAGAGGGTGCTCACCCTCACGTTCACGACCGGGCTTGACATGCTTTTCATGGCGGCGTCAATTTCAGCAATCTGTATCGGTGTTTTCTTCCTCCAGAAGCTGAAGATGTGATAATGCAGGCGGGGAATCGTAATTTTTTATCACTTCTTTTTATTACTATCCGACAGGTCTCCTCTCAACAGAAATCCATTTTTAAAAACGGTCCCGTTTTCTTAAGGATACATAAAAAAAGAGATAACCGGACGCTGTCCCGCCAAAGAATATATATCCATGATGGTGAAGTATCATCCAGCCTGACCCTGCATTTTTGATGCGGGCTGGAGGAAAATATGGGAGAAGAACTGCAGATCAATGAAGATCTTACCGAAGATCTGCTCAGCCGGCTCAACAGCCCTGATGAGAATGAACGGGAGACCGCGGTAGAAGCTCTTGCCATAAGCGCGGAAGACGAAGACTGGCGACCGAAAGAGTTGATTCGCCAGGGCGGAGTTGATACACTTGCCGGCCTCCTCAATGACCAAAATGCACACATCGTGATTTCTGCGCTCGATATTCTTATCGCTACAGCGTCGGCGGGGGAGGAAGAGACCCTCATATCCGCGGGACTGATCGCAAAGCTCGACGCGATGCAGGACCACGAAGATCACCTGATCCGGAAAAAAGTCCGTGAGGCACTGTGGCTCCTGACCCCGGAAGTTGAAGAAGTAATAACTTCAAAGCCCCAGGACGAATATTAAAAACCGGAAAATGAAGAGAGGATTTAAAAAAGACAATAGTCCTTTATCTGTCTACCTCTTCTTCAAGTTCTTTTTTTGCGGCGAGCAGAGCGTCTTTGTCCTCGTTTGTCCCCTTGGGATACGCGAGCCTGAGACTGTCGAGCGTGGAAGAGATTACTGAAGTCACGGCGAGGCGCGTGAACCATTTGTGATCAGCCGGAATGATATACCATGGCGCATGGGCGGTGCTGGTGGCGTTGAGCATATCCTGGTACGACTCCATATACGAGCCCCAGTACTTCCGCTCACGAATATCGGCCGCCGAGAATTTCCAGTTCTTCTCCGGGTCATGGACACGTTCAAGGAACCTTTTCTTTTGCTCATCCCGTGAGACGTTCAGGAAAAACTTGATGACAACGATGCCGTTATCGGTCAGGTATTTTTCAAAGCAGTTGATCTCGTTATAACGCCTGGCCCAGATGTCTTTTCCCTTGAGATGCGGTGGGAGATGCTGCCGGTCGAGGAATTCCGGGTGTACCCTGACGACCAGAACCTCTTCGTAATGCGAACGATCAAAAATACCGAGTGTCCCCCTGCTCGGAAGCGCCTTGAATGTTCTCCAGAGATAATCGTGATCGAGTTCCTCGGCGCCCGGTTCTACAAAATTTGTCACCACAACACCCTGGGGATTTACTCCGGACATAACATGCTTGATCGTGCTGTCTTTGCCGGCGGCATCCATTGCCTGCAGGATGATCAGAACAGCATACGTGTTCTGGGCGTACAGTTTGCCCTGCTGCTCTGCAAGAAGCCGGATTCCTTCAGCAGCTGCCCCTTCTGCTTCCTCTCTCGTAAAATTACCAACAAAACCGGGAGCATAGTCTTTTTGCAGGTCGATCTTCTTTCCCGGGGGAACCTTGAACGAATCGAGTATCCTGTCCATTTTCTTTGTCATACCGCACCGTATTTTTCAGTAATTGTCCTGAAGTGGAATGAAACCTGTGGTTGTAGAGTGTGTTTTAGAAATCGCGGATCCGGTAAATGTAAGTTCCTCGGCATGATGGGAACAAATGCTAACCCGATTTTGAAGCTCCTCATGCGATTCCTCCCCCGAGCCCGGAAACCCTCATTCAGCGGCCTGGGACCGTCCAGTCCAAAAGCCTAATATGGAATGAATATTCTATGGGCCTCATCAGGAAAATCCGGAGAATCGACATGAAAAAACACCTCATTATTCTGTGCGCAATTCTTGCGATCGCCCTCATCGCGATGCCCGGCGATTGCCGTGACAGGAACCGTACCGGCTCCATCAAACGAAATTACGTCCAATATCACTTCCGGGCCGGTCAGCCTTGTATTCCAGGGAGAGACGAGAGCAACCCTGACACCCCGGCAGACTATTGCCCAAAGGGTTCAGCAACCCCGTCCCATGGGGGAAGTCCAGCATCCGATCTCCCACCCCATCCAGCCGTTTACGCCGTCAGCTCCGGCACAACCTGCACCCGCCCCGGTAATCCGCCAGACACAGAATATCCCCGCCCCGACCGCTCCGGAGATCCGGGAAACACCCCCGGTAAGAATTCCGGCGACCCCTGCGATCCAGGAAACTGAGCGGACACCTTTCCCGAGGACGCCCGAGACCCCGCCCCCGACAACTACGGTTACCCTGCCTCCGACAACCCCGGCTATCACCCAGCCCCAGACGACCGAACCTACGCCGGTTCAAACAACACCCGTCGCCACGTTAACTCCCAGCCCGACCCCAACAGCTGTTATCGTAACGGTGACTGTGCCGGTGTTCCCGTATGGCAGCGTGTACAACCCCTATTACTATTATCCGCCGGGGTATGTGTACCCGATAAATTCCTATTATCCCTCCGGATCACTGACCGTCACCTCGTATCCCCCGAACGCTATCGTAACTATCGACGGGTATAACCAGGAGACCACACCGTGGGTATTCACGAACCTTTTGCCGGGATATCATACGGTCGAGGTTAATTATCCGGGATATGAGGCGTACGTGACCAATATATACCTGAATGACGGGGAGAGTCAGGAGGTCGACGCAAATCTTCTCAACCTTGGCAATTACGGTTCGATGTTTGTCGCATCAACACCTTCCGGTGCTGACGTTTATGTCGACGGGAACTACGAAGGAGTATCACCGGTAACGGTAGGCGCACTGACCGAAGGACCCACATCGTTGAACTACATCTTTCGGGGTATGACGCCCAGACGAGGACAGTCGACGTTGCAGCAGGACAGGGAGCGAATGTCAACTTCGCAATGTCTTCCTATACGTCGTCTTCAACGGACGGTTCCATTGATCTCACCGTGAATGTCCCCGGCTCACTGGTGTATCTCGACGGGATTTACAAGGGGGCGGTCCGTGACGGGAATGTTTTCAATCTGGTTGCGTTAAGCCCGGGATCCCACACGCTTCTCGTCCATGCTCCCGGGTATAATGATTTCACCCAGACTGTACAGATCTACGCAGGACAGACGGCATCGGCAAACGCAGCCTCTCACCTTATCACAGACCCCTCAGGGTGCACCTTCCGCACAACAGGCCGGGTCAATCGTTGCCCAGTCGAACCCTCCCGGCGGCCAGGTTTTTGTTGACAATCAGTTCCGGGGGGTTGCCCCCGTCACTATTTACAACCTCGCGCCGGGAGATCACATCGTCAATATGAAACTCCCCGGCCATAGTGACTGGTCGGGTTCTGTGACGGTCCTATCCGGGCAGGTTGCCCAGATTGCCGCCACATTCACGCCCGGAACGAGCAGTGCAACCTCAGTGCCGACACGAGCCGGTCTTCCCGTTGCAGCGGGTGTACTGGCTGTCGTAATCGCCGGGTTGGTTGTCGCTAATAAGATCCGGAAATAAATCAAATCAGAAATCTCTTCTTTTTTCGGGCGGGATCAAATCAGCCTATAAAATCTGAAAGGTCCGACACGGGGAACGTTGTGCCCCGGTTCTCCGGGAAAAAACGAAATTTTGCCCGGTAGAAAACCTCATAATCGCTGACGCCCGCAGGGGCTCTGCCACGACGCTGTGGCACCCCCACGAGCGATGACGACGTATTACCTGGTATTTGACCAGGACATGGCACTTCGCCCGTCCCCCATGGGACTTGTGGCGCAAAAGAGGGGCATTAGTCCCTTTTTAAAAAAATGATTTCTACAGAAGCACGAAATTAATTTTTACCGCTGCCGGTTCGGGCAAAATCGATGAAACCGTTGTACGGGTCGGTCTTCAGCAACCGGACCTGGATCTTCTGCCCGATTTTAAGACCCTTTTCACCCTGCACAACACGCCCCTCTGCCGGAGGAGCGATGAGCCTCACGTATGTTCCGGTTTCCTTTGCTCCTGTGACGAGCGCCTCGAAAACCTGCCCTATCCGGTTGCGAAGGAGAACAGCGGCGACAGCTTTCTCATGTACCGCTTCACTTTCTTGGATGCTTTTTCCCGGGAGGTCAGCCAGTCTGCCAGCTGGACGAGTTCCTGCCGTCCATACGGACTGGGCGTATGATCAAGGACCGATTTTGCAAGGCGCTGGTTGATGACATCGACATAGCGGCGGTTTGGGGCAGTCGCGTGCGTATAGTCGATTACAGCGAGGGAGAAATGACCCGTCGGAGGTTCACGCGGATCGAGCATCATATACTCTCCCGGCCCAAGCAGCTTTATGATCGTCAGGGAGAGATCGGGAAAATGATCAGGATCTTTCTCCTGCTGGCTGAGAAGGAATTTTGCAAGCGCCTTCGCATCGGGGTCCCGCGGGAGAGCACCGCCGTGAGCAGCAGCGGTCGCTACGATCTCGTCCCAGTATCGGGGTGACCGGACAACGCGTTGTATCATGGGCAATTCATTTTTTCCGAGGAACGCGACCATCGTCCCGTTTGCCGCGACCATGAACTCTTCAATAAGACACCGTGCCAGATTCTGTTTCTGGACAACGAGGTCCCTGATCTCGTCCCCCTCGACAACAGGATTTGCTTCGATTGTGCTGAGCTCAAGCGCTCCCTGTTCACGCCGGTGTTGTCTTAAAATCTTAGACGCTTCGTTCTGGAGACGAAGTTGTTCCTCAAGCCCGGGCACTGCATGAACTGCCGAAGGGAGGGGAGACGTTCCCTCCAGCCAGTCACCAATCTCTTCGTAGATCAGTTTGGCTTTATTCAGGACGATGGCTTTGTAGATGTCACCGTGCCGGACACTTCCATCCGGGAGCACTGCGTATTCTATGATTATTGCCATCCGCTCGTGGCCGGGGAGGAGCGAAGTTATCCCCCGGGAAAGCTGGTCAGGAAGCATGGGGAAGGTCTCGATCCCGGTATACACTGAGGTCCCGTTCCTGGCAGCATGCAAATCTATGGGAGAGCGTTTCGCCACGTAAAAATCGACGTCGGCGATGGCAACCCTGATCTGGATCTCTCCCCCGGAACCGCGTTCGCAGTATTCGAGTTGATCGAGGTTCCATTGAATCGAAATTATCGATGGAAGACCAGAGGAGCCCGCGGAGATCCCTGACACCCGCTGGTACAGCCGTGAAGGTTTGTTCATGCATTGCATTGACTTCCTGGATCACGTTTTTGGGAAATCCCGGTTCGAAGCCATACTTTCCCATTGCGGTCCAGGCGATGGATCTCAGGTCAACCCTGTGGCTGTCACTCATGGTAGCAGTCTAGAGATTGGATTATAGTAATAAATATCTCTGTCAGAATGTCTGTCTCATGATTCTGTTGATTTTTTAAAAATCAGTGTCAGGAACTCCCCTCGGAAGAATCCCGGCAATAAATACTATTTATAGTGTAACACAATATCCGGATAAGGTGAACGCATGAAAAAAGTCCGGGAACCAACGTATACCTTCGTTATCCTTACGCTTGGATTAATCATCATTAACATTATTCTTGCGCGGCTTTCTGTCCTTGCGATACCTGCGGGCATGGCAGGCGTATCGACAATTTATATCGCTGTCGCATTTATGATTCTCTTTACGCTCTGGTTCGGTGCGTACGGGGCGATTGCCGCCTATGCGGGAACGTTTGTGGGATCAGGTCTCCTCTCCTCGATTCCTCCGGATGTCGCCCTGTACCTGGTCCGTTGCAGGCCTTCTGCAGGGTCCTCATCCCGCTCGTTGCATTCCGGGCCTTTGACGTCGACCTGGCACTTGAAAACAGGCGGGACTGGACGATTCTTATCCTCTTCGGTGTCCTTATCAACAACATCGTCGGGGCGGCGTGGGGTACAGGCACACTCGCTCTAGGTGGCATTATTCAGTCCGGAGATGTCGGAAGTGTATTGTTTACGTGGCTGCTCGGGAACGTCATTGTAACCCTCCTGATAGTACCAATCGCCCTCCGGCGGTTATCCCCGAAGATAGTCAGATCAAAATTGTACGTAAAAAATTATTGGGATTAAAATCGGACGATAGTCCGATTTTTCCGCACTTTTTTATTGCTTTGTATCCCGTCCTTCCTGATTCCTTGGTTTCATAGAGATCCTGAACACATAAACAAAAGCCGGTATGAGGAGATAGGCGGCGAGTGATGCCGACGGTGAAAAGAACGAAACGATGATACCGATGACTGCACATCCTGGAGTAAGTGCGAGGAACCATACCCTGGAAGCAGCGACACCAGGGTTCAGTTCCCCGCTGCAGAGATGACAGGACCGTGAGAGGTGTACCCAGTGGGCAAGGAAGAGTGTGCCGATTGCAAGAAAATTCACATGAAAGAGAAGGACCGCAATCTGCACCCCGTCATAATCTCCTGAAACATCGGTAGTGAAAGGTATCAGGACGATAAAGATGAGAATGGCAATATTCAGCCAGAGAATTGTCGGGTCAGCCTGCCTGACATAGTAAAACTGACGGTGGTGCTCGAGCCAGAACAAGGCAAGCACGAGAAATGCAGTAATAAAAAGGATTACCTGGGGAACAAGGTGCCCGATATACCGGGGCAGTTCTGCCGGCGCCTGGCTTATGGAAAATGACGGTGTCTGGATCCCCAGCACGAGCAGGGTCATCGCGAATGCGAAGATCGCATCTACCATGGTTTCGAGCCGTTCTTTTGAAATATGGTACGGGTTACCCTGTTCGCGATCACTCATAAACAGGTATTGGTGTACCCTGTCGTAAACTTTTCAAAACAAACCGGGCGAAATCTGGCAAAGTGTTATCGAAATTTTTTGATCTGGAGAAATTATTTTTTTTTCAAAAGAGATGATGCCCCCCTCTAGCGCCGCCCCTCGCTGGGATGGGGCGCTAGTAGCGATGACACAAGTCAAATAAAATGTAATACGTCGTTATCGCAACCGGGGGGTGCCATAGCGGCGGGGGCAAAACTCCCGAGAACTGTACGCAATTATGAGGTTTTCACTAGAGAATTTTTTTCAAAACCCTGTACCTCCAAACACCTTTATGGATGCTCGCATACATCACTTCATGGTGAACAATTCATGAAGATCATTGGCATCAACGGAAGCCCCAAAGGGGAAAAGAGCCAGACACGGCGCCTTGTCATGGCGGCACTTGAAGGCGCACGGAAAGCCGGCGCAGACGTGACGTTTTTCGATCTGTGCAGTCTCGATATCAATTACTGCACCGGTTGCGGGACATGCTATTCGAAGGGCGAATGCATCCACGACGACGATTTTCCCGCACTCTACCAGAAAATGCTCGATGCCGATGGTATTATTTTCGGTTCACCGAACTATATCAACCAGGTCACTGCACAGATGAAGACCATACTCGATCGCATGGCTGACGGCATCCATTGCCAGAACTTTACCGGGAAATACGCCTGTTCTGTATCTACCGCGGGTGGTTCAAAGGCAGAGGAGGTTGCAGAGTACATGAACTCTGCATTGTTCATGCTCGGTGCAACGATCGTGGGGACCGTGGGCGTCAATTTCATGGGCAACCCGGACGCTATCAAGCCGGCAGAACAGAGCGCAAAAGAACTGGGGCGGAAACTCGCGGGTGCAATCAACACGAAGTGGAGTGATCCGGCACAGGAGAAACTTCTCGCCGAACGAAAAGAGTACATGAAAAAGCTCGTCCTCGCGAACAAGGACATCTGGGCTCACGAGTATGATCACTGGAAAAACCTTGGAGAATTGAAATAATTTTTCCGTGAATTTTTAAAATACATACACAGCAGAAACGGGCATGACCACTCGCCTGTTTCGCGCTAAAATCATGAAAATTTGGTTAAATGAATTTAGAGCTTGCGATGGTTACCCGCCTCAGGGCCTCTTGCGAGGCACGGCGGGGCAACTTTTTTTCGTTATTTTTTGTCATTAATCGTCATTGATTCGCCTTCAGGAGCGCCCCGTTGGAAGCAGTGGAGTTTATCGCATGGGGGGCATCGCATCTTCCAAAAAATGATTTCTCCCGAGCAGAAAATGGGAACTATTCCCGGGGGAAGATTTTCCCCGATCAGCCGCTCGCGAGTTCATACCCTGCATCCTTTAATCCCTTGTGGATCGAAGCGGTATGATCCCTTCCCCTGGTCTCCAGTTTCAGGTCAACACACGACATGTGAACCGGAACTTTTGGATCATCCTGTGAGTGGTGGATGTTGAGCACATTACCCCGCCTCTCTGCGACGATTCCCAGCAACCGGGCGAGTGTCCCGGGCTGATCTTCAAGAAATACCCGGAACCGCACGATCCTCCCCTGCCGGATAAGGGACCGTCGTATAATCCTGAAAAGCCGGGGAGCTGTCCACATTACCGCCGCTGATGACAAGGACAATAGTACTTCCCGGTGTTATCCCGATCGATCCGTTCATCAGCGCTGCGACCGGTACCGCCCCGGCACCTTCGGCAATTACATGTTTTCGTTCGAGAAGCAGAAGCATGGCATCGGCAATCTCATCCTCGGACGCAAGCGCAATGTGATCGACGAGATCGCGAATCGCGGGAAACGTCCGTGCTCCCGGTCCCTCGACCCTGATACCATCAGCGATCGTCTCCCGGGCAGAAACGCATACTGCTTCGCCGTGATGCACGGATTCGAGAGCAGACGGGCACGATGCCGTCTGGACCCCGACGATTCTTGTTGCCGGGCTGAGTGCCTTCACTGCGGTTGCAATGCCAGCAATAAGCCCTCCGCCGCCGACCGGGACAACTATGGTATCTGTCTTCGGGAGATCAGCAAGGATCTCGAGCCCGATGGTTCCCTGGCCTGCTATGATCTCATCGTCGTTAAATGGATGAATGAACAGCGCACCATCCCGTGAGATCTCCGTTGCCCGGGAAATGCTCTCCTCAAGGGATTTTCCGTGAAGGATTACCTGTGCCCCGTATCCCCGGGTCGCCTCCTGTTTGGAAAGGGATGCCCACTCAGGCATCACGACGGTCGCCGGTATACCCGCACTATGGGCTGCCACGACCACTCCCTGTGCATGGTTGCCGGCGGAAGCGGCCACAACTCCCTGTGTACGGATCTGATCCTTGTGGATGAGGATCTTATTCGTAGCCCCACGGACCTTGAAGGACCCGGCCTTCTGGAGCGTTTCGAGCTTGAGATACACGTTTGCACCGGCCATTGTTGAGAGTGTCGGCGAATAGACCAGGGGAGTCCTGATGATATGTTCCCCGATCCTCTCCTGAGCTGCCCGTATGTCCGCGAGGGTAACCATTGAAGCAGAGAATACGCCCCGAAGAATATGAGGATTGTGCCGGCCTAAAACCCGGAGTACTGGCAAAAAAAGATTGTTATGAAGACTGCGCCCGTTTCTTGATCATCTCAAGCGCTTCGAAAGCTTCGCGCCGCACGGCAACATTATCATCCGAAAGGAGGGACGTGAGGTGATCGACTGCTTTCTGGTCGCCGATCTCCCCGAGCAGGAGTGCTGCACGTTTCCGTACGTCGCTCTGGTCGTCTTTCAGGACCATGATGAGGGGGGTTGTCGCGGGCTGGCCAAGCATCCAGAGTGCTTCCATTGCGCCGGTCCGCTTTCTTGCAGCCCCTTCCCGGAAGACCTGCATGAGCGGTGCAATCGCCGGCACCCCGAGAGCTGCTAAGGCCTTGACAACTTCAATACGGACCAGCCGTTCGGGGTCGTCGAGAGCTTCTATTATCGGGGGAATCGCACGGGTATTGCCGATCTGCCCGAGCACTTCTACGGCACCTCTCCTGATGCCGGGATTCTGATCCTTAAGGGCATTGAGCAGTGAATCGAGAGAAGGCTCCCCGATAGTAACAAGGGCAAGAGCTGCCCTCCGGCAGACATCGTCGTTCGTGTCGATGAGAGCCCGGATAAGCGGGTCGATCGAGGGGACACCCAGCGAACAAAGAGTCGCCATGGCGGCCATTCGGACGCTTTCCCTGGGGTCGCTCAGGCTTACGATGAGGGCCCCGACTGCCTGGGAATCCCCTATCCGGCCCAGGGCTACAGCACTTTCATGCCTGACCTGGGGGTCTGCATCACGAAGGGACTCGATAAGAGAAGGTACTACCCGTGCCTCCCCCATGACGCCGAGCGCCTGGACGGCACCGCGACGGATCGTCGGGTTTGGATTTTTCAGGGCTTCTACAAGAGGGCTGACGGATGGTTCTCCGATAAGCTGGAGCGCCCGGATTGTCTCCTGCCGTACATCGTCACCGGTGGCGTCCAACGCACCGATGAGGGGCTCTACTGCTGATCTCCCGATCTTTCCGAGGGTGTCAGCCGAGCCTCTCCTGATTATCCAGTATTCATCGTTCAGCCCGCGGATGAGCGGCTCGATAAATGGCTCTCCGAGGTCTCCCACGGAACGGACCGCACTCCACCGGGTGTCGAGGTCACCTTCGCTCAAGGCTTTGAGAAAGACCTCATACCGTTCTTTCTGTGATTTGAGGCGCGTTTCTTCATCCTCATTTGAACCCGATTTGAAAAGGTTGAGGAATTTCTTGGTAATACTCATGTGTATACTCCGAATGATCGAGTATTAGTATAAAATCTTAAAATAGGTATCGGATGCCTGCCTCGACTTTTTCCTTCCAACGGAAGGATTCTGGCCCTTTTATTGCCGATTTCTGCCCGTAAAAGAGAATTTTTTATTGCTCTTGAATACTTTTCAAAAATAAAGACTCGTGTTTCTGACGCGCCCCGTAGTTTCAGGTATTCAGCGAAAAGCTTGCTGACCCGGAAGATGTACCCTGTGCATCCTGTACTGATATCGTGTATGTTCCAACAGGCATTCCATAGGATGTCAAATACCGGAAGTTCCACGATCCGTCGGCGTTAACGGTCTGGGAACCGAGACTGACGCCGTTGGTGAACTGGACCGGCCCATACAGAACCAGGTTAACACTCTGTGCTCCAGTCGTACATATACCGGAGAAGACTACCGGATCCCCGATACTGTAACTGTATCGGCCGGTAGCGACCGAGACCTGTCCCCCTCCAACGACGCTGAAATCTGCCCGCGCTGACATCGTCTTGCTGGCATCGGTAACAACCAGGGTATAGGATCCGGACTGGAGAGAATACCCGGGGTTCCACAAATAATACCAGTGCCCGTCGCCACCCACGTTCGCCTGGATGATCTGAAACCCGTCGACGTATTTACCCGGGCCATACAGCGTGAGATAGACGTTCTCGTTTGGAGAACCTGTTCCGGAGAACTGCCTGAGAGTTCCCGATGATCATCAGGCCTTTTTCAACCTGGACCGTTACTCCCGGTGCCGACGAAAGGGGGAGCGTAGTTACAGAACCGACAGGATACGGCTGTGTTCCGGTTGGTATCAGTGCTGCAAAATAAGAGGATGAGCCGGACGTCACCGTGATCGTCGAACGCCAGCTCAGGTAGCCGGGATGACGGTATTCAAGGGTGTGGTTTCCCAGCCCAACGTCGGTAATCGTCCCGGGCGTCGTCCCGTGGAACTGATTATCAAGATAGACCTCTGCCCCGGAGGGGGAAGATGATAACTGGAGTGTGCTTTTTGACGGTGCCGGGCCGGTTGTGCACCCGGCGATCAGGACCGTGAAAATAACAAAGGAAATAACAATTTTCTGGAACATTAAAGACCCCATTACCCTCGGTTGGATATCTGGATTTTACGTTAAAATACTTTTGTAGGTCCTGTCCACCTTCATCCGGACATGTTTTCCCGACGCGAAAATCCTTCCGGTTTCCGACCCGCCAGTCCTTGACACTCCCAATAACCGGCGGATCCCCTTTATCAGTACCTTCTTCGCGAGCTCAAGGATATACCGGGCGAGTGCGATGCTCTTGTCCTCGTCTGTCATGAGGGTATCGTACCGTGCCGAATGTTTTACTTCGACCGGATCCCGGATATCCTGGATAAAGACGTCCGGTATCCCTCCATAACAGTTGAAGGTCCCAATTGACGTCGGCTCATAGCCCGCAGCTTCCATGAGTGCTCCTGCAGGTCCGCTCACCGGGGCGTTGCCGATAAACGGGCTGATAGCTACAACGAATTTATCCTGGATTGCTGACCGGATCCCGTCACAGCCGAGAATGGGCGAGATGCTGGTGATCGGGTTGGAGGGGCCGATAACGACCACGTTGCTCGCATCGATCGCGGCGAGTACCTCCTCGGTCGCAACCGGTGCTTCGGTATACGTTCGTTCAATTCCCTGTATCGCAAGCTGTCCTTTCGCACGGATCCAGAAATCCTGGAAATGGAGCAGCCCGATATCGGTCCTTATCTGGGTCGTTACTTCGGTATCTGTCATCGGGAGGACATTTTCGCGGACACCGAACCGGTCGCACAATACTTTTGTCGCGTTGGTAAGACGCATATCGTTCCTGAGCATCTCACCGCGTGCAATATGGACCGCTCGGTCCCGATCGCCGATTGCAATGAATTCGTCGCGCCCAAGCCGCTTGGCTTCTTCGTGAGTAGTGAATGTATCGCCCCGAATCCCCCACCATGTGTCGGTATTCAGGATACCGGAAAACAGGTACATCACCGTATCGAGATCCGGCGAGATGTGATTCCCCGAGATCCAGATGTCCTCGGCAGTGTTGACGATGACGGAGATCTCATGGCGATCCATCACTTTCTGCATGCCCCGAAGGAGCTTTGGAGTACCGGTCCCTCCCGACAGGAAAGTAATCATTACTCAATACTTTTATGCGATGTATATGAAGATTCTTTAGTGAACCTGTGAAGATCATCAAGGACCCGGTCCATGGCTACGTTGAAGTGGAGGATTTCGCCCTGCCCCTGCTGGACTCCCCGGCGCTGCAGCGTCTCCGCTACATCAAGCAGCTCGGCTTTTCTTACCTTGTCTATCCCGGGGCAAACCATACCCGGTTCGAGCATTCCCTTGGCACGATGTTCCTTGCAGACATTGCATCCCGGAGGTTTGCCCTCCCGGAAGATGAACGTGCCCTCGTCACCATTTCTGCCCTTTTCCACGACATAGGGCACGGTCCGTTTTCCCATGCCAGCGAGCCCCTCATGCAGATCTTCCTGAATCACACGCATGATGAAATTAACGCCGTGATAAACGAGCATGAGGCGGATCTGCTGGAAGAGGCAGGGATCGATCCCGTCGAGCTGTGTAGCGTCGTGAAAGGCACTCACGAGCTCTCCGGGATCATCCACAGCGATCTCGACGTCGACCGCATGGACTACCTCCTCCGCGATGCCTATTACTCGGGTGCGCCTTATGGTGCCGTCGATGCCCAGCGCCTGATACGCCATCTCATCAGGACTGATGAGGGAATAGCCCTCGATGAAAACGGGGTAAATGCTGCGGACTCCCTCCTGATCGCCCGGACCCAGATGCGACCAAACGTCTATTTCCATCACGTAAGCCGGATCGGGGAGACCATGTTCCAGCTCGCGGTAATGGAACATCTCGCGGGGAAACCAGAACACACGATAAAAGACTTTTTCCGGATGGATGACGCGACCTGCCTTTATGTGCTGCGCACGTCGGAAAACCCGGTATCGGGAGACCTCGCGTGCCGGTTATACGAGCGCAGGCTTTACAAGAGGGCGATCTTTGTCGGCGAGGAACAGATAAATACAACCCGGTTTGACGCCGGGGTCCCCCTGATGAAACGGCTGGACTTTGCTACGCAAATCGCCGATCTCGCAGGAATCCAGCCACACGAAGTACTGGTTGATATTCCGCCGGTTCCCCGGGAAATGTCGTTTGGCGTACGGGTAAGAAACCGGCTTGCCGTGGTCGATTTTGAAGAGATCTCTCCCCGTATCAGGACACTCAATACGACACGGCGTGAACAATGGCGGCTCGGGATCTACACGCTTCCGGAATACCGGGAGGTTGTCGCTGATGCGGGATGCGAGATCCTGCACATCAAAAAACCCACCCGGCAGGACACTCTTTTTTGAGAGACGGTATTTTTTTGTGTACCAAATGACCGCGAAAATGGCGAGAATCCTTTGCTGCGGAGGGCATTTTTAAAAAAATAGGGCTTTGTTGAAATCATTTTCTCGAAGAGACGATGCCCCCCCACTAGCGCCACCAGTCCCCCAAGTCGGACGGGGCGCAGTGCGAGGATGGAGCCAAATAAGCAGGTAATACGTCGTTATCGCAAATGAGGGGTGCCATAGCGGTGGATCATTACGGTTGAAAACATTCACCGATTTTCATTGGTCGGGTGCAAACGGTTGGTTCACGCACGTTTCAACAGAACCAACAAATAGTGAAAAGATCCGATCTATGGCGTTCCCCCGGTTATCGGAGAGGACGTAAAAAGTAATTATACTCGCATACCCCAACACTCTACATGAAAAAAATCCGTGTGCTGATCATTTTTGCGTTGGTTATTGCCGGGCTCACTGTTGCCGGCTGTACCAGCACGTTGGCTCCCCCGACACCCAACTCCACTGCAGCACCAACACTAGTTCCTACAACGACAGTCACTTCTGAAAACCAGCAACCGGTTTTCACCCTTGGAGATCACTACCTCCAGAATCAATATACATTTGACAGTGAAAAGGACATTATCACCGAGCAGTTCCATGTTGAATATCCCTCGTGGGGGATCGAATTCAACGTTACGCCCCTGAATGACAATGTCAATTATTGCTGGTTTACGATGGACGTTTTGAATGAGGACAGCGGCCAGGTCGACCATTACGGCTACGGGAGGGAATTCTCCTACGAAAAGGATCAGAGGATCCCCATGTACAGGACCGGCCCATACAAGATAGAGATGAAAGGCAACCGGGTGAAAGTTGTTGTTACCGCGGCAAAGCGGTATCCCTGATCGGGTGATGTACCATGTTAGAAGACTGGATTATCTGGATGAGCGGGGTTGTAATAATCGTGATCGTCGTTGCGATCACGTTCCTGAAGCTCCTCGGTGCTGAGCGCCGGGGACACGAGAGTACGCACAAACTCAGGGTGTATACCGATCTCCTGAATGCAATCACCGAGCTGAACCTTGCAAAAGGCGACGCCTACAAGATGGATATTGCAAAAAAGAACCTTGCCCTTACGTTGAACCGGCTTAACCTCATCGGAAGTTCCGGGGTCCTGAAAAGCACGAGCGACCTCCTCGACTTTCTCAATGAGCATAAAAACAAGGATTACGATACGCTCCGGCTCCATAATATCCTCAATACCCTGGTTATCGAAGCGCGCCGGGACCTCAACCCGTCCCATGCACGCCGTATAGAAGAGGCACAGGTCCGTTACCGCTTCTTCGCTCCGCCGAAATCCCCGTAATTATACTCTGATCCGGCCCGTTCCGGCATAAACTCTTTTTATCATCAGTCAGACATTGGTATCACAGGAGTGGGCGAGGCAAATCTATGAAAAAAGAGTTCGTTATCGGGGTGACGGGTGCGAGTGGGGCGTGCTATGCGCGCCGCCTCCTCGAATTGCTCTGCATCGATGCAGAGGTCCATATCATCATATCGGATGTGGCCCGGGAAATTGCAGCGTACGAAGGGGTCTCTCTCGAGCAGTTCAAAGCGACCTATCACGATATCGATAAAATCGGGGCTCCCATCGCAAGCGGTTCCCACAAGTTTGACGGGATCGTCATTATTCCCTGCAGCGCGAAGACTCTCGCAGCAGTCGCCCACGGATACGCCGACAACCTGATCACCCGGACCGCAGACGTATGCCTCAAGGAAAAACGCAACTGCATCCTTGTTACCCGCGAGATGCCGCTTTCGCGTGTCCATTTAAAAAATATGCTCGCCGCACAGGAAGCGGGGGCGACGATCATGCCCGCCTGTCCTGCTTTTTACCACCGGCCGAAGACTATCGATGACATGGTGGATATGGTGGTCGCCCGGGTCCTGGATCACCTCAATGTGGAACACAATCTCGCGAAGCGGTGGAGTGGTTACGATGCGTGAATTCATAGAGAAAATGAGAGAGCAGGGACTCGTGATTGATGTCGAGGAGCCGGTGTCGGTTGACCTGCAGGCAGCAAAAATGTCGAGCACCACTGACAAGCTCATGTTCTTCCATAAAATCGGGGGAGCCCGGGCGGTCATGAATCTTACCGCCAGCCGGCCAGCACTCTCACTCGCGCTGGGGATCGATGAGAAAAACATAGTGCGGACGCTGGCAGACGCAAAATATGACGGGACCGTGATCACGGAAGGCTCAATCCCGATGAAAAAGCCGGATCTTGCAAAACTCCCTATCCTTCACCACTATCCGAAAGACGCCGGTAAGTACCTGACTTCAGGAATCGTTTTTTCGCGGTACGAAGGGATCGAGAACGCGTCCATCCATCGGATGCTTGTCTTAGACGATCACCGTCTCGCTGCCCGTCTGGTCGAGGGGCGGCATACCCACGTCATGCTCGGGAAAGCACTCGCCAAAGGAGAGAAGCTCCCGATCGCTATAACGATCGGTACGCACCCCGCGGTCACTTTTGCGAGCTGCACCCGGGTCCCGACCGGAATGGAGCTCGGGTTTGCTGCGGAACTTATGGGCGGCGAGATGATCGCCCGGAAGTGCAGTAACGGCGTCCTGGTCCCTGATGCCGAGATTGTACTCGAAGGGTATATCGGTGCGGAGCTCACCGAAGAAGGTCCTTTTGTGGACATCACCGGGACCTATGATCCCGTCCGGATGCAGCCGGTTATTGAGATCACCGGGATGCATACAAAACCGGACTTCATCTATCACGGGATTCTCCCGGGCGGGGACGAACACAAGATGCTGATGGGCGCTCCCTACGAGCCGAAGATATTCAAGGCGGTCGCCGGTGTTACCCAGGTGAAGAACGTTGTACTGACCAAGGGTGGGTGCGGATACCTCCACGCCGTCATCCAGATAAAGAAGAGCACTCAGGGCGATGGGAAGAACGCGATCATGGCAGCGTTTGCCGCACACACGTCGCTCAAACATGTCGTGATTGTCGACGAAGACATCGATCCGAACGAGCCCAACGAAGTCGAGTACGCGATTGCGACCCGGGTGAACGGGACCGGGATCTCATGGTCATCACCGGTGTCCGGGGGTCATCTCTTGACCCGTGCCAGCTCGACGACGGGACCAACGTGAAAGTTGGTGTTGATGCAACAATGGTCCTCGGCCGTGAAGATGACTTCCGTCGCGCAACCTGGTGAATGGAATGCACCTCACCCGGGACGATGAACGGATCCTTGCCGGCGAGAAGGGAGAGACCCGGCAGAAGATGCTTGAGCTTCTCGTCGCCCTCGGGAAGGTTTTTGGGGCTGAACGACTCGTTGACATCAAAAGCGCCCAGGTGAGCGGGGCATCCTATAAAACGATCGGTAAATACGGGCTCGAATGGCTCCAGAGCCTCGATGCCACAGCAGTCGTGCCGGCGGTCCTCAACCCAATCGGGATGCCGAGAGGACGCTGGGAGGAGATGGGTGTCGACCCGGACTTTGCCGGAAAACAAAAAGCCGTGATCGATGCCTACGAACGGCTTGGCATCAACCTCGCGTGCACCTGTACCCCGTATTACCTGTACCAGACCGCGCAGGGTGATCATCTCGCATGGTCGGAGTCATCAGCGGTCAGCTACGCAAATTCAGTTATCGGGGCCCGGACCAACCGGGAAGGGGGGCCCGGCGCACTCGCTGCAGCCCTCACGGGAAGGACACCCTGTTATGGTCTGCATCTCCTGAAAAACCGGAAACCGAATGTCGTCGTTGACGTTTCGGTCCCGACGACAACGATGGGTATCGCAGAGTTCGGGGCTCTCGGGTATCATGTCGGAAAACTTGTTGGCAACCGGATCCCCTATTTCCGCGGGATCCACCCTGACCGTGACCGGCTGAAGGCCCTTGGCGCTGCAATGGCAGCGACCGGTGCGGTTGCTCTTTACCATGTTGAGGGAATCACCCCGGAAGCGGGCGATCCCCGGTTTTCACTCCAGGGTCTTGAGACGATACCCATCGAATCCGCGGAGATCGAACGGTTGTTCACCGATATCCCGGTCGATGCAGTTGCCGTAGGCTGTCCGCATTGCTCTCCTGAGGAACTTGACACAATCGCCAAACTGATCGCGGGAAAAAAGGTGAAAAAACCGTTCTACGTGTTTGCTTCGCAGGGAGTAATCAGTGCAAACCAGTCGCTCGTGGCAGCAATCGAAAAAAGCGGCGCCCGGGTGTATGCGGATACCTGCATGGTCGTCTCCCCGGTCATGGAGCAGTACTCTGCCATTATGGTGAACAGCGGGAAAGCGCTCGCTTACGTCCCCGATATGTGTGGTGCCGTTGCCCGGATTGGCACCATGGAAGACTGTGTCAGAGTAGCGACATCGTAATAAGAAAATACTCGGTAATTATCTGGATAACCAAAAAAGGAGCAGGAATGTCGCAGTGTCAGAATGAATCTGGTCTCCTGCGGCATTTCCCTCCAATCAGGACTAAATAATCATGGAACTTTTTGTCACTCTCGGACTGCTCATCATTTTCGTTGTCGTCATGGTCTTTCCCTTCAAAGTGAAGGCAGTCGAGTGCAATCTTGAAGTCTTCCTTTTCGCCTGTGGTGTTGCTGCGCTCACCGTTGCGGGATTTGCTGCGATCCCCGGAGAACCTTCGGGATGGAGCGTAACGATCATTATTGAAGCCCTGATGACCCCGCTCGATATTACCCGGGTTGCGGGCATCCCGATCGGGATTGTCCAGATCGTCCTCGTCGTGGGTATTGCGATCTACCTGCTGCACAAACAGATGCAGGATGCGATTACCGGGATGATCGATCGTGTCCCCCTCGCGGTCATCGTACCGTCCCTCATCATCATCCTCGGCCTTGTTTCGAGCATCATCTCTGCCATCCTTGCTGCCATCATCCTTACCGAGATCGTAAACTCCCTTCCAATCGGGAGAAAATCGAAAATTGAACTCACCGTGATCGCCTGCTTCTCCATCGGCCTTGGTGCCGGGCTCACGCCCCTCGGAGAACCGCTTTCTACGATTGTGATAGCAAAACTTTCGGGGGCTCCGTATCACGCCGATTTCTTCTTCCTCCTCCAGAAACTCGGGATCTACATCATTCCCACGATTTTTGTCCTGGGTATAGTCGGGCTGGTGCTCTTCAGGCGGTCGCATACCGGTGATAAAGTTCTCGAATGCATCATCGAGCGTGAGTCTCTCCGGGAAGTCGTAATCCGGGCGGGAAAGGTGTACCTGTTCATTATGGCACTCATCTTCCTCGGGGAAGGCTTCAAGCCACTCATCCTAGAATATATTCTCGGTGTTCCGCCCGTGGGACTTTACTGGGTGAACATCGTCTCGGCCGTACTTGACAATGCCACCCTTGCGGCTGCCGAGATCGGGCCTTCCCTCACCCTTGCGCAGATCGTCGGTGCTCTCATGGGGCTCCTTATTGCCGGTGGCATGCTGATCCCCGGAAATATCCCCAATATTATTTCGGCGTGCAAGCTTGAGATCACGAGCAGCGAATGGGCAAAGGTCGGGCTGCCGATCGGGATGGCCCTGATGGCAAGCTTCTTCGTCATTATTTTTGTCCCGGCCATGCTGGGTCTCTGACGTCTCTTTGATTTCACGCGATGGTGGGCAGGAAAAGAGATCCATTATCGGCATAATAAAACGGAAAGCATGGTACGGGAAAAACAGGTGAATGAAATAAATTATCCGGCCTGATACCCGGCATGGATTAAAGGAGACCAGGTGGGAGCAGGCCCGGCCTGTGACACGTGACGGGAACCCAACCATCACGTAGCTATTTATCCCGTTTTCTTCCATATAAGATTCTGATGCGATCACACAAAGAGATCCGAACGCCACAACACCGGCCAAAGTACCTGCTCGGTGCGATTGTTGTATTTTTGGGTCTCTTTGGCCTGTTCAGCCCGAATGTAACAAAACTCAGGGAGAAAAAAAATGTCCAGGGACTGGCTCTCGCTCTCGATGATAAAGACCCCGAAGTCCAGTACCGGGCTGCAGAGGCGCTTGGCGACATTGGGGATGAAAAAAGCGTCAGTCCCCTTATTACCGCAATGACCCGCAGCGAATACAGCGGGGTCCGCTGGAAAGCGGCAGAGGCCCTCTCAAAGATTGGCGATCCCGCAGTTGGATCACTCATTACCCTGCTCCAGTACCCGGATAGCGATGTCCGCTGGCAGGCGGGGATCGTTCTCGGCGAGATCGGGAACACGGACGCCATCGAGCCGCTTATCGTCCTGATGGGAGATGAGGACCGGTACGTGAGGAGCAGGGCCGCAGTTGCTCTCGGTCTTATCGGGGAGCCTGCGGTCTTTCGCCTTGTCAGGGTCCTGAACGATGGCCCCGTCAGATCCCGGTGCGGGGCAGCAGCAGCTCTTGGCCTGGCAAAGAGCCCAGGTGCTGTTGAGCCCCTCATAAATGCACTCGCGGATCCTGAAAACGAGGTGAGGGTCGAGGCGGCAGCAGCCCTTGCGGCGATCGGCAGTCCCGCAACCGGCTCGCTGATCCGGTTCCTGAAATATACCGGCGGCGAACGGCGGGTTGAGGTCGTCCGTGCTCTTGGACAGCTGCATGTTTCGGAGGCGATTGAGCCCCTCCTGCAGATCCTCGAGAACGCAGACGACCGGGAACGGCAGGAAGTGGCCGATGCCCTTGACACGATACTTGCTGCAGAGGTCAGGCCCATGGTTGCCCGGATACGGAACGGAAATAATGGTAAGAAACCACATGTCGGAACAGAGGGAGAGAATGGTGAGGAAAACTACCGACAGTAAAAAAACGCTGGATGCAGAAATTGCGCTTTTGATACGGGAACTGAGCGATCCGGGATCGACACCCGGCATAACGCCGTGGATGGCCTCAGGAGAATTGGCGAACCCGCCATCTCCCCCCTTATCCTGATGCTCCTGGATGCGACGGATAATGACCGGCGATGGTATGCAGCTGTCGCCCTCGGAAAGATAGGAGACAAAGCGGTCGGGCCGCTTCTTGATGCCCTCTGTGATTACAAAGATCCAGATTTCCGGCGTTATGTTGCTGCTGCCCTTGGATCGATCGGCGTCCCTGCCATCGAGCCCCTGATATCAGCGTTGAGCAGCGATGATCCGACCCTACGGGGTTTTCTCTCGCAGGCCCTCTGTCGAATCGGTGAACCGGCCGTTGGGCCTCTCACAAAAAGGCTCGGAGATGATAACGAGGTGCTCAGGACCTGCGCTTCACTCACCCTTTGGCAGATGGGGGAGACCGGGCTTCCGGCTGATGGTAAAGTCAATCCAGGATGAAGATTCCAGGAATTCCTGAATATGGCATTTACCCTATTTTTATAAACCGCTTTTACCGTCATTCGCCGACGTGTTTACCTGTCGCGAATGCAGAATAAAACAACTATAAATCCACTCCCGCGCAATCGTACCGGTATGCTCGTGCTCTCGCCTGCGATGGAGGCGTATGAAAAGTCGCTGATGGACGGCCTTTTACACGCAATCGAGGTTGCAAAGGAGGCGCGTTCCCGGGGGCTCGACCCGTCTACCGATGTGGAGATCCCGATCGCGAGCGATCTCGCTGACCGGGTGGAGGCGCTCCTCGGGATCAAAGGCGTAGCGGTGCGGATACGCGAGCTCGAACAGCAGATGTCCCGTGAAGAGGTCGCTCTCCGTATCGGTGACGATTTTGTTGCGAGAAAGTTCGGCGAGAAGAACGTCGACGAAGTGCTCGATCACGCAATCCGTGTATCGATGGCACTGCTGACAGAGGGTGTCGTCGCAGCACCTACTGAAGGGATCGCGAAGGTTGCGCTCGGCAAGAACGATGACGGCAGCCAGTACCTTATGATCTTTTATGCCGGCCCTATCCGGAGCGCTGGCGGGACTGCTCAGGCAATGTCTGTACTTGTCGGCGATTATGTCCGGCAGAAACTCGGGATAAACCGCTATATTCCCCGCCAGGAAGAGATCGAGCGGTACATCGAGGAGATCCGGCAGTATAACTCCATCATGAACCTCCAGTACCTGCCGAGCGAGGCGGAGATCCGGCTGATCATAGAGAACTGCCCGGTCTGCGTTGATGGCGAGGCGACGGAGCAGGAGGAAGTGTCGGGACACAGGAACCTTGAGCGGGTTGAGACAAACGTTGTCCGTGGTGGAATGGCACTCGTTATTGGCGAGGGAATCGCGGGGAAGGCCCGGAAGCTCAAAGGCCGCGTCGAGAAAATGAAAATGGAGGGCTGGGACTGGCTCGACAAGCTTATTGCCGGCGCGAAATCGGGCGACGGCGAGAAGATGGTGGGAATCAAGCCGCTCGACAAGTACCTCCGCGACCTTATCGGCGGCCGCCCCGTCTTTGCGTACCCGATGCGAAAGGGCGGGTTCAGGCTCCGGTACGGGCGATCCCGTAACACCGGCTTTGCTGCTGCGGGAATGCACCCTGCAACCCTTCACATCCTTGGCGACTTCCTCGCCACCGGTACCCAGATGAAGACCGAGCGGCCGGGGAAGGCGTGCGGCGTTGTGCCGGTCGATTCTATCGAGGGGCCGACCGTCCGCCTGGCCGGGGGAACCGTGCTTCGCATTGACGATGAAATCACTGCAAAGAAACACTCCCCTTCGATCGAGCGGATCCTCGACGTCGGTGAGATCCTCATCTCGTTCGGCGAGTTCCTGGAGAACAACCACCCGCTCGTCCCCTCCGGATACTGTGACGAATGGTGGGCCCTCGATAATCCTGGCGTAAAACCTCCTGTGGATGAGATCGGGGCGCTTACCCTTGCCCGGGAAGGAGGATTCCTCCATCCCGATTATACCTGGTTCTGGGACGACATCACGACAGCACAGATCGTGTCCCTCGCCGATGCGATTGTTGCAACGGGAAAAATTCAGGACGGTGATCTGCTCCTTCCTCTCGATCCACTGGTTAAGCCCATTCTCGAAGAGATACTGCTCCCCCATGAAGTCTGGGAAGGAACGGTCCGGATAAAATTGTGGCGTGTTCTTGTGACCAGTCTCGGGCTCGACGAAACCCTGAAAAAGCGCGATGCCTGGAAGGGGGCGCTCCCGGAAAAACCAATGGACCTTGTCATGCACCTCTCCGGCCTGAAACTCAGGTCGCGTTCCGGCACCCGGATTGGCGGGCGGATGGGCAGGCCGGGGAAGTCAAAACCCCGGAAGATGAACCCGCCGCCCCACGTCCTCTTCCCTCTTGGGGACACCGGTGGTGCACGGCGATCGTTCCAGTCCGCATCGGCCCATACCGCGGAAGCGGACCTCGAATTCACGGAGATGGACTTCCAGAAAGAGGGGGGCATCATCGAGATAGAGGTAGGAAGGAGAAGGTGCTCGGCCTGCGGCGAGATCAACTACCTCAACCGGTGCGAGAAGTGTGGCGGGCATACGGTCGCTATCCTGACCTGCCAGAAGTGCGGGAGGGAAACGCTTCTTCCCAAATGCCCCGGTTGCAATGCACCTACTATCTGCAGCCAGCGGGTCACGGTCGACCTGAAAACAGAATATGCCAAGGCAGCGGAACGTCTCGGGATGAAATCCGACAGCGTGGCGCTCGTGAAAGGGGTGAAAGGGGTGATCTCGCGGGAGAAGACTGTCGAGCTTATGGAGAAGGGGATCCTCCGGGGTGCCCAGAACATCTTTGTTTTCAAGGACGGTACAACGCGGTTTGATATGATCGACCTCCCCCTCACCCACATCCGCCCGGACGAGGTGAGGGTATCGGTTGAGCAGCTCCGCTTCCTTGGCTATACGAAGGATACCCACGGGTACGACCTCCAGAACGGGTCGCAGGTCATCGAGATGCATGCACAGGACCTTCTCGTCTCGGACTCGTGTGCGGAGTACATGGTGAGCGTCGCACGGTTCATGGACGAGCTGCTGGTAAAGCTCTACAAGCTGCCGCCGTTCTACAATATCAAAAAACCCGAAGATCTTGTCGGCCACCTCGTGATCGGGCTCGCCCCCCATACAAGCGCCGGCGTTCTTGCACGGATCATCGGGTTCACCCGGGCAAACGTCGGTTATGCACACCCGTTCTTCCACGCTGCAAAGCGTAGGAACTGTTTCCATGGCGATACGATGATCGAGGTCCTCCTCGGTCGGGAATGGAAGAAAGTCCCCATCCGCCAGTTTGTACTGGAAAATTTCGACCTGAGTAAGCCCGGCATCGACCGGCTCGGAACCTACTACTCGGACCCTGCCCGGCCCTATTTCACCCGCAGTATCGATACGAGCGGAACGATCAGGTTGCGTAAGATCACGTCGGTTTCCATCCACCGGTCCCCGGATCACCTGCTCCTCATCATCACGAAGCTCGGGAAGAAGATCGCAGTCACTCCGGACCACGCTATGGTTGTCTGGGACACGGCGTATCTCAGGAAGATCTGTGCCCGGGAGCTCAAAGAAGGAGACCGGCTGCCTGTCGCCGAAGGCGCAACTGCAATTGCCGATTCTATCGCGAGCATCGAACCAGTGCCTGCACTCGAAGAGCGGGTTTACTGCCTGACCGTTGACACCGACCATACGCTCGTCGCAAACGGGATATTCACCGGCCAGTGCGATGGCGATGAGGACTGCATCATGCTCCTCCTTGACGGCCTGATCAACTTCTCGCGCTCGTTCCTTCCCCAGAACCGGGGCGGTTCGATGGATGCCCCGCTCGTGCTGACGAGCAGGATCGATCCCGCCGAGATCGACAAGGAAGCCCTGAACGTCGACGTCTGCGAATCGTACCCGCTGGAGATGTATCTCGGAGCGCTCACCTATGCGGAACCAAAGACCCTCTCCGGTCTCATCGACCGGGTCGAACGGAGGATCGGGACTCCTGCCCAGCTCGAAGGGTTCCAGTTCACCCACGACACCTCTGATATCTCGTCAGGCCCGCTCGAATCGATGTACACCCAGCTCAAGTCCATGACCGAGAAACTGGAGGCCGAACTCGTCCTCGCGGAAAAGATCCGGGCCGTGGATGCCGACGACGTTGCGGAAAGAGTTCTCTCCACGCATTTCATCCGGGACCTGATGGGCAATCTCTCGGCGTTCTCAAAACAGAAGTTCCGGTGCACGAAGTGCAACACCAGTTACCGCCGGATGCCGCTCGCCGGGAAGTGCACGAAGTTCCGGGGCAAAAACCCATGCAACGGCAATATCATCCCGACAGTCCACGAGGGCTCAGTGAAGAAGTATCTCGAAATGTCACGGGAGATCTGCCGGAAGTATAACGTCTCGGAGTACACCAAGCAGCGGGTCGAAGTGATCGACCTCGCGATCCTCTCGACGTTTGGCGAGCAGAAACAGGAACAGCTCGGTCTCTCCGACTTCATGTAGTTCTGGGACTGACCCCGTTCACCGCGTGAAAATGGGATTGGACACGTACTGGTCAGACAAAAGTTGCGAGAGGAAGCGGGCTTACCTTTTTTAGCTTCCAGCAGATATCCGGAAATACATACATGGCCCATGAACACCGGGATGACACGAAATCCCTTAAGATCGCGCTGGTCATCACGACCCTTTTCCTTCTCGTAGAGCTGGGTGGCGGGCTGATCTCCGGCTCCCTCGCGCTCGTCAGCGACGCGGGCCATATGTTCTCTGACGTTCTCGCCTTCATCCTCTCGCTCGGGGCGATCACGCTTACCGCCCGTCTGCCGACGAAGGATAAGACCTATGGGTTCCGTCGGGCAGAGGTCTTTGCCGCGTTTGCCAATTCGCTGCTGCTTATTGTGGTGAGTGCCTTCATTCTCTGGGAAGCGTACCAGCGGGCACTCAACCCGGCACCTGTTCAGGGTGTGCTGATGGGAATTGTCGCGGTTGCCGGTCTTATCGCTAACGTTACTGTGGCGTTCCTGCTGCATGGCAGCCACAACCTGAATGTCCGGAGCGCCTTCCTCCATGTTATCGGCGATACGGTCTCGTCGATTGCTGTCATCATAGCTGCTGTGTGGATCGCATTCACCGGCCAGACCCTGGTCGATCCTATCCTCTCGGGGATTATCGCTCTCCTGATCGTAATTTCGGCCGCAGGCATCCTCCGCGAGACGCTGTACATTCTCCTCCAGTTCACTCCACGATCGGTCGACTTCGATGCGGTTGTTACTGACATGAAATCTGTTGAAGGAGTCTCCGGTGTGCACCATGTCCACATCTGGAGCCTCAGTTCCGACATTAACATCCTCGACGCCCACATCTTTGCCTGCGACCGCTCGATGGACCGGATTGAGGATATTAAGCGTGAAATCAAGAAGCGGCTGGAAAAGTATCATATCCACCATTCCACGCTGGAGTTCGAGTGCGAGGAATGCAAGAACTGCACTATTGTGGCTGTCGATACGGATTCGACATAACTCAGTCGCTGTGAAGTCCTTTTAAGAAATAATATATGCTACAACCAAACCGTTTTTATTCTCAATTTTATAACTATATACTGCAAAAATGCCCGAGCGGCCAGTGGTAACCAACCGGGTTACAGATTTAGGAAGAAAACCGGGACTAAAAATCCCGGAAATGGATTTTTAAGAGATGAAATATCTGATCCGGCGTTGTGAGATTTCCACACCAGTAAAAGCGAGTAATTTTCTTACTAACCCGATCCGAAAAATAAATGAGCATTAATGTAACGACCTTTTTACGACTGATGACTCTCGTTGTTTTTGATCAAACCTGATGTGATACCATGATGAAAACCTCAAGAATGCTCTCGCTCGCTCTGATCGTCCTTATTCTTGCTCTTGTGGTTTTTACAGTCTTTTCCGTCACGTCTGAAACCCGGTCAGCGCTCAGGACAGCGTCGCAGGACGAGCTGAAGGATGTTGCAGCGACCATTGCAACCCAGATCGATGGTGATAATTTTGCGCGGATCGAACCGGGTGATGAGACATCTGCGGCTTTTCTCTCGATCAGGGACCAACTCCACCGGGTAAAAACGGCGACTTCTGATATCCACTTCGTGTATACTATGCGACGGGAGGGGTCCGGCGTAGTGTTTGTCGTCGATGGGGATTATGGCTATACCGGGGATGCAGCTTCGATCGGGCAACCCTACCCGGAGGCAGAGCCGGAACTCTTTGCCGGTTTTTCCGGACCGTCCGCAGATAATGCCTTCACGACAGACCGGTGGGGAACTGTTCTCTCGGGTTTTGCGCCGATCCGTGATAGTTCGGGAACCGTTGTCGGGATCGTCGGAGTCGATATCGACGCCGGTGATGCTACGGCAGCGATAAACCGCCTCGATATCATCATCACCCTCGTCGGGCTTACCGCAGCCCTCTTTGCGGCGCTTGGGCTCTTTATTGTCGAATACCGTCGGGCACGCAATGAACGGAAGATGGAAGAGAGTGAACGAAAATATCGCACGCTCTTCGAACGGGCCGGTGATGCGATTTTCCTCGTGGAAACAGATGGCGATACCCTCGGGAAGATTGTCGAAGCGAACAGTTCTGCAGCCGCGATGCACGGGTATGGACCCCAGGAACTCCCGGGGCTGAATCTGGACAGCCTGAATGTCGACAACCTCCCGCTCGGAGAACCCGGCAAGATCCGGCAGACACTCTTATCCGGGTGGCTGCAGGGCGAGCGCGTTCACCGGAGGAAAGACGGGTCCACCTTCCCCGTCGAATTCTCCGCGACCGGCCTCGTTGTTGGCGGTAAGACGTATGTCCTTGTTATCGATCGCGACATTACCGAACGGAAGAAATCGGTCGAAGCAATCCAACGGACAACGAAAAAACTCAACCTCCTCAATGTGGTCACGTTTAATGACATCCAGAACACCGTGTACAGTATCGACGGGTATCTCGAACTTGCCGGTGAAACCAGCGGTGAAACAGCAAAAGAATACTGGCAGAAGGAACGGGATCTGATCCGTAAGATACGACGGACACTGACTTTTGCGAAGAGTTACCAGGACCTCGGGACGACACCGCCCACGTGGCAGAATGTCGGGCAGGTATTCCTCTTCGCCATCTCCCACATCGACTTCTCTTCCATCCAGCGCACAATCGACGTCGAGGGGCTGGAGATTTACGCCGATGCTTTGCTGGAACGGGTATTCCAGGCTCTCGCCGATAACGTCATCACAAAAGGAAAGACGGCGACGAAGGTTTCCCTGACCTGGAAGGAATCCCCCGCGGGCCTCACCCTTATTTTCGAGGATAACGGCGTCGGCATCCCTGAAAACCTGAAGGAGGCGGTGTTCCAGCGGGGCTTCGGCTCCCAGAAAGGCATGGAACTCTTCCTCGTCCGGGAAATTCTTGGAATCACGGGAATCACGATCCGGGAGACCGGTTCACCGGGTTCAGGCGCCCGGTTCGAAATCCACATCCCCCCCGGTGGTTACCGGTTTGTTCGTGAAAGGGATAACCGGTAATCTTTCGGACGGTACTATTGATCCGCTAGGCTCTTTTTTCGACACAGTCAGGGCCTGGAGAAAATAGAGACGAGTAAAAGGTACATTGGTAAGCTGTTGGACAAGATGTCGGCATGCATTCGGTAGAGGATAACCAGACCCGGCCAACGGCTACTGACTAAAAGACTGGATAAAATTTTTCTGGATAAGATTCTTTTAATCCCGAGTCCATTTATTCTGGAGCGAGGGTATCCAAGCTTGGTCAACGGAGGCAGACTCAAGATCTGCTCTTGCAGAAGTTCGCGGGTTCAAATCCCTCCCCTCGCATTCTCTTCTTGGGTTATAGTTATCTCGCATTTTGCAACCCATCACTTCTGATATCACATTATTCTAAAAAAAAGTACGTTATGATGCTCGAGCTGTTTTAGAAATCCTCAGCCGTAACTGATTTTTAATGCTCAAAGTTTCACGACAATAAAATTTCTAGATATCTTTCGGCCGTGCACATAATTCTGTGCTTGGTTGAAATTTTGAATAGGTTTATTTTCTTGAGAATTCATTTTTAAATTGTTCATGAACAAAAAGAACTATAAAAATTTTAAAGAATTCATAATAAAACGTCCCCTTATTCTCGTAGGGATATTCGTAATATTACTTGGAATAATATTAATTTTGATTGGCAGATTTATTGCAACAAACACCATTCAAGAACTCCTTCAAGATATCGCAATTTTGGTCTTTCTTATTATAATATTGATACCGATAGTCGAAACATATTCAGCCTACAAACGAAATGAGAGACCCTTTGATTTTTACTGCATTCCATTATTCTTGAGCGTGCTGTTCATTTGTTTGACTTTAGTTTTGATGCTTTTTTTTGGAATTTTAAGGGATATATATATTAATTCTGTGGAACTGGAACTTAACCATATTATTTTTCCGGTAGCAATTTTTGCCTTAGGCATTTCTTTATACTATTTCTTTATTGTCCAATTTTCCACAGATAGAAAACTGGATTTGATTTCGAGGGAATTAAACGAAATTAAAGAAGGCCACAACGAATATCCCATTCAGGATAAGACTCGTATAGAAACCTCAATCCCCAGTCCAAAAAAAGATTATTTGAACATTTCTGATGAGGATAAGATTATATTTGAGCACCTTTTTGATAGACACAATAATATATTATCATATAATGATATTTTAGATACGAAAGTTGCTCAAGTTATCGCATTTAATGGGGTAATCTTAGGTATTGTCTTATTTAACGTAAAAAATGCTAATCTGCCGATATTATTTTTCGGGGGTGTATTAATTATTTTTTTAAATATTTTAATTGGTCTTCACGCTTATGGATGTCGAAATTTTTTTGTTGGCGCATCAGTAAAATTTTTTAAAGAATATGATACGTTTCTACCGGGTGTTGGTATGAAGGAATTGAAAGAGCAATTATTACACGATATAAATCGAAATCAAAAAACACATGAAGTAAAAGCAATGCTCTTTAATTACATGACCTATATTATATTCATTGGATTAGGCGTTATTTTGGTGGGCTATTATGGGTGATGACGAAGAGAAAGGAAAATATGACACGCCAATTAACAAAGCGCGTCCAGTAAGGAATTTAGAGGAAACGCATAACCAAAAAATACGGAAATCTGGGGATGAAAAAGATAAAAAAGATTAAAAATTATGTTTTCATCTTTTTCAAGACGCGACAGGTCTAAAACGTGTGATAATGTATCGTATTGACCGTTATCGCCGCCAAATTTATCCAATGTTTAATGTCCTCTTCATCCTCCATCTTGTTCCCCTATTTATCCCGGCTCTTTCAGCATCGCATTGACTCATAGAGATAATCTTCCCTCGCTCTTTCTCAACATTCCTGAAAACCTGAACATTTCCCCCATCTAACGACTGATCTTCAATATTGTTCGCTTCTTTCCCGATGTGAACGATTTCCGACGCGTGAATACGTCGCCGTTCCATTTGCCCAATCTCACCGTCATACTTATACTCAGGATGATCTACATACTGCAAAATCGTCTTACTCAATGCCTTGAAATATTGTAACCCTTGTTTAATCACGCCAGTCTCATAGTCAATAAACGGCTCATTCACAACTGTTTGAAGATCTTTTGAATAACATGATAGCGGTTTGACAGGTTTTTTTCCATTATTAACAACCTGAAAGCCCACGAGAAAGAAATTGAAGGGTTTGATCTGTTGTAACCAACCCTTATCCTTATTCAGAAATTTAAATCGGTTCAATACATTCGAAGTACTCACCGTCAATCGTGCAATAGCATAAAACCGCGAATACTTCTCTTCGATCTCGAAACGAGAAATCAACCCATAATGGAGCTTGAGAATATCTCGCCAAACTTCCGCTTGCCAATCCCGTTGGGAATTCGGAAAAGGGTTGGTGAGATGGCCTAATCCGTGAAGTTTAAAGGATCTCTCCCCTTCCAAGAACGAGACAATTCCTTTTTCGAATTGGTATAGAGCATACCGTTTTGATGAGATTCCATAGAACCACATATTCTCTTTCTCTACTTTCAGGAGTTGAAGAGAAACGCCGTAAGGGTTCAAAGGTTGAAAATAGTCAATCAGCTCATGCGAATATTCTGGTGGAACAAAAACGCTGTCAGTATCCATATAGGCGTGTCGCGCGCCTTTTTCTGATAGTTTAGCCTCGGCAATTGCGAGGAACAATCGCGATCCCGCCGTTATCATGACCGCCAAAAGTGGGTGAAAAAAATTACCTGGCCTTTCATAATGATTCTTTTTAGTCGAAAACTCATCCACGCCGAAAACCTGAATTTCAGATTTTTTGTCTTCGGGATTGAGTTCAATAAAAATCCCATAACTCATCGCGTTAACTAAAATCTTCATCGCCTGTTCACGGCTCGACAATACCGCATAATCCGGGTTATCCTTTGAAAGTGTTTTTAGATAATTTTTGATTTTTTGCCGTTCCTCAACGAGAAGTTGAATCAAATTATCTTTCGAAGGATCGATTGGAATACCTAAAACCTTTGAGGGGGTCAATTCGTCTTGTACTCCTTTTGGTACAAACCGGATCGCTTTGAGAATCTTTGGCGATTTTCCAGATTGTAACTTTGAAGCAATTACATCGGGAAGTGCATACCATAATGGCTCTTTTGAAGTGAGTTTGTTTATCCCAACGTTGAACGTGGTTTTATCGCCCTTGTAATCCATCCGGACGGGTAAGATATCCTCATCCGGCTGAACCTGAACCATTACAACAAACTGCTTCCATTTTTCACGGATTTGAAGGGTGTTAAGGTCGATATTTTCCAATAATCCGCGTATTTCATCTGTTACTGTTTCGGTCTCAACGCCATCCGCGATGATAAAATCCCAAATACCCAATAACATCGTGATTGATGGATACATACTCGTAAAATCAAGCACACTTACTTTCGTCGGAACCTTACGGATTTTGCATTCCGTTCTCCCGCCGTAATACGCGCTCATGAGATTCCCAAAAAGTTCTGACGAAAAATCCGGTTGACATTCGGAGAGTTGCTTGATACCTAATTGTTTTAATGCGAATTTTCCAATAGAGGCCGAGCTGAACACTCTCGTTGGGGGAATACCGATATTGTAAATATTCAGCTCTTCGATAAGCCGCTTATAAAGTTCATAGGTTGTCTCAACGTCCCGAATATTGTAGTTGATATACTCAGACGTAATTTTGCCATGTTCGAGAGTTTTGACTTTTTTGACCTTGAGGTCAAGAAGCTGACCTACTTTGTCAAGCGAAAGGTGTTTTGCCTGTAAAAGCACCTCGGCAAGAGTTTGCGTGTCAAGGAAAAAACCCGCAAAATAGTCTTTTCCCTGATTTGACTTTGACGTAGAGAACCGGAATGTTTTGACATTCCCGATTTGCTTGACTGTTATCGGGGGATTTGACGGGTTAATTGACGTATAAGTTGACGGGTTTGACACATTTTTTGACGTGTTTGACAGGTAAAATGTAAACCCCTGACGATTATTTTTACGTGCGTTGACAGATTTTGACGCTAAACGACTGATGTCAAATGCAAGGTTAAATCCGACGCAGAGAGTTCGCATCCAAAAAATTTCCGGGTAAAATACCTCGTTAACAAATTCGTCAACGGAGTAAAGTGGTAAACTTTTGTGATTTTTTACATAGGTTTGGAGAATTTTTAACTCGTTTCCGTCAACTGTCAAGGGATCATAGAACAAACCTTCGTGTTGGAGTGAACCTTTCAAATATATTTTGAAAAATCCGAATTTCAGATTTTGATATCGGTCAATCGTCGTTTCCGTATCAAAAATCAAAACCCGATCATGGGAGAGTGGTGGTTCTTTGAACGCGTATGCATTCACGAATGAAGGTTGATTTGGTTTCTGGGTGTAAGCCCGAACCGCTATCCTATCCATGAAGGATCACCTCATGGCCTAGATTTTTGAGGGTTTTACCCACTAACTCAAGGAGTGAACCAACAGTTACAAGGAGAAATCCCTGTTTCTCATTGGGAGACGCATTTTTTGAACGTAATGACGGAGATATTTTGTTTTGATCCTGTGTTATCTTCGTATGGCAATTCTGACAGAGAGGAGTTGTTTCTTCGGAATTATTTCTTCCATAAATGTGGTGCATTTCAATGACGGTAGGATCATCCTCACCACAATTCGAACAAACCATCCTGACCGTCCGGTCTCTTCGTTGTTTTTGAATAGACTGTTTGTATTTTTCTTTATCCATAGGTCTCACATCGTTAAGTCTGATAAATCTCAAAAAATTCGGGTTCTTCTTGAGCATCTTCTATCTCGTAAAGGGTATCGAGGTCAGTTTCGAAATGATGGGGATTTCCCTGACCGTCAACAATCACCATATTCCGGAATTTCTTAAGACGGGACCATCCCCGGATTTTAGTGCCTTACTGACGGCTGAAAGATATTTTCCGATTTTTGTCCGGTCGTGAGAGTTTCTTGTAACGATGGTGATATTCCCATGATCACGGTCATAAAACGCCATTGCCGCCTGTAGGCTATCAGAGGTTGTTACCCGCCAATAACCGCGGGATTTTGTGAGGTATTTGCCAAGATGTTTAATCACAGTCTCTCGTTTGATTCCGACAGCATCAACGGCATTTTTGAACTTCTCGCCTTTTCTCATCGAGCGTAAGACTTCAAACGCAAGATTGCGTTCCCGTTTTGACACTGATGAGAGATTCTCCCATCGAATCCCACTCAAATCTTTATCCGAAAGGTCGAGGTGCTTGAGGTCTTTGAGGGAAAACTTAGGGAATTTCTCATGATCCCTGATGACTTGTTTCGCATACTTCGAGGTTCTTGGAGTGGCATTGAGCCATTGGTTGAACGTCCGGAAATCTTTTGAAAAGATTTTCTTGGTCATACCTTTTCCTCAAGTTTCTTCACTAATGCCAGTCTCAAAATTTCGGATTGAGAACATCCGTAGTCATTCGCTATTCTTTCGAGCTTCTCCTTGAGATACAAGGGAAGCGTGAAGACAATCCTCGTTGATTTTCTCATCTGGTATTCACTAAAATAGAATAGTATTGAAGTGGCATAATCCAGAAATGACAGCAAGTTTGATATCATATTTGAGAATATATATCTATTAATTGGGAGTGACTTTTACTTGAATGCCAGCGATATTAAGAATGAAATTCTTGCTTACCTCGAAGAAAATTATGCGGTGAGAACTACAGAGTTGATCGAAGAAATAAAGAAAAAGCATACTTCTCTCGAAGGGTTAGTTGACCGAGGGTTCAATGAAAAAAGTTTCTATCGCAAAATTAAGGAAATGAAAGAGGACGGGCAGATTTTAGAGATTGAATCCGGTTTTTATGACATCTATGGAATTAAAGATCCTGATGCACGATCAAAGTATTTGGTGTCTAAGATAGTCGATGAACGTCGAAAACACATCGATCAGATTTTACCTTACTTGAAATCGAAAGATCCCGGAGATGTAATCGTAACTTTAGATGAAATCGACCGTTATCGAGGTAAATATCATCTAAATTCAACACAACTCAATGAAGTAATTCATGGTTTAGATTATGACATCACTATTGCTGAAAAAACAGTCTGGATTTTGTACTATTATATGGGCAATCAAAAAATTTTCCCTTCCAATCACGACCTATTAATAAAAAAATTAAGAAGTGCCCTTATCAGATTTTGTAGAACAGACGTTACTCGGCCGAATATTTTGCAATATTTGTTATATCTTTTAGGAATGCTGAAAGATCCTAGTGTTGTTGAGCAATTGATTTTTGATGCTAAAAGCCTTGAACGATTAATAAGAGTCAGTGGATTATACAGAAACAAAGACACTGCCGAACCTATAGAAATGCAGAGAGATGTTCTTTTTGAATTTGAAAGAAAATTACGAAAAACAAAATCCGCGGAAAATAGCGAAATTGCAAATATTATTTCTGAGATAAGGACGCAAGCGGCCAGTTTGTTACTTTCCCCTCAAAATTCAGGGGGGTGGATGAGTTGACTATTCTTCTTCTCAACGGTCACGGCATCAATATGCATGTTGACGGTGCGAAACTCTTCGTTAAAGATGGAAGATCCACCACTACCGAAGAGCCTAAACAGTATTGTTTCACACCTCAACGAATTGACATTAGTAATATCGTAATCTATGGCCAAAGCGGGAATATCACGATAGAAGCGATCAAGTGGCTCATTAAACACGGTGTTCAGATTACAGTCATAAACTGGAATGGCAAATTGCTCACAACGATGCTCCCGCCGGAGAGTGTTCAGGTTAAAACCAAGTTTGCACAATATCACGCCTTCGAGGATAAGAAGGTGCGATTACAGATTGCGCGTGAGTTTATCGAAGCAAAATTTGATAGAACGCACCTGGTATTGGACTTTCTTCATCAAAGATATCCTGATGTTGATACGGATTTCTTAACTCAGTCATCGAAATTATCGAAGGTAACGAATATCCGTGAATTAATGGGTGTCGAAGGGAATGTTGCCGTCTTTTATTGGGAACAGATTCAGAAGGTGATTCCGTCAAAATTAGAATTTACAAGTCGTGCTGTAGGTCGGACAAATCGCCCGATGGGTGCAGCTGATACGGTAAACTGTATGCTCAATTACGGGTATTCACTCCTTGAAGCGGAATGCCTCCGAGCGCTTAACAGTGTTGGATTGGACGCTCATGTTGGATTTCTCCATGAGATGCAACCCGGTAAATACAGTCTTGCGTATGATATGCAGGAGTTGTTTAGGTTCATCGTTGATTTGGCCGTGATCAATTTGATTGAAACCGATTCAATGGAGAAAAAAGACTTCATCCGAACCGAAAACTACACGCTAAAATTGAGAGCAATGGGAGCGCGGAAAATTACGGATGAGATCAACCGATGGCTCAATAAAACGGTTGAGTATCAGGGCAAAGAAACGTCTTGGGATTATGTGATCTTCCTTAAGGCGCGGGAATTGGCTCATTACCTTGTAGGTAAACAAAAATCTCTTGATCTGATTTCGCCAGATTATGAAATTAAACGTCAAGATTCCGATGACATTAGAAAGAAGATATTGAGTATTTCTTATACCGAATGGAAGAGACGCGGCTTTTCAAAGGGCACACTTCATTATATGAAAAAAAATGCAGAGAGCGAACAGCCGTTTTCACTCAATAAACATGTGATAACGAGGCTTGATGAATGGGTACAAATATGAAAAATGTATGAGAATAATTAGGTAATAAGAAAAATTTTGACGGAAAAAATTAATCAGCAATAAAATAATCGATTAAATATGAATAACGTGGATGAAACAAAAAAATTATTTTGGATATTGGTTGGATCAGCTATTTTAGGAGTTATTTTAATAGGAATTTCGATGGGATTCGCAATTCCGGCCTTCAATTTTACTTCATATGTTTCGTTTGTTGCAGATGGTTTTATTTTTATTACATTGGGTCTATTTTTATTTTTTACAATAGCGATTCTCGCTATTTCAAATCCCATTTCTAAAATTGGAACGTATCATAGACTTGATTCAAATAGTAAATATAAAAAAGAGATAACACTTAATTTTTGGGTGGTTTTAAAAAATAATTTTATTTTAATCATTCCATTGTACTTTTCAATAATGTTTTTAATAAATCCAACAAATTATTTTGTTCCCAATGGAACCGGGTCTAATGGAGATGTAAATACCGCATTCATCGTAACATTGGCCGTGATTCCAGCATATTTACTTTCTTTACGGCTACTTACAAACCCAGTCCAAGAATCTTTTCCAATATTTAGAGCGATATCAGAATTGATTAAAAATGATTATTTATCCTCAATTTCTATTGAAAATTTAAAAGAGCGTTTTAGGTCATTCTTTTTCTCATTAACAACTTCAGCTCTATTTCTCATGATTGTGCTCTATCTTTACAAATCCATTCCATTGAATCTAAATCCTTTTGACGTCCCCAATTTTATTTTATATTCATTAGGTAATTCATTCTACCCTAGTTTTGATCCTGACATCGAAACCAACTTAATAAGAATTTTTTTGTATATTGTTGGATTTTTACTAGCGATATTTGTAGTAACAGCGTTTGGTGAAATAATTATTTCCAGATACAAAATATTTGAAGAGAAAGAACCCCGATCCTAATTTTTGGGTTTATGCTTTTTTTCTGAAAAATATTATGACAAGTGAGTAAGATTTCTATTATGCAAACATGGGATATTTTTTTCACAATGGAGTTATTTTTCGGTGCAGTATTGTTGGGTTTGGTCGTAAGCGCGATATTATCATATTTTTTTAGTTTCTTTTCTTTGAAAGCCACTTATGAATTGGAAATGGAATGGGCAAAAAAGAACAGTCATCGGGAAGATTTGGAAAAATATGAATTTCTTAATAAAAAAATTGCAGTTCCGTTTTGGGGTTATGCAATTGTGATTCTTTTATTCACCGCTGTTTTACTATATTCGTTCACGATGTTTGCTGATATTGCTAACAAAGTGAAAAATAATGACAATTTTAATGAAAACGCTTTAGCAATTTGTTCCAACAATTCGACGATAATTAATAATTACAATATCACTGTTAACGAAATTACAATCAAGGATGACCACAAAGAGATATCGATAAAAGAATTGCAATATTTAGTTAATCGTAATATCTGACCATTTGCCTTTAAAAAACGCCTTGAACCTTATGATAAAACATTCGTAATTGAGAATATACCCGAGAGTCTGAGTATGTGATATCAGAAGTGATGGGTTGCAATTAGCTAGATAACTATAACCCCGCATTCTCTTCTTGGGTTATAGTTTTCTCGCGTTTTGCAACCCATCACTTCTGATACCACATTGTTCTGAAAATTCCGAATTATCACACTTTTCTGGAAAGGACGTTATGAAACTATAAAGGTTCTAGAAATCCTCAGCCGTGACTGATTTTTAAATATTCAAAGCCTGTGAGGCAGATTATCAAAATTATTGAGCACGGGTTAGGAGTCTCTAACCTGTTTTAAATCACTCATGAGTTTTGGTAATTTTTGTTGACACCATTCCATATAATTAATCATGTGATTAAACGTCACAACTCTCTGTTCATAAAAATTCTGCATTGTCGCTGGTGAATTTTTTTCCTGCGCAGAAAGTAGAATTTCGTAATTATTAAATAAAACTCTGTTATCTTCAGCACTTAGAAGTACACTATAAAATTCATAGATTTCAGAAGACAATTCTGGATCGAATTTTTGAATATCTTGTCGATTTGAATAATATAACCCCCAATTTGGATATATCTCTGTCACAATTTTTGTTGGCTTATTATAGTCAGGACTATTAGGATCGTTATAAGTTGACAACGTGGCGCTTAAAGATCGATTGACAAAATCTAAATCAGAAATATATCCATTCGAAAGGCTTTTGAGCTCACTGGATTTTGAATTAGAATATTGATAGTTAAAAGAAATAACACTTACAATAATAGGAATCACGATCAATGCAAATAGAGCAATAAGAATTTGTTTGATTGTATAACCGCAGATACAACTCGATAAAACCCCTGAGGGATTTTTTTCTGTCATTCGCCCTTATCCTCATTTCGCTTATTGTAAATTTTATAATGATAAAGTATCGTTTTCCGTTAATCACAATTTTATCGAAATTTTGAACCCTCCGATGATCAAACACTATTCTAAAAAAGTTGTACCGTAACGTTTATCCCTCATTGTTTTGTTTATAACTTTCATCGGGAAGCATCCAACCCGCACATCGATTGAGGAAGATGAACCATGACTCAAAAACTCCCGCCCAATCTCGCCCTGGTGAAGTATCACAGAATATACGCGGATACGCAGGGTGGCTCGCACTTTGATTCCGTGACCGTCGAGCAGAATCTCGCAAGCGGTGCACCCCCCGCTGCCCCATTTTACGTCTCCGGGGATAAATCCGCATCGAAGTATCGCTTCTATTCGTTTCAACCCGGCTGGATCGGGGACTGGCATCCGTGTCCCGCCCGCCAGTTCCTCGCCCTCATGTCGGGTGCAGTGGAGATGGAGACAACCGACCGGACGGTCAGGCGCTTTATGCCGGGGGACCTCGTACTACTTGAGGATACCTCGGGTAAAGGGCACCTGACGAGGAACATCGGTGAAGGATACTCCACGTTTTTTGTAGTCCCGGCTCCTGTGGCATAATATTTGTCCGGGCATACTCAATTTTTTTGATCTGTGTTTGGAATGAGGGACTTGGTTTCACGCTCACCCGGGATTGCTTAAAAAAGTGAAAACCTGACCGGGATAATCCCGATCTTAAAAGGTCAATCTGTTTTTTCCGGGAGATCGTCCATGTCGTGACGACCGACCGTCCAGAACATCAGCCGCAAAAGGTCCAGGATCTGTTTTTTCCCGTACCCGTTTCTTTCAATAAACCCGAATGCATCAAGATAATAAGCGGCGTTTTTCACAGAAGAGCCATTTTCTTCAGAAAAAAAGATAAACGGTATGGAAAGCCCCTGCCGTCGTATTCTCCGGAGTAATTCGACACCGTTGAGCTCCCCGGTGCGGTGGTTGGAAACGATCAGGTCCGCGTTTTTTTCTGTCAGCCACTCAAGTGCCCTGCTCTGGGATTCTACCGTGTAGACCGAGAATATATCGGTCACCTCACAGACACGGGAAATTAATGAACTCATCCGCGTATCTGCATCAACGTAGAGAACGTTTTTCATACTTTTTCATCCGTTATGGGGTCTCGCTTTCTCGACTCGAGCCATTCGGTGAACCCGCCCATAAGGGAGAGCACCGCGGGCATGATGAAGATCGCACCGATCAGGGAGAACCCGACGGCGATCAGGGTCGAGATACCGAAGTTGCTGATGATGGGGAATGTCGCGAGGCACAGGGCCGAGAACCCGAAGAACGTTGCAAGGCCGGAGACCGTTATAGCGCTGCCGATCTTCTTGACGCTCTCCTGGATTGCGGCGACATGGTCGTGCAGCCGCTCCTCTTCTTCCGAGTACCGCTCCATGACGAGGATGGTGTATTCTGCTGCTACGCCGATCGTCATCGAACCCAGCGTCGCCGTGAGAGGGTTATACGTCAGGCCGATGATACTCATCATGACCGCATTCCATCCGACGACGAATATAATGGGGATGATCGGTGAGACCGCGTGGATGTGCCGGTAGACGACGATCAGGAAAATGAAGACAAAGATGAACCCGAGATAGGTCATCGTGTCCTTCGAGTCGGCCATGGCCCCGAGCAGTGTGGTCATCGTCTCAAAGTTGCCGATGGGTTTCACGGTGAAACCGACCGGGGGTTCGAGGAACGCGATGTCCTTGATCATCTGCTGTTTCAGGGTATCCGTTTGCGACATCTCGAGTTTGATGGTGTTGAATTTTATGACCGCGCTCATCGAGCCGCTGATGTACGTTTTCTTCGTATCTTCGGGGATCTTTTCCAGCACCGCATCGAGACCGGCCTGGGTCTGTGGCATGACGCCGCCGTTATACTGGAGGATATACGTGACAATGCTCGTCGATGCGGTGAGTTCCGCATGGCGCGAGAGTTCGTAATCCTGGAAATCCTTCATCCAGATGACCGTATCGAGATCAGTCACCCGTGAGCCCTGGACAAAGAAGTCGGCGGTGCTAGTTGCACCCAAGACACGGGTGACCTTATCGATATTGATCTTGGCCGGCATATCCGAGGGAACGAATGCGTTCTCATTAGATTCGACCGGGATGGTCTGGTCAATCTGGAACCCGATGAACGCGATACAGGCCGCGATCAGGAGGACGGGTATCGGGTTTTTTGCAATCTTCACCGAGGTATCGGTAAGGAACTGGCCATAGGAGAACGAACTTTTCCCATTTTTCTTTCCGTTTTTGATGATCGAGTCGCACGCACCTTCTCCCACTGCATAGCACGCCTCAGTTTTCTGGGGCTTGGGCTGGTAGTTCAGCAGGAGTGCGAGCGTAGGCATACCGACGCAGGATACCCAGTAGCAGGTGAAGATTCCGATGATGGAGACGAGGCCGAACGACCGGATCATGGGGACCGATGAGACAAACATCGCAAGGAATCCCATGCAGGTCGCAAGCATGGCGTACATTACTGCCGGGCCGGTGCGGGTAACGGTCGTGAAGACTGCATCTTCGAGAGACCCTTTCCGGGACTCTTCGTCAAACCGTGCGTGGAACTGGATGGCGTAATCTATCCCGAGCCCTATCAGGACCGGGAACGCTCCTATCACCGCCATGTTCAGCTGGATACCGGCAAGACCCATCAGGCCAAGGGAGGTCACGAGGCCGACTGCGACGAGCAGGACCGGCATGAACCGGTAGCGGACGTAGGCAAAGAGGACCCCCATAGTGATGATCATGAGGATCATCGCCCCGCCGATGAGGATGCCCATGTTGCTGCTGAGACCGGCGCTCATCTGCTGGGTGAACGCCGGGGTACCGGACAGCTCGACCTTGACTCCCGCAGGTGTGGTGGACGTGTCGACTACTGCTGCTACGTTGTTCAGGTACTGACTTCTGGGCTGCATCGGTGAGTGACGGGCTTAGCTTGATCTGGACAAGGGTCAGGACGTTTGAGGGTACGACCTGGTTGCGGGTGCTCTCGGGAAGAGATGCGATGATACGGTCCGTATCCGCCCGGGACGATGGAAGCGTACCGCCATTATACGCTTTCAGTACGTCAACGACACTTAAGGAACTCTGGATATTCTGCTGCTGCCGGAGATCTGTCTCGAGATCGTCGATATAGGTCAGGACGTCAGAACTCAGCGGGTCGCTGGATTCGATGATGAGAATGATCGCGTCCGCCTTGTAATCGGCGTCGTATTTTGACTGGAGGATCCCGGCGGGGGAATCCTTGTCCATGTAGGTCGCCCAGCCGGTCTGCATGCTGAGCATGGTCATGCCGACTATGCCGATGATGAAGACGAGGCCGACGATACCGGCTACGACGCGGGGTTTTTTGATGATCGCGTGTGCTATTGCTTCAAAGAGTTTCGCTATCATCGCGGTTACTCCCAGCCATCCGGCTGCTGCTGAAAACCGGCTTCCGGTTTTCACGCAGCGGATTTGTGAATTCTTTTCGGATTTCCGGCATTCTCATTGTAACCGTTTCCTGTCACGGTAGAACCGTAACCCGATGATGCCGGTGATGATGACGAGGATTACCACGGGGATGAACACGGTAAGCGGGAGCCCGGCGATGGAGGCTGACTTTGCGGGGGTGATCTCGATTGCCACGCTGATGGTATCTGATTCCTGGCTGGTGTCGAGGACATCACGGTAACGGATTTTGCTGTCAACCGTGTACACCGCCGGTTCGGCCCCGTCTGCTGCGGTTATATCGTACCGTGCGGTTGCGGTCGCGCCGGGGGCCATATCTCCGAGGAACGCGTTATTGTCAGCGATCGTTATCGGGTCACGGGCGGAGATCCGGGCCTGTGCGTTATAGGCGGTCACGTTCCCGTCGTTCCGGTACTGGACTTCTATTATACTGCTGGATCCCTGGGCAATCTTGGGCGCTGCGGATACCACGGAAAAGCCTGTTTTACCCATTACCGGGACCCCGATAGTCTCCGGTGCCGAGGTGACGACCGTCCCTTCCCGGTTGGTATAGGTGACGGTTACATCTACGGGGTAAGTCTGGTTTGTCGCATCCTTTGTTATGGATACCTTGTACCTGCACTCCACCGTGCCGCCGCTCGGGAAAGACCCGATATATATTGTGCTGTCCGACGGGATCACCGGGCTGTTCCCGTTCTGGTGCAGCTTCACCGAGGTCATTTCACCGTTTTCCAGGCCGATATTTTTGATCTTCAGGTTCAGGTAACCCTCCGATCCAACGCTCAGCTGTTCCGGGACTACGTCCAGGACTTTAATTTGTACCTGCGGTTTGATCCGGATAGTAACCGGGATGGTATCCTGGGCATCATTATAGGTGAACTCGAAGACATCTGCAGCCTGCTGTTCAATAACCCGGGGATACCGGTAACTGATGGTGAGCGGCAGCTGGTATTCACCGGCGGTCGCATCTGACGATATTTTCATCCTGAACTTTATCGTCATGATTTTCCCCTCTCCGGGGAAATCCCCGACCATCTGCGGATCGGTCTTGATGGAGACTAAATCGCTGTCCGAAGCGAGGCCGATGGTTGCCGTTTTTGCCGTGGTCGGAAGATCCTCGGGTTCAATCGTGCCCCTGCCAAGTCTGCTTCATGGTAAAGACCCCGGAATTTTTTACAACGATACTGATCGTTGTATCCTCACCCGGCGTAAACTCATTGACCCCGGAAACCTCGGCTGAAAATGCCGGGGCACCCCCGAGGTATTTGGTGGCGGCTGTTACCGGTGCCACTATAAGGATGCCGCACGCGAGCAGTGCAAAAAGCACCATCGCTATTCTGGGTAAGCGGATAATGCCGGTGCGAGTCATGGTACTACCCTCACCTGTTCGCTCGCTTCCGGTAGACGATCACGATGTATGCGAGTCCGATTATTATGGCGGCAATGATTGCGAAGAGCTATCGGGTTTTTCAGTAACCCGGCAATCAATCCCTTATCTTCGCCGACGTTCAGGCTCAGCTTCAGCGGGTCGGATATTTTCTGGTTATCATAGGCATCGCGGAACCGGATCTCGGAATCGATACCGTATTGTTTCAGGGTGGCTGCCTTGTCCACGGTTATGAGGAATGAGGCTTCTTTGGTCTCACCGGGTGCCATATCCCCGAGGAAAGCGATATCGTCGTTACTGGTAAACGGGTCGACGAGGCTCAAGCGGGCCTGGGCCTGGTGTGCTATGGATCCGCCGATGTTTTTGTACACGACAGTGATAACTTTCTTCTGGCCCGGGGTCAGGGTCTCCGGCGCAGATACCATTGCGAACGCAGTTTTATTACCTACCGGAACCCCGATCGTTTCGATATCCGATGTGACGGTGTCGCCTTCGCTGTTCTCATATTTTAATAACACATCGAGGGGATACGACTGGGCTTCTGCACTGTCTGTTACTGACGCCCGGAAGATCCCGGTTGCAGTTGCTCCCGAAGCGAAGTCGCCGATGTAGGCGCTTCCTTCAGTAGGGACAACGGGGCTTCCGTCATTCCGCACAATGGTAAGGACTGCTTTTTTGGCAAACTCGTTCCCGATATTCTTCACATCGATCTTGATCGAGCCTTCGGTGCCGGCATTCAGGGACTGGATATCCGATGAAATGACGCTTATCCTGACATCCGGTTTTACCTTGATGGAGAGGTCGTATTCGACATCCTTTGTCTTGTAGGTGTACTGGATCGTGTCTACCCCGTACTGGTCAGCTACGTAGAGGTACGTGTAGTTGAGCTTCACGGGAAGGAGATAGGCCCCTGACGGGGTGTCCGAGGGGATCCTGACGGTGAACACGCTTGTTGACGTGCTGCTTGCCTTCAGGTCGCCCACCATCTGGGGATCGGACTTGATGATGAACGGCGAATCCCCGGCTTCGAGGGTTACCGTAAGAAACTTTGCCGTGTTGGGGAGGTCATCCAGATTAACGATACTGGTTTTTACGAACTTGAACTGGTTCAGGCCGGAGTTATCGATGACTATGGGTATCCGTACTTCATCCCCCGGGGAAAACTCGTTGGTTCCGGCGATAGAGGCAGAGAGGACCGGGCTCCCGGACATATACTGCTCTCCTGCGCTTACCGGGGTGACAACGATAAGCAGGGCTGCGATGCCGATGAGAATGGCAAGCCATACCAGGTTTATTCTCCCGTGGCTGTGCCGGTAATTACTATACCCGGAAGATTCCCCGGGCATTCCTTTGAGCGTGGCGTTCATGTAAAGAGATCCTGACTTGTTGCCATAGAGATTTGAGATGCCAGTATTAAAGGATATCCTTTATTGACTATACATATGGATTATAGCTTTTTCGAGAAAAGTATCTCAGGATAACGGCCACGAAGAAAGAAAAAGAAAGAACCCGGGAAAATGAAGAGATCAGTGGAGGAGATCCTGGAGTGCATTGATGCGCTCGCGCAGGCTCTTCTCCCGTTCGGCAAAGTCCGTTATATCGGATGTTATGATGTACATGCTGGTGATGTCCCCATGCTTTGCAGCGGTAACCTTTCCCTGGAGGTAACGATGGGCGCCATCCTTCCGCCGTATCCAGATCCTGAATTCACCGGGAGCCGACCCAGGCGTGACTTTCCTTATTATCTCTTCGATCATCCCCTTATCGGTCACCGGGACAATCCCTGCATCCGCAACAGGATCGTCTAAGACCAGGGCCCCGTGGATATCCATCTTTGCCACCTCTTCGGCGGAATAGCCGGTGATATCCTTGAACCGGCGGTTCGAGAACACGATTTTATCATTTTCTACGATGATGATGCCGTCCTGGATGTTATCGGCCATCATCCGGAACCGCTCTTCGCTCTCGCCCACCTTTGCACACTGGGATTCCAGTTCCGTGAGATCCGTGAAGATGATGAAATTATAGAAGGTATCGTGGTGTTTCACCCCGCTGATACGGGCATAGACAAAACGCCGTTCGCCGTCTTTCCTGATGATCCACATCTGGATATCCCCTGATTTCTCGGGATGCTCCCCGATGTCATGGATCTGGCGGATTGCGTTCTCGCGGGACTCCGGGGCTACGGTGGCGAGTGCATCCATGGCCCAGAGTTCTTCAAAGGAATACCCGGTGATTTCGGCGATGCGGTTGTTTGCGTATATCGTCTTTCCCTTTTCCAGGATGATAAGGCCGTCCTGGATATTATCGGCCATCATCCGGAACCGCTCCTCGCTTTCGCGGATCTCCCGCTCGGCAAGAATATGTTCGGTAACATCCTCGAGGATCAGCGTGATGCCTTTTCTCCCGTCATCGAAGACCGTGGGAACGCATTTCTGGTGGAAGATCCGCTCGCCGTTATCCTTGAGCGGGAAGGTGACCGTGGTCTCCTTAGCTCCCCATATCGGTGGTTATTGTATCGAGCAGTTCATGGACGTCCACTTCGGGAGACTGCAGGAACGAAATATTTTTTCCGACAGTATCTTCGCGCGACAACTGGAGGAGTTTTAAGAAATTGTCATTGATATCGGTGATACGGGACTCGCTGTCCAGCACCATGATGAGTTCTTTTGAATAACTGAGCATGGCCGAAAGAGGGACCCGCTGGGAGATCGTGTAGACTTTTGCCATCCCGTAGGCCCGCATGTCGACCTGGCCTGATATCAGCAGGATATCGAGATATCTCCCGATCGTGTTCTTGTTCTTTTTCAATGCCTTCGAGATATCGGTTACACTCATCCCGTTCGGGTTTTTCTTGAGAAGGTCCTTGATGGCGATGAGTTCCTGCTGGTAATCCTGCATCATAGTGGTTGGATAAGCCCACTTTTTTGTGGTGATTGATCTATTGCCCGCGACATTTATAATTGTTATGAATGAGCGAATCGTATTGTCAATAGTGTTATTGTTTAAATATAAATAAGGGAAATTTGGTGCGATGTGGGTTATATGAACCAGCAAGCCGGTTTGAATATCTCTTAAATTGCACCGTTTTTCCATGAGTACGAACCACTATGACCGGTACGCTGCTAAGCGATGGTGCATACCGCTGACCCGGAATTGGTACAGTTCCGGCCGTGTAAATGGCCCGGATAGGTTCTTATTCCGAATTCTGCCGGGCCGGCAATTTTAAAAAACCGGAGGGAGTCCGGTTTATTTTGAAAAATAATTGAGGGGGTACGATCCGGACAGAAAAAATATTTTGTGGTGGGGGGGGCCGGCAAATTAAAAAAATTGGAGGGGGTCCGGTTTTTCTGTAAAAATAATTGGGGGGGTGGCGATTTTCCGGAAGATTTGTTCAGACGGTGAGAGACGTGCGGAGGTGGGGGTCGGACTTGTTTTTTAAAAAACCGGAGGGCCGGCAAATTTAAAAAACCGGAGGGGGTCAAATTTTTTTGTAAAATTATTTGTGGGGGGTCCGGTTTATTTTGAGAAAAAATGGGGGGGTAGTTCTTGAGCTGAAAAAATAATTTGAAAGGGGTCTGGTTTTTCTGATCGGGTTGTTTGTTGGGCGGAACTGTTGAGAGTTTGGTGCGGTCATACAGTGGATGTGGTGAAAGGTTCATTTTTGCCCATTTTAACCGGAAAAAATAACCGGAAAAACACTCGAAAAAATTGTAGTTGGTTCAGACCACAGTTTCAATCCGGGATCTTGTGAATTTGCAAAGCCGATCGCGGTTTATAGGATTTGAGCGATCCATCAGCAACAACGGGACAATTTTTGCCAATTCTCCCTTCAAACGTCGCACCGGAAACCATTAATACCACAAACCTCTCCAATACCGATCCTGAGGAAATCAATGATCGCAAAATCTGTTGAAGAAGCCTTAAACAAGCAGGTCAACAGCGAGTTTTACTCGGCGTACCTGTACCTGGCAATGTCCTCGTATTTCGAAAACGAGAACCTGAAAGGATTTGCACACTGGATGAGGGTGCAGTCCAAAGAAGAGCAGGCGCATGCCATGAAGATTTTCGATTACATTATCCAGCGGGGAGGGAAAGTCTCCCTGGCGGCAATCGATGCCCCAAAGGCAAAATGGTCGTCTGCTGGCAAGATCTTTGAAGACGCCTACGCCCACGAACAGAAAGTGACCGGAATGATTAACGCACTTGTCGAACTTTCAGCACGGGAGAAAGACTATGCAACCTTCGAGATGCTCAACTGGTTTGTCAGGGAGCAGGTGGAGGAGGAGAAGCAGGTGTCTGAAGTCCTTGCCCAGATCAAGATGGTCGGGGATTCCCCGGGGCACCTTATTTATATCGACCGGCATGTCGGAAAAAGGGAATAATCTTTTTTTCCCGGATCCTATCCTAAAATCAAAGAGATTGTCCGGAAAACGCGCACACTAAAGTTTGGTGTATGGCCAAACTTTTTATTATATCCGTCCCTATCAAGACCCATGGAACCATCAGACGGTCTCGAGCTGTCACCACGAAAGGTAGACTACCTCAAATTCATCTTCGAACAAGGCGGGACCGTGAAGACAAACGATATCGCATCGAAATTCAATGTCGATCCTTCCACGGTCACAAAAACCATAGCCGAGCTCTCCTCGGCGGGTTATCTCTCACACGTACCCTACCGGGGTGTCGTTCTTACAGAAACCGGAACCCAGAATGCAAAATTTTTGATAAAACGACACCGGATTCTCAGCCTAATCTTCGTGCGGAACGGCCTCACTGATGAGCAGGCATGTCACGAGGTCTCGCGACTTGAGAGTTTCGTGTCAAAGGATGCAATAGACCGGATGTGCAGGGCGCTGGGCCACCCTCAGCAGGGAACATGCGGCCGGATAACCCATGATGAAGGGTGCCGGCATCCTGAGAGTGCTGTCAGCCACATCGCAGGTCATTTCCCCGCTGGTAAACCGGAGACATTCTGACCATGGCAACCGCAATGATATCCGAGCACATACCGGACCTCGATCTCATCACGACTTATGCCGAGAAGCAGAATTCCATTTTCTCGCGGATTAGCCCGTGGACAAAGTTCTTCATGCTTATCCTCATTGTCCTGATGATTACCCTCACCCGAAGTCTCGCCCTCCTCGCTGCCCTGTACGCGCTGATCCTTCTCGTCTACTGGTCGGCCGGCCTACCGGTGAAAAAACTTTTCGCGTGGTACACGATGCCGGTCATCTTTGTCCTGACTCTCGTCGGGATACTTGCATGGACTGAACCCGGCACTGCGGTTCTCGCATTTCCCCTTCCCGGTTTCACCCTGACCCTTACCGATAACGGGATCCTGCTTATCGCCACCCTGCTCCTGAAAGCACTGATCTCTATCAGTTTCTCGCTCTTCTTCCTCATGACAACGCGATACGAACATTTCTCCGGAATGATCTACCGGCTCTTCCCGGAACCCCTCGACCAGATATTTCTCATGGCGTACCGGTTCCTGTTCCTGACTCTCGCCATGACCGGCGCACTCCTCAAGGCTGTCCGGTCCAGGGGCGGAGGCCTGATCCATTCAATCCGGGTGCAGGGAAAGCTCTTCGCTGAAATTGCAGGCCTCGTTTTCATCAGGTCGTTTGAGAGGGCGGAACGGGTGCACAAGGCGATGATCGCAAGGGGCTATCACGGGGCCGGGTCGTACAGCGCCCGGACCGCAATTCCATCACCCGGTTTCGCAGAATACGGCGTTCTCGCTCTTGCTGCATTCACGATCATCGTCACTGAAGTGATCATTCCCTCATACGGAGGCTTGTTGCCATGACCATCACGTTACGGGATCCCAAATCCCCTCACTGCGCCCCGCTGGATCCGGAAAAGGAACTAATCCATGTCGATTGCGCCAGCCATGTTTACCCGGACGGGAGCATCGGGATCCACGAGATGTGCTTCTCTGTCCGGAAGGACGAGATCGTCGCGCTCTGCGGGCCCAACGGTTCGGGAAAGTCAACCCTGATAGAGCACCTCAATGGTCTTCTTATCCCGTCGCGGGGCGATATCTGGGTCGGCGGACGTTCGATCACCACCGGCGAGAAGACCGATCTCTGGAAGGAGGTCGGTATTGTCTTCCAGCGTTCCGAAGACCAGCTCTTCGCCCCGACCGTGCTCGACGACGTAATGTTCGGCCCGCTCAATCTCGGCATGTCCCCGGAAGACGCCCGATCTGCAGCAATGGAAGCTCTCGCCGCGGTGGGTGCCGACCAGCTCGTTGCCAAGCTTCCCAATTACCTGAGTGGCGGGCAGAAACGTCTCGTATCGATCGCGGGGATTCTCGCGATGAAACCCCTCATCATTGCGCTGGACGAGCCGACGTCTGACCTCGATCCGGTGCATAGTGCGATGACCGAGGAGCTGATGCTCGGGCTGAGGGACCGGTTTGGTATCAGTGTCGTCATTGCAACGCACGATCTGGACCTCGCTGCCCGGATTGCTGACCGTGTCTGCCTCGTAAAGAACGGCTCGGTCTTTGCCGAGGGGCGGCCGGAAGAGATCTTCTATAATCCCGCTCTCATCGGGGAGGCCGGCCTCCGGCTACCGGATACTGTCAGGACCTGGCTGGAGTTCTGTGAAAAACAGGGAATCGTATCGTCCGATCACCCTATAACCCGGGATCAACTCGTTTCTCTCCTCCACAAGGCCATGCATTGATACGAAAGAAAAAACCTGTGGATTGAGGTTTGGTGTAACCCCAACTTTTTGGAAAAATTTTTATGCCTGTTCCTGCAATGGGTAGCATAAACGGGACAACAGTATCTTTTGTGAGGAAAATCCATGGCGCATATTCATCTTGAAGATGGTTCGTTTACCCTGTTCTGGGCGTTGGCATGGTGGATAGTCGCCATAATCCTCATCGGCATCGCGTTGTTCCTCCTGCGATCCAGGGTACAAACCCGATCCGAGGAAGATAACGATCGCTGCCTTCGTCACCACCGCCGCGTTTGCGATCTTCCAGGTCCAGATACCAATAGCCGGAGGGGTCCACCTGAACCTCACCCCCCTTATTGGTATCCTGACCGGCCCGGTCATCGGGACGCTGATCGTCTTAATCGTCAACATCCTCTCGGCTGCCATCGGCCATGGCGGCTGGGGGCTCGTCGGGGCGAACGTTCTTATCAATTTCACTGAAGTCCTCGTAGCCTGGTTTGTGTTCAGAGGGATGAAGAAAATCACGAACGATCTCTTCTCGCAGGCCGGTGTCGCGACCTTCGCCAGCCTGCTGGTCGGGAATATCGTGATGATCGCGATCATCCTTACCTCCGGAATCCAGGGTGTCCACCAGACCGATGCCCAGATCCTTACGGGGCTTTCCCTTCTCGCAGCGGTGAACATGGGTGTTGCGGTAATCGAGGCTTTCCTTACCGGTCTCATGGTTGCCTATATCGGGAAGATCCGGCCTGACATTTTAGAAGGTCCCCGGAAATGAGCGTATTTGAAGAGAAGAAAGGGCCCATCCTTTTCGGGGCAATCCTCATCGTCGTCGTTATTGCAGCTCTCGCGGCATACCAGATGACCGGAAGCATGAGCATCGAAGACCGCTATACTACCGCGGTCGGACTCTCCCCGGGACCGGAAGAAGGGAGCGGAACATTTTTCGGGTTTTCAATGGAAGGAAGCCCCGTCCTCTATATTGTAGTCCTCGGGATTCTTATCGTCGGGTGTTTTGCGGCGTTCAGGCATTTCAAAGTTTAAAATCCCGGTTTATTGGCGCTGGACCTTGGAGGATCGTGCGAAAATTTCCGGAAGCGGCACAGTTCTGCATCCTACTCGAAGAGCTTTTTGTCGGCGGGTGTCTGCCAGAAAACGAAATCAGCGGTTCTCTTTTCCTGTTTCACGCCGTTACGACTCAATCCGGGAAAGTCCTGTCGGAACAAATTCCCGGAAATCAACATTTTTGGAAGGGGAACCGATCAAGGATCAGATATCCAGAGTTGTCTGCGTACTGTCCATCTCCTCAAATCCCGAGAGCCGGAGACCGATAAGCCGGATCTTCTGTTCTGTGACGAGGTCCATGAGCAGGGACCGGGCAAACCTGCGGACGGTCCCGATGTCATCGGTATGATGGGCGACCGATTTCGCTTTGGTCTTCGTGACAAAACCGGTATAGCGGACTTTGACGGTTACCGTTCTGAACCTGAGCCGTTCTTCGATCAGGTTCTGGTGAACATCCTGTACAAGAACCTCCATGGTTCCGGAAAGAACTTCAGGATCATCGGTATCCTCCGCAAACGTGGTCTCCCGGGACACCGATCGCGGACCTCCCCGCTCCACAACCTCGCTATGGTCGATCCCGAGTGCAAGATCGTGGAGCCCGATCCCGCCCTTGCCAAACCGGGCGAGGAGAACCTGGACATTGTACCCCGCCAGATCCCCAATCGTCTTTATCCCAAGCTCAAGCAGCTCCAGCTCGGATTTTTTCCCGATGCCCGGGATTTTTCGGACGGACATAGGAGCGAGAAACGCCTGCACCCTCTCTGGCGGAACAACGGTAAGACAATCCGGTTTCTGAAAATCGGATGCAATCTTTGCAACGACCTTTGAAGGCCCGATGCCGATGGAGCACGTGAGACCGAGTTCGGTCCGGATCCAATCCCGGAAATCCTGAGCACGGCGTTCGGCTGCCTCATAATCCCCGGTGGCGGTCACATCGAGAAATGCCTCATCAATGCTCACCTGTTCGAAGGGGAACCCCGAACCCCTGAGTATTCCCATTACGTCAGAAGATGCCTTTGCATAGAGGGGGAAGTTGGGCGGAAGATAAACCCCGTCCCGGGCAAAGGGAATAGGCTTTGGAGATCGGCATCGCGGACCTGACACCGAACTTTCGTGCCTCGTACGACGCCGTAGCGACGACCCCCCGGCCTTTTCCCTCCCGGGGATCGGCCCCAATAATAACCGGTTTCCCCGGAGTGCTGGGTTTTCCCGGACCTCAACGGATGCGTAGAAGCTGTCCATGTCGAGGTGAAGGATGATCCGCAGCGTCTTGTCGGTCATTTCGGGTCCTGTTCCTTTCGCGATGAAGCCGCACCCCGGCTGCAGGAATATCCGGGCGTCGGGATTCCCTGCCGGATTTCCAACTACACTACAGTTGTCGCGGCAAAATCCGCGAGACGGGTCTGCTTCTGTTTGAGCACACTCCTGAGCAGGGCACCCTCTTCCACGAAACGGTTCATGGGAAGGGTGAATTTCTGCGAGATATGAGTGAGTGCGGATTTCACGTCTTCAAATTCCTGCCCCGGCTGGAGCATCGCATTCCGCACATTTTCCCGGACATTGAAGACCCCCATAGGAACATACCCATGGAGAGCCTCACGGAGTATGATTGCCCCCGCTTGTTTCTGCTCCCGGGCAAGTGCCTCGAGAACTGCCATCTTGCAGGAGTAGTAACAACCGCCAAGATGGGAGTACTCGGTCTTCTTTTTCCTGACTTCGTGATCTGAGAAGACGAGTTCTTCATTGCCGAGGACATGGAGAAAGGCCTCAGACCATTCGTACTGCCAGCCGGTAGGCATCAGGATGACTGCATAGTTATTGTGGAGGCTTGAAAACTCGTGCACCCTGACGGTGTCCAAAACGGGGCATTTCTTTACTTCGGTGAGAAGGTTGTCCCCGATAGTCGTGTCGACTGCTGTGATTGACCAGCGGGTAGGGACGAGGTGCCTTCCCCCACTTCTTCCCATGGTGCCGACAGAGAATGCCTTCTGGATACTGGAGAATGGAACTCCCTTCCTGTGGAGGTCGATAACAGCATCGGCAGCCCTGAGATCAGTGTCATAGTACACTTTCTCAAGACCCCGGTCCCCACCGGCCCCCCTGTATCTCGAACCGCTCGATGGGAGCGCTGGGCCCAAACGGGGTATGTTCCTCTGAAAAGGACATTCCTTCCGGGGTGCTGGTGAATGCGATCTCACTCTCGATTGATGAATCTGAAAGCGTGATCTCTTGGAGTTTTTCGACAAACCGGTTGTCGAGATCTGACGCATTGACCATATGTTTGCCACGGACGAGATTCATCCGGTACCCGATGATCTCTTCCTGTGTCTTGTTGCCGGAGATCCACGACTCTGGCATGTCCATAATCGCTGTGTCACCATGAATCGGTGCTATCATGGGCCCGGCATAGACATCGGGATAGTTCCAGCTCCCGATGAAGACCGATGGCGGGGAGCTTCCTTCCATCTCCCTGCCGATCTCTACTGACTTCATCTGCGATGTGGCAGCGGTCAGTTGTTTGAGATATGCACCTTTCCCGATCATGGTTTTGTCAGATATTCACCGGTTGATTGTTAAGGTGTTTGGTGCGGGGGGAGAAAGTGTTCACGGATGGGGTAATAAGGACTATTCCCTCATGTCCCTCAAGCACTTTTTAAGGATGTCCCAGATTACAGAAATCTTAATTGCTCGTACGGCTCGAAAAAAAGACGGGAAATCCCCTGTTTAACTGACTGACAGATAAAAGGGGAAATTACATCAATCAACAGTTTTTTTTCCCATTCCCCTCCTGGCCTTGCGACATTGGTGAACCGTCTTTTCAGGTTTTCCCGATTCCATAAGCCGGGATTTCACCCGGGCACAGTAGAATTTTAGCAATGCTGAAGTTCTTTCACTTTCAGGTTCCGAACAAGAGCTCGCATGAGTCATCTTAACTCACCTTTTTGTAATCTTTATTTTACATTTTGTCATATAAACTTTCTGCAGGCAGTGTTTTGAGTTACGTTTTGCGTTCGCCCGGGACCGTTGTATATTACCAGAACAGTATCGATCACCATCGGATGTTCGTAAAACAAATCTCTCCCGGATTCCTGTTTTTACTGGAAATATTTTAGAGGTTGCCGGATTTTTGGTATATATACACGAATCGGAATGATCAACACTTCTACCGAAGGATCGAGAAAAACAGATCCAGTGGAGAATATTTTTCCGGAGTACCCGTTCGATACCTATTTTCTATTTCCCGGCAAACCTGTATTCATGGCTTCTTTCGTCCACCGCATAGAAGTTCACTATACCAAAGATCCACGGCTGAAGACCCGCACGGAACGGGTTCGGTCGCTCGGCTTTCCTGTTGATGAACTCCAGGTCGCCGATGTGTACACGATAGCCACGACCCGCCGGGATTTCACCCGTGACGAGCTGGCCCGGATAGGGGACCAGCTCATCAACCCGGTAGTCCAGGAATTTACGGTGGACGAACCAACGAAGCTCCTGTTCGAATTCGCAATCGAGGTTGGCTTCCTTCCGGGCGTCACCGATAATGTGGGGATGACTGCCCGACAGACCATCGAAGACTATATATCAGAAAAATTCTGCGATGGCGAAGCAGTCTACAGCAGCCAGCTCTATTTTGTCCGCGGAAGACTCCCCCGGGAGGAGGCACAGCGGCTGGCAACAACGCTTGCCAACCCACTCGTCAACCGCCTTCACGTGAAGAGCCGGCAAGAGTACGGGAACAAGGGTATGGATCCGGTAGTGCCGGTTGTCCAGCTGCATGAGCTTACAACGGCCGAAACGGTGGACCTGGATCTGGATGATGCAGATCTTGCAAGACTTGGAAAAGAGGGGATCCCGGACCCGCAGACCGGGCAACGCAGGGGACCGCTTGCTCTCGATCTCGCCCAACTCCACGCCATCCGTGATTATTTCCGGAAAATCGGCCGGAAACCGACTGATGTCGAGATTGAATCCCTTGCCCAGACGTGGAGCGAGCACTGCAAGCACACGATCTTTGCATCTGCAATGGACGAGGATGTCCCCAAAGGGTTGTACAAGAGCTGTATTCAGGCCGCAACCAACGAAATCCGGGCTGCCAAAGGGGAAAAGGACATCTGCGTTTCGGTATTCTCGGATAATTCCGGGGGGATCATCTTCGATAATGAGTATCTTGTTACCCATAAGGTCGAGACCCATAATTCCCCTTCGGCCCTTGACCCGTTCGGCGGGGCCCTGACAGGAATTGTCGGCGTAAACCGGGACACCATCGGGTTTGGGCTGGGGGCAAAACCCTGCATTAATGTCTATGGTTTCTGTGTCGGTGACCCGGAATCGGACCCGGCATTATTCCGCGGGAAGAACAAGACGAACCCGGTGCTTGCCCCCGCCAGATCCTCGACGGGGTAGTACGGGGTGTCGGAGTCGGTGGCAACTGCTCCGGCATCCCGACACCACAGGGCTTCTGCTATTTTGACGACCGTTACTCAGGAAAGCCACTCGTCTTTGCCGGCACGGTCGGTGTGATGCCCCGGATTTCTGCAGGAAGGAATCTGGCGGAGAAACGAGCCGAAGCCGGCGACCTCATCGTTATGGTCGGCGGACGGGTAGGTAAGGATGGGATCCATGGGGCTACGTTCTCCTCAGAAGCACTTGACCCCGCGAGCCCAGTCACGGCAGTCCAGATAGGCGACCCGATCACCCAGAAGAAGTTCTCCGATGTCATCGTCAAGGAGGCGCGGGACCGGGAGCTTTACCGGAGCATAACCGATAACGGGGCCGGGGGTCTCTCCTGCTCCGTTGCCGAAATGGCAAAGGAATGCAACGGGTGCGATGTCCAGCTCGACAGGGTACCGCTCAAGTACCCCGGTATGGCCCCCTGGGAGGTCTGGATATCCGAGTCGCAGGAGCGGATGACGCTTGCGGTGCCACCCGAAAAGTGTGCTGAGTTCATGGAACTGATGGAACGCCGCGAAGTGGAGGCGACGGTAATCGGCACCTTCACGGATTCAGGCCGGTGTCACGTAGAATGCAAGGGACACACGGTCATGGATATTGAACTCTGTTTCCTCCACGACGGCCTTCCAAAGAAGCACCTGCGGACGACCTACACGCAGAAATCATTCCCTGAACCGGATGTCCCCTGTCCGGACCGGCTTGACGCGGCACTCCTTGCCATGATGAAGCGGAAGAACATTTGTTCGAAGGAGTTCATTTCCGTCCAGTACGACCACGCGGTGCAGGGTGGCCACGTACTCGGCCCAGTACAGGGCAAGGGCCGGGTGCAGGCAGCTGCAACCCTGACGAAGGTTGTCCCCGGCTCGATAAAAGGTGTAGGCCTTTCACAGGGGCTCTTCCCCGCTTATGCGGAGATCGACCCCTATCGCATGGCAGGTGCCGGGATCGATGCGGCGATCCGGGGGCTGGTCGCTCTCGGTATTCACCCCGATGCAATAGCGATCCTTGACAACTTCTGCTGGTGTTCCTCTGACGAACCCGAACGGCTTGGCCAGCTGAAGCGGGCCGCATTCGGGTGCTACGACACCGCAAAGGCTTTTGAAACCCCGTTCATCTCCGGTAAGGACAGCATGTTCAATGATTTCTCCGGATTCGATGAGGAAAACCACCCGGTAAAGATCTCCGTACCTCCGACTCTCCTCATATCCTCGATAGGGATTATCGGGGATGTTATGAAAGCGGTCTCCATGGACGCCAAGATCCCGGGCGATCTCGTTTACGTTGTCGGAGGAACTACAGAGGAGCTTGGAGGATCTGAATACTTCGCGGAGCTCGGTGCCCCGGGGAACACCGTGCCGGCCCTCGACGCACTCGTGGCACGGGCACGCTACGTCCGGCTCGCGGATGCCATAGCCCACAGCCTCGTGGCATCTGCGTTCCCGGTTACCCATGGCGGTCTCGGTGTCGCACTTGCAAAGGTCGCCATAGCCGGAAATCTCGGGATGGACCTCACTCTCCCTGTCGACATGCGTCCCGATTATTTCCTCTTCTCGGAGTCGCTCGGGCGCTTCGTGGTCACCATTGATCCTGCCAACAAGCGTGCATTCGAGCTTGCTCTGGGCACTGATGCACAGCTTCTCGGCCGCACCACCGGCAACCGCATGAGGATAACCGGGAAGCACCTTCTGGTGGATACCGGTATCAGTGAACTCGAAACTGCTTACAAAGCTCCATTCAGGGGGTACTAACATGGCCGTTGCGCGCAAGATCACGAAACCAGCGGTGCGAACCTCATCGGTTGAAGGAAAAACGATCCCCGAACGGGCACTCATCATGAGCGGTTATGGGATCAACTCCGAGATGGAGACGAAGGAAGCGCTCGCACGTGCGGGGATGGGTGCCGATATCGTCCACATCAACGACCTGATCGCGGGAAGGCAGAAATTATCGGCATATCGCCTCCTGGTGTTGCCGGGCGGGTTCTCGTATGGGGACGACACCGGTGCCGGCAACGCATACGCAAACCGGGTGAGAAACAACCTCTGGGACGATCTTCTCGAATTTCTCGACGGCGACAACCTCGTTCTCGGGATCTGTAACGGGTTCCAGATCCTTGCCAACCTGGGCCTCGTGCCTAAATTCGACCGGAGCTGCGCCCGCGAAATCGCCCTGATGCCTAACCGGGGTGGAAGGCTGGAATGCCGGTTCGTCACCCTGAAGCCTGCTGCGGACAACCTCTGGACCCGGGGAATTGAGCGGATGTATTGCCCTGTTTCCCACGGCGAAGGAAACTTTTCGTGTTCCGACGATGTCCTGAAGAAGATAACAAGGCAGAAGATGGTCGCTTTCACCTACTGCCGGGAGGACCTGAGCGCAGCCGGGGGAGAGTACCCGTTCAACCCTAACGGTTCGGTTGCAGATATCGCCGGTATCACTTCTGCGGACGGAAAGGTCCTCGGTATCATGCCGCACCCGGAACGGGCAATGGAGTTTGTGAACCTGTACGACTGGCCACTCCGGAAAGAGCAGTTACGGCGGGGGAACCAGCCCATTCCTAAAGAATCCCTGAACATGCAGTTCTTCCGGAACGTTGTCGGGTATTTTGAGTAACTTTTCCTGAAAGAAATTCTGAAAATTTTTTTACGTTTTTTATCCCTTTTACAAAGTGAGAAAAAATTTGGAAAAAAAGATGCCATTTACAGCCCGAAATATTCGAGCACAATAAGGAATGCAAGCATTCCCACTTCCATGACGATTATGGTCACCCACAGGTTCAGCTTCAGGAATTCCGGCACGGTTACTACCGGCAACGGCCATTTCATGAGGATTGACTTGAGAGACGGGTACAACTCTGCAAAAATCCCGGCACCAATGAGCAGGCCGATCATACCTCCGAACAGGGCGTCGAGTGCACCGGTACCGACGGCACCCGCGACCGTGCCCGGGCAGTAGCCGAGGAGGGCGAACCCCACGCCGAAGATGAGACCGCCGATAACGTTCGAGCCGATTGTTCCCTCGGCAGCGTGGGACTGCACGTACCCGAAATGTTTCAGCAGGTGGAAGCCGATCATCCCGACCATGACAGCTGAAAGCATCACTTTTAGCACGGTAAAATCGGTGAGCAGGAGCTGACCTTCAATGATATTATAATCGGTTACTCCTCCTTTCTGCAGCAGGAACCCGAAAACAATCCCGAAGAGAAGGCCGAGAACGATCTGGAGACGGTTGTTTTTATGAACATTGGTGAGAAGTGGCATTTCGTCACGCTCCTATAACCCGGAAGAGGAGCAGTGCCATCCCAATTCCCCCGGCAAAAAAGCACGCCGCGGTTATCATCGATGCGAGCGAGAGCTGGATCGAACCGTTGATCCCGTGACCGCTCGTACAGCCGCCAGCCCATCGTGAGCCAAGTCCCAGGAGGATGCCGCCCAGAAGGGCAACAATAACACGGAGAACCGGGTTATACCCGAATGCCTGCCCCCATGTCGTCGGGACCCAGAGGATGTGGAACTGTCCGGATAACATCACGGAGATAAATGCCCCGATGATAATGCCGGGGATGATCATAAACGGCCAATCGACTTTCGGGATGATCTCGCGGTAATATTCCGATCGCTTCACCCGTTCAGCGTTGAACGCCTTGCTGATAAGACCCCGGGCCTTCACAAAGGCGGTTGAACAACCGATCGGACGGTCCGAGAGCAGGAAAGCAAAACAGCTCGAGGATGCCAATTCCGGCTCCCGCAATATACGGCGACCATGAAGCCATTGAGAGAAATTCAAACATCGTTGTTTCCTAATCGTCACTTTTTACGACAGCAGTCAGGTTGCGTGACGGAAATAAAAATGTGTCGACGATATAACCGAGTCAAAAGGCAGTCCTGATATTTTCCTTTAGTTCGCCGGGACGGAAACGCATTTATATCAAATAAGGTATATTCCGTGCATCGTCCAGGAGAGGTGAAGACATCATGTACAAAAAGACCGAGGATCTGTTAAAAAAGTTCGAGCAGGAGAATGAGATCTACGTTGAGGCACGCGATCAAAAGTCGTACTGGGAAGTCACCGCTAAGATGCCCAAGAAAATCAACGACCTCCACCGGTTGCACCGGACAAAACAATATGTCACCGGACGGGAGCAGGAAGGTAACGTCCTCATTATCCAGAACCCGGAGGTGTACGAGACATATACCGTGGAGCAGTGGGGAAATATGCCAACATTCGATGATTTCGTGAGCAAAGTGCTGGTCGCTCTCAAGGAGGACATGGTCGAATACGAGAACGACTGTAAAGCCGGGGATGAAGTACAGTCGTACACCGGACTACCGCGAACACCAACCTGAGCCGGGTTTTGACGAGGGGCTCTGCGCGATGGATCTGATACTCTTCGTCACCTTCCGTGTACTGTCCGGATATGGGCAATTTGCCTGATTTCAAAACAGTATCCGGTTGGATCCGGGATTGATCCCGATCCAACCACAAAGCATACATTCATCGTATCACCCGCCATTCATATACACTACAAAAGAGGAGTTGTTGTAATTCGGAATAATGGTAAAAAGACCAACGATGATGTTGATCTTAACGCAGTAAATGCGGACGGCACGCCGACAGTCCGTGTCCGCCTGCCCAAGAAATGGGCGAATGAACAGTTCGCATTTGCCGACCTTATGCAGGGAGCAAACCATATCCGGGTGAGGTGCTATGATGGCGTCACCCGGATGGGCAGGATCAAAGGAAAGATCAAGAAGCGGGTCTGGATCCGTGAGGGTGATATCCTGATTGTATGTCCATGGTCGTTCCAGGACGAAAAATGCGATATTATCTACCGGTATCTTCCGCCCCAGGCAGACTGGCTTCGCAAGAACCGGTATCTGTAATCTTTTTTATCAACTACCAATAATTTTTAAAATCCGACATTTGCTTTTGAGATAATTACTATCTGGGTTTTGAATACATCTCTTTATGTTATTCTACGCCAAATGTACATTCATCTTATGCAGCACACTGAGAAGAATATAAAATTAATTCGTGACAAGTTGAGCAGAATTGGGATTGGTGAAAAGAATCTCGACGATGCAGCTATCCTTGCATCGTACAGCATCAACAAGTACGGCCAGCTCTGCTCAGTTCCTAAGGTAAACCAGGCCCAGTAATCATCCTTATTTTATCATCTACGTACAGCGTAACCCGCCCGTATCAGGATGCGGGTCATTGTCTCTTCCCACCGTACGTCATCCGGTTCCCGGTGTTCCTCAACGCAGCTCTCCCAGAGCCGGGTCAGGACCGGGTCGTCTGAATCAAACGTCCGTGCGAACCGTATTTTTCCAACCCGCCTCCCGCTTGGATCAAGGATCAGCAGCCTCCAGCACCCATAATCCCTGCATATCGCCGGCCGGGTAAGATGAACCGTGCAGAACGCCTTTTCACTACCCGGCTGGTGCCGGAAAAACGGGCAGGTATGGGGGAGAATTTTAAAGATGCTTTTGTCTGAAAAGAGCGGGATCTTATCAGGATCAACCGTGACCTCGGTCTTTTCTCCCGTATATTCGTTGTTTACGATGAACCGGTAGTCCCCGAGGTCTTCTTTTATGGTGTGAACATACCCGAGCTGGCTGCAGCAATCCCCGCACTGGAAGCACTCGAACGGCAGAATCCCGCCTCCGTTACCGGACGCTCTGCCAGATTGCGAGAATGAATTCGAGGGCGATGAGAATGATGATCACCCATTCGAGGAAGTTCGAATGCTGGATGCGGACTTCGTCGGAGAGCATCGAGTAGTTTTCCTGGATGACGTCGATCTTCCGGCTCGACACTCTCGCTCCAGAGGGTGCTCCTCAGCACTTTGAGGGCTGTCGCATAGACGCGGGCGTAATAGACGTCTTCGGTCACCTTGATCAGGTTGTTGATCTTTTCGCTGATCTCCGAGATTTCAGCCGACGTCTCCATCTGTTTTGCCATGATCGCGTGATACTTGCGGCTCCTCCGGAACGCTGACAAACGGTCGGCCTGCTCGATATCGTCATACATCTTTCCCATCTCGCGGGTCAGTTCCTGATCATAATACCGGAGTTCGAGCACCTGCACGTTGGCAAACTCGATCAGATCGATGATGTCGGTCGGATTGTCAGGGTCGCAGATTAGCGCTGAGTCCCAGGACAGGATGGCGAGATCACTCGTGGTATAACTCAGGGAGTTCCTGACGATCTCTTCCCGCATCTGGGGCGAGATGTTCGTTTTTTCCCCGATGAGGAGAGGGACCGGATCGATCGAGTCGTCGCGGCGGTCTGTCACGTAGATAGTATAGTCCTCGTAAAAATCCGGGTTGATGGCAAAATTCTTGATATGCGGTCTGATGATCTCGCCAAGTGTCTTGAGATACTGCACATAGAATTCCGAAAGCCCCTCCTGCCCGGCAAAGAGGAATGCAAGGGATTCCAGGGTGGAATAATCGGCATTCCGGTCGTGATACACAAAACAGAAACTTATTGCGCCGATATCGTAGACCCGGGCCACGACGGAAAATTCAAAAGGACGCCCGTCACGCTCAACGAGGATCGGGTGCATCTGGATCATAAGAGGCGGATCCTCGATCCTGATCGATTTCTGCTTGACCCGAACGAAGCTTGTTCTTACCGTAAAATAATTCTGGGCGAGCGCCCGCTCGAGCCAGTCGATATCGATCTCCCTGCCGATATCGTAGATCCGGTAAAAACGGAGCGTAATCATTGAATTCTCCTCCTTTCGCCCTTAACAGTGAATAGTATGAAGAACGATTCAAGATAAAACCTTGCGGATACTACCAGCGGGAAAACCTCGTTCATGCAGATGGAGAATTTCAGTAAATTATGGGGAAAAAATGTATATTCGTAAAAACGCATGCATCTCAATCCATAATGATGCAGCCGATCGATTGTGGCGCCACGCCGCCATTATTTCGGAGTCACTGCATTGAGGATTTTTTACACCACCGATTAAGTAATACCTCTGACAAACCTTAGCTTGAGCACCAAATCCATGTACCCGGAAACAGGAAATACTGAAAAGGAGGAGATGATGACGTTCCCCAAGGGCTCTCCGTCATCACATGGTTCAATTATCCACATAGAACACCTCTCGAAAGTTTTCCTGACCCGGGAAAAAACCGTCACGGCGGTCGATGATATCTCGCTCGATGTTGAACGGGGAGAGATTTTTGGTCTCCTTGGACCAAACGGTGCAGGAAAAAGCACACTGATACGGATCCTCACTACCCTGCTCCTGCCGAGCTCCGGCACTGCGACCGTGGACCAGTATGAAATTACGAAAGAGCCAGAGAAGATCCGGGGGATCATCGGGGTCTGTCCCCAGAACAGCACGCTGGATGTCGAGCTCACCGCGTACGACAATCTCGAATTCTACGGGAAACTGGTCAATGTGGATGACAAGCCTGCTCGATGCACGGATCTGGCAGCTTCTGGAATCCATCGATCTCACCGATCGGGCCCATTCGCGGGTAGGAACATTCTCCGGGGGAATGAAACGTAAACTGGAGATTGTCAGGGCGTTCATCCACAAACCTCTCATCCTGTTCCTCGATGAACCGACCATCGGTCTCGACCCGGAGTCCCGGCGGGAAGTATGGCAGCAGATCGCCCGGCTCAATGCCGAGGAAACGACTATCATCCTGACGACGCACTATATGGACGAAGCTGAGAAACTCTGCCACCATATCGCGTTCGTCGATAAGGGCAGGCTGATCACCCTCGATACCATGGAGAACCTCAAACTCTCGATCCCTACGGGAGATCTCATCGAAATCGGGTTTGATACCCTCGATAACAGAGTGGTGTCGGATATTCGTTCTATTGCGCAAATCACGTCTGTCGAAGTTATCGATCACAAGTTGCTTGTGTCGGCAAAAAACGGGGGGGAGGTGTTGCCCGCAATTTTTGCAGCGATGGCAAAATATTCCCTTCCCATGACCTCCCTCTCGATCCGGCCCCCCTCGCTTGAGGACGTGTTCATCTACCTCACCGGGAACAAGCTCGCCGGAAATGAAGCCGGGGAGACGAAGACCGGCAACGGTGAGCGTGTGCGATGATCAAGGGCGGCGTTGCGATCTTTAAACGGGATTTCAAGAAATTCCTGAGCAACCCGTTTATCATCCTGATGACGCTCTTCATGCCGATCATGTACCTCGTGATTTTCGGCAATGCTGTTGGCGGAACGCTTACCCACATTCCGATCGCGGTCGTGCAGGAAGAACCCTACTCAAGCAATACGCCGCTCTACACGGCTTCCGTGGAAGAGCTCCGGACGATCGCCCAGCGGGACTATCCGAGAACCTTTGACGTCACGGAATACACGGATGAACAAAAAGCCAAGCTTGCGCTGAAAGACGGGATCGTCAAGGGTGTCGTGGTATTCCCCTCTACCGTTTCCCGGGACAACGCTGTACGGCTCTATGTCGACAGCTCGGATTATGCGACCCCTGCGCTCGTCCAGTCGGGAGTACAGGGAGTCCTTGCCCAGAGTGGAGCGACAAACGAGCTCCAGGTGAACAAGATTTACGGGGATATCAAGTACATCCAGTTCTTCGGTGTCGGCGTCATCGTGATGGCCATCTTCATGACAACGATGTTTGGCGGCGGGATAGCCCTGATCAAGGACCGTGAGTCGGAATTATCGAAGGCTACCTTGTCACCCCCGTGAAGAGGTCGAGTATCATCATTGGCATGATCGGCAGCGGTACGATCCGTGCTTTCCTCGCCGGGTTCACGATTTTTATTGTTGATATCCTGATCACCGGTATCATCATCCAGAGTACTGAGGACTTCTTCCTGATTCTCTTCGTTCTCTTTATCACGAGTATCGGTGTGACGAGCCTGATGGTGTCGATCGCCTCGCGTTTCGTCGAACAACAGTCGTACTCCTCCGTTGCCGCGTTCTTCAGCCTTATCCTGTTCATGACGAGCGGTGCCTTCTATCCGACTATTGGGATGCCGGACTGGCTGCGATGGATAACGGTTATCAATCCCGAATACTACGCGGTTGATGCCCTCCGGAGTATTATTCTTCGCGGACAGGGCCTCAATGTGATCGGCATGGATATTGTAGCCCTGCTGATCTTCTCAGTGGCGGCGATTATCCTCGGCATTTCCACGTTCCGCCGGACACTCGAATGAGCGGGTATTAGAGAAAAGAAACCCAATTTTTGTCTCTTCTTTTGAATAGGGATCAGGAACAAATGAGTTTAACCGCAGGGTATGCCGATCTTTTTCCTAACGTGTCGATCATTTAAACAACGACGTCAGCCAACACTATTTTACCCGAAATGAGCGTGATTCAGATGACAGTTTGTACTGAAATATGGCGGAGGAGGCTTATCGCCGGGTTCCTGACCTGGCTCATACCATTCATTGCTTCAGTTCCCTTCTACGACAAAAGCGGAACTCTCCTGATCGATTATGTCCTCTTCAAATCGATCATGGTAGTTGTCGGAGGAGTATCCGCAGCAATCCTGATGGTCTGGTTCTTCCGTCTGGTAACGAAGACATTTACGAGGGAAGCGGTCATAACGGGCTTTGTCTGGCTGATCATGAACTGGGTGCTCGACCTGATCGTAATCGTTGGAGTCCTCAGGATGTCGCCGATCACCTACACCATCGAAATCGGCCTGGGGTACCTGATGATACCGGCTATTGTTATTGCGGCAGGAATTATTGCCGATAATGCGGTTGCTGGCAAAAATTTGTGAACATTTTAAAAATGAGCAGGTTTTCCATCTTTATGCAAGGGATTAACGCAAAAATAAATGGAATACTATTGGCGTCGAGGAAACTACAATCAGAAAGAGTTGTTGTTTTCCGGATTCCGGAATCTTTTCCGGGGTTCCGTCAAAAAGATTGATCTCCCCGGAGAATTAAAAAATCTCATCTGGTGACATGTGGATATAGGTCCGTTTATACAGGGAATAATCATAGGACTTACTCTTGCTGCACCGGTGGGTCCGATAGCGCTTATCTGCATCCGGAGGACAGTCGCAGAAGGAAAATTCCATGGGATAGCATCAGGGCTTGGTGTGGCGACTTCGGATTCATTTTACGCTGCAGTAACCGTACTCGGCCTCACGGTAATATCCGGCTTCATTATTTCCAACCAGTTCTTCTTCAGGACAATAGCGAGCATAGGACTCATTCTCATAGGTCTGAAAATATATCTTTCAATCCCCCCGGAGATTTGCCCGACAGAAGAGCATAGCACATACCTGAAGGATTACGCGTCCATGGTCGCTGTAACGCTCGCAAATCCCCTGACCCTCATTTTCTTCATTGCAGTTTTACCCGGGTTTGGTGTTTTATTATCCGGAACATCGGTTTATTCTTCGATGGGCTTTGTCGCGGGGATCTTCCTCGGCTCAACTGCCTGGTGGGTATTCCTGTGCGGTACTCTTGGATCGTTCAGATCCTGTATCAGCTCGGGAACCTTGGGAATTATAAATCGTGTATCCGGAATCCTTATTGCCTGCATCGGGGTGGGGTTGTTTCTCTCGATTCTCATCCCGGCATTGTTCCCGCAGTATTTCGGATAATCCTGTATACCAAAACGAAAAACGTCGATTATTCCTCAAATTTTTTTGCCATTTTTATCCTGCATGATTTTTCGTAAAACCCGGGACAAAATATATTTTCTTTTAAGCCAAAGATTAGGCGTAAAAATCGTCTTGTGGCTACAACAGGAGAGGTTGTTCTGACAGAAAAGAAGCAGGCAGAATCATCGCCGGGAACCGAAGTAATCCGGGTCAGGCTCCCGCAGAAACGAAACCGCGAGATTTTCGGGTGCGCTGAACTGATGATGGGAGCAAACCATATCAGGATCCGTTGTTTCGATGGCGTTACCCGGATGGGGAGGATCAAGGGAAAGATAAAAAAGAAAGTCTGGATACGCGAGGGGGATATCCTCATTGTCGTCCCCTGGAACTTTCAGGATGAGAAGTGCGATATTGTTTATCGCTATACCGGGCCCCAGGTCGAATGGCTGAGGAAGAGTAATTATTTGTGATCTCTCCCGGAAAATTCCCAAAATTCATTAGAACAAATATTCAAAAGCTTTTGAGCCCGATTGAACGATTGGGGCAACCTTCAACCTCAATTTCCCAACCGATCGCTTTCACACTCATAAAGAACGGCGGAGAACAACCGATTCTGGCATAATTATTCAACATTTGCCCAAAAAACCGAAATTTTAAGTTCTTTTGATAATGTAAATATTTATATACTTTACGTGAGAAACAATCCACCAGCGTGAACAAAATGAGAGCGAATGCTGGGATTTTCATAATAATATTTTTGCTGCTGCTGGTGGGAACAGTAGCGGCGGCTAATTCGGGTAGCATAAGTACAAGTAAAGATTGGGTGATTGCAGATGGGTCTGACCACTCAACCATTACAGTTACTGCTCTGAACTCGACAGGTCCTGTAAATGGTGCAACAGTTGACTTTGCAGTTAACGATCCCCAATATGGTACCCTTGTTCCAACAACAGTCACTACGGGATCAACAGGTATCGCAACAAGTACTTTCACGGTCAATAAGAAAAGCGGGACCGCGACAATAACTGCAACAATAACCTATCCCGATGGAGAACCCGTTACAAAGACGGTAACCCAGAATATTGATCATGATGTTCTTATTCCCACGTTTTCATATCCTTCTTCCGTATCGGCAGGTCAGGTAATTCCATTCACGGTTTCTATTAAGGATCAGTGGGGAAATCCAATCGATAACCGGAGAAGTGACGATACGGTCCACCTTTCTGTTTTCTGCCCTCAGCCGAACGATTGCGGTTTCGTCGTGGCTAATAACCATTATTTTAGCGTTCAGCCGGACTCCCATGGAAACGTGACAAGAAATATCCAAATAGGTACAACCAGTGGAATAAACATCATCACGATGGACGCCATTCTAGATTCTATCGGAAATGTGGCAGTAGAATCCCAAAATGTCTTGATAGACGCCGGAGCGAATGGTCCTGCAACTCTTAACGCAGAAGTCTCCCCTTCAGGCAATCCACCTACCCTTCCGGTAAATACTGGAATCTTTTACTTCCGCTATACCGTATTGGATACTTTCAATAATCCTGTGGCAAATCAACTGATCGACATCAAAACTTCTGATGGTCAGGAGTATTTCATACCAACAAATGCCGATGGGCAAACCCCAATACGGGGACTCCCCCCGCGAGACAAAATCGGTAATGTAATCGTAACAGCTACCACGGCGGCCTTGACAAACCAATTTACCGTCGCATATGCTGCCTCAAATCCGACCGATATGGCGCTGTACGTATCACCACAATCCATGGGAAGTCTTGATTATGAACCAGCCTCCCAGGCAGATGTAACAGCGAGGGTTATTGATAATTTTGGCAACCCTGTCAGTGGCCAGACTATTCAATTCTCCCTTTCCCCTACTACAGGTACAGGATGGACCACTAATCCTTACCTGACTACGTATACAGGGACAACTGATGCAACAGGAAATGTGAAGACAACATTTTTCCCCGGCACGTTCAATGCGGCAAATTCAGATGGAAGCAGTATATTAACAGCCGTCTGGGGTTCATACCCCCCCCAAACGGTTAAACTCCAGTGGGCAAATCATCCCTACCTTACTGTGACTACAACTATTTCCAACGAAACACCTACTGTAGGCGATATAATTAACGTTTCCATCAAGATTGTTGGTAATGGAAAATTGAACCAATTCCGCCCCATCACCGTTATGTTGGACCAGGATACTTCTTCAAGTATGAAGAATCCTTCAGACACCGCTGGAACCAGGGAGCAGGCAGCCTCAGCTGCGGCTACCGTTTTTATTGAAAGGATGGATGAAACCAATACCCAAATGGGGCTCGAAACCTTCGGCTGGGACCAAAATGATATAACAATCGGTCATCTGCCAATTCCCTCAACATTTTCTCATATTGAAGCGAACCTTGCAATTCTGGGAGGTCTTGGCTCTTCGAAGATGATGGAGGATTCAATAACGATATCCCTTAATAAAATAATTGCCGCAACAAATACTCCGGCCACTGAGGATAATGTCAAAGCTTTGATATTACTATCTGATGGTGGCTCAAATCTCGACAATCATAATTCACTGACAACATTAGTCAATACCGCAAATGCCCATGGAATTTATATATATACAATTTCTTACCTGAACGGAAAGGGTGGAGAAGGAACATCTCAGGCATTCCAGGAGATGGAGGATTTAGCAGTTCAGACTGGTGGAAAACATTATTCCAACAAAACAGCACAGGGACTAAATGACATATATCTTGATATTGCAAACCAAATCCAGATCTTGGCAGGGAAAAATACAACCATGGATGTGTCCTTTCAGGATGTATCATTAACTGGCATCCCTCCGGTCTTCGGACCAGATGTTTATAATTATATTGCAGCAGGAACACCCGTCGATCTCACTCCAACTGTAACAAATCCAAATGGCCGAACGAGCATTTTTTGGCCAAATTTATCACAGACAATTGTGAACCAGTCCGACCCTGGCGGGTCAGTCCAGAATAAACAAGCATACGGCCAATGGCCGGATCTCAAATTCCCCGTCGGTGCCATAGACATTGACGAAACCTGGGAAACCGTATTCAGCCTTCAGGTAAAAAAGGCTGGTACGTATAGAATCTTCGGTCCGGGTTCAACAATTACAACCGAGACAGGCACTGAGTCTCCCGATCTTGATAAAAAGCAAGTTGTTGTCTCCGATCCTCTGGATCCGAATCTGAAAAAGGGAACATTATCTTTGAGCAAACCTGAAACCATTCCGGTGAACGCACCGACGTTCAATAGTTTTATTCCACTGCAATGGACCACTACCTATCATGGAACCAGCGGTACGCAGTACTGCAACTGAGTATGTGTATTATAATATTAGTTATGGCCCCTGGCATCAATTTGATGTTAAGTCCGCGGCTAATCAGACCGATGCATCAGGTCAGAGTACAACTCTCGATATACGGAACTTCCCGGTAGGGACGTACTATTTCTGGGTACATGCAACTGCCGATGATGTCGAATATCCCCCAGGTCAAACCGGGATTGATGTATATAGTGACGCAGTAAACATTGCCCCCCTCAGTCCTGCATTTATCAATCTGACATAAAATTTTTCCAAATCACAAACCCTCAACTATTTTGAATCAAGAAATTCCTCCCGGGAATTCCGTTTCTTTGCAATTGGTTTTTTGTAATAGGCAATACATCTGGGACGCTCTAAATACCCAAATAGATTTTCAGAAAATTAGTCAATTTGAAAAATCACAGTTGAATAAAACAATAAATTCGAAAGAGAGTATTGATCTCTCTAATTTCAATTATTGAACTAGTGCAAAGAATCCAGCCTGGAACAAATTCCAATAACCGTGCCCTGAGTGTGAATCGATCGACAACATAAAAAAATGATGTACATAAAAAAGAATCAGATCGATTCAATATTTACTTCATATTGTTTTATGACTAATTTCGCAGGTGCAGTAACTGGGTTTATTTGGTATTTAATCAGGGCACCCATTCCTGGAGCACCTTGAGTACGGATACAAGTAACTCCCGGCTGATTAAAAGTTGCAATGATGTAATTATCCCACGCAATAGAATAATCCTGTTCCGTATCAGGGAGATATTCAATCACTACATCACTAATGATATAATTATTATAAGCGGTTTCGCCGAGTTTTGCCCGGACTGTTCCGATTCCCTCTCTTGCCATAATATCATCGCTGGTGATATTGATGAGATTTATCACAACTTGATTTGTCGGCTGATCATAGAACCAGCGGGGATCTGAAAGCATCACAGATCCATGGGTCGGTCCTGAACTTATCCGTGGTCGCATGGCAACAGCTCCATTCTGGAGAGAGATATCTGTTTGTGAGTCGATTGAGTCGTACCTGAGTTCACCAGGATTGAATGAAGTGATATAAGGTGTACCTGAAATGTCAGTAATTGTTATCTCTGACGATGACGGACTATAACTTGAATTGTAGACCGCCAGTGAACCACCTCCGATTTTCAAGGATGTCTCTTTGTAAGGCACAGTTTTGTAGGCGAGACTTTTGATGTCGTTCTGCAAGACGATCATGTTCTTTTCCATAATCTTCTCATCCGCGCTCACCTGCTGTTTCAGGAGGAGTGGATAGCCATAAAGCATTACGAGGCCGATACCTGCTATCATTATTGAGAAAATCAGGAGGAATCCAATTGATTCTGAAACCCCTAGGTTATCGGATTTTTTATCGTCCGTTGTCTTCATTATAATCCACCTTTCGAATCATAACTTATTACATTCAAACCGGCTCCCGTTGTGCTGCCATTTGCAGTCCCTCTCATACTGGCACCGATGCCTGCAAGTGAAGTTGTAGAGCTCATTGATCCTCTGTAAACGGTTACATTCTGGTCCCGATTGAGATCCCAAGATATTTACTGCGTAATCCTTGCCTACGATCTCATTTGGGATGTCGAACTTTGTAGACATTGTACCATTTTTCGGTGCAATCGCATAGACGTCTACCATGCGAGTGGAAATACCATTTCCGATATCGGTGAATTCGACATACACAATTTGATTAGCGGGGTTTTCCATGATATTTGTGTTTACAAGGAGAAGCATAACCATTAAAAGAGCCATGATAACTGCACTAATCATGAGGTATTCGATCAGATTTGCAACACCTGATTCAGCGTCCCATTCCTTATAGTGATACCCAGTTCTCGTCATATACCGTCACACCGTTGTTATAATGTATCGTTGTACAATTGTAATTTTCTCCGGGAATACACTTATAGAAAAGAATTGTGCTATCCGAAGGATTATGATAACTGACAATCGCGTTTTTCCGGCTTTGTGAGATATTAATGATATCATTTTGAATGTTTGATTGAATCGCAGGCGAATAGATACTTGAACTTGACTGGACTATCACGCTTCGGACATCCCGGATGTCATTTTTTGGGAATTCAATGACACTTTCTGCCGTTGTCTGCCCGACAACGGTTGACTGGTTAATAACTATCGCAAGGAAGAAAAAACTGAAACTGACGAGGAATCCCATCAGGACAATCCATTGTGCATCATCGTTTAGTCTCGCCATAAAAGAACCTCCACCAAGACAGCGCTCCCCCCCGAAATCGTGACCCCGCTGTTGCCTGGGGCGTCACAGGAAACTGGTTTATTCACAATAACCCATTTCGTCACTCTCACGGGATGTTCCCCGCCGGTTAAGGCTCGATTGGAAGAACTTAAGATTTGGGGGTAAATACCATTATTATTCCTGCAAGTATAGTTTGCAATAAACTGGATATCCTGTTTGGGCCCCATCCCGCTCGCATTCACGATCTGCAAAAAGTATTGGCTGAAGGCTGTGCCATCTTTTTCAACGATGGTCTTATTGAGGAAATTACTAGTCGCTGAGTTATTGACCTGAATACCCATCAGGTTAAGGGCATCGCTCCCTATTGCTTCGAGTTGCATATCGTTTATATGGGTGTCCCCAGCGGTATACACAGAAGTTGCATTTACCACGAGATACGCGGTAAAAATCATGATGAATGCAGCTGCAAATCCTTCGATAGTATAAAGTCTGACCTCCGTCACTACTTACCATACCGCCACCTCCAGCATGGCATCCTTAAGCTGGGGTTGCGTAACGTTAGACACATTATAATCGTAATTGAACGTATGATCATCTTTACCAGCAAAAGTACTGTTTAAAAACCGACTTCCGACAAAGGGACAACCCCCATTATTCACTAAATTAAATGTTAGGTAGAGGTTGATTTGAGGCGCTCCAAAATCTACTCCGGAAACATTAGGAATATAATGGACTGATACATTATTCACCACACTCTTAGGCCAATTGTGGTCAGTGAGCGATATCGGTACTCCATCGATTTCTATCGGTATACCTGGCAGCCCGTTTTTATAAGAGGGCTCTAGGATTTTTAAATCGAAGCAATTTGTCCTGTCTGGCCATATTGTAGATTTCAGGTTTGTAAAATTGATCCAGAATGATTCACGTGATGGAATGATCTGATACGCCGGATCCTTCACCAGACTTGTTTTACCAGTCAGATTTGCATTATCAATTAAAATGGAGAATTGGTGAGTTGTTTCATTATCTCCATTTACATAGTAACTCTGTGTAAAAGGAGCGTCTCCTTCGATAGTCGCATTACTTAACGTTTTAATTTTTACAAAACGCCGGATATAACCATAACCTTCCGGCAAAACCGCTCCAACCGATTTGTTATTACCGTTGCTCCCTATCTGGCGGAATGAAATATTAAAACTGTAGGGATAGTCTCCAAATATCGACAGGTTTCGATAATCATAAGGATACGTAAAGGTTGATGTGTCGAAGAAACGGTTTATTTTGTCAGGCGAGAGAACGCCTGGGTCATTACCAGATACTGCAAGACCAAATCTCTTTACATCGGCTTTGTTCACCGCGACCTCCCATGCGGTCGGTTCCGACGGTGCTCCGGGATCCTCCACAAGAATTACACCCGTTCGGTACGCTACCGCATCGTAATCGACGGTGAACGCCTGCAACCCGATTAATAATCCGGGAATAATTGATAATACCCATATAAATGCGAGCACGAATATGGTGAAGCCCACGAGAAAATCGATGGAAAGGGCCCCCGAATTTTTAGACATTGCGGGCAATCAACTCTCCTGTGGTTGCATTGAATAAAAGTTTACGATTGCTATCACCTGAACTAATGGTAAGTGTATATACACCCTGTTTTAACTCCAGATCCCGCCTTTCCGGAATTGACGACGATGACTCGCTGAAAATTTTATCTTTATTCTGGTCGAACAAGGTTCCCGGTGAAACTATCGAATCGAACATAATTTTTTCGGAAGGAAACGTCGTATTCAATGGAATAATTTTCCAACCTGTTCTGGTGTATGAAAGTAACTCCATTTCGTTATTCCGCTGCACTCCAAAAAGCCACGTTATAGCGTTTCCTGAGTTATCCACATCTCGTGAATAAATATCGTAAACGGGTACTGTTTCATTTGATTCATCGACTGTGGTAAAACTCTCGAATGCCTGCCTGGCCTCTCCAAAACTGATATATGAGGATATTTCTTTGGTAGTAACTTGTATGAGCCCGCTATTTGTTGCGTTTTTCTCATTCGCCGGAGAGGTGCAAGCGCTGCTCAGGACAAAAACACTCATCAATAATATCGCGAAAATTGCGGGGGTATTTCTGCGCATATACTTCCTTAATGGCTATTTGAGAGAAGAGCAGATATAAATATTGGTATTCTTTTTATTTACGCTCGAATCCTGTGTTTGACAAAATTGGCAAATGAAAGCAAACTCCCAGTAAAAAATCACTTGACAATATAGTTGGATATCACAACTGGGGCAAAAAAATCCTTTGAATAAATCAGACCGACTCTACTTTTACCTCATATTCTTTAATAACCAGGTTCATGGGAGTAGTCCATCTATACCGAAGTGTTTCACCCGTTCCCGGTGTACCCGTCGAAGAGAAAATCCCAGGTTCAGTGGGAAATGTATTCCTGATGTAATTGTCCCATGCAAGTGAATAATCCTCTACCGGATCAGGAATGTATTCGACCCGAAGCGAATTGACAGGGACCTCCAGGTAACTAATTCCGGTATCATCTGATTTCATCCGGACAGTCCCGATACCTTCTCGCGCGATTTGATTATCGCTCGTGATTCTTATAAGATCAATAACCATCGTCGGGGGTATTGTTGAGCTATCATAAAACCAGCGGGGTTCTGCGAGCATGACAGACCCTTTTGTAGTTCCCTGACTTATTCGTGGCCGTAAAACGACCGCCCCGTTCTGAAGGGAGATATCCGTCTGGGCACTGACAGAACTATAGAGCAAATCCCCGGATTGGAACGACGGGTAGGAGTTACCGTCATAAAAAATGTTTATTGCCGCGGATGAACCGGACCCCCCATTGTAGGCTGCCAGCGAACCCCCGCCAATTTTCAACGATGTTTCTTTTTCCGGTACATTTTTGTACACGATGCTCTTGATGTCGTTCTGCAGTACGATCATGTTCTTTTCCATGATCGACTCATCAGCTCCGACCTGTTGCCGGAGCAGCAGGGGATATCCATAAAGTGTGACGAGCGCGATCCCCATGATTACGATGGTGAAGATAAGGAGAAATCCTATCGATTCGGAAACGCCGGTGCAGTTAGATCCCGTGACCGTCCTCCCCTTCATCAGCATCTCGCCTCAGGATTCATCCCGCTTGAATTATAGCAGATGGTGTTCAACCCTGCGCCGGTGGTACTTCCACTCACTCCTTCTGTCGCCTCAATACCGGCGATTGCAGTAAACGATTCGATGCTCCCCCGGAAAACCCTTACATCCTGATCTGCTGTATTGGGGTTAAACCCGAGTTCCACGGTATACCCCCTCCCTACAATTTCGTCGGGAAGATCCAGCTTTGTGTAAATCATACCCTCTTCAGGTGCGATTGCATAGACATCGACTATCCGGGTGGAAACCCCATTTCCGATATCCGTGAAGTCGGCGTACACGAGCTGGTTGGCAGGATTTTCCATGATATTGGCGTTCACGAGCAGGAGCAGTACGATCATGAGCGCCATGAGAACCCCGCTGATTATGACGTACTCCAGCAGATTTGCAACTGCCGAGTCGTTCCGAGTCAGGTTAGTGACGGGTCCAGTTCTCATTGTATTCAGTCACCCCGTTGTCGTAATGTATCTTGATATAGGTGGTATTTTCGAATTTGAAACTCGAATACCCAACCACTGAACTTTTACGGGCTAACGATATGGTCCTGATATCAGATCTCACACCGTCATAATTGCTTGATACATCCACGGCATCACCTATTACATGCCTGACATCCCGGATGTCATTTTTCGGAAATTCGATAATACTCTCGGAGGTTGTTTGTCCTATGACCGTGGACTGGTTGACGACTATTGCAAGGAAGAAGAAACTAAAACTGACTATGAATCCCATCAGGATAATCCACTGTGCATCGTCGTTCAATCCCGCCATAACAACACCTCCACCAGAACCGCCCGGGGTATATCAGCATTGTCACAAGCCAGTCCGCTGACAATAATCCACCGAGTTGCTCTCACCGGATGTTCCCCACCTGCCCGCTCCCGTGAGCTGACAATGGGAATGGTCTTTGTCGGGGGATTGCTCCCGCTTACATTCCGGCAGGTGAACGTCGCATTAAACTGGATATCGTGAACAGGACCTGACCCGGACGCGTTGGTATAATTCAGGAACAGGTTTTTAAAAGTCAACCTGTTCTCCGAATTCAGATTTTCTATGATATTGTGCAGCGGGGTCTCAACCGATGTATTGGGGGCGGTATCCATCATTTTCAGCGCATCGTTCCCGAGGGTTTCCAGCTGCATATCGCTGATGTGCGTGTCCCCCCCCGTATAAACCGACGTTGCATTTAATACAAGATAGGTTGTCGCGAGCATGATCAGGGCAGCGGCAAATCCCTCGATTGTATAGAGCTGTCCCCGGTCATCTCTTACCATGCCGCCACCTCCACGACTGCATCCCGGAGCTGTGGCGGTGTGACACCGTCCGATGTATAATTGTAATCGAATGGCGAGGACCAGGTGTTATTAAGAAACGTACTTTCCCTGTCCAGATTAAACGTCAGGTTAACAAGAACAGGTTCGTAGAGTGACGGATCATATACCTCTTCATACACTTTCTGGAAGAATTTTGGCGAAAATTTGATCGAAATGTTTCCGGTAACCTCGTGGGGGAGTGTTGAAACCGGGACACCATCAAGAGAGATATTTAGATTCGGATTCGTCTGGAACGAGTCAAAATAATCCTCTCTTTGAACAGAAATGTTAGTCAGGGTGACTTTCGCGGTAGGGTCATTCATTATGGAGGGCGAGTCCAGATCAGTGATATTGATCATCATCTGATCTCTGACCGGATCGATCTGGTAGGACGGATCCGTCATACCCGAGTATAATCCGGGAGTGTCCACGAGTATTGAAAAAATATGGGTTGTCGCATTATCGGAGTTTTTGAACTGTTCCGCTAAGATGGTGGCCCTGTCGATTGAGGCGTTACTCATCCCCTTGATTTTCACCAGACGCCGGATGTACCCATATCCCTCGGGCAGAACATCGCCAACCGATGAGTTTAGATTTTTATCCACGTCCCGAAGTGAGATATTAAACCTATACGGGTAGTCCCCAAAAATTGCCTTTTCGCGGTAGTCCGTCCGGGTGAAGACCGCGGAATCAAAGAACCGGTCAACTCGTTCTTCCGAAAGAATATTCGGTGTATTCCTTGAGATGGCCAGACCGAACCGGGCAACCTCCTCTGGGGGGAGGCTCTCCCACGGGATGGTTGTATCCATTCCGGTTGTAGCTCCCGGATCCTCGACCAGTATCACCCCCGTCCGGTACGCGACTGCGTCGTAATCGACCGTATGCGCTTGTAACCCGATCAACAATCCGGGGATCAGGGAAATCACCCAGACAAATGCAATTAAAAAAATGGTAAAACCGGCAAGAAAATCAATCGAGAGCGCTCCGGAATCCCTTGTCATTCTACGATCAACACTCCCAAGGATGGATCTTCGCTCACCTGCGCAGATGATCTTCTGAAATGGACCAGAACACCAATAAATATGATCGCGAAAATCGCGGCAATATTTTTGCGCATGTCATTTCCTTAGTGGGTATTTGAAGGGAACGCGGATATAAATATAGGCATTTTTCCAGTAAGAATCTCTTGACTAATTCTTCAAACCAAAAGAAAATTTTCGCAGAAGAATTAACTGGGCGATGCCAGAATTTCACCGTCGTAAAAGTGAAAATTCGCACGCCATGGTATCCCTGGTAGCAGATCTCCGGAAATACAGGCTGAACTAGGGGCCAAAAAAAGAGGACTCTGGAAGCCCGCTAAATTGCAGGGTCGAAACCCTCTTAAAATCGCCAATATGGGAAAATACCCGGGATTTTCAACCTTTGGTACGGGCGTGGACACCAATAGCTCCTGTTTTGAAAAAAGACCCAGCTTCAGGGTCAAAATGAGCCCGAAATGGGGTTATTTGATCCCATCTCCGGTCATCATAGCTATCGATCACTCATCATGTCCATGAGATCGAAGATATCGGGGGAAGGTCCTATTCTCTCTCCCACCGTTGTTGAATTACCTGCCCCGATAAAGTGGGAAACCAATTTCCTGGCTTTTGCCGGAATAAAAATTACTCAAATACCCGCTCACGGCACGATCTTCGTTATCGGTATCTCAAGGATATCTTCCGCCCCGCTTGCCTTCAGCTTAGGGATAAGCTGGTTAACCAGATTCTTGGGCACGACCGTCTGGATGCTGTAATAATCGATCCCGTGGAGCCGGCTTACAGTCGGCTTCTTCATCGCTGGCAGCGTCGCAACGATCTTCTCCATCGCAGACGTGGGCACATTCATGGTGAGAAGTACCCGGTTGCGTGCATCGATAACACCGAAGAGCAGCGTCCTGATCTCTTCGATCTCGCGGCGCTTCTGCGGGTCAGCCCAGCTCGCCTTGTTCGCGATGATGACCGTGTGGGACTCCATGATCTGCCCGATGATCTTCAGCCCGTTCTTGCGAAGCGTTGTCCCGGTCTCGGTCAGGTCGACGACTACATCCATGAGGTCCGGCACTTTCGCTTCGGACGCCCCGAACGAATGGAACATCTGCACTTTAATCCCGAGCCGCTCGAAAAATTTCCGGGTGAGTTCAGGGTATTCTGTCGTTACCCGGCTGTCGGGACGGATCTGGCTCACGTCTTCGATTGGCTCGTCGCGGTGGACCGCCACGACAATTTTCACGTTCCCTTCTCCTGTCTTGCTGTACGAGAGATTTGCAACCTCGACAACATCGGCACCGGTCTCCTCGACCCAGTCGAGCCCTGAAATGCCCAGGTCGAAATATCCCTTGTCGACATAGGTCGGGATCTCCTGGGGCCGGAGGATCTTGATCTTACCGATCCGGTCGTCAGCGATGCGGGGATTGTAGTCCCGGTCGGTGCGCCGGACTTCAAGGTCCGCCTCCTTGAAGAGCTGGAGCGTCTGCGCTTCAAGGCTGCCTTTCGGGAGTGCGAGAGTAATCATACCCTACAGGATTGCATGTAAAAAAGAATAAAGACTCGGGTCTGTCGGTCAGTCGAAGGTATGGACGACAAGCCCGCTTAAGAGCTTGGGTTCGAACCACGTGGATTTCGGTGGCATGACCCCGCCCGCATCGGCGATTGCCATGACGGTACCGACCCGGACCGGCTGCATTGCGAACGCCAGCTTGTATTTGCCATCGTCAACCAGTTTTTCGAGGTCGGCAACCGGCCGGGCTCCGCCGAGATACTGGAGCCGGGAATCGCCCCGGGGATCAGTAATGCCGAGCATGGGTTCGAGCACCAGTTTCTGGAGCACCGCAACATCGAGAGCGTCAAGTGACGGGGCACAGGTATCGACTGGCCGGGAACATTGGTACCATTTTCCCCCAATGTACATGTGCATCACGTGGAATTTTTCAGGGTGTGCAATTTTTGGTGGAATATTGTAACTGTTGCCATCTACGGGGCCATACTCCACCACGTCGAAACACGTCTTAACTGCGTCCATGAACGCTGCCGGAGTATAGGATCCGAGATCGGTGAGGAGACGACTGTAGCCGTGGATCTTCACCCGGTTGTGAGCAAACATCACGCCCATGAACCGGGCAACTTCCCCGACTGCTGGTTTACCGGCCGCTGCCCTGTGGTCGGCCACATTCACCGCGGCTTTTGCACGGTGGTGCCCGTCGGCAATATAGAGTGCGGGGACTGCTGAGAAAAGGGACTCCAGTCTCGCAAGTGCTGCCGGATCAGCGACCCGGTAGATCTGGTGAACTGCACCCTGTTCGGAGGTGACTACGGCGACGCAGGCCGAGGTTCCGATAAGGGATTCAATGGTGGAAAACAGGTCATCGCTGTCACGATACAGGAGGACCACCGGGCCGTTGTGCGCTTTTGTCGCCTCGATATGGCGGGTCCTGTCCTCTTCCTTGTCGTACCGGGTCTGCTCGTGCCGTCGGATCCTGTTGTTCCGGTAATCATCAACGTCGAGGCAGCAGCAGAGGCCGAGGAACGTATCCCCGTCCTGCTGTACGCGGTAGAGATATAACCCGGGCTCGCGATCCTTCTTCATTTGTCCGCTCGACAGGAGTGCGAGAAAATTTTCCTGCGCACGGGCGTAGATCCGGTCGTCGTAGGGGGAGAGTTCCGGCAGCTCTGCGTCAGGCCGGCTTACGCGCAGGAAGCTCTCCGGGTTCCGGGCGATGATCGCACGCGTTTCCTCTGCGGTTACCACATCGTACGGGACCGCTGCAATTGCCTGGGCTTCTGTTGGTTCCGGACGCACACCGGCGAAACGATAAATCCTGACCATAAACCACACTGCCCCGGAATGAGGGGCATATAACCTGCCTCAATAGTTGGGAGTACTACCATATATTCCAAAGCACCGAAGCTCTCCGGAGATCTGACCTCAGGAGAAGTCCAAAGCAGGTTACTTTTATGGCATATTCTGTGCAAGAGTGCAGGGAATACACTCATGATCCGATCGCGCGATACCGGTACTTTTCCTCTTCCCCAGGTACGGAGAGCGCTGCCCGTTGATATCGAGGCGATTGTCGCCATAGAAAAGGAATCGTTTATCGATCCATGGGATTATCCGGTATTTTTGGAAGCCCTCGCGTACTTCCCGACGACCTACTTCGTAGCCATCGTCGATGGGGTCGTAGCCGGGTTCCTCGTGGGGGCATTTGAAGACACCGGCGAAGCAATTTACGGGCATATCTGCAACCTGGCGGTGAGTAAACTTTACCGTCACCGGGGAATAGCCCGGCTCCTCGTGACCCGTGCCGAGCAGCAGTTTGCCCTCGAGCTTGCAATCGGCGTCCAGCTGGAAGTCCGGGTATCCAACACCGCAGCGCAGCAGTTCTACCGGCGGCTCCGCTATCGTGAAATGATAGTCATCGACCGGTATTACGCCAATGGTGAAGATGCGATCCTGATGATGAAAGAATTCCGGTTCTGACCGGGGACGACTTTTGTCCGGGGCCATCCATGCGCGAAACGGTCTTAATTTTTTTAAATTCAATGTAATTCGGCAATGTCGCATTCAAAAAAGATGAATTTTTTTTATCCCCGACCGAGCCTGCTGGTGCGCCCGGGCAAGGTGCTGCGCAGCAAGTGCGCCTAAAAGGGAAAGTTCCCCGGCGAGAACACCGGACGCGATAATCTCTGCCAGTTTCTTTGCGTTCGTGCCGGGAGGCGTGCCGCTTCCGGCGACCCCAAGGATCTTCAGGCACTCCTGCTGTGTATCCACCCCTGTCCCTCCCCCAACAGTACCAACCGGCAGTGAAGGAAGTGTGACAGCCACGTAGATCCCGGTATCTGTCAAATCAACGGTCGTTATGCAGGTGCTGCCGTCAATTGCATGGGCTGCGTCCTGTCCGCATGCGATGAACATTGCAGCAACAACATTTGCGGCGTGGGCGTTGAAACCCATTGAGCCAGCGCGTATGGATCCGACCAGGTTCTTCCGGTAATTCACTTCGACAAGGGACTTTGCGTCCGTCTTCAATACCTGCGCGATCTGCTCGTGAGAGAGCGCGACGCCCGCCACCGCACTCCTGCCCCGCCCCATGATCCCGTTGATGGCCGCCGGTTTCTTGTCGGTGCACATGTTTCCGGAGAGGGCGATGAGCCGGGCACCGGTCCCTTCTGCAATCAGGTCAGCGACCTTGGCACTTCCTATCGTGACCATGTTCATCCCCATTGCGTCCTTTGTGTCGAATTCAAGACGGACAAAGACACTCGTTCCGGTGATAAAAGAAACAATACCGGTGAGTTTTCCGTGGGAAGTCGTGCTTTCAGCCGCGGCTTTGAGTTCATCATAATGGGCGGTCACCCAGTCGACGACCTGTTTTGCGTGGATGACGCTCGTGGCGGCAAAGACAGGAGCGCGGGTCATACCGTCATGCAGGATCCGGACTTCAGACCCGCCTGCTTTCGTTATCGCGCTGCACCCGCGGTTGACAGAAGCAACGAGAGCACCTTCAGTTGTCGCGAGCGGGAGCCAGAACTCTCCCTGTGCATATTCCCCTTTGACAAGAATCGGGCCTGCAACGCCGACCGGGACCTGGACCGCCCCGATCATATTCTCGCAGTTCCGTTTCACAACGCGATCGACATCGATGGAGAAGATACCGATGTTTTCGAGGTCTGCACCGGTTTCCTCCGCGATGTACCTGCGCCTGATCCGGATAGCATCGAGCGGCTCGAGTTCTTTTTCGAGTTCGTACAGCTTGAGCGACCCGTCCCTCAGTTTTGAAAAATACATCTCGTCCTTCTCGGTTTCACGACCGGAACCTGCCCCGCGGTTGGTATTCCCGCGATGCCCCGCATCATCAGCCATGAATATTGGTACATCGTATAAATTTATGATACCGGTGGTCGGCTGATGGTAGAGCAATGGTGCGTTAAGGTTCCCGTAGGGGAGGGCGAGACGGTGCGACAGGCGCTGATACGCGAAGGTGTCCTCGACAATACGCTCGTCGTCCGCCGGGAGGGCGCCGTGCTTCTTCTTCCGGTAACGGGCCCGCGCGAGGGGGCAGAGATAGGGGAATTCGATCCGAATCCTGCGCGCCTGGTGCTGCCCCGCCACGAATTAGTGGGGGGGATCGCCATCATGCAGGAGTGCGATCGGCCTGGTGCGGAACTGATCCTCACGGCGCGTCCCTCCCTTCACACGGTAGTGTGCGCATCGAGCGAAGTTATCGGTGAGTACCGCACGCGTGAGTTCGAGGTACTCGCCGGCAAACCCACGACCCGGACGGAAGTTATCGAGTACGGTCACCATTTCATCGTCGATCTGTCCCGTGCTTATTTTTCGGCACGCCTATCATCGGAGCGGCAGCGCCTTCTCAACCAGGCCGGAAAGAACGAGATAATCCTCGACATGTTCGCGGGTGTCGGGCCGTTTGCGATAACCCTTGCAGCGCAAGCCTCCTTTGTCGTCGCCGCCGACCTCAACCCTCAGGCAATTGAGCTGATGCTTGAGAACCTGACGAAGAACCGGGTGAATAATATTCTCCCGGTGCTTGCGGATGCGCACCACCTGCCCCGTATTCTGCCATGGAAATTTGACCGGATAATTATGAATCTCCCCATGTCGGGTACGGCGTTCCTGGAAGATGCGTTCCGGATGTGCCGACCCGGCGGTATGATTCACTTCTATTCGCTTGTGTCTGCCAATGGTGAGCATTTGTCCCGGATACGGGAACTCGGCGGGGAGGTTGTTGCTGAGAGAGTCGTGAGGTCATATTCGCCAGCCCAATGGCACGCGGTATATGATATCCGTGTGAGCGATTTAGTCCAGGTGGCTCCAGGATGACTGGTCATTATTCCCGCCATTTTTCGTCAGAAAAATATCATAGATGTTCCGAACGGTACTGACACTTTAGGAACCACAATCTTCATTTTCCCAAAGCATAATCCACAGCGTTATGCGGAAAGTCATTCTCTATATCGCATGCAGTCTTGATGGTTACATCGCCCGGATCGATGGCAGGGTTGACTGGTTGTTCAGCGATGCTGATTATGGCTATACAGAATTTCTCCAGGGAATTGATACCATCGTTATGGGTAGGGTGACCAACGATCAGCTCCTAACCTTTGGTGATTATCCCTACACCGGAAAAGAAGTGCTTGTGGTTTCCCGTGCACGCGCCGGGAAACGGGATGAAAACGTGACATTTGTCGGAGGGGAGATTGTGGAAAGGATTCGCAATCTCCATGCTGGCAAGGGAAAAGGGATCTGGCTTGTTGGCGGAGCGCATCTCGTCCAGATCTTTCTTACCGAACGACTCATCGATGAATTGATCGTCTCGATCCATCCGATAATTTTAGGATCCGGTATCCCCCTCTTCCTCCAGCAACCTGCGGCGACATTTTTGGGATTACGGGACAGCACAAGTTTTCCAAGCGGGCTTGTCCAGCTTCACTACGATGTAAAAGCGTAAGCTAGTGGATCAGGAAAAAAGTCACATCCTGAGGAGGCCATCCGAAGTCAAAATTCTCCATCGGGATGTTTCTACAGTGAAAAAGGCTAATAAAAATAATAAAAATTTATTCCACCGGCATAAACTTCGTGCCGTAGTGGATAATGCCGCTCTCACCATCTGTGGCAATCTTGCGGAAGGTGCTCTTCACCCGCATGCCGATCTTCACGTCTTTCGGGTCAACGATGATCTGGGTCGTCATCTGCGGCCCTTCGTCGAGCTTTATGATCCCGAGGATGTACGGCCCGGGGGAGGAGAACTGGTCCGGGGCAGTCTGGATGATCGTGTAGGTCACAACGGTGCCGAAACCGGCGAACTTGTGGTTAACGATCTTACCGTTACGACGACAGTCCGGGCAGAATGTCCGCGGGGGGAAGAAGTGCCGGCCGCAGGTCTCGCATTTCGTGCCTATGAGGTTGTAGCGCTGGGGTATTTTTCTCCAGAATCGTGCGACAGTCATCTTATACCCTCCCGAGGATATGGACGGCAACCGTTGCACCGGTTCCGCCGACGTTATGGGTCATGCCGATCTTCGCGTTGTCTACCTGCCGCTTCCCGGCCTCGCTGCGGAGCTGCTGGACGATCTCGTACACCTGCTTGATGCCGGTCGCACCGACCGGGTGACCGCAGGCCTTGAGCCCGCCGCTCGTGTTGACCGGGATCTTCCCGCCGATAGCAGTCTCGCCGTCCATGGTAAACTTACCCGCGGTTCCTTTCTTGCAGAACCCGAGGTCCTCGATTGCGCAGATCTCCGCGATCGAGAAACAGTCGTGGACTTCGACCATGTCGATATCCTTATGCGTGAGTTTTGCCATTTTGAACGCTCGCTCGCTTGCTGCGATGGTCGCGTCGAGGGTCGAGATGTCGCGCCTGTCGTGGAGCGCGATTGTGTCGCTGGCCTGTGAGGTCGCGAGCACCCGGATCGGGGTGTCCGTAAATTCCCGTGCCCGGTCGAGCGGTGCAACAATTACCGCTGCGGCGCCGTCAGTGATCGGAGAACAGTCGAAGAGTCGCAGGGGTTCGGCAACCATCGTGGATCTCATGACAGTCTCAAGGGTTATCTCCTGCTGGTACTGGGCGATCGGGTTCCGTGCCCCGTTGTAGTGGTTCTTCACTGCGACCTGGGCGAGCTGCTCCCGGGTCAGGGGGTAGCGGTGCATGTAGTCCTGTGCGATCATCGCGTAGAGACCGGGGAACGTCGCGCCGACAAATCCTTCCCACTCGCGGTCTGCCGCGCCGGTGAGTGCATCTGTAGTCGCACCCGGTTCGACGTCGGTCATCTTCTCGACGCCTGCTGCGACGACAATGTCTTCGTGGCCGCTCGCGACCGCGATAACTGCCTGACGGAAGGCAAGGCCACCCGACGCACACGCCGCTTCGACGCGGGTTGCCGGGATGTGCCGTGTTGCCATACCGGCGTAGTCCGCGATGAGGGCACCGATATGTTCCTGCTCGATGAACCGGCCGGCGCTCATGTTGCCGACGTACATCGCGTCGATCTTCTCGCCCGATAACTGGGCGTCTTCGAGTGCCTTTGCTCCCGCCTCGACAAAGAGGTCACGGAACGAGGCTTCCCATTTCTCACCGAAGGTGGTACAGCCGACACCAATTACTGCTACGTCTCTCATGACTGCATCACCAGTTTCCCCTTGTGTTTCGCATATCGTGCATAGTCGAGATAGATCGGATCCTTAAGCTGCTTCTCGACCCCGGCAACTGCATCGCGCCTGAACTTGTCAGACTTGATGGCATCGGTAACCGTGATATCGAACGCATCGCTGCCGGCCCCTGACCCGAACGAACAGACGAAGATCCTGTCGCCGGGTTTTGCAATGTCGAGCGTAGCGGCAAGACCGATCGGCGAGGCGCCGGAATAGGTATTGCCGAGCCGGGGCACTACGAGACCCGGCTTGATCTGTTCCGCGCTGAACCCGAGAGTCTTTGCGACTTTCTGCGGGAACTTCGCGTTCGGCTGGTGGAAGATTGCGTAGTCGAAGTCCTTCGGTGTCTTCTTCGTTTGTTCAAGGAGCAGTTTGCTTGCTCCTTCGACGTGCTTGAAGTAACCCGGTTCCCCGGTGAACCTGCCCCCGTGGCGGGGATAGTCCTGTCCTTCGCGGCGCCAGAAGTCAGGCGTATCGGAGGTGAACGAACAGGTGTGGTTGATAGTCGCTATCGGGTCATCATTCCCAAGGATGTACGCTGCCGCGCCTGCGGCTGCGGTGTACTCGAGTGCATCGCCCGGAGCTCCCTGGGAAACATCGGTACCGATTGCGACACCGTATTTCACCATGCCGCTCTTGACCAGTCCCATGCAGGTCTGGATCGCAGCGGTCCCTGCCTTACAGGCAAACTCATAATCGGCTGCCGTCATGCACGGTGTTGCCCCGATGGCTTCCCCAACGGTACAGGCAGTCGGTTTCACTGCATAGGGATGCGACTCGCTCCCCACGTACACGGCCCCGATATCATCGGGGTTTACTACGCGCCGTGCGAGTGCGTTCCGTGCGGCTTCGACTGCAAACGTTGCTGCGTCCTCATCCATGTCGGGGACGGATTTTTCAAAGACCCCAAGACCGCCCGTGATATCTGCGGCGTTTGCGCCCCAGACCCGTGCGATCTCCTCGACCTTGATGCGGTATCTCGGTATGTATGTACCGTAAGTGATGATTCCTACCATTCTGTTTCCCTCAGGGTACTCACGATTTTGTCAATTTCCATGCTTGTGCACATCACGGTGATCCGGTCGCGTTCTCCCATCTTCTCGACAATGGGATGGACATCTGCAGCGTCAATTCCCTGCAATATCACGCACCGCGGCTTGAAAGGAGTGACACGGATCGCAACCATCGGCGATTTGCCGGTGGAGACATTCGTGAAGATCACCGCTCGTTCCGTGCTCCAGCCGTAGATGCGGTTGAACTCCTCGGAAGAGAGCACTGCATGATCGCATTCAGGCTGTCGACAACCGTGTAACCAAATATGGTCTGATCAACAGATCCGCAAATTTGCGTGCATCCGATCGCCTCAGAGAACTCTTTGAGCGGAACAGGATTTGCAAATTCGTGGAGGTCGATAATAACATCGTTGTCAACGCCCGAAAAGAGCATGGATGAAAATTTCTGAATGTGTTTTCCGCCGTTCTCTTCGTCGATCGCAAGGAGCGAATCGACGATTTTACCGACAACTGCGGTCCCGGGGCTTTTTCTTCTCCCGCCTTCATAATCGCTTATGACGGATGGAGAAACACCCAGCCGGTCCGAAAGGACGCCGGGAGCGATTTCAAAGTTCATGCGCCACTTTTTCAGCGCGTGCCCGGGTGAGTCCGACAGCGTGATCTCGCCAGCCATTTTTTCTGCGAGCTGGCCCCGCTTACCGGATTTCATGCTCATTAACAAAGACCCGTGGAGTTATATAATTAGCGAACGTGCATTCGACAGTGAACGAAGTGCAGGACGGAGATTGATTTCAGATGGTCAGGGGAGCAACCCATAAATAATAAGCAACTCAATTTTGATAAGCATGTTACCAGCTGAGGACCTCCAGTGTCTGAAGACTATCGCTATCCGCGGCGGGTGTAAAAGCCCGGTTTTTGTTTCCACGCAAACTATCGGCGAAATGCTTTCGATAAGCCAGCAGACCGCTTCCCGCCGGCTTAAAGGGCTTGAAACGCAGGGACTCATCTCGCGGGCGATTGCCGCGGACGGCCAGCACGTGACGGTCACCCCCCGGGGCGAAGAGGAACTCAGGAAAGAATTCCAGGAGTACTGCCGGATATTCTCCGACCGGGCCAGGGGCTATACGCTCACCGGTACTGTCGTCAGTGGCATCGGTGAGGGAAAATATTACATGAGTCTCCCGGTCTATAAAGAACAGTTCAATACCCATCTCGGCTTCATACCCTATCCCGGCACGCTCAACATCCGGCTCTCTCCTGCAAGCCTTCCCCTGCGGAAGAAGATAGATGCTTTCGACTGGGTGAAAATCAAGGGGTTCTCCACGGATGGCCGGACATTCGGCGATGCCCGGTGCCTGCCCTGCAGGATCGATGACATCTCCTGTGGAATCGTCGTGCCCGGCAGGACCCACTATCCTGAGGATATCATCGAAGTCATTGCACCCATTGCCCTGCGCCGCAGGCTCGGGGTCGAGGACACGGACAGTGTCAGTGTCGAGGTCGGGCAATGATCGACGATGCCCTTGCAGCTCTCCGCGACGGGAAGTTTATCCTCCTCTATGATTTTGATGACCGCGAAGGAGAGACCGACTTCGCTATCCGTTCGGATGCAGTTACTCCAAAAGATATAGTCCGGATGCGCAAGGATGGCGGCGGCCTGATCTGCACAGCAGTCCATCCTGTTGCGGCCCAGCGCCTTGGGCTTCCGTTTGCAAGCGACGCCCTTCGTGCAATCGCGGTTGCGGAACGGGAAGGAGATATTCCCTACGACCGGAAAAACCATTCGTCGTTTTCACTCTGGGTGAATCACCGGAACACCTTTACCGGCATCACAGACCGCGACCGTGCGCTGACGGTCAATGCAATCGCTGAGCAGGTGAAGCGGGCACTCAACGGCGGAGGGGTTAACTTCCATGAAACATTCCGGACACCCGGACACATGGCACTCCTGCGTGCCGCTGAGGGGCTCCTCGACCAGCGGAAGGGCCAGACCGAGTTATCAGTTGCGATGGCTGACATGGCCGGTATTACACCATCGATTACCATCTGCGAGATGCTCGACGACGAGTCCGGCTATGCCCTTTCGAAAGAGGATGCAAAGCTCGTATGCCCGGAAGCATGGGCTCGTGTTTGTCGAAGGCCCGGAAGTGCTGGAGCGGTGGGAACAGGAGAAGGGCAGGAAATGATGCCTGAAAACGCACTTCTCTCTTCTGAATTTAATCTTATTTTAATCGATAAATAATGTTCAAATCTAACCTGTCGATACAATTCAGGATGTCTGCACTTACGGTTTTGAGAATTTTTAATCCATTGTCTCAAAAATATCGAAATTCAATTTTATTAATAACAAATATAAATAAAGAAATAAAATCATTAAACACATGGCAAAGTTATCCTGCCCCGATTGTGGCATGTCTGTGGAATCCAGCAGCTCGACCTGTCCGGATTGTCAGGCAAGACTTAAGAGAGAAATCTCCCTTGCCCCATTGATAATCTTCACTGTTATTATGATTGGCATATTCCTTGCAGGAGCAGTTTTTTTCTTAAGTATCGTATGAATAGAATCGCAAGAAATCTGAAGAACCGGCCATTCAATCCCGCTCATCGAATCATCATTGGCAGTCCGGTAAAAATTGTTTCTTTTTTGTCGGTATCTCTGAAACCTGCACCGGTTTATTTGAGGGATAGGGAATTGTAAAAAGCCATTTTGGATCTTTTCAGACTTATTTTTTTAAAAGTGCACCATATTTCTCAGTCCATCCGCACCAAATCCAAAGGTTAATCCGCGTATCGTTCAGGCATTCAAAAAACGGAACCCCCCCAAAATAAAATTTTCAGCGCAGAGCCACCCCCCGATTTATTTCTCAAAAAAACCGAACCCCCACAAATTATTTTACAAAAAAATCCGACCCCCTCCGGTTTTTTAAAATTCCCGGCCCTCCGGTTTTTTAAAAAAACAAGTCCGACCCCCACCTCCGCAAGTCTCTCATCGTCTGAACAAATCTCCCGGGAAATCGTCCACCCCCCAAATATTTTTACAGAAAAACCGGACCCCTCCGGTTTTTTAAAATTGCCGGCCCCCTACCCCCAAAATATATTTTGTGTCCGGAACATGGCCCCCGGATTTTTCTCAAGAAAAAACCGAACCCCTACGAATTTTTAAATTTGCCGGCCTTTCCGGATCTGCCCGAACTCTCCATCCAAGCCCTTTGCACGGCCGGAATCAGGCCAGAGTCTGGAATCATGTTGCACCATGAACTTTGCGGAACACGATCTGGGTGATGCACTTCATTCCCGAAATCAAAAAAATGGTGCTGGACCATGAGAACGGCAACCCCTACGGGTCAACAGGGAGACTTCACAAAAAAACGTGAGGTTCGATTTTGAGACTCACGAAGAAATTTTTCATTTTGCCGTTATTAAAACGGAATTACATCCTTACCTGAGCCAGCGCATCGTACGCCATCTTACGGAATACTGCGGGGTCGATGTTGGGATATTGTTCTTTTGCCTTGACAATATCTGGGGAACTCCCGGTTGCAAGCGTGTCGATCCGGTCGAGGGTCCGTGCCGCAGTATCGAGTGTCCAGAGGTCGCGGATTTCTTTGTCTACGACATTGATTGACTCAATGCGGACCGAGACGAGAGGCGCACTTGCTTCGTCTTTCCGGTAGATGCTGGGTTTACCGATGACCGCTACAAATGCCGGCGTCTCGATCTTCGCCAGTCTGCTGCATTGCCTCAGGCTGGTAACTTCCGGCCATGACATAGAATGTACCCGTCGGATCGACAACCCTGCCCCGGTAGAAAATGTTCTGCTCTCCCTGACGGGTCTTCTCGGTCAGCGTACCGACGATGAAGATCCGGTTGCACCGTTCCCCGGTAGGCAGAAGGACGAACGTCGGGCTTTTTTCGTCTTCCCCTTCCTTAAACTGGTATCGGCATTCTCGCAGTTCATTTGCAAAGACACGGCGTGCCGGTTCGCGTTCGAACGCCGCATCTTTCCGTCCGAATCCTGTACTCCCGGCGTTCGTGCTCATGATGCACCGCCTGCCCTGTTCAGGAGCGCAGCGTGTTCTCCGCTGCTGAACGTAACCCGCTCACACGTATTAACGAGCAGCCGGTTATCGATCTCCCGCCCTTTACATACCAGGTAACGTCCGAGGAGCGCATCCCGCATGCGGAGGAACACTTCGTCCATCCCGAGAGGGTTGTTCTCGGCGATCTCTTTTGCCGCATCGAGTGTGATCCCCGTGAGTGCCTCGACAGCATCCCGCTGGATCAGGATGTTGTGAGTTTTCTCTCCATCATCCAGCCATCCTTTAATCCTGAGATCGTAGTTGAAATTTGGCTGGATCTCATGGACTGGACAATAGTTCTGGCGGGAGAGGGCACGGTTACATCCCTCAACCGGGCAGCGCTTGATAATTCCGGAACCCGGCGCGATGTGAACGATCGCCCCGCGAACTGATACTTCACCGCCGCTGACCGGAATGTCCGATTCTTCCTGCATAATCATTGCGGAATTTAGGTTAAGGGAAAGTCTGCCGTTGAACTCGTCGACCTGGGCGTAATAAATTGCGTACACCCCGCCGATGGAGAGGCTTTCCTTGCCCGGCTCCTTCCAGATAACGAACTTGATCGTTCCGGTCTCGTCGCCGAGCAGGCCGGACTGGAGCATACGTTCATGGGATGCATCCCATTCCTGCACGACCTTTGCGCGGACGCTGCCGATACCAACGTGCAGGTCTTTGACAGGGACTGTGGCCGGGATCAGGGCCTGGTCCTCCGGACTGATATCCTTTATCGTTGTCCCTGAATGGATTTTCAGGCTGGCGACTCCCTTGTATTCGTCCACGACCGCGGATTCAATCCGGTACCACGAGCCGGGCGACATTGTCGGTGCATTCGCCTTAGCCCAGGCAACGAATCGGATCGCACCGGAGTCGTCGGCTATAACCCCGCTCTGGGCAATTGACGGCGAAGGTGAAGCAGAAACCGAGACCACTTTTCCTTCGATAGTCACCCATTCACCGGGAACTGCATCGGCGATCTTCTTCTGCTCTGTCCCGCCGCTGTTCTTCCCGGCACCGCCCCCCGTTCCCATAAGAGGGACGTTGAACTCTTTTGCCAGTTCATTGGTCACGCTGCGCTCTGCTTCGGAGGGCTGTACGCCGAACTCGTCAACGAGCCGGCGGAGTTTTCCTTCGATCTTTTTCGGATCTACTTCCGATCCTTTCTGTGAGAACTTACGGGAGATTCTTTCTGCTGTTTCTGAATAATTCATGTCATACATCTCCATCTAACAACCAATTCTTGTCAGTCTATATATTGGATGCCGGGTGTTGTGAAAGTGTCGAAAAGATTTTTCTATGGAGTTCCGCGATGGTGAGGTTTATGTCACAGCAGGGAGACTTAGTGATCTATGGCTGAAATCAACGCTGACAGTACGATCTATGACCTGCTCAAGGCAAAACCCGAGGCAACTGAGGCACTCTTCAAGTTCGGTATGGGCTGTGTCGGGTGTGCTATTGCGCGGGGGGAAACAATCCGCCAGGCTGCCGAGGCACATGGTATTCCTCTTCCCGAGCTTCTCAAAGCCCTGGGAATCAACGAGAAGTAATTCATTTGATCAATAGATGGGATTTATGAGGATCCCGGTATTTTTTTTATTATTCTTTGACCGGTTCTCTCAGGCACACCAACTCTTTGAGTGAGGCCCCCGGAAATTGTTTCAGGTAGTCGGCCACAAGGGGCTCATGCGGGAGAGTGCACCGGGCACAGTTCCAGACTTTCTTTCCGCTTGAACTCTGTACCCACTGTCCCTGGGACTCATCATGACAGGGATAGAACGGGCAATAGCAGAAATCACACCGCTGGCCGGCGAAGTGGCAGGGGAAGTACTGGCAGTTCTCCGGTGTCCATTCAACCCAGTGCTCACCCTTGAAACGGCTGAATATAAAGTATGACAACCTTTTCTGTCCATCCGTTTTGACACTTCGCCCGATTGCTTTCGGGATCCCGTATAAAACCGCTTCGCGAATCCGATGTCCTGCTTCAGAATTTCGTCCGGCACTGACATGGGTCACCGGACCTTCGCATGCTGCTATCACCGCGTCGGCGGGGGTTCCGCTGACTGTGTGACCCGATGCCAGCAGTGCCTCGGTTTTTGCTTCCGAGGTGACCATGATAGCTTCGAGGAGAGCGGCATCATCCATCCCTTCACTGCTGCACACAATCAGGGTGATCGATCCGGTGTCCTTGCCGGGACAGGGAATGACCGCTGTTATGAAAACTGTGATGAAATCGTACTGGAATACAGAGAACTGCAAAACAGGAATCCGGGTCTGAAGCCCGAAAAAATCGCTCCCAATCCCTTCCGCGGATGCAGTAAACTCCAACTCCTTTTCCGGGCTCTCATTAATCATGACTTCAGCGACGGTATGGCTCAAAATCGTGGAAACGGAATGGAGCCCCCCGAACATGCCGGTGCTTGCAGCGCGGAACGACCCGCGGATAAAAAGAGTGCTGGAATCAGAATAATATCTCATGCGACCGAGTAGCGCACGCGATCTTTGAGTTCCTGTTGTTTGCCGGCGTTCCAGCCGGAAACATCCTGAAGGTATCCGGTTACCCTGCTGACCTGGACGACATCATGGGAACCGCACTCGGGGCAGACGGGCTTGCCGCAGAGCGGGCAGTACTCGATACCCGATATGATCTCATGGCTGCAATGGCAGTGGTCAAGCGGGCACATCACTTCAAGATGTGTTTCGCCACATCCGGGACAGGGGTTCTCGGAAACGATGTGGTGGCAGGTGTGGCACTTGTACTTCCGCTCGCTTTCCGGGATATCGGTGAGTCGCGGGTATTTTTTTGCCAGGGTCTGTTGTTCTGCCGTCCAGTCCATACTATAACATCGCTCCATGTCCTTAATAAATTTTTAGACCTCTCAGGTTAGATGAACCAGCAATTTCCGCGCATAAAAACGCGCATAGAGAGATCCGGTCGCAAACTGCTGGTACTTATAAACTGATAGTCCCGGAAGATCATTTTTATTTAAATTTTGTATAAAATTTGTGTTCGGGCGCGAATCCGGATAAATTTCTAAAAAAACCGGATAAATTTTGAATCGCTCCTGGTCGACGCATGCATTTCGGAATTATTTCCGGATAGTACCGGATCCGCGCAAACTCTGCTGCCGCAACACCGGGGTTCGCGGCCTCATAGATCCCCCTGCCGACTATAATCCCGTCTACAAGGTTCGCAATCTCATCGGGGTTCCCTCCCTGAGCTCCGACACCCGGAGAAAGGATCTTCAGTGTCCCGGCAAAGCTTCGCAATATTTTTACCCGGCCTGGTCGGGTTGCGGGAGCGATGATCCCGTCAGCGCCACATGAGACTGCGAGTTTCGTAATGTTTTCTGCAGTACACCCGTGGAAGAATTCTGTTGCTCCGGGATGGCTCATCTCGGCAACGACATAACATTCCCCGCCATGCCACCGTGCGCTGTCGACACATGCCTGGACAGAATCTTTTCCGGGGAAACCTTGGCAGATAATGGAGGAGAACCCTGCGGCAAAGACCTGGTCTGCTATGAGTTTATTCGTGTTCGGAATGTCAGCAACCTTGAAATCAGCGATGAGCGGGAGCCCGATCTCTTTGATCTCTTTTACAATCGAAAGTCCGCTCGAGAGAATAAGCGGATACCCGAGTTTAATGGCATCGAGATGAGGAGCACAGTCGTGAGCGATAGACAATGCATGATCTTTATCGGTTACGTCGAGAGCGAGGATAAGATCAGTCATGATGCATCCGCTCCACCACAGCGGCGACCAGCATCGGGAGGGTTATCGTTGCATCGCCGTATACGGTTACTGCCTGTGCCTCTTCAGTAATCTTGCCCCACGAACGTGCTTCGTCGAGCGTTGCACCCGAGAGCCCGCCGAGGTCCGGGCGGTCACCGGTCAGCTGCACGGCGTAATCGAACCCGTTTGGCGTCATGAGCATGCTCTGGAGGATGAAGTTCTTGGGGACGCCACCCCCGACGAGCAGGGCACCGGCCTTCTTTGTAGTGAAGCATATGTCCATGAGCGCCGGCATATCGGCGAATGCATCGACGGTCACCTTATTCGTCTGGGAGAAGAGCCAGTACCTGGAGACCGATCATCGAGTCCTGCACAGCGGGGCAGTAGACCGGGATTTTGTTCCGTGCAGCCGTATGAAGGATACCGGATTTTGTTATGCTGCCGATATGGGCAAGCAGGGCAGAGATGGAGATAGTGCTCCCGGGCTCGAGCTCACCGAATGCACCCTGCATGAATTCTTCAAAATGTTCGAATGCCTCATTGGGGAGATAGACATCGTAGATCCGGTTGATCTCATCGTGACGGAGTTCGATGTCATTTGAGAATGCTGAACCATGGAAGTGTTTGCATCCGATCGCTTCGATGATGTCGTGGGTGAGGTTAGCGCCGGTTGATACGAGAACGTCAATATAGCCCATCCTTATGAGGTCGGCAACGATCCCCCCCATGCCCGCGGGCACCATTGCGCCGGCAAGGCCAAAAAATTTCGTTGTATCCTCGTCGCACAGCATCTTCTCGTAGATGTCCGCTGCCCGGCTGAGCGCACCTCCATTATATGCCCCGGCTTTCCCCATTGCGCTGACTAGTTCATTGACCGTCATCTTCGGTTTTACGTGCAGCTGGGTGACCGGCACATCACAGGGTTGTGTCATAATACTCCTGACTGTTGCCGGTTTATTGGTGCTCTTGGCTGATAACTTTGTTTCAGGATACATAATGGGAGGAAAACATATTCCCGGGGGCGGTCCACCTGCTTCTCATTGACTTTTTTTATAAATTTTGATTCAACATTTTTTTGAAAAATCCGAATGACGAAATTGTTTGTAATTGTTCTCTGTCCACCGGTTATTGTCATGGAATCGATCAAAACATCGGTTTTCCGGCACGTGCAGGTATTTTTCATGAATAGTATCAGGAAGATATTTACCCTTCAAGGGTGGTCTATCCTCCATGCAGGAAGTCCGGTTAACCGTCAAGAAGCGTGCATTTCCGAGCCAGGGAAGGGTGCGTCTCAATATCGCACACCTGCCTGCTTTGGGAATACGCGAAGGGGAACACGTAGATCTCGTCAATGAAGCAACAAAAAAATCAGTAACCACCGCGGTTATGGCTGATACCATGGTCCGGCAGGGCCACATCCGTGTGAGCGAAGAAGATCTTAAAACGATAGGTCTTCAGGATGAGGAGGATGTCCTCGTCAGGAAAACGCAGGCAAAGCCGGAGAAAACTAAAAAGGCTGCTGCAGATGAGGGGGCCCACGTAAAGGGGGTTAACCCGGTTGGGGAAACGGTCATGAAACCAGCCGGCGGAGGAAAGACCGATGCAGCTAAATCTGCCGCGTCATTGAAAAAGAGACCGCGAATTTGCCTGAGAATGTGAAAAAGACCGCGGTAATAACTTACGGTAAGGTAAAGAAAACGGTGAAGAAGTCAGTAGAATCCAAATAAAAAGCGGGTTGGATCAGTCCAGAAAACGGCTCGTCCGCCGCAATCAAACGGATATGCAACTTGGTCATATGTGTTTGATACAACGTTCTTTTTCTGCATGGCCTTGGAAACCCACTCGCAGTACTAAAAGTCCATTTTTTGATAAACACTGTTATTTTTCCCTGGAATGAACTTAATGAGCAATGGCCGAACCGTATGGCAATCCCGATGAGATAACAGGGATCAGCAAGCCGGGACTGCCGGACGTTGCCCTCTTCTATCATCTTTCCTACTGGCGCGAGCAGCTGGCACGGAGTATCGCGAGGAATAATCATGAGGTTCGGAGCGACGAGATCGCAGGTGTGGTCAACCGAATCATTTTCTTCCTTGTTTTCCTCAGGGTTGCGCGTGACAAGGGTCTCATCAGAGGGGAAACCATTGATCGGATCTTTGAGAATGGTAACCTGTACCAAAATCTTCTGCATCTCGCACGGGAATCCGGAGATCCATGGGAGGATCTTGATGGCGGGCTGCCTCGCCATCGCATAAGGTATGAGGACGTCATTGTCGAAGAGCGGGTGCTCCGACCGATTCTGGAACATGCCTTCATATTGCACAGATCTCATGAGCTTGTCGCACTCCCTCTGTCTGCGTTCACGGTGATCTTCGCGAGATACCTCGAAAAGACGGTGAAAAGATCCGCTACCCAAAAGGCCACGATAGTCGATACACACGACACGATCCTGTCCTCCCGGTCTTTAGCTCCCACCGATCGGATGATTGAGTACACGGTGGAAAGCACCCTGCACGCTGCCAGGGATAACCGTTCGAAGCGCGAGCTCCTGCCATTCCGCGTCGTTGATCCTGCGTGTGGTTCCGGGAGAGTTCTCCTGGCTGCCCTAAAGTACCTTGTCGGAAAGTGGGGAGGGGACGTATGCACATTTCCAGAGAAACGGCAGATCCTGTTCGATTCAATCCATGGCATTGATGAAGACCGACATGCGGTCGCCGCCACCCGGATGCTCCTCGTACTATGGCTCATGGAAGGGGAAACTGCGCAATCGTTGCCGGATGACTTTTTTTCGGTAACACGTAATGCATTCCGGGAACTTCGTTATACTATCCGGGCATGGAAATGCACTTGTCGGTCCGGGAATCGCTGAAGAGGACTGCTGGATGTATGTCTCTCCAAAGGAACGATCCGATCTCACTCCGTTCTCGTGGCAGACCGGCTTCCCGGAAATTTTTTCTGCCGGCGGATTCGATGCGATCATCGGAAGCTTCCCGAACGGACCGCTGGAGCCAAAGGAGTGGATTCAGCAGTACTTCCAGCGACATTATGCGGTATATGAACCGGGGATCGACCGGTCTGCTTACTTTATTGAAGCGGGATTGCCGCTTCTCCGGTCTGGGGGCTCACTGGGTTTCTGCATGAGCGATGATTGGCTCCGGGGCCGGGCAGGGGGGCCTCTCCGGATGTTGCTGAAAACTACAGAGATCGGTGAAATCGTTGATTTCCCCGGCAGCGAAAGGAGGAAGAACCCCCCCGGCCTTTGCATCGTCCGGGTTATAAATCGGGCAGCGACGCCAAAAAAATTCACTGCAGTTATCGCCAATCCGCTCATCGCCGGTGACTTGGCCGCATATACAAAGCTGCACGGTTTTCCTGTGGATCCGGTCGCACTCCCTGATGGGGGCTGGGCGTTCAGTGACAGCCGTGCGGAGAATCTGCTGAAGAAGATAGCAGGGTCAGGGACGCCGTTCGAAAATTTCGTTATGGGGCAGGTACACGCTGGCATCGTTGTGGATCCGGAATTTGTGATCAATGGCACAACAAGGGATCAGATCCTGCGTGCGGATCCGAGGGCAAAACCCTTCATCCGGCCCCTTATCTCCTGTACGAAAATCGGACGTTACCGCATCTTTACCGGGGACCAGTTCGTTATCTTTGTTCCCCGGGGCTGGACTCGTGCCCATCCGGCCTCAGCGACAAACCCGTGGCGCTGGTTCAAGCGGCGACATCCTTCGATTGCCCGGCAGCTCCGACGAGCCGGTGCTGACCGGAGAATTCCGGGCGAACATAAGGATCTCTGGTGGGAAGGTGGCGGCCTTATTACTAGCAAGGAACCGCGGCAGGGGATTCTTTTCTCTGCCCTGTTCCAAAACCCGGCCTTTGCTTATGATCCCGGTATCGCGATCGTGGACGAAACGGTGAATGTGATCGAATCGTCAAGCCTCTATCTCCTCGGCCTGCTGAACAGCCGGCTCATTGCATTTTTCCTGAATTATCTACGGAATGTGTCCGGGACCGCGTCGGGATCATTTTCCCGGGATGAGCTCATGAGTGTCCCGATATATACTCCCGATCTTGATGATCCCGACGATCGCGCGAGGCACGATCGCATGATTGCGCTGGTCACACGAATGAATCATCTGGAGAAAAAACGGGTCGCCACAAACGAGGAAACTGCGGCGATCCGGATACAGAAGGAGATTAGGGCAGTCGATCGGAAGATCGATGCCCTGGTATACGACCTGTACTCTCTCACCCCGGATGAGATATCCTTCGCTGAATCTGCTGCTATGTCGTTAGATTCACTTTCATAAAATTCGCGGGTGCCATGGCATTCCGGATGGCATAATTTTGGGAAAACGGCCTGAATTACAGGGTAGGAATGGGGGGGCACCGGAAGCCCGCTAAATTGCAGGGTCAAATTCCCCAATTTATCGCTATTTTGCGAAAATAGAGAGAAATATTGACAATTAAAACGAGCGTATGACACCATTTCCTGAATCTCAAAAATGACATTCGTCCGATCAGCAAAAAGAGCCCGAAATGGAGGTATTTGATCTCACCTTTCCGAGAGGATACCCTGTGTCGGTATGGGGCAAGAGGAGGATGGGCGATGGGCACCGGGAATCTCCGTTCTGCGGGGAGCACCATGTTTTAGTGCGCAATCCATGAGAAGGATTATTATTTTATCATGAGGCGCTGCCCGTTCCTCATGAGGTGAATATCGTTATCCGACGTATACCCGAGGTCTGCTGCAAAATCGACATATCCCGCGGTCATCTGCATGTCTGCGTGTGCCGGAATAATATGCTGGGGGTTGAGCATCTGGATAAACTCGTAGTGATCTTCACGGTAAGCATGACCGCTTACGTGCAGGTCTTCGAAAACCCGGGCACCCACTTTTTTGAGATGCTGCTCGATTACATACCGCTGCCCGTAATTCATCGGGTTCGGGATTACATTTGCCGAAAAGAGCACTTTGTCGCCCTTGCTCAACTGGTATGGCGTATCGCCAAGGGCGAGCCGGGTCAGGATCGATCCGGGCTCACCCTGGTGGCCGGTGATGATGGGAAGAAACTTTTCCTTGCCTTCTTTCATCATTCTCCGCATCACCCGGTCAACCGTCCTGCGGTTCCCAAAAACGCTTGATGTTGGGGGAAACGAGACATATTTCATCTGCTCCGCCGTAACGGAATATTTCTCCATCGACCGCCCGAGAAATACCGGTTTCCTGCCGATTTCATGAGCACATTCTGCAATCGTCTTCACCCGGGAAATATGCGATGAGAATGTCGATACAAGAATTGCGTTCTTGTCATCTTCATAACTGGTGATAACATCCCGCACGAGATCGCGGGCAATCCGCTCGCTCGGGCATCGTCCCGAACGATGAATGTACGTGCTCTCGACAATCAGGGCGAGCACGCCCTCCTTTCCGAGTTGCCGGAACCGGGCAAAATCCGGTGGTGCACCGATGACCGGCGTCCTGTCAAGCTTGAAGTCACAGGCATAAACGATCGCGCCATGGGGTGTATGAAGCACGGGGGTGACGGTATCGATGATCGAGTGCTGGGTGTGCACGAACTCTAGCACGAGGTTCTGGGAGAGGGTGTAGCGCTGCCCGGCCTTGAGCGCGAAGAGCTTATTGTTTGACGCAAATTTTTTCTCCCCTGAGATCTGCTGGCGTATCAATTCTGTTGCATAGGGCGTCGCAATAATCGGTGCATTTTACCGTGCGCGAGCTTCGGGATTGCCCCGATGTGATCGAGATGCCCGTGTGAACAGACGATGGCTTTGACCGATCCCCCGACAGAAGCGAGCAGGGTGTCGTCCGGTATTGCCTTGATCTTGATCAGATCAAGGGAATGCATCTCGTCCACTTCCGCATCTTCGTGGATCATCAACTGGTCGAGGCGGAGCCCCATGTCAAAAATGACAATTTCCTTTCCGCAGCGGACAGCGGTCATATTCCGACCGACTTCGTCGTATCCGCCCACTGCTATGATTTCTATTTCCATTGTTTTGTATCTCCTTTATTTCCTGGTTATTTTTGAATTTGCAGGAATTTTTTCCCGGTTTGTATGGTTTCGCGGTACGGGCGATTCCATCTGATTTGACGGGTTGAGCACCCTGTCATCCTCTCCGGACTCCGGGAAAATCGCCCGGAAGGGCTGCCTGTACCAATTCTCGCCGTATCGCAATTTTCCGTTGGAACAGAGCCGGTTTGGTCCAGAGGGTTGCCCTGTTTTATTTAATCACTGCCCTTTTCGTTATTCCAATGCGGGACGGGAAATCTTCCGACCCGCAGTCCGTGAGCCCCCTTCGAATAGTCGAAGTTCCCCCGGAAATCGCCCGGGTCAATACCCGCCAGCGGTGAAGGGCGTCTTTTGTTTTATGGGCCCTCACCACGTAAACCGTGGATCATCGTGACTCCGTTCCGGCTTTTGTACCCATTTCCCGATGCCGTTTTTCGTTAAGATGGTAATTTTACCATCGTCCGTATGGTTCCTGCCCGATATTTTCCCGCAGGATGTTCCGGATTTTTGAAGATATCCGGAAATGTGTCTATTTTTAATAGTCACTCTTATACATCAACCTATGTTTTCAACCACCATTAAAATTCCCAGATACTCACTTGAGGGAAGGTTCATTTTCGTGATTATAAGCTGCTGCCTTCAGTCGCATTCCGAGTGGTACCCCCCAACGGCTTGAAGAAATCGAAAAAATAATCTTTTCGCTGTTGATTGGGTGCCCATGAACTCAGGTTTGATAATCGTCTGGGAATTTTTTCGGATATAATCGGTCAAAATCATATCCGTTTTCTTTCCATTTTGTATCCTTTAAAACTCAGGCTCTCCCCGGCACAATGGTTTCGCGAGATGCCGGCGGGCGGTGGGGGGCACCTCGTACCATCCCGGAATAATTGCCCGGGGAATCTCCGTTACTTCTGGTATAGTTGCGCGAGCACCGCACTTTTTGCACTTGTATCCCTTTTCTCTCCCATCGCTCGTCATTCTCTTTTCGCAGAGAACACAGAACGGCGGGCGGGTCATAATGTCCTTTGCAAGCGAAACGACCCGTATCTTCTCGAGGTTAATGCTGCCTTTCTTGAAACTCCCGGCCGCGATCACTTCGTCACCAGCAACCAGGCTGCGGACGATGTACCGGAACCCCTTCGTCGGTTCGTACGCCATACATCGCGCGATACTCTCTCCATCTTTTAGCGTGAAGGAAACGTGACCCCCTGTTCCAGTTACCGGAGCATCATCGACAATTCCCCGGACGTGATACGATAGCCCTTCGCAAAAGCTCACCAATCTTACCGGGAACGAGATGAGCATCAGTCCCCTGGTTCGTCACCCAGATCTGCTCGATTCCGGGTTCTTCTGAATCGATAATCATACGGGCGAGCGTCACCCACGACGGGTTCTCACCCCGGATACCGAAGAGGACCGGATCCGGCGTATGCGGGACACAGACGACGACCTCGTTATCGGTATCAACAGTATCCCACGTATGGGGGAACGTCGCCTCTTCTGCCTTGAAAAGACTTGTCGTGTCCACCATGCGGGGCGTACCGAAACGCGCTGGCTTCCGGTATACCAGTATCTCAGACGTGTGATCCGGAAGGACGCTCGCGACCGCCGCAGTTGCACCAATCAACCCACGCCGGTTTTTGTACCCGCGGTACAGGGCTCCCGCGCTCTCCAGGATATAGATTGCTTCATCGATCTCGCAGAAATCCTTTACCGCTTTTTCATAAAATGCTGGGTCGGGCAGCTTTTCCGCGACAACAACCCCCGGGTTTGTATTTTCACACGAAAAATCGGCAAACTCTTCTACCGTGGAACACGCGATCGAAAATACCCGTTCAGGGTCGCCGTCCACTTCGAGCGAAACAGTTGCATTCCCGCGGGTCTTCCATGTTACGTTCGGGTTGAGCCTGACGAGCCGGGCCTCCCGGACCTGCATGTGTTCGCAGATAAGCCTACGGGCAAGTACTGCCCCGAGGTATGTCGTGCACATGCCCTGTGGTGAGTCCGTATCATCGATCCCAACGCGCATATCCATATTAATATATCCTCAGGGTCTATCCATTCTTTACGGACATGTCTCAGGACCGCCAGCTCCAGCTGGTCACGAGCGTTATGATAACGGCAGGGTTCGATGTCTCCGAGCGGTTTACCCTTCGCCCCCGGAGCTTCGACCTTATTGCACGCAACAATGGTACGTTGCTCGTTATGAAAGTCGTGTCGCATATTGACAGCGTGAGCGAGGAAGCCGCCAACGATCTCGATGTAATTGCGCGACACCTCGGCGGTGTTGCTATCATTGTTGGCGAACGGGCGCGGGAAGCCGAGCTGGAGCGGGGAGCGGTCTATATACGGTATGGTATTTTTGCGATAAGCCCGTCGACCCTGTACGATTATTTTGTGGAGAAGATCCCCCCTCTTGTGTATGCATCGCCTGGTGGCCTGTATGTAAACATCAACGGTGAGGTACTCCGGGATCTCCGCGAAAAACGAAGTATGTCGCTCGGGGATCTCGGCCAGGTGCTCGGTGTATCGCGGCGAACCATCAGCAAATACGAAAGTGGTATGGGGACCACGCTCGATGTTGCGATCAGGATCGAGGAATTTTTCAATACCGGTGTTGTGGAATCGATCGATCTCATGCATCATGAGCGTCCTCCTGCGTCCCGCCATGCGGATGCACCACCCCGCAAAGACCCGAATATCCCTATGGAATTCCTTGAACAAATGGGAATGCACCTGCATACTCTCCGGGCAGCTCCTTTCCAGGCACTCCTCACGTTCGAGAAGCATACGATCCTGACCGGGTACGGTCGGCCGAGAAAGTGGTGAAACGCGCAGCTCTTATCGGGAACCTATCGCAGATAGCAAAGAAGCATGCGATGTGTGTGATCACCGGCTATCACAAACAGAAAAAAATCGGATCAACACTCGTGATTGGTGAAGACCGGCTCCACCGGATCGCTGACGGTTTCGAGTTGCTCGACATGATTGGCGACTGAACTTTTTTAGATCATAATTATATAGAACCACAAACCAATTTTAGTGCTAAAAGTGGTGATCTTTAATGTCACAACAACTTGGTGGACAACAGATTCTGATTCTTAAAGAAGGAAGCACCCGTACCCGGGGTCGCGATGCACAGGGTATGAACATCACTGCCGCAAAGGCAGTGGCAAGTGCGGTCCGGACCACGCTCGGTCCAAAAGGTATGGACAAGATGCTCGTCGACACCATTGGCGACGTAGTTATCACAAATGACGGTGTCACCATCCTCAAGGAGATGGACATTGAACACCCGGCAGCAAAGATGATGGTCGAGGTCGCAAAGACCCAGGACGATGAAGTCGGCGACGGCACAACAACAGCAGTCGTTATTGCCGGCGAACTCCTCAAGAAGGCAGAAGACCTTCTCGAGCAGGACGTCCACCCGACCATTATCGCAGCAGGGTACCGCCAGGCAGCAGAGAAGGCGCAACAGATCCTCAAGGAACTCGCGTTCGACGTCAAGGTCAGCGACAAGGCCCTCCTCAAGAATATTGCGGGAACTGCAATGACCGGCAAGGGCGCAGAGGCCTCCAAGGATAAGCTCTGTGACCTCGTCGTCAAGGCCATCACGATGGTCACCGATGACGATGGAACGGTCGACATCGAGAACATCAAAGTCGAGAAGAAGACCGGCGGGTCCATCGAGGACTCCGAGATCATCGAAGGTGTCCTCATCGACAAGGAGAGAGTCCACCCCACGATGCCAAAGACGGTCACCAATGCAAAGATCCTTCTCCTCAACGCAGCGATCGAGTTCAAGAAGACTGAAGTCGATGCGGAGATCAACATCACGAGCCCCGACCAGTTACAGGCATTCCTCGATGAGGAAGAGCGGATGGTCCGGAGCATCGTTGACAAGATCGTCAAGAGCGGTGCAAACGTTGTTTTCTGTCAGAAGGGTATTGACGACATCGCACAGCACTACCTTGCAAAGGCAGGAATCTTCGCGACCCGCCGTGTCAAGAAGAGCGACATGGAGAAACTCGCCCGGGCTACCGGTGCAACCCTCGTTTCCTCGATCGATGCGATCAACAAGGACGAGCTCGGCAAAGCCGGCCTCGTTGAGGAGCGCAAAGTTTCCGGCGAAGAGATGACCTTTGTCGAGAAGTGCAAGAACCCGAAGGCAGTCTCACTGATTGTCCGCGGCGGAACCGACCACGTTGTCGACGAACTCGAACGCGCAATCCACGACGCACTCCGCGTTGTCGGTGTCGTTGTCGAGGACAAGAAGGTCGTCGCCGGCGGCGGTGCACCCGAGACCGAGCTCTCGCTCCGTCTCCGCGAATATGCAGCAAGCGTCGGTGGCCGGGCACAACTCGCAATCGAGGCATTCGCAAGCGCACTCGAAATCATCCCGAGGACCCTCGCAGAGAATGCGGGCCTCGACCCCATCGACATGCTCGTCGAGATCCGTGCAGCCCACGAGAAGGGCAAGAAGACCTTCGGCCTTAATGTGTTCGAAGGCAAGGCAGTCGACATGAAGGCAGCAGGTGTTGTCGAGCCGCTTAGGGTCAAGACCCAGGCAATCTCCTCGGCAGCAGAAGCAGCAGTCATGATCCTGCGTATCGACGATGTTATTGCATCGTCCAAGAGCGCAGCACCCGAAGGCGGCATGCCTCCGGGTGGAATGGGCGGCATGGGTGGAATGGGCGGCATGCCCCCCGGCATGGGCGACTATTAAGATCCCCGTCAAAATAATTTTTTTTACATTTTCATTTTCTCTTTCGGGAAATTTTTTTGGTAATTTATGAGCCGTTTAACCCGCAAAACTGATAGTCGGGTTCCAACTCTGAAGAATGCCGAATTTTAAAAAAAGGGCGAAATGGACTTTTTTATGCGGTTGTTGTAACAGGTGCTGGCAAATAGTCAGAAATGGTTAGAGCTTTCTTGACAATGATCGTCCCGTTCATTCCCGGGAATTTTGGATCTGCGTACGTAATGGTTACTTCATTTGCACCGAATGCGTTGCTCCACGAAGTTCCGGAAACAATATCTCCCGAATTGAACATTCCTGCGGATGCACCGGTGGCTTTTACTGCATGATTGGCCGTGTCATCATTGATCCACGTGATTCCTGTCCCCGGAAGGACGGTTGTCACCGGGGGGACAAACGTGTTATTGCGGATATGAATTACCTTTGCAGTTACAAGGGGAGTCTGGACTGCCGTTGGTGTGGCTGGTATGGTGGTCTCGATCGTAGTAATGGTTGCAGGAGCTGCAATAGTTGCGACTGGTGTTGCGCTTTCCGTTGGAATGGCTGAAGGGATTGCCGTCGTCGCCTCAGTAACCGCTTCGGTTGTTGCGACGGTTGTATTTGCCGGTGCAGATGGCGTGGAAGTACAACCCGATACTACAATGAGTACAATTACGAGGATACATAATCCGAAAATCTTTTTCATGAAAAATAGATTTCTGTTGCTTGTAATTAAATTTATTGAGTTGATTGCGCTTGTTTTCGCTTTCTCACTGAAGAAAATTGATGATTTTCCAGAACAGGTTTGTTGGACTCTCGAATCATGTTTTCTGCATGGATTCCTGGCTTTATTTTTGGTCATCAATACCTTGGACGAATTGTGTCAAAGAGCTGATGAAAAGTGTGCGATCATTTCAGTCGAAACTCTGACTATCGGGAGACGGGACCTGTATATTTACGGTTACTTTGTAATCGGAGGTCCCCGTCGCAATAGTAAATGGCAAAATCCCACAAAATAAAATTATTGCGTCAAATTAATGAACACGAACTATGTAGTAACTCCCATGAATGACCATTTTATCTCAACGCGGTACCGTACCGACTGCTATCATTGCCATGCAATAGCTGACCAGATTATCACCGCCCTTCCCTATCAGGCTCAGGTGGCTTGTGACAACTGTGGAGCGACACGGATTTTTGTACCCAGAATCGAAGATGTTGTAAAGCCCGGGGCATTCTCCCGAATCGGGAAATATCCCGTATGGGATCTTGTCGAGAGCGCTGAATGCAGGAATTGTCATGTTACTGGTCCCCACGACCTCAGTGTTGGTACCCGCCACCTGACCGTCCGATGCAGGAATTGCGGTTTTGCTCATTTCTACAAGTTTGATCTGGAGTATATGGCAAAAGAAGAGGTGAAGTAACCATCAAAATAGGTAGTGTGGACGGGGACTGTATCCAGGGAAAAACCCATCCGATCAAGCGGTTAAATTGTTCCCTTAAATGCAAAAAACTCATTCCCGGATTGCCTTAGGACTTCCCGACAAAATGCTCCTCAACACCAGACATAAGCATCAGGTAATATCCAAAAAATGAGAAATTAGCTGCATCGGCATGTGTGCAGAACATTATAGGTTTTCATATAATCTTCAAGAACGGCACAGATTTTTATCTGGAGTGCAGGTTCTTTTGCCAAAATAAAAAATACGATTTCATTGTCAGTTATCGTTGCGGGTGTAGTGCCGATAGTCTGAGACAGGTCCACACATCTTTTCTTAATGTATCCTTTGCGGATAACCCGAGGTATCCGCTGGAAGATCATTATGATCGAATTTGTGTCCATGTGGTCGTAGATCTTTTTTACTTCTTCATAGAGAAGGTGACGCTGGGTGGAGTCCTTTATCTCAAGTCCGGTATCAGGATCGAGATAAATCAGGGATTGTCTCGGGATATTTTCGAGCAGCCTTTGGAAATAATTTTTTCGGGTCTCATGGGAAAAGCGATCTTCGTAGAGGATATCGGCAATTATTCTTTCTTTTTTGAAATATGAACGAATGTTCGTGAAATACTCTATATCGGATTCGATCTCCTGCAACCTTCCAAGGTGCTCCATGAGATCACGGTTCAGGCTGCCCGGGGATCCGCTTTTAAGGCCGCGACTTAGTTCTTTTTTTGAACTCTTAATCCGCTTTGTCCGGCTTTTTTCCTCCGTAAGCATAGGCACAAATGAAAAACGTTCAAGTTCAGGTATCTCTTTCATGAGATGCCTTACGAGATCGAACTTGAAAAGATCGCGGGTCTCCCCGGAAAACTGTAATGCCATCATTCACCCTTATCCGACATACATTGGTCGCGAATAAAAAGCTTGTGAATGAAAAAAGAATTATTTCTCTTCCCGGACCATCGTAATAGCGGCTTTTGGGCATTCGTTTGCGCAGATGCCGCATCCTTTGCAGAATACAAGGTCGACCTTGAGATCCTTGTCAATAGCTGCATCTGGGCAGTACGTAGCACAGAGTCCGCATTCATTGCATTTCTCACGGTCGACCACCGGCCTGAAAACCCGCCACGACCCGGTCTTTCCCGCTGCACCTTCGGTAGGTGTGCTGATTGCAAGTCGTTTTCTTGCAGTGCTCATGACATCATCTCCTGGTAAGCTGCCTCGGCTGCCTTGACATTTCGTTCATCGGTAAACATTTCTCGGATCGCCTTTTTTGCCGAGTCCGCGGATACAATTCCCATCTTTGCAAGCGCCCCAATGACCGGCGTATTCAGGATTGGGCTTCCCGCAACAACGAGTTTCTCCCGGAGGGCGATTCCCGTCAGGTCAACGTGGGATGTGCCAAATCCGGGGAACTCTTTTTTCTGGGCACTATTAATAAACACTTTTCCCCCTTTCTTGAGACCATGGAGGACGTCGACAACATCCATGACGCTCGCGTCGAGTACGACAACGAGATCCGGCTTCCTGATCTGGCTGTAGATCTTAATCGGCCCGTCATCGATGCGGACGTATGAGACAACCGGTGCACCGCGACGTTCGGCGCCATAGAATGGGCAAGCGGTCGCATATTTTCCATCATGGATCGCCGCAAGTGCGAGGAGGCGTGCTGCCGTAACACCGCCCTGCCCACCCCGTGAATGAATCCGTATCTCATACATTGTCGGTCACCCCGAACCAGAACTCCGAACCGATCCGACGGTTCCGGACGAAATCCGCCATATCCTCGTATGTCACTTCCTGTCCACCAAGGCCGGCGATCACGCTATACACGTCGATCCCGCATTTGGCCCGGATCTCGTGGGCGAGGATGCCGCCAAATCCGAACGAATAGTCCCGGTCAATCACGACAACATCCTTACCTTTCAGGTCAAGTGTCGGGAACGGGCGCAGCCATCGCAATCGCAGGGAGCCAGCTTTGATCCCTTCGGAACGGAGGATATCGATTGCGACTTCAGCTTCCTTGCCGAGCGTTCCCATGGCTATGAGGATGACATCCGCATCCCCGCACCGGTATTCCTCGGTGAAACCATATTTCCTGCCAAAACGCCTGGCGAAGTCTGCCTCTGTCTTTTCTATCACAGCAACCGAATCCCGCATTGAACGTTCGATCTCCCACCGGAACTTGTAATGTTGTTCCGGGCCGGTGAGACCGCCGTATCCGGTCGGGTGCTTCGGGTCAATTGCGTGAGGCAGGGTTAATTTCGGGATGAAATCTCCCAGCTCAACCGTGTCGAGAGGTTGCATAATGTGACTGAGGGAGAAACCGTCCAAATTCACCATCACCGGCAGGAGCACGTTGTTGTGTTCCGCGATGCGGAATGCCATGAGGGTCGTGTCGTACGCTTCCTGCACGGTACTCACGTAAACCTGCAGCCAGCCGGTGTCGCGCTCCTGGAGCGAATCGGTGTGCTCGGCCCAGATATTCCAGCCGGGGCCGATCGAACGGTTCACGTTTGCCATGACGATGGGGAGACGGGCTCCAGCTGCCCAGTTGGTCATCTCGTGCATATACAGGAGGCCATGGGAGCTGGTTGCCGTGAATGTGCGGACACCGGTCACACTTGCGCCAATGCATGCCGCCATCGCAGAGTGCTCGCTCTCGACGGGAATATACCGGCTCGCGAGTTCCCCGCTGGAGACGAACTCCGCGATCTGTTCAACGATCTCGGTTTGGGGCGTGATCGGATAGGCCGCTACCACTTCGGGTTTCGCCTGCTTTACTGCTTCCGCAACTGCCTTGTTGCCGGTTGCGATCTTTTTCATGCTCCGGCCTCCTCTTCTGCCGCAAGTTTTTTGAGATTTTTTGCGAGCCGCTGTTTCAGCATCTCAACTGTCTTTGCGTCGATCCCCTTGAAACGTCCCTGCGGGGAAAGATATTCTTCGAGAGCCACTGGTTTTTTCATCGCTGCTTTTGATTGTGGGTTTATGGTGAGTTTCCCATATTCCCGTTCGTAGAGAACCCACATGCCGGTCCTGACCGCAAGTTTTCCCATCTCCACTGACTTCTCGGTCGAATACCGCCACCCGGGTGGGCAGGGAGCGAGGATGTGAATAAATGAGGGACCCGGAAGGTGAGCGCTTTCTGCACTTTTTTGAAGATGTCCTGGGGGTAGGCTGCACAGGCTGTTGCCATGTACGGTGGGTCATGGGCCGCGACGATAGCGTCAATGTCTTTTTTCACATCGGTTTTTCCTGCGGGAGTCGTCGTGGTCCGGGCACCCATGGGGGTTCCCCCGGATCGCTGCATGCCGGTATTTCCGTATGCCTCGTTATCATAGCAGATGTAGAGGAAGTCAGTGCCACGTTCGAATGCGCCGGAGAGCGACTGGATCCCGATATCCAGCGTACCACCGTCACCGGCATAGACGATTACATTCGTCTTCTTCCCGGTCGACCTAAGGGCGTGCGACATGCCGGAAGCGCACGCAGCGGCAGCAGCAAATGCAACATTGTAGACTGGCACATTAAACGCGGTATTCGGATAAATTCCCTGAATGACACTTGTGCAGCATGCGGGTACAACAAGTATAGTATCCGCACCCGCTGCCTTGAGCACGTACCGGAGAGCGAGCGCGTCGCTGCAACCGGCACATGCGGACGTACATTTCAGTACATATTCCTCTTTTGGTAACTCGGCGATGGTCTCCAACTCCTGCAATGAATGGGATCAGGTAGGCGATCGTGGATCGCGAATCTACATTATTTATCATCACTATTCATGAAAAAAGTATCATAATTAACTGGTAAAGTGGCGTCATCGAATGATCGATATAACGCATTTCTCACTTTCACACCGCCTGCTCCGGAGTTTTAAACCCTGTTCCGGCAACAAGAGAGTAGGGAGGATACAACCCCGGAGACAGAAAACCAGGTGCGACAATTTGCGAGCACCTCAACCTCCCGACAAATAGCAAATTTCAAAAATATATGGATCTCCAAGGCAACCCTCTCAGACCTTGCAGAAACCAAAAACCTACTTTTCTCTTTTCTTTTCTTCAGTTCTGACGGCTGGACGCTCTCCTGGAGGCTAAATCAATCACGGAATCATAATATATTTTAGGAACGTTTTTCTAATGTCTCCTATGGCTCTTCGATCCTTAAACCTGCCCGGCGTCGGAACAAAGTATGAATTCGAAACCGACAAAGGTGACACCGTTGCAATTTTTTTTACGAAGACCGGATCAATCCAGATGTATACCCTCCAGAAAGGATGCAATACCCCGAGCGCTGCCGAGATGACCCCGGTAGAGGCACGGCGTCTTGGCAATATTCTCACCGGGGCAATAATCGAAGCGGATCAGGAAAGCGTAGAGATTGCGTTTTCTGCCTTAGCCGATCTCAGGATCACTATCCATACGTTCCTCATCCCGAAATCGATAGCCGGGAAAGCGATTGAAGATCTCCAGATCCGTGCGAAAACCGGAGCTACGGTGATTGCAGTATGCCGTCATGACAGAAATATCATAAATCCACCCCCATCATTTGTTTTTGAAGCAGGTGATGCAGCACTCGTTATTGGCGAGAGCGACCAGATAAAAATGTTCGAGCAGGAAATCACGGTGACTTAATGGAAGGGATAGTCCTCGCGCTCTTTGTCTGCCTTATCCTTGCGCTCGTCACCAAGTACCCTCTCGGTGCCGCCCATACCATTCTACATTATGGCAGGAATTATCCTCGGGAAGAGCGGCCTTGGACTGGTTGTCAACGATCAGATCAGCACATTCTTTTCCGAGATGGGTCTGATCTTCCTCCTCTTCTTTATGGGGCTCGGCCTGAAACTCGAACGGGTAGCGGCGAACCGTTCCGCAGTGCTGACGAGCGGGATCATCGATCTCAACGTGAATATGCTGATCGGGTTCGTTGCGGCGTACCTGTTCGGGTTCACCCTTATCGAATCAGCAGTGATTGCATCTGCTTTCTACATCTCGAGCACAGCGATGGCACTTACGTCGCTTATCGAGAACCGGAAACTGATGCTCCGCGAAGCAGAGACGGTTATCTGGCTGATGATGTTTGAAGATCTCGTTCTGATCATCTTCCTTGCCATCATCTCGATGGGCGACCAGAACCCGCTTATCCTCTTCCTCAAGATAGCCGGTGTGCTTGCGGTTCTCTACGCCTTTGCCCACTGGGGTAAGGAATTCCTGATCTCTATTCTCGATCGTGACGATGAACTTCCCATCATCTTTACCTTCGCGGCAGTTCTCACAACTGCTTCGTTCTCTATATTGCTCGGTGTCCCTGAGACCATGATGGTGATAGCACTCGGGGCGGCGTTTGCAACTACGGATCCGGATGCGTTCGAACAGCACGCCCGCCCTTTCAAGGATGTATTCCTTGTAACGTTCTTCGTGTTTTTTGGGGTTACCATCGATTTCACCGGAGGAATCAACATCCTCGTTATCGCGGTCATCAGTATCCTTGCCGTTCTGAGCAGAGCTGATATCCGGCGTGATCACCGGCGTCGTAATTCATGGTTCGGCACTTTCCGGAATAGAAATATGGGGGAACACCATTGGCCGGGGTGAATTTTCGATTGCTCTCGCTGCACTGGCTGTATCGGGACACCTCGGTTCTCCCCTCCTCGCAACAACGATAGCCGGGATGGTTATCGTGACCTCAATTGTAGGATCTTTTACTGCGAAATACAGCACCAGCCTGAGAAGGGGAGTCCTCCGGATGGGCCGGAAAAAAGCATCACCCCACCGTGCGCACTAACTTCCCGGGTAAAAGCCGGTTCGAAACGTATATTAAAAGAATTACGGGGATAAAGGATGGTCGTGGCAGCGTTTCTCCACGATTCTCTGGACAATGAGCCTTGAGCTGCAGAGATCACCGTCAGCTGAGTTTTCCAATCCTGACAATTTCAGAAGAAATTTTTCTCGCTGCAAGTTGCGCTTCAAGATCTTCCTCCCTGAACATCTGGTTGAACCCGAGCGTGATGACCTCCGGGCGGATTTCTTCAATAGGACGGAAAATATCCGTCTTGTCCCCGAGGATTGCGTGGTCCACGGGTTTGAGCGCAGCAACCATCTTCAACCGGTGCTCCTCAGAATTAATCGGTCGGGGCTTGTGTTTTACATTCGAGTCCCGGGCAACAATGACCCAGAGTTCGTCGCCCAGTTTTTTTGATTCCTCGAGATAGTAGAGGTGCCCGGGGTGGAGGAGGTCGAACGTGCCGGTAGCAATTATTCGCCGCGTCATGTAAGGACCTCGATTGTCTGGGGTGCCCCGTCTGCCGAAAAACATCGCCAGTCCGAGGGCCCGTACGGGTACCCGATGATGATATGGTACCTTCCCGATCGTGGAAAGAACCGGATATCAGCATCAGAAGGGCGGATTGCCCCGCTCGGGTGGCTATGGGCGCTGCCGGCAAGATGCGTATCGAGGGGCATCATATCGAAGATGAGGGAAGCCGATGATGAACCCGTGATGGTGCCGGGCAGCATGTTGAGCTCCTCTATAACGCCTTCGCGCTCCTTTAAGAGAGCAACAAACTCGTTCGGGTGGCTGTTACGGCCGAGCTCGAGGAGAAGGGTGAGAAGTTCCTGCCTGATACCGCGGATGTTCATGGCATATTTCCGGAACGCTGGTGAAGCGTCGTCTGCATAATGTGGGTGTTGCTTGTCAAAAAAATGCTCGTAATTTTTGTTGATCCCGGAAACGCAGGATCGGGACTATTGTTCAACTCTTGCAAGATCTCCGCTTAGATCTTTGGTCAGATCGACACCGGTAAACGCGCCGCTGGTCGGCAATGCCATGGTGAATCCCGGGGTAATGTCGTATTCAACGGTTGTGTTTTCCGGTACAGTGAAGTCGAGAATATGTCCACCGGTGTGCCGGTCATCGCTGATGAAGTGGAGATGATACCCGGCCACGTTGAGTCCCTTGAAGAATGATGGTGTATAGAACCCAACGACGGTTCCTGTAGTATCTGTGTAGGTATACACCGACTGGGTCTTCGCGGCCTCCGTAAGCGTCGGGTAGGGCTTATGCTGTGCTGGTATCGCACGGACCTTCATTGCAGGAAACGTTCCGTGCATCCGCACCGCGTAAATAATGTTTTGCGAAGGGGAGCTGAGCAGACATCGTCGATGAAAAGGCGGAAAAATTCATCGGCGCGGCGGTCTGTACTGCAAGGTCCCGGTCGAAGTAGGTTACTGTTGCAAACGGTGTCGTTGCGTTATCGGGTATCTCACGTATCGAACCATCAGCTTCCGCCTGGCAGATCCTTCCATCCAGCACTATCATCTCTCCATCGAGCGCGTCGAATGTGCCGATGCCGAAATCACCGTGTTTCCTCAGTTCCCCGACCGGCTCAACACCATCAAAGACGCCCAGCAAAAGGGCGTCGATCGTCGAAACCTGGTAAAGGTTTTCGCGATCGGTGCGGAAAGACGGAGCTTTTACGAAGTTAGAATAGACTGCGGCTGCACAAAAAACGAAAACTACTGCGAGACCGATACCGAGAAAAAAAGTTTTCCTGTCCATGGATTACCGCCGGAACAAGGAGAAATGAGTTGATTATTTCCTGCCGGTGACCTTGATGACGTGGTAACCGAACTGGGTCTTGACCGGGCCGACAATTTTGCCTGCGTCGTTCTCGAAGGCAATCTTCTCAAATTCCGGGACCATCTGTCCTTTGCCGAACCAGCCAAGGTCCCCTCCGCTCTTCCCGGATGGGCAGCTTGAGAACCGTTTTGCAACTGCTGCGAAATCCTCACCGTCTGCAATGCGTTTCATGAGACGGGTTGCTTCGTCTTCCGTTTTTACGAGTATATGAGATGCACGTGCCTGTTGTGCCATGCATACAGGTGCGCTCGCCCGGACATAAAAACAGTCGGTCGTGGCACCTAAAACTCCCCGTCCTGTTCAAAACTTCTCCCGTACCGGATGGCCAGTTCGGCTTTGTAGAGTTCCCGCCCGAGATAGCCTGCATGATCGAGAAGGGAGATGTCTCCGTTTAAGAGAATCGTATGGAGGACATCATGCCAGTGTTTTCCTTTCACTGCTTTCCCGTTGACAACCGCAATGATATCCTCGTCTTCAATGCCGATTCGGAAACTGCCTTTCGGGTCATAGGCAATCTCGTCGGGCATTTTTTTTGCCATGGCAACGGTAGTGAATTCGACCGGGGGTTCACGTCTCCGTCGTTTCTCCTTGAGAACAAGAAGATCGATACCGAGATCCTTAGGATAGGGGCAACCAGCAGCGAGCGCCATCATTTCGGTTGCGCGGCGCATCTCCCGGATTGAGCCACGTGTTTTGTCGGAGTGCTCGCTCGTGAAGATCACTGCAGCCCCGAGTTCCATCGCCATACCGGCAAGGAGCGCGTTTACCCCAACGGAGTCCGCATCAAGGAGCTCGGTTACGTTTCCTGCGCCGAAAAAAAGCGGGTGTTTACAGGATTTGAAATTTTTGAGCGAGGCGACGAGACCCGATCCCACCGGTTGGATCAGGGGATCGGCAATTATGCAGGCGATACCCGCGTACCGGGCCATCAGGATGTTCTTTGCGAGCGTGCTCTTCCCCGGCACAACGACCGCTGCGACACCGGCTTTCATGACATCCTCACCGACAACCGGGATATTCTTTTCGTGAAGACTGAGAATTATATCTGCCCTACAGAGTGCAGCCCTGATCAGGTCGGGATCCTGGGTATCTGCGGCGAGTGGTTTGTCGATTCCTTCCAGGAGGGAGAATACTCTTATTACGTCTTCAGGCAGAGCATCGAATCCAAATCCCAGGTCGACAATATCGGCCCCAGCACTGAAATATTTTAAAACAATATCCCTGATATCGTCGCGATAATGTGCATCCATCACCTCGGCGAGCACTTTCATTCGGGATCCACTCCCGATTTTAATGCCTCGTAGTAAGAAATCCGACCCGGCTTCCTGTTCTTTCACTGCAAGTTTGTGAATTGCCTCCTCCGCTTTATTGATGGCAAGAAATTCGTCAGCGGGGATGGTGCGGGAGAGGTGAATGGTTTCAAGAACCGGAAGTATAAGGGAAAGATCGGCAGCATGCTTTGGTCCCCGGAAAATCGGCACTCCCATATCCCGCTCGACCTGTTCAAATGACGCGGTACACATTCCGGGAACTATGACCAGATCGTATTGTCCACCTTTGATCATGGAGCGCAGCGCATGCGGGGTCAGGAACGAAGCGATCTCTCCGGAGATCCTGACATCAGCATCAAAGCCGGCAGCGGCTTTTTTCACTATCTCCACGGTAGTGGAACCGGTGGGGAGCAGGATGCGCATAAGTTCCCTTAATACCAGAGAGATAAAAACACTATGATCAATGCTGACCTGCGACCTGCACGTTCATACGAATTTTTCCAAGGATGGGGAGAGCAGTGTCGAGGAAATACTTAAAAAAGCCGAGGAGGCAGGTCTTGATGCCATAGCTATCACGGATCATGACACCGTTGACGGCGCAAAAAGAGCGCTTACCTGTACATCATCAGTCCTTGTAATACCGGGCATAGAAGTCTCAACGAAACAGGGGCACCTTCTGGTGCTCGGAGTAACCGAAATAATCCCTGCCGGGCTTGATGTAGTTGCTACTGTCGACATCGCAAGGCGCATGGGAGCGGTACTCATCCTGCCCCACCCGTATCATGTATGGCGTCACGGTGTCGGTCGCAGGCTCAAGGCGGGAATGTCCGCGGTTGATGCGGTCGAGGCATTCAACAGCCGGTACATTGTCGGGTCCGCGAATAAAAAAGCGGCTCGGATCGCCAAAAGGCTCGGGAAACCCTGTGTCGGGGGGAGCGACGCCCATAATGCAAAATACGTCGGGTTCGGCAGGACCTTTGTCAATGCCGAGAGGGATGTACCCTCAATCCTCGAAGCAATCCGGGACGGAAGAGTATCCTGCGGCGGGACAAAGACGCCGCTGCGCACCTACACCCACCAGTCGTTAAAAAATACATGGCGAAAGATCAAGAGAATGACACGGCGCGTGCAGCTCCGGTAAGACTTGCATTCCGGGTCTCGTACCTGGGAAACAGGTTTTACGGCTCGCAGATGCAGGTGTCATCTCGCACAGTGGAGGGAGAATTTGTGGCTGCGTGCCAGCGACTGAGCCTGTTCTCCGATTGGCGTGCTGCCGGTTTTCTTTCGGCAGGAAGAACAGACCGCGGTGTCCATGCACGCGGGCAGGTGATCGCGTTTTCAACTGACGCTCCGGACCGGGCAATTGCTGCGATAAATGCCCAGCTTCCGCCAGATTGCTGGTGCACGGGGTACTCTTCCGTATCCAATCAGTTTCACCCACGGTTCGATGCAAAATCCCGGACATACCGGTATTTTTTTTCGGCGCCTCCTGTAAGGTACGATGAAATGATCAGCGCAGCGCAGTCATTCGTCGGCAGCCACAATTTTACAAACTTTGCCCGGGTTCAGGATAAGAATCCCTGGAGAAATATTCTTGCTATCGGGATCTGCCAGAAAGACGGCTTCACCTTCCTCGAAGTCAAAGCAGAGAGTTTTCTCTGGCACCAGGTCCGTTGCATGGCTGCAGCGCTCTCACTGGTAGGTTCCGGCGAAGCGGAGGAGGACTCCATAACAATTCTCCTCGAATCTGAAACCAGCCGGCCTATCCAGCCTGCCCCTGCCGAGGGGTTGGTACTCTGGAATACCGATTGTGGCTTAGATTGGTCGGTGATGCCTGCAGGAGAGCGGAGTGCAGAATTTATAGACCATCTCATCAGGCATCATGATCTCATGAAAAATGTCTGCTTCCAGCTCAGAAATTCAGAAGTCTGAACTTTTTGCTGGTGAATTGGGATACGCACAAGAAGGAAAGACGTTCCTGCAAAAATAAATAAAATTATTTCGACGGTGTGGTTACGTTTGTCGCACACCCTTCACCGCGGAAAAGTGCCCATTCCTCGCAGGACGTGCCGTTTTGGAATCTGCACATACCATACTCGCTTCCGTCAGCGTTTTTCCGTATGTCGGTTGAACCCCCGATTTTACCGCAGTTGACCGAAGCCGGGTTTGCCATACCGGTTTGCGCGGAAGTGGTGCTCGTGACGGTTATATTTGTCATGCAACCTTCTCCGCGGTAGAGGGCCCACTCTTCACAGGTAGTGCCATTGGAGAATGCACACATACCATACTCGCTGCCATCTGTGTTCTTTCGTATATCGGTTGATCCACCGATTTTACCGCAGTTGACCGAAGCCGGGTTTGCCATCGATGGCGGTACTGCGAGACTCGTCTGCTCGACGGGTGTTGTTGCTGAGTTCGTTGCAGGATTTGATCCAGGGATAGTCGTTGCCGGTACCTGGTTCGGGGTCGCCTGCTGTGTACAGCCGGTCATAAAAATACCGGCGATGACAAAGAGACCCAGGATGAAAAAAATACGGTTTCTGGAAATCATGATTTTATCATGATACTTTTGACGAGAATATACATAAAAACGGCAGATTTGAAAACGGGGTCGTCATTGGGTTACATCTGTCGCAGCTTTCATCTTCGATACGTACTCTTTAAGTTCTCGTTCCATTATCGCTGGATTTTTGAGATTCCTTTCAATGATAGTGACAATCGCACTTCCCACGATGATCCCATTCGCACCACCTGCCGCGCATGCCCGGGCATGACCGGGGGTTGATATCCCGAACCCGAGTGCGAGGGGGATTTTTGAATATTTTCGCACGCGGGTGATGAGACCGATTGCATCAGCCGAGACGTTATCCCGAACGCCAGTAACACCGAGTACCGCGACAAGGTAGAGATAACCGCGTGCCCGTGCCGCGATCTTCTGGATACGTTCATCAGACGTGGTCTGGGTGATAAGAAAGATCGGATCTATGCTGTATCGTTTGGCAATCGTCGTGACCTCATCGGATTCCTCAACCGGCATGTCGGCGATGAGTATTCCGTCGACTCCTGCTTCGTGGGCTTCCTGGTAAAACCGGTCGATCCCTCGTCGGTACACCATGTTGTAGGTACGTGAGGAAAACAATCGGCACTTCGGTTTCTTTCCGCAATTCCCGCACAATAGAAAAGATCAAATCCATGGTTGCCCCGGATGCAAGGGCCCGTTCATCCGCTTTCTGGATCGTCGGGCCGTCTGCGACCGGATCGGAGAAGGGAATCCCAAGTTCAAGGATATCGGTGCCTCCGTCGATGAGTGCGCGCCCGATCCTGATGCAGGTGTCACGATCCGGATTCCCGGCGACGGTGAATCCGATAAACGCCGGTGTTTTCCGGTTTTTGAAGACCGTTTCTAATCGTCCCATCATGCACCCCTGTGCATCCGGGCTACTTCGGCAACGTCCTTATCCCCGCGCCCGGATAGGTTAATGACTACGATATCGTTCCTCTCAAACCGGTCAGAGTTCTTCATTACGTAGGCAACCGCGTGGGCCGACTCAAGCGCAGGTATGATTCCCTCCATTCGCGAGAGATACCTGAAGGCATCTAATACCTCGGGGTCGTTTACCGCGGCGTAGGTTACCCGCCCGCTATCTTTGAGCATCGCGTGTTCGGGCCCAACTCCGGGATAGTCGAGGCCGGCTGAGATACTGTGGGTAGGTAAAATCTGGCCGTCACTATCCTGAAGGAGATACGAAAGTGTCCCATGGAGAACTCCCGGATCTCCAGCGCAGAGCGTGGCAGAGTGTTCGCCGGTCTCTATTCCTTTACCGCCTGCCTCAACCCCTACAAGCTCCACCTTGTCTTTAAGAAACGGGTGGAAAATGCCGATTGCATTTGAACCGCCGCCGACGCATGCAACGATGCTGTCAGGAAGCCTTCCCTCCTTTTTCAGGATTTGTTCCCGGGTCTCTTTTCCGATCACCGACTGGAAGTCCCGGACCATGAGGGGATATGGATGGGTCGAACGACGGAGCCGATCAGGTAATAGGTATCCCGCACGTTTGCAACCCAGTCCCGGAGCGCCTCATTGATCGCATCCTTGAGGGTTCGTGTCCCGGAGGTTACCGGTATGACTTTTGCGCCCATCAGTTCCATCCGGAAGACATTCAAAGCCTGGCGTTTTGTGTCCACTTCCCCCATATAAACTTCGACGGGCATGCCGAGCGCAGCCCCGACTATCGCTGTCGCGACACCATGCTGGCCGGCACCTGTCTCGGCGATCAGGCGCTTCTTTCCCATGTGTTTTGCGAGGAGTGCCTGGCCGAGCGTGTTATTCAATTTATGGGACCCGCCGTGGACAAGATCTTCGCGTTTCAGGTATACCCGGTACCCGAGATCGCTGGATACATTTGGACAGAATGTCAATGGTGTCTCGCGGCCTGCATACTCTGACTGCATCGCGGCGAGATCGCGGATGAACTGCGGGTCCTTACTCATCGTTCCATACGCAACCTCGAGTTCGATCAGGGCGCTCATGAGCGTCTCTGACACGTACTGTCCGCCGTAAATTCCGTATCTTCCCGGTTTTTCCATTTCATGCACTCCTGCATGCGGCGATGAACGCCCGTATCTTGCTGTGATCCTTTATGCCCTTTGACAGCTCGACGCCGCTCGCGACATCTACCGCGTAGGGCTTGACGTCCCGTATCGCTTCTCCCACATTCCGGGGAGTCAAACCCCCGGCAAGGATCACCGGAACTTTTGATCGCGCCGCGATATCCCTGGTACGAGAAAGGTCGAAAATTTTTCCGGTTCCATGACTCTCATCGACAATTATCGCATCACAATCTTCCCGGAGGTTATCGCTATGCCCCATCACCCTGATCACCCGGGCACCCGGTTTCTCTTCGAATACAAAAGGGTGCGAGATCTGGATAGCGTCCGGGTGGATTGCAAGAATCGCGTCAAGATCCCTGCGGGATTGTGTATGGGTAACAACCACTTTCGTTATGAACGGACCAACCGAATTAAAAATCTTCCGCGCCCTTTCCGGGGTGACTGAGCGGGGCGATTCTGAGAACATGACAACACCGATTGCATCTGCACCCTCATTTTCTGCTGCCCGGGCATCATCTTCCCGGGTAATCCCGCAGATCTTTATGCGCATATAAGCTCCTCCAGTTTTCTTTCAGGCCGTTCACTCGACATGATCGACGACCCGATCAGGAATGCGTCACAGTATGGTTTCATCTCCCTTATATCATCCGCAGACCTCATCCCGCTCTCCGTGATTATTGTCTTTCCTGACGGACGTATAGTTTCCGAGAGTAGCCGGGTCGTTGACCTGTTTACTAACCGTGCGAGGCACGGCGCGGATTGGATTGCGCCGAACCCCATCACGTGAAGGCGAACGCAACTTCGTCGACGTAGCACCAGCTCCAGTCCTCGCCGGGCTCGGCCGAGCGAATGATCGGATGGCCGCTCTCGCCGTGCATGCGCGGTCGCGTGGCGGTTCGGCGACGAGTCGCAGCAGCCGATCTTGCCGCACGTCATGCACATGCGCAGGTGCACCCAGCCGCTCCCGATCTTCAGGCACTCCTCGCAGCCGTCGATCGTCTCCGGTAGCGCCGTCACCTCGATCTGGTCGAGGTGGCTGCAGATCGGGCCTCTGCAGACATGCTGTCTCCTCTCGCTTGGCGTGACTTAGCTTCCGGGCCGCGTCGAAGGACGAGCGCGCGAAGTCGCCCGCACGGTCGGTCCACCACGACTCGACGCCGAGAGCCCGGCCTGACGCGCTCTCGAGCTCGAACCGCTCGCGCCGGAACTTCGAGCTGATCTCGACGCGGAGCGCGCTCGCCCTCCTCGAACGCGAGCTCGAGCTCGAGCCGTCGGACCGAGACCGTGTGCGCCTGCCGCGCGCGGAGGCCGATGTCCATCCACTCGTGCTCCGGATCCCAGCGCGCCTCGTAGACGAACCGCCGCTGCTCGAACGTCGCGTCGAGCTCGCGATTGACGGCGGTGAGCGCGTTGCGGACGAACGCCTCCGTCACGCCCGCCGCTGTCGTTGTACGCCGCCTCGAGTCGCGCGACGTCCTTGACGAGGTCGACGCCGAGCAGGAACGCGTCGTCCTCGCGCGAGCGCGCCGCCGAGCGTGCTCGAGGAACCGCCGCGCGCTGCTCCGGGTACAGGTTCCCGATCGTGCTTCCGAGGAAGCGCGATCAGCCGCGGGCCTGCCCAGTCGGCAGCGCGCCGAGGTCGCGCTCGAAGTCGCCGACGATCGGCATCGACGCGAGACCGCGCGGGTACGCCGGCCGCGATCGCCTGCGCGCTCGCTCGCAGGGTCTCGCTCGCTCACGTCGAGCGGGACGAAGCGCTCGAGCGTGCCGCGGTCGAGCGCGTCCGAGCAGGAGACCGGGTGTTCTTCGCGCTCCCGGCGCCGAGCTCGACGAGCGTGCGCGCCTGCGTCCGCTCGGCGATCGCGCTCGGCGCGCGCGCGCAGGATCTCCGCCTCGCGCCGAGGCAGGTAGTAGTCCGGGAGCCGCGTGATCTCCTCGTACAGCCGCGAGCCGCGCTCGTCGTAGAGCCAGACGGTCGGCAGCTCCTTCGGCTCCGCGATGCAGGCTCTGGCGCGTCGCCTCGTACGAGGTCGGGCGACGCAGCGGTCGCCGTGCTCTAGGCATCGCGACGCGCACCGGATGCCGGAGAAGATCTGCCGCCGCTGCGGCAGATCCCAGTTGCGGAAGGTGGGTCGGGCGACGAGCGGATCGGTGACCCACGAGCCGCCGCGCAGCACCCGGTACTCGTCGCCGAAGAAAACCTCCGAGTACTCCGCGTACGGGAAGGCGCGAGAAGCCCGGGTAGCCGTCGAAGAACGACGACGTCCACTGCCAGACGGCGCCCTGCGCGTGCTCGAGCTCCGCCGCCGACGGTCTTCACCGCCTTCTCCCACTCGGGCTCGGTCGGCAGGCGCTTGCCCGCCCAGCGCGCGTACGCCTCCGCCTCGTGGAACGAGACGTGCTGGACCGGCGCGTCGGCTGGCGTCGGCCCCAGCGGAGCGGCGCGGCTGCCCCCTCGGCGTCGACGAACTCCGCGTACTCCGCATTCGTCACGAGTGCGCGGTCGATTCGGAACGGCGGCAGCTCGACGACGTGCGCCGGCCGCTCGTTGTCGTACGCCCACGGGTCGTCGGAGCCGAGGGTGAACGGGCCGCCCGGGACGAGGACCTCGCCGCTCGCGCTCGACCTCGGGTGGCCCCTGCGGCGCGGACCGGCAAGCCCGGCGAGCGCGAGCGTCTGCGCCATCGTCTCGACGTGCTGGAGCTCGTGCTGCGACGACCATCCCGACGACGAAGCCGTGCTCGAGCAGCGGATGCCATCGTCGAGCGAGCCGCTCCGGAGGAGCGCGAGCACGGCTTCGCGCACCTCCGTGACGTAGGCGCGTGCGGCCTGCGGCGACAGGATCGGGCAGCCGCGCCGCGCTCGCCGCGTGCGTGCGCGAACGAGTCGTACAGATCGTCGAGTCCGCCGACATTGCGCTCGTCCGCCGCGCGTCGCAGGAGCCAGAGCTCCTCGAAGTGGCCGATGTGAGCGAGATCCCAGACGAGCGGCGACTGGAGCGGCGAGACCTGGCGCGTCAGCTGCTCGTCCGAGAGCGGCTCGAGCAGCGCCTCGGTTCGCTCGCGCGCGTGCTCGAGGGCCGCCGCGAGCTCAGTACGGTGACACCGAGCTCGGCGAGACGGCTGAAGACGAGCGACGCGACCATCGACCCCTCGCCGACCGCGGCGGCGACGCGCTTGGTCGAGCCGTGGCGAACGTCACCCGCGGCGAAGAGCCCGACGCGGCTCGTCTCGAGCGGGAGCGGATCGCGATCGAGCGGCCAGCAGTCCGGCAGGCTGTCCCGTCCGTCGAGCAGGTCCTGGCCGGTCAGGATGTAGCCCGCGGTCATCGGTGAGGACGTGCTCGCGCGAGCACCACTCGGTGTGCGGGCGACCGCCGATGCAGAGGAAGACGCCGTCGACCGTGCGCGTCTCCGACTTGCCGGCGGCGTCGGTGAAGGTCACCGCCGCGAGCTTGTCGCCGTTCGGGTGCAGCTCGGTCAGCTGCGTCTCGAGGTGGACGTCGATCAGCGGATGCTGTCTCGATCCGCTCGATCAGGTAGGCCGACATCGCTCTTGCTGAGCCGGTCGCCGCGCACGAGCATCGTCACGCGAGCCGTCTGGTTCGCGAAGTTGAGCACGGCCTGGCCGGCCGAGTTGCCGGCGCCGACCACCACGACGTTCTGGCCCGCGCACTGCGCCGCCTCGCTGCGGCCGGCGCCGTAGTAGACGCCGTGGCCGAGCAAGCTCGTCGATGCCGTCGAGGTCGAGCCGCCGTCCAGTCCATGCCCGGCGCCGCGAGCACGACCGACGCGGTCACCTCGGAGCCGTCGTCGAGGATCAGCCCGACCGGCTCATCGTGACCGTTCATCCGGCTGCCCTGGACGCCGCGCAGGAGCATCAGCTCGGCGCCGAAGCGCTCGGCCTGACGGCCGGCGAGCCGCGCCAGCTCGGCGCCGCCGATCCCGTCGGGAAAGCCGAAGAAGTTCTCGATCATGGTCGTGTACGAGGCCTGGCCGCCCGGGCACGTCGCGGTCGCAGACGAGCGTCGAGAGGCCGTCGGAGGCGGCGTAGACGGCGGCCGCGAGGCCCGCCGGCCCGGCGCCGATGACGACGAAGTCGTAGTGCTTGCGCTTCGCGCGGCCGGAGACCGCCCCACGCTCCATGCGACCGCCTCGACGGTCGCGCCCGTGAAGGCTCTGGTCGCCGTCGACGAGGACGGGAAGGCTCGCATCGACCAGCCCGAGGCCGTTCGAGCAAGCAGGTCGGCCTCGGCGGAGCCCGCCTCGTGCCACTCGTACGGCTGCGCGGTGCGCGTGAGGAAGTCGCGGAGGCGGTAGTGCTCGGCGTCCATCCGCCGACCGACGACCTGCACCGTTGGCCGCACCGGGCTCATTCGCCGATGGTACTGACCGTGCGCCGGCTCAAGTCGAGGGCCGAGCCGCAAGCTGACACGGGTATGCGGCTGCGAGCCGACGCCTAACAGGCCCTTCTCCTACTCGGGCACCGGGGGCGGGCGAAGCGGGCCGCTACTCACATCAGTCGGAGGCCAAGTATCTGGAGGACGCGCAGGCTCTGACAGCGTTCCTCCGACGTGCCGACACGCCCGCC
>CAVWXD010000005.1:0-7915 GCA_963758935.1 uncultured Methanomicrobiales archaeon | reverse complement strand
CCTTTGAATATATTCCGGCTATGGGCGACTGGCTCATTTCCATCGTTGTCGGCCAGATTGTCTGGCTCCTCAACCTGCTTAATTTCACGACAACCCTTGACAGCTGGAACGTGATAATGCGCAATTCGTACCGTGTCGAGATCATCCTCGCGTGCACCGGGATCCAGAGTATTGCCATAATGCTCGGTATCGCCGCTGCCGTCCCGACAACGCTTCGCCAGAAAGTGTACGCGTTTCTCATTGTTGCGCCTACGATCTATTTCCTCAACCTGCTGCGGAACGTGTTCGTAATTATGGCCTACACAAACCAGTGGTTCCCGTATTACCCGCAGATTGCAAGCAACGGGGAGATCGGGTACGAGAGTTTCTTCTGGGCCCATAACGTCATTGCGGAACTGACAGTCTCTTGTCGTGCTCGTCTTTATCGCGTATGGGTTGTTTACCCTTATTCCCCGCCTCGGCACGTTCGCCGACGACCTCTACCAACTTTACTGTGGCGAGATCAGGAAGGCTTTCGGGTGGAAGGAGTAATCCGACTATACCGGGAGATCGACAAAACATCCGGGTCCTGGATCGTGAAAACGGTAAGTTTATTGATATTATTTTTTTGAGACCGCCCCTGTTCGGTCCACCATTGTTTTGCAATTTTGGATCATCTGTTCTCTGTCATAATACTGGCCGCGAGACCCCGGTGTCCTCCGGAACATAAGTGGTAAGGAATGGGCATTTGTGCAATTAATTAATCCATGACTTTTTTGATGGTTATTGATGTCAGAAAGCCAGAAATTGTATCATATTTTTGTATCCAATTGGTTGTTACCTGTTGCAGGGGAAAATATCAGGATGGACCGGTTATAAAAATGAAAGACAGGAAAAAATTCGCGAGGCCCAAATTGCAAATCCGTTAGGATGTATCGCGTCGAAATGGGGACTTGCACGAGATTGATGATAATCAGTTGATAAAAAAAATTATTCCTCAAAAGTCCCAAAAACCCGGTTTTATTCTAACCCAGTGTCCGGTACAGGTAAATAATTCTCTGGATCGCCGACAGGTTCGTGCAGACCGCTATAATGATCACGGCCGTTCCGATAAACCCGGTAACCCCTCCGAGGATGAGAAACAAAAGGGTCTCAGGTCTTCCAAAAAATCCGACACCTTCAAGGGGGTCATCGATCTTCCCCTCGACTTTCTCCCGGTACCCGATCTCTGCATACACTACGGGTTTGATGAAGGTGTTCATCAGCGACCCGGTAATGGCAAAGGCAACCACCGCATAATCTGCGACGGGAGGAACCGGGAAAAACTGGGTGATGATGGCAATTCCGGACAATCCAACACCGAGAAGGACAAGTGCATCCACGTATTTGTCGACAATCCAGTCGAAAACCGCACCGAAGTCGGTATGGGCATTTGTCTTCCTCGCAACACTGCCATCAATAAGGTCGAAGATCGCTGAAAGGAGGAGCAGGAGACTCCCCCAGATAAACAGGCGTTCAACAAAAAGCACTGCAGCGACGATTCCGGCAATAAGAGCGAGCATTGAGATCTGGTTGGGGGTAATGTGGAGCCGGACAAAGACATCTGCAACCGGCTCGAGGTACCTGATAAACCTCGGCCGGAGCGCAGTAATATTCATACCTAAGTTCTGGAGATGAAAACCATTAATAGTTGCCCATCCCCCGTTCAAAAAGAACCTGATCCGACGGCTCAAGACACGGGTATCGTCACGTTATTTATAGTCCCCGTCCAATGGTAACAGAAGAGAGGAGAAACCATGACAGATCTGTCAAACCGTCCGCATGTCCTGATGATGTCTGAGATCACCGCTGACGGAAAACTCACGCTGAAAAAAGGAGCCTCGAGTAAAATCCTGATGAAATACATGGCTCACGAGACGGAGATCCTTCTCCACAAAACGCGGGCGGAATATGATGCAATAATGGTTGGGGCAAACACGATCCGCATTGACAATTCGTTCCTGACGGTACGGCTGGTGCCCGGTAAAAGCCCTCTCCGTGTAATCCCGAGCAGCATGGCAGATATCCCGCTCGATGCAAACATTCTCGGGCATGATGCCCCCACCTTGATAGCAGTATGCCAGGACGCACCGGAAGACCGTGTTGCCGCAATTTCCCGGACCGGAGTTCATGTCGTCTTTGCCGGAAAACACCATGTCGAACTTCCGGCGCTGATGAAAATTCTCAAGGAAAAGTATGCAGTGAACAAGCTCATGATCGAAGGCGGACCGACCCTGAACTGGCACATGCTCCACGACCGGCTCGTTGACGAAATCCGTCTCATCCACCTCCCTTTTATCGTCGGGGGTTCAGACACGCCCTCCCTTGTCGGGGGCATGCATATCAACACCGAAGACGAGATGATCCGCCTCAACCTGAAGAACTATTATATGTGCGGCAGTAATCTGGTATCCGAGTTTGATGTGCTGTATACATAAGGTGTAAATAATGGATGGTTCACAGGGTCACACGGCTGGAAATCATCCAGGCCGGAAATGGTTTCTTCTCGTTATCTTTGGTTTGATTGTTTTCATAGGTCTTGTCATTGCGGCTTCATATTTTTCCCATGCAGACCAGATGGGTGTGTCGGTTGTCCGGATGGAAGGCACTATTGTCAGCGGGAATGTTGATGACGGAACTTCAATCGGGAGCGAGGTTGTCGGTAAAGGACTGCGGAATGCTGCCGACGACCCGATGATCGAAGCAATAGTACTACGGGTAAACAGCCCTGGCGGAACCCCTGCCGGTGCAGAAGAGATTATCCGGGATCTTGAATATGCAAAGACAAAAAAACCCGTAGTTGTCTCCATGGGAGACATGGGAACATCTGCAGCATATTATGTCAGTTCCCACGCTGACAGGATTTATGCAAATCCGGATACATTTACTGCTGCTATCGGGGTCATTTGGGAATTTTCCGACACCAGCGGGTGGATGAAGGAACAGGGATATAATGTGACTATCGTTAAATCGGGCGCAAAAAAAGATATGGGAAACCCGACCCGTCACCTCAGTGCCGATGAGCAGGCATATGCCCAGCAGATCGTTAATAACAGTTTTGAATCGTTTATCGACGACGTAACCACCCAGAGGGTTATAGCACGGTCGGACATAGAGGATGGCCGTGTCATCCGCGGGGCAGATGCCCTCAGGATGAATATCGTTGACCAGCTTGGGAATCTCAACGACGCAATCGATGGTGCCAAGGCGCTGGCACAAAAAAGAGGTTAAATCATCCTGACCGGATCTGCCTTCATGAATTCGCGGCAGACTGTTGTTGCATAGTGTCCCGGCGGAAGAGTAAACTTCAGCCGGACAGAACCTTCATCCACCGACGATTCGATTGTGGTTTTGAGGGCAATTGGGCGCCATGCCCCGTCAAATTTTGTCCTGACAAAGGTTGATGCAGCCGTAAAATTTTCTGCAGTGATCCCAAAATTTTCAAGGAGTGCAGTCGTTGTACGTTCCCCGTAGGATGCAGTCCCGAACGGCTCTTTTCCGGGCATGAAGAGCGCGATGCTGCACCGGCCCCGGTTGATATGGAGAGATACTGCGTGCAGGTTATCCCGGGTCACGGTGTCCGTGCGACCGTTCGTAAAGAGCAACCGGTCCCCTTCAACGGGGACTGTCAGCGTATGCCCGTCATCAAAACGCTGGCTCAGGGCCAGGTTGAAAAGGTACGACTGGTATGCCGACACGAACATGGAGAGGAGTTTTGGGGGCAGTTCCTGGAGAGCTCCCCGTAATCCCCGGTATGCGAGGAGAGGTAATGGAGCATCGCCCGCTCGTATGACATCTGGACCGGAAGACTGTGGAGAGCTGTTTCAGCATCCCGGGTCTGGAGGTATGCTGTCCTGGCATCCCGGATATATTCAGGCTCACCGGGGAACTCCTGTCCGACATATGTCATCACTGCCTGTTCGTAATTGCCCCGGAGGATCCATTCACCCACCCGGTGAGTCACCGGACGGATTGCACCGAACCGCTGAATTCCAAAATAATTGGGTAAGCCGGCGACGACCGTTTCATTTATTGCAGTTACCTTGTCAGAAAGATCGCGAATTTCACAGTCACGGATTACCAGGTCGAACCGGTTGCCGAGAAGGTCGCCGAGGGATAACTGCTCATTCACCTGTTTTACCGGTTCAAGGGTGATATCCTTAAGCTGCACCTTTGAGACCTGTTCCGGCGTTACATTGTAGAGTGAAATCCACTGGCGGGTTATCGCGTTCCGGTCCTTGGTTCCTGCCCAGCCAATGCGACGATGGCTCATGCCGAGCCGTTTTGCAATTTCCTTGACCGCGTGCTGGAGTTCCCAGTTCTTTTTTGTCAGCAGGCAGATCAGGTAGGGACCCTCATTTCCTCCCTTGTCGGGCTGCGGGATCTCTTCGACGAGGAAATCCTCCGGGGTTGTCCGTAGCCTGCCACCAATCCCATCAGCCTCGCTCGCATAGTACTTCATGCCGAGCTCGCATTCAAGTGGCCATGAACTAGGTTTCATAGGAGGGTGAGCGTCCCGGTAATCCGATCAAGGTCTTCACTCTTTGCTGGTCCAAGACCGAGCGCAGTGATCGTCCCGGGGGGGATTTCGGTCATACCGGCATCCTGGATCAATGAGTGGGAGATCCCTGCCCGCTCAGCAAGGACCCGGAGTTCGTGAAGGGTGCGTTCATCGTTTGCCTTGAGAACGACTTTTTTCTGCCCTTCGGAGAGCCACGCCTTCTGGAGGGTTTTATCGGCACCATTGTAGGCACCGATTGCTGCATGCGCTGCCTGGGCACACCGTTTGCCGCAGCTCATCTTGACATCGTTGCGAACAATGAGGCATTGCTTGTACCTGAATTGGGGCTCTTCTGCCATCTGGTATCCTGTTCGTTTTCCCGTGTCAAATAACTATAGATGGGGAGTCAATCGAGGTACTGAAATATTCAACAACCTGTTTTTCCCAAGGATCGGGTAGGTGAGGAATATTTTGTCCACACCCTCATCCCCGAAACATTTACAGCCTTGGAAAGAACAGGTAATCTTTTGACCCAACCGTGACCGAAGATCAGGCAATCATTGAAGTTACCAGTCTCGAACACTCCTATGGTCCGTTCAAGGCTGTCGACAATATCACATTCTCTGTTAAAAAAGGCGAGATCTTCTCGTTTCTCGGACCAAACGGAGCCGGAAAAAGCACCGTGATTAACGTGCTCATCACGCTCCTCAGTCTCCAGAAAGGAACGGCGGTGGTTGCCGGGTACGATGTAAAAAAGGATCCTCACAACGTAAGGGAATCGATCGGGATTGTTTTCCAGGATATCACCCTCGACCGGGACATGACGGTCTGGGAAATTCTCGAATTCCACGGCAGATTGTATAATATGCCCAAACCCGAACGCCACAAGCGCATAGAAGAACTTCTCACGCTGGTCCAGCTCGCCGCAAAACGCAATGAACGGGTAAAAAATCTGAGCGGGGGAATGAAAAGACGGCTTGAGATTGCCCGCGGCCTTATGACCCGCCCAAAAGTTCTCTTTCTCGATGAACCGACTATCGGCCTCGATCCCCAGACACGACTCCGGATGTGGGACTACATCAAGGGTGTCAATAGTGAAGGCACCACGGTTTTTCTCACAACGCATTACATGGATGAAGCGGATCACCTGTCGGACCGGATAAGTATCATAGACAATGGGAAAATTGTCATCACCGGTACGACATGGGGGCTCAAGAATTCCCTGGGCAGGGACCACATTTATCTCGAAACGAGCGATAATGAGCGGGCAGTCCAGCTGTTAAAAAACCTGCCTGCTGCCGGCGAAATCCGGGAAAAAACAAAGGGGTTCAATGTGAGTGTAACCATTGACGGGACAAAAGCCCTGCCCGGTATTCTCGATACGCTGCGTCAATCCGGGAATAGAAGTAGTGACCATCAATATCCATAAACCAACCATGGACGATGTTTTCGTGTTCTATACGGGAAAAGAATTCCGGGACGAACCAACCGGGAAAGCACCGGTGACCCGACTCATCCCACGGGGGCGATAAAATGCCATACGGTTTTACCACCATCTACTGGCGCGACATGATCCGGTTCGTGAGGTTTAAGACTCTGCTCTTCGCTTCGCTTCTCCAGCCCGCGCTCTGGCTTGCATTTTTCGGTATAGCAATGGCGAGCAACTTCGACCGGCTGCTTGCCGGGTTCCGGTCCGCCGGGAGTCCATGTAATCGGGTACCTCACGTTCATGGGTGCAGGCATCATTGCCATGACTACGCTCTTCACCAGTCTTTTTGGCGGGATCGTTATCCTCTTTGACAAGAACTGGGGGCTGATGCGCGAGATCCTTGCAAGCCCGATGAACCGTAACCATATCATCATCGGAATCGGTCTTTCCGGCGTAACAAAGTCGTTCATACAGGCCATTATCATCATGATATTCGGCATCCTCCTCGGTGCAGGGTTCTTTGCCGGGTATACCCCGGTAGAAACGATCATTTCTGTTATCGGCATCCTCGCGTTTGTCGCGATGTTTGCTCTTGGATTCCTGTTCCTCTCCGCTGCGATCGCGATATCAATGGAGAGCCCCGAAGGGCTTCAGGGTGTCATCACGCTCCTTACTATGCCAATATTTTTTGCAAGCAATGCCCTCTATCCTATCGACGCGTTCCCCGAATTTCTTAAAGTAATGTCGATATACAACCCGATGACCTACCTCATCAACGGTATCCGGTATTTTGCCATCGGGCCGGACTTCATGGCAATCGGGAAGCATTACATGTACACTCAGACAGACGTTGTCATGTCGTACCTGGGACTCGTAGTTTTCACTGTACTCATGTTCGCCCTTGCCTGGTGGCGGTTCCAGAAAGCGGTGGTGACCTGATTTTAAAACGAAGTATGATTTTTAGTTTTACCAGAAACGTGCATGAACACTGCTGTTCGCGCCAAATCATGAAAATTTGGTAAAATGAATGGGGAGATTGCGATGATTACCCGCCTCAGGGCCTCTTGCGAGGCACGGCGGGGCAACGTTGTTTTTTCCGTTAATTTTTTTGTTATTAATCGTCATTGATCCGCTGGTAGGGCGCCCCGTCGGGGGCAGCAGGGTTTATCGCATTGGGGACATGGAGGTCCGGAGCCCCATAATTCGATCTGATCAAAAAAGATTTACGGAGTGAAAAATGGCAAGAATTGTATGTCCAAAATGTAATGCAAAAAGTACATCCGCTTTGGACCAGAGAACACTAAACGCTCAAGGGGCTTCGCCCCGCCGCCGTGGCGCCCCGGTTGCGATAGTGCTGTAGTACCTGAATCAGGATTTTTTTTAGGTAATTCAGAGGAATCGCATTCGCCCCCGCCCCCATTGGGGGCAGGGCTGGCGAAAGGGGGGATGATTGTTAGAGAATGTCAGGTGGTAAACCCGATAGTTTACCCAAAAAATTTTCTCTGCTAGGCGACGAGTTTATCTTGCTGCATCAGATTTTACGCCCAGGACCAAGCAGGAATAGTGATTATTCTTCCTGAATTTTTTCCTGAGTCCTGAAGAATATTTTTCCGGGGTTATAGGATAGACCGGATCCTCCCGGATTTTCCTGAACCTCCGATCAACCCTCTCTTTCATAGCCTGGAATGTTTCATCCAGAATACGAAGGGTCCTCTCGATAGTATCGAGCTCAAAATCATCGCTCAATTCCTCCAGCAGAATTTTTATGATATCTCTCTGTGCTACGGAATCAACAGACGGTGGATCCATTGCCCTGAGGTCCATGAAACAGAGACCCGCACCATAAGAATCCACGTGATAGCGAAGTTCTTCAAGGAGTCTCTTTTTAAAAAGTTCCCCTCTTTTCAGCTCAAGACTGACAAGTTTCTTGTTTATCCGATCAAATTCCTCAAATAACCACGTGGGAG
>CAVWXD010000004.1:0-41741 GCA_963758935.1 uncultured Methanomicrobiales archaeon | reverse complement strand
TGAGCGTGGTACTCATGATGAGCCTTGAGCATTCTGCGATCAGGAAGATCGAGAATGAACGGTTCGAGATCGAGTGCTTCCTGAAGCCTCGGTTGAAGGTTTCCCTCACCCTCTCGAAGATGTCATCCGGTTTTCCTTCGCCGCCGCTAAAGTACCCAGCCAGCAGATGATGTCTGAGTGACGTTTGTACAGAATCATATCATCAAGTACATCTTTGACAAGGGACTCTCCGGGGATCTCTGCAGTTGTGCACCGGACGATCCAAAGGCGGGCGAGTGCGGGATTACTCTCTCGTCCGAGATAAAGGCACAGATGCTGATCTCAAAACAGTCTCCGGGATGTCCTCGCTCACAACGGCGCCCTCCCGGATACTATCGCATTTCCGAAATAACGTGACTCCAACCATTGGTTTACTCCAATAAGCCGTTGTGTCGGACCGTAATGATAAAAAATCAACCCGGGAAACTGATAAATATCTTTTTCTCCGCGTACAGACAATTTTTACTTAAATAGGGGGTAAGAACTACCATGGACGATCCTGAACTCCGAAGCGACGAGACCATTCTCATACGGTCGAATGGGATCCTTGTCAAATCGATCCCGTTTGAGGGGATCCTCACGAACAAGAGGATCTTCCTTGTCGACAAGGCAAAAAATCTCCTGCCGCCAAAAGAGATCTCGCTTGCGACAATAAAAGACGTTGATTATGGCGAGAATGCCATCCGCGACCAGACAATAACAATCTCGATAATCGCAAAATCCGGCGAAACCCGTCAGATGATCCTCACGTTTTCCCGGCAGGTCGGCGGAAACCGGATCAGGGAACGGAACGACTGGGTGAAATTTTTAAAGGAACGGACGACATCGACCTTCATGCAGTCGGTCCGAAACGTCATACCCGGCCAGGGATCTAGGGATAGGAGGGATGAACCTGCCTCACCGACGCCCCGGATCGAGATCGTCAATTCCCCGATCCAGCAGACCTCTCCCTCTCCGGGAAGATCCCCCGCAAAGAAAGAGATCGAAAATGTTCAGCCGGTAAAGCGAATCATCGAAACCGGCCCGTCAGCCCCGCATGTACCGATAATACGGCGCGAACCCCAGCCCGTGGCGGAACCCGTCGCAGAACCTGTTGCAGAACCTGTTGCAGAACCAGTTGCAAAACCGGAACCCACCGGTTTTGGCCTTTTCTGCTCCCGGTGCGGCAACAAGGTGATGGAAGGTTCAGCGTTCTGCAACCGCTGCGGGTCCCAGATTGTTACACCCGGTGCACCCGTCCCCCGGGAAGCACCCCCCGTATACGCCGAACCCGCTAAAGTTCAGTCAGTTCAGGAGGAACAACCGGAATCTCCGGTTTCATCAGGCCCAGATGAGGAGTCATCGATCATTATCTCGTCAGACCCTGTCCGGGAAGCGCTCGAAGCCGAAGCAGGAACCGCCCAGCAAGAAATGCAATATTCTGACGAGCAACCTGAGCCCGCACCCGCACAGGTCCCGGCAAAGAAAAATAAAAAACCGGCGGGAGATCCCTCATCCCCCGCATCTTCTCTCCAAAAGAACTGTCCCCCACCCCTCTTAATCCAAAATCGATGCCGACTGCGCCTGCCCAGCCTTCCAAAAAACCCCAGAAACCAAAGAAAAGCGGAGGATTCAGGCCCGGCAAAAAGACGATTATTGCTGTCGGGATTGTGGCAGTCCTCATTATTGTTATCATTGGTGCCGTATTCCTGTTGCCGAATCTTTTAAGCGGAATTTCAGTAACTCCTGGCAGCACTCCGGAAACGACTCCATCCACAACGGCATCTCCCGGGGCAAACCCGACGGTTATCAGTTCGCAGACAATTGTCCCGCGTGCTACCGCCCAGGCTACTGCGCCGGCGACCGGCACTTTTGTCCATATCAGCTACCTCGGCAGCTGGAAAGGGACGTATGGATTGCCTTCAGACCTTCAGAATACTGCTGATTCCGGAGACCGGTTCTATGAAGTCCTCAACGCTACCGGCACCATTCAGGCAACGATAGCAAAACTCGACAGTTCAACAAAGCACGATCTCCTGGTAGAGATCTATAATAACGGCAAGCTGCTGACATCCGGTAGATCGGGAGCTCTGTACGGTTCCGTGGGGTTATCGGTGAATATCAACACGAGTGTTGCCCAGACCCCCAGGATAAACGGCGGAGCGGCACCGGCTGCGGCGAAGACAACCGTCGCTCCTGCCAAGACTACTCAGGCTACGGCATCAAAGACTCAGGCAGCGTCCGCGACGACCGTGAAGACTACGACAAAAACAACGACAAAAACGACGACAGCGTGCACCCTGATTTTTTGCAAGAACCGCAAAAATCTATTCTATCGAAATCATTTTTTTTTCGAAAAGACGATGGCCCCCCCTCTTGCACCACCAGTTCATCTCGGGGGAGACGGGGCGCAATGCGATGACCAGATAATCGCATGTAATACGTTGTCATTGCAACTGGGAGTGCCACGGCAATGGGGAGCCCCGGATCGTTAGCAATGATGAGTATTTCCTACGAAGCCCGATTTTCAGTCGTTTGAATTTCCGGTTCAGAAAAAAGATCATTGGCTTTTATGTAACCTGCTTTTTTTTGTATTACCAAAAATATTGTTCGGCAGAAATCCTGGTTTATTTAGTAATTTATTCACCCTCGGATTGGTGTGAGTGATGAAATCCCTCTCTCACCCGGAGGGAGGCAACGCACGGGAAGGGGTCCCTGACCCCTTAGTTATGATCTCGTCAAAACTTACATGCGGTTATCGCAACCGGGGTTGCCTTTTATGGCGGTGGATGAGGGTGATCGCTCCAAGCCCCGGGAATATATAGAATAAAAGAGGGGGATTTCTCCAGAGCCAAAAAAAATTATTTTTTCTCGGTGATTTCCGGTGCTGGTTTTACCGGCCTGTTCCGCTTCCAGACCCGGTAGACTCCATATCCGGCCCCGCCGAGCAGTATGAGGGGGAGCAGGCTCAGTGCAAGGACAATAATCGCATCGATCACACCGAAGAACCCGGCTATTCCCTCGTTGATTGCCGCAATGAAATCATGTCCACCCTGTCCGCCGACCGGTTCAGGTTCCTGGAGGGTTACTGTGATGGTGGAGAGGTCGATCCGGTTATCAAGATATTTCAGCCGGCCGTTCAGCCGTTCCAGCTCGGTCTGCACGCGGTCGATTTGTTGCTGGATATCGATTATATCCTGGACCTTGACCGCTTTTTTCATGATCTCATTGTACTGGACGAGCTGGTTCTGGTACGAGGAGATCTGGGCTTTGACGTCGACATACTGCTCTGTCACGTCCTCTCCCTGCGTCGAGATCGACTTAACGGTTCCCAGTGCCTTTGCGCCGGTGAGGGTTGGATCGAATGCTGAAGCGGGGACCCGGATAACAATTGTCCCGGTCAATTGATCATTGTAGTTTTTCTGTATGTTGGTCGAGGAGACGTACCCGCCTTTCTCTGTCGCAAGATTCCTTAAGGATTCGACCGTTGCGGTCACATCCCGGACCTCAAGGGTGAGATACGCGGTCTTGATAATCTTTGTATCGATTCCTGACCCCCCAGGCCCCCCCGAAGTCGGTACAACCGTGGGAAGCGGCATGGGTGCACTTCCGGAATATCCGATGTTTGCGTCTGAAGCGTAACGCAGGTTTCCGCCAGCGGAAGAAACGGCTTCCTGCGGGGCGATGGACTTTGAATTTCCCCCGCCGGAAATGGAGGTGCAACCGGCTGCTGCAACAACCGCAATGCACACGATAAGAAGTGCGATTGTCTTATAGTTCATATCAGGTTTATCACTGTGTGAAATATATATATCCGACGTAAACTTCGAAAATTATTGAAGTTATCACGGGAAAAATTTTCGTATGAAGTTATCACTGTTCGATTGTGAGCAAATGACGTTTTACCCGAACGATTTTTTTGCTTTTCGTGATCGGACTTATATAATCGAACGGGGGATATCTCAATCAGAGGAATCATGGCAGAAACAATTCCACAGCGTCCTGATGGCGCAGACGAACTTGAAAAGCTGGGGATCGATGGACTCGTAAAAGAACTCCACAACAATATTGATCCCCTCGTCAGACAATACGCTGCGTACCTTTTGGGGAATGCTAAAAATCCCCGGGCAATCCAGCCGCTTGTCGAATCCCTTGCTGACTTTGACAAGTCAGTCCGGGAACAGGCGACCATCGCGCTCACCACTATAGGGAAAGCTGCGATCGAGCCCCTCACAAAGGCTATGAAAGAACCAAAATGGGAGACAAGGTACCGTGCGGCTGAAGCTCTTGGCAAAATTGCGGATGAAAAAGGGGTAAAGCCTCTTGTCCAGGCACTCAAGGACCAGGAAGACCACGTCCGGTACATGGCAGCAAAGGGACTGCGGGAGATCGGGGACTCCGATGCAATCGAACCCCTTGTCATCCTTCTCAAGGATGAGAACCCGTTTGTCCGGATAATGTCGGCCCGGGCTCTGGGCTCACTCGGCGGGGAAAAAGTCCGCGAAGCACTTGCGAAATCCCTGAAAACGGAAAAAGACGAAAAAGTTATCGAAGCAATGAAAGCCGGGTTGGTATAAACCGGTCTTCCACTTTTTTTGATACCCAATTCACTGTTAACCGTGAGATTACTCAAAATCCATTATCTCACTATCGGGCGTTTTGCACGAATCCTCTTTGTCCGGGATGGATTTTTCCGTACGGGACGATGATTTTCCCGAGATGTCTGATCAGGAAAATCCCTTTGATCGTTTTCTCTTTGTTCGGAAGGGCGTCATTTCCGTTCAGGATAAATAAGATCCTTTTATGATTTACCGGGTCGATCTTTATCCTGAAACGGATACAACGGGAATAGTATAAACTGCCCGGAATGAGGACGCATGAACCTGAGGGATTTGTTTTCGCTGAAAAACCGCTCGTTCTCCTTCTTCATCCTGATCTCGATGATCCTTTTAGTGTTGTGCATTGTCGCTTTCTTCGGCGTCAGTGATTACATTTTTACCAAGAACAATTTCGATCATGAGTCCACTCTTCTTGAAATCCAGAGCGAGCAGAACATCGAAGGGGCAATGCGTCTCACTGATATCGCATGGAATATTTTCGACAGCAATCTCAACGAACGAATGGCAAATGGTCTGGGTACGGTAATTGGCTCCTATAATTCATCCGGTGCCAACCCTGCTGTAATGGATCTCGGGAAGCTTAAGCAGGATCTGGGCGGGGATATGGATATCTACCTGATCAATGAGTCGGGTGTTATCGAGTATACAACCTATCAGCCGGAACTTGGTCAGGACTTCAGGAGCGTTCCCTATTTCTATGACTATCTCTCTAAAATTCGTATGTCATCGGGTTTTTTCCCCGATCGTGTGGTCCACGAGCTTCTCGGTGCCGGACAGTTCAGGAAGTATGCGTATATGCCTACGCCGGATCACAAATATGTTCTTGAACTCGGTCTTTCAGGCACATCGGTGGACCAGGTCAGGACCGTGCTTGACACGAAGGATACCATCGATAAAATTGTTGCGGTCAACCCGTATATCACACAGTACCGGATCTTCAACACGATGGGCAGGCGTTCGGATAATAACAAGCTTCCCGAAGAGAATGTGAGAGGGTATCTGAACCAGACCATATCAACCCGTAAAACGCTCGAAGTAATTGATCAGGTGAAGGGCGAAAAAATTCATTATCTCTTTGTCGATCTGAAAGATGAACAGTCGGGATCGGATCCGAGCCGTGTTGTCGAGATCACGTATAATACCGGACTCCAGCAGGATGTGCTTAACCGACTCATCATCTATCATATCCTTATCGCCCTTATTGCAATCTGTCTCGGCTGTGCTATTGCCCTCTTTCTCTCCCGCCGTCAGATCCGCCCCATCCAGGAGATTATCTTTGATGTCGAAAAGATTTCAAAGGGCGATCTCAATCACCGGATCCGGTAAACGGAGAGTCGCGAGTTCGCAGTCCTCGAACAGGGTATCAATACCATGATCGACTCGCTGAAGAAGAGTATCATCGAAGTCAAGGATGGCGAAACGTTCCAGCAGGAAATGATCGATCAACTCCCCGTCGGCATCTTCCTGAAGCAGATCCGTGATGGCCGGTACGTCTACTGGAACAGGGCCTGCGAAAAAACGTTTGGTATGCGGTCGGAGGATATAATCGGCAGGACAGACCGTGAATTATTCCCAAAGGACAGTCTCGATCTCATGGAACAGGAGGACAGTGAAGCCTGTGCCGGTCACGTTGTCATCCGGAACAAAGTCCTTACCCCCCGGAAGGGAGAAGGCCGCGTAATCCACCTGATCGTTGCATCCATTAGTGATTCCCAGGGGAATCTCAAGTATATTCTCGGGATTGCCGAAGACGTAACCCCGGAAAACCTCAACCTACGGATGGACCTCCTCTTCTCAATAACCCGCCACGAGATCCTCAACCAGCTCTCGGAGATTGTTGGATCGCTCGAGCGGGCGCAGCTGAAACAGGGCCATGAAGATGTCCAGTCATTCTTTGACCGGACTCTCGGATCTGTCGAGTCTATCAAGAACCAGATCGCGTACATGAGGAGCCTGCAGGACATTGGCATTATCTCCCCTTCCTGGCAATCGCTGAAACACACCTTTGACGATGCGGTCCATCTCTCTACTCCCGGGAAAATCCGCATCCAGAATGATCTTCACGATTATGAGGTTTTTGCAGATCCACTCTTACCCCGCATATTCCATTCCATCATCGAAAACTCCCTGAGGTATGGCGGTCCGGCGCTTACGACAATTCAGATCCACACGGAGGTGTCATCTGACAAACTCCTGGTAGTCTATGAAGATGATGGAGCGGGCATCCAGGCGAACAAAAAAGAGCGGATTTTTGAGCCGGGATTCGGCGAAGGTACGGGAATGTCCCTGTTCATCATCCGCGAGCTCCTTGGTTTTACCGGTATGGCAATTACCGAGACCGTGACCCGGGAAAAGGTGTGCGGTTCGAAATTACCGTGCCAAAGCATAAGTTCCGGCGCAACGGGTGAGCGACCGCATTTTCCTGTGAACCTGTCTTTTTAGGTTCTCCTTTGTTTTATACCCAGAGAAGCCGGCTTTAAAAAATTGTGATCAGGGAAGCAACCGGTTTTTTTGTTGTGAAAATTCCATGATTTTTTACCGTAAATTTACAGGAAAAAGATATCCTCGACAGTCCGGTAACCTCGGGGTCTGTTGCGCCCGATCGCACAATCGGGTTCGTTTCGGGATAGGTACATAAAGCGTTTCTGATGACACAGGTTCGGTCACTTACCCTTCCGGGTATATGATCCTCCTCCTGTAATTTTGCGAATTTATACCAGGCCTTACCGAACATGGTTATGCTGGACAGAGCCCGTATGCCGGGTTTTCACGGCACATGCCGGAGCAGAGTCTGATGTCGAAGGGTTTGGCAGACTAAAAAAGAAGCCGGGCCAGACAAAAACATCTGTTCGCCAGCAATCAGCTCCAGTATCCAGGATTATAGTACGTGATGACCATGAACAAAAACTGCACCTCAGAACAGGAATTATCACTGATTCGCTACGCACGAAGACTAACCATGCTCAGTACGGGCAATACAACCCCGGATACGATGCCTGCCGGGGGCTGGCTTCGGGAGACCGGTTCCCGTGAAGACTGGCGCACGACAACAATTGTACGTCGCCATCGAGACCAGGCTGCAACACCTCCGTTGCATTAGCCGGTTTTCGGATTTTTGTGGATTTTGTTGACGACACGACAAGAGAAATTATGGGAAATTTTCCCGGGAAATTTTGTAATTTTTACGCTAGAGAAATCATTTTTATTTTGAAGAGATGATGCCCCCCTCTTGCGGATAATACGTCGTCATCGCAAATTGGGGGCCATAGCGGAAGGGGGCAAATCCCCCAAGAGCGTCAGCGATTACGAGGTTTTCCCATGAAAATTGACCCCTTCCATTAATTATGATGGGGGTTGAAACCCCCATGCCCCCAAATACGATAAACTCCGCCGCCCCGAAGGGTGCCCCGCGGCGGATTAATGACAATTAATATGTATAAAACAACGTCCCCCCGCCGTGCCTCGCAAGAGGCCCTGAGGCGGGTAATCATCGCAATATCCACATTCACTGTACCAAATTTTCAATGTTCGGTGTGGACTCCCGTTCATGTGTGTTGCTAAAGAGCAATAATTTTTTAAGTTTTTATTGAGGCGTCAGCCCCCTAAATTTATACCGGTTACGCTTGTTTTTCAGAGCGATTTTTCATGATCGCACCGTCCTGCTACCGGCAATGCCGGTGATATAGCAGAAATTTTCCCGGCATTGATCAATTCCCGCAGGTTACCGGAGTATAGGATTCCACCAGAATAATTTCACATCCTGCCGGATATGAATCATTTCTCACCGTGCTCGTTGTAACGAGATATTGCGAGCCGCGGGAAGAGACTCCCCTGATGTCAACGAGTTTCCCGTTGATGATCATGCAGCTGTTGACCGTTGCGTTCTTCACCTGGCTTTCAAGGGTAGTATTGAGGAATACGAGATGACTGTTGCTGATGTGTTCATCGATATAATCCCCGGTGAGACCGGTAAAGTTGGGAACATCGTAGCTGTATTCGAGGGTATGGTCGCCCATCGTGAAGGTGAAGTAGGTGAGGATCCCCGGGTTGAGAAGGTCCCCGTTTGCAACCGCAAGATCGAGCGGGACGATCCCGTCGGGCATTGTTGCGGGATACTCGTGTCGCCCGACAACCTTCCCGGCAAGTGTGTATGCATAGTTCGATGTCAGGGTAAATTTCCAGTCACCTGGTGACGCTGTGTATTGCTCCGGGGCAGGTAACGGATTCTGGTAGAAACCGCCGTTATCGGGAAGGCCGGATGACCTGCCTGCCGGTCCGTTCATGAAACTGAAGATAACGAACCCGATCACGAGGAGCGGGACGATTATGATAATCCATTGGGTAAGGGTATTGAGCCGCATGTCAGGCAACCTTCGGGTGCGGAGATTTTTCCGTTAAGCGCTTTTTAGCAAAAAGACTTGATCGTATGCCGTGATTAATCCATGGAAACGGGACCGTGGTGGATTTATAAAATTCCGACACTGCCTGAAATTCTACAATTATCTGGTAATCGCTCTTGCGGACTCAGCCACAATGTGCCTCAGGCTTCGCTGCCCGGGCATCCCTCGACCAATTCCCTAAGACGGTTGAAGAAAAACTCCCAAAAATGGGGGTCAGGGGGGCGCTCCCCTTGGGCTGCCTCCCCCTCCGGGGGAGAGTGGGGGTCACCCTCATAATTTCCTAAAAGATACTGGGTTAAAACTGAAACGAGAATATCAGTTCCGGATTTACTTTAAAAACGAGGATTTCAAAAGAGCTCAAATCACATTATCTCTCGCCGAAACGATTTTTTTTGGAGACCGGGAAAAAAACAAAAATTGTAGTTACCGGATTTTGTCCCGGGCTCGACGGGTTTCTGGGCGGCAAGCAGGGATGCCGTATCCCCTGCGGCGAGGATCATCCCGTTGCTCTCGACCCCAAATATTTTTGCAGGTGCAAGATTGGTGAGGACAACGACGTCCTTTCCCACCAGTTCGTCGGGCTTGTAGAACTGCGCAATGCCGCTCACGATCTGCCGTGTTTCCCCCCCGATGTCGACCTGAAGTTTCAGGAGTTTGCTTGATTTGGGAATAGCTTCTGCAGCAAGGACTTTGCCGGTCTTCATCTCAACTTTTGCGAAATCGTCGATACTTATGGCGGGTGTCTTCTCCATTTTCCTGTCCGCCTCCAAAACCCTCTTCTTGAGGAGTGCTTCGAGTCCAGTCTACCTGCTTCTCTTCCATCTTCACAAACAGGGTGACGGGAGCACCGGTGCAGGTCTCCGGAACCATGATGGTTGCTTCGGCAATCGCGTGCCTGCTCACCTCGTCAGAGTAACCCAGCATCTTCCAGCACCGGTCCGCCGAGTCCGGGATAACCGGTTCGATGAGCAGGGCGAGGGCCTTTACTATCTGGACGCAGTTCTTGATGACCTGCGTCGCGGCAGGCCGGTCGGTCTTGATCAGCTTCCACGGGGCATTTGCCTGGATGTACGAGTTCCCAAACGACGCAAGTGCCATAATGGCATCGACAGCGCCTTTGAATTCGTACTCCTGCATGTAACGGTCGACATTTGCCAGTGCTTTTTCGATCTCCGCGGTGATCGCTGGATCGACCGTTCCTCCGGGGACGCCCCCGAACTCCTTCTGCGCAAAATAGAGCGTTCTGTACACAAAGTTGCCGAAGATATTGACGACCTCGTTATTGATCCGTTCGGCAAAGACCTTCCACGAGAAATTCAGTTCCTTGGTGTGACTCGTGTACGCGAGGAGATAGTAGCGGAGGTAATCGGCGGGCAGGTGCTTGTCGAGATAGTCGTCGTTTGTCCAGACAACATAGCCCCGGGACTTGCTGAACTTGTGGTCGTCGACCTTGACCATCCCGCTCGCGATGATCGCATGGGGCACACCGTAACCGGCCCCTTTCAGGAGTGCCGGCCAGAAGATGCAGTGGTGGTAGATGATGTCGCCCCCGATGAAGTGGGTGACCCGGTTTTCCCCGCACCAGTATTGTTTCCAGTCATGGCCGGTCTTCTTTCCCCACTCCTCGGTGAACGCGATGTAGCCGATCGGGGCGTCGACCCAGACGTAAACGACCAGATCGTCACGACCCGGGAATTTCACCCCCCATTCGAGTGTCCGCGTGATACACCAGTCATGCAGTTCATCTTTAACCCAGCCGATCGCGTAATTTTTTGCGTTGCTTGTCCCCTTGAGTGTGTCGAGGAAGGGCAGCAGGAAATCCTTGAACTCCGAGAGCCTGAAGAAATAGTGTTCCTGGTTCCGGAACTCTGCTTTTGTGCCGCATACTTTGCATACCGGCTCTTTGATCTCGCCGGGCTCGAGGTGCTTGCCGCATCCCTGGTCGCATTCGTCGCCCCGGGCCGGCGTCCCGCAGTGCGGGCAGATCCCTTCGACGTACCGGTCGGGAAGGAACCGTTTGCATTTCGTGCAGTATGCCTGGTTGACGATCTGTTTGTAGATGTAGCCCTTCTCAATAAGGGCAGACATGATCGCCTGCGTCCGGTGGTGGTTTGCCGGGTCGTCGGTCATACCGAAGTGATCGAAACGGACGCCCATCCGCTTGAACGTCTCATCGAAATGTTTGTGGAACCGTTCGGAGAGGGCACGCGGCGTGATACCGGCGTCTTCGGCAGAAACCACAATGGGAGTCCCGTGGTTGTCCGAGCCGCAGACAAAAACGACTTCTTCACCGATCCGCCGCATGTAGCGGACGTAGGCGTCGGCAGGGACGTACGTTCGCAAATGACCTAAATGGCAGGGGCCGTTTGTGTACGGGAGCCCGCAGGTGACCAGCAGCGGTGGCTTGTTCATCAGTATTTTTTAGATGCTTATACGTTATAATCCCTATACCATGAGTAAACGGCTGAAACTGGTGACGCGTTCACTTGGTGCTGAGCCGGGATACCGGAAGCCGGCGAACTTGCCGGCTGGATCGCCAACCACCGGGGGACTGCTGCAGACCTCACGACCTATCGGCTCCTGCGATCGTTCACCCCGCAGCTGGAGAGCGGCATCGGCATCCCGTGTGCCGGCGGGAAGTTCATGAAAGACCGTGTCCTCGAATGCCTGCTCGGCATTGTGGGAACAAAAGCGACGGGTGAGCTGGGCATCAGGGCACACGCTCTTGTTGAAGACGGTTATGCGATAACCGCAGAGAAACGAAACTCATGGTGTGCCCTCCCTGCCCCTCATCTCCTTGGCCTCACCGACACCTACTATCACGACGGATCGGAATGGAGCGGGGCGATAAATACTGTATACAAAAGCCTGATGCGGGAGATGAGGGACGCGGGTATCGTGGGAAATGTCCTCATCGCCGACACTGCCCGGGAAGAAGAAGTATCAGCACTTGCCCGGCAGAACGTGGTCTTCTTTGTTCCGGATCCCGACCGGCAGAGCCTTCTGATCCTGATGGAGCACCAGCACCTGCTTGCCGTCGGCAATGATCGGCTCTCCCTTGTGTTCGATCTCGTGAACGAGTTTGAATTGCGAAAGATCATCATCATCGATGCCGACAGGAAAGGGATCAGGCTTGCCCTCACCCATCTCGACCCCGATCAGGTTTTGGTGGGCGGGTACTGCACCGTTGATGACAGCGAATACTGGAAGAATATTGTCACATCTGCGGAATACGAAAAATAACCGGGAACTGCTCTGTAGAAACGGACATGAAAGGAGCTCGCACAAAAAACTATGAGAATTGAATTCTGATTTTATTGAGGGTCCCCCGCCTCAGGGCCTCTCCGAGGCACGGCGGGGCAACGTTGTTTTCTTTATCGGTCATTGAATCGCCGCGGGGGCGTCCCTTCGGGGGCGGCGAGGTTCATCTTAACCGGGGTATGGGGGCATCAGCCCCCATCCTTACGCCGTAAGAGAATACAATTTTCATGGGAAATCTTTTTTGGAGGAGACGATGCCCCCCTCTTGTTCCACCAGTTCCTTTCGGGCACACGGCGCAGCGCGATGATGGCTTCAAATAGCAGGTAATACGTTGGTATTGCAACTGAGTGGTGTCGTAGCGGCAAGGGTGCAAGCCCCCAAGAGACTCAACGATTTTGATTTTTTTTTTACAGCAACAAAACCATTCATCCAGGGAATATCCAACCACATTTTTGGTATCGGGGGATTTCGAGATTCCATTGTGCATCCATCCGCGTGAATGTCCCGTGAGACAGAGAAAAATTTTTGAAAATGTATGCATGAGTGTCCTATGGCGTGCAATCCCTCCCGTGGGTAGGGGAATGAATTCAACAGGAGTTTGAAAAAAATTTGAAATCCCCGGAATTAAAATTTTTCAGGACAGAAAAATTATATAAAAAAAATTACCTGTTTTCATGTGTAAAAACCCTGAATATTGTTCTATCCGGTAATTGAAAGGCGGTGGGCAACGGTTGGGATGGCAATCCTGTTCCTGAACGTTGCATTGAAACCGTCTGGGAAATTGATAGTAACGAACTGGGGGGTGAAGTTGGGTGAGATCAGCTTTGCAAACCAGTAACGGTTTACTGCTTCCTGCACATGGGCAAACGTGAATGCCGGTGTGACGAGAGCAGTCGTCTCCCCGGACTTTGACACGTAGGCAAATGCCGGGATGATTACGTCGGCTGAACTGCTCGTTACTGCAAGTACCTGGACAGGTTTTTTCAGTTCACTTTCAAGACCGTTTTTGAGCTCATTCGCCGGGTTCGCTATTTTAAAAAACACCGCGACCTGTTCCGGCCATGAGAGATCATATTGCATATGTACCTGCGCATCGCCGTTCTGGGAAAGGGTAATGGTGAGATCCTTTGCGGTAAATGCCTGGACTGGCATCACCGCGAACGTGAGGAGACAGAGACATCCAATGAGGAGGTATATATTTTTCATGGGTTGGTCAGGTTGCAGGTTTGTGACACTACAATATATATTTCGTGGATAGGGACGGTTACACCATTGCACCGCGGGATCGGTGAAATGGTCCGGATTTATCTTTCCCGATCTCCGTTTTATTCCCGGCTCTTTATCACCGGTACAGCACTTTTTTAGAAATTACTGATGAATGACCGGATAAAAATTTCCGGAACACCCCGGGAAAAAGAATTATTTCTGATTAGTGATTTTTCTTATTCCGGCCAGACCGGACCCCGGCAACAAGCAGTGCACCGATTGTGGCGATCACCGGCATCCAGGCCGGGACGGGTGAGTAGGTCGTCGGAACCCTCGTCGGAACCGCGTTCAGGGTCGCATACACATCAACGGTTTCGCCGCTCGACGGTTGCCGGGGGATTTTCCCGGTCACCGTGGTATACCCGTCTTTGGATAGGGTGAATGTGGAAAACGGTGTCCCGGTCGTGGAAACTGTTGCCTTGTAGACGCCGTTTTGGATCGTCCCGCTGATGTAATCGCCAATAGTGACCTTCGCACCTTCGACATTCGCATGAATCGCAATGTATCCCTGCCCGCTGCCCGGTGGGTTGAATGCGGTTGTCGGTAGTGCGGTAGGCGGGACCGGGGTCGGGGAATATGCAAGGGTAAGGGTTACAAAGACCGGTACCGTCTGTCCTCTTCCCGGGGATGCAGGAAGTTTTCCCGTTGCCGTGACATACCCGTTCTTTTCTACCCGGTAGGTCGAGTAGGGAGTTCCGGTGCTGTACACCATGACTGAAAGGATCCCGTTTGCCGTGATGCCTTTGTAGGTCGAATCGAGATAGACCCGTGCCCCGTCGATATTACTGTGGATTACGTAATAGCCGGTGTCACCACCTATGGGTGTCGGGACCATGGTCTCAGTCGGGATTGGGTTGAGCGTGGTGTAGAGGTCAATGGTCTCGCCCGCTGTCGGCGTGCGGTAAATTTGTTCGGTGGCGGTGATGTACCCGCTCTTGCTCACCGAGACAGATGTGTAGGGTGTCCCGGTTGAATAGACCTGGAGAGTGAAGAGACCGTTTACGATAGTACCCTCGTGTTACCCCGTCGAATGCGACCTCGGCACCGTCAACATTGCAGTGAATCGTGAACCAGCCATTCCCGCTCCCTACCGGTTTTGGGGTGAGCGTGACGGCGATATCAATGTTAGCCGGTCCCCCGGGTAGAAGTCGATTATTCCCGTCGCAGGGTAATACCCGTCTTTGGAAATACTGGACCAGTTGTAGGTATTGCCATTCGGAATATCAATCGACGTCCCCGAGATGACATCATAAAACGTGCCGTCAAGATAGAGAAGGGAACCCCCGATGTTGTTGCCGGAAAACGTTACATAATTTGTTGATCCCAGTGGCGGGACAGCGACTACGGGGCTCGCAACCAGGGCAAGGCAGATCACGAGCGAGAATATGAGAAAGACTCCCACTTTTTTCATACTATTCTTTTTTTAAACACTGGTAGTTATGGCTGCTGATTACGACAGAACGGGAAAAAAGAGATCCTTAATGGAGTTCAGCAATTTTTACGAATTCAGCAAAATGCCGGCTTTTCTTGAAGAGCCACCAGGTGAACCGTTCCACCACTGAAAAATTAAACGAACCCCCTGCCGCGTTCGGGTGCCCCCCGCCGCCAAACTCGCGGGCAATGAGATGGCTGATCGGCGGCACCGACCGAAGTGAGAATTTCCCGTCCTTTCCGATGATAACTTCGATGTCGGTTTTCTTCTCTTTGCGGATGAAGTGGGCGGTCTCGCTCGGATACCCGTAGAGCGGTGCGAACGCGATCCGGTATTTTTCCCCGGTTATGGTCGCGTGGTTCAGGCTCCGCTGCATCATCGAATCCATCTCGGCCTTGATTTCGGCGTATTCGCGCTCGATGAGTTCATCGGAAAAGATCCCTGAAACGAGGCAGTCCCGGACATGCTCCCGGTTCTTCTTTCGCTGGAGCACCTGCCCGAGAACCGCCGACCGGGGATCGGTATTTTTCCAGAGATCGTAATCGCATACAACCCGCGCTACCTCGACGGCAACGGGATTATCCGGTGCCAGGTCGCGAGCGACAATCCCGCACCCGCAGACCGACGTATCGATGTGGAGCAGGTCGACCACCTGCTCGGTCTTTTTTATCTCGTCCTCGCGCCAGCGGTGATGGTCCCGCCACTCAACTTTCCATCCGTTCGACCGCGCCTTCTTAGCGATCCCTTCGCAGTCCCGGTTGTACCCGAGATCCGAGATAGAAAGGATGTCACCCTTGCCGGGACAGGACGCGACCGTCGAAAAGAGCGGGGGGAATTTTCCCACGGAACTCCATATCGTGAACACCCCGTCCGTCCCGAATTTCATCCGGTGAATGGCGTCGGCTCCCACCGCATCGAGGTCGTTGTGCGTGAGATGGACAACGTGCGCTGTCCGGGAGGCTACAGCACTGGACAGGCCGGATACTTCAGCCGGGGCGGGGGTCTTGGGGGGCATTTTGTTAGTACTCGCTGTATAGGATATAAAAAAAGACCGGTCAGGACTTTTTTCCCGCGGTGTAGATTATTTTATAAGAGATAAGCTCCAACATTTGTATTCCTGCCCTAGTAGTCAGCTTGGGAGAGCGCTAGACTGAAGATCTAGTTGTCGCCTGTTCAAATCAGGCCTGGGGCACTCCTCTTTCCTCGTGGTTTTCCGTGCAGATCTTTTCGGCGGGTGGCCGCACTATTGGGCGCGGGGTTTTTCCTGTTCCCCTGTGCTTTTCCCCGGGTAACCTATAAGAGCCGGGTCGTTGTTAAATTTTAACCAGCTTTTGCACCGGGAAGCCGGGAGGTACCATGGACATTCTGACCGCCAGCGCAAGTATCATCGTCCTCGCAATCGTGCTCCTGTACCTTGGTCAGCGCCTGAAAATCCCCAGCATCGTCTCGTTTCTCCTTATCGGGATGCTCGTCGGGCCTTTTGGCTTTGGGTTTGTCACGAACCAGTCTGCCATCGATACGTTCGGTGAAATCGGGATCATCCTGCTTCTCTTCACCATCGGTCTGGAATTCTCGTTCCAGAAACTCCTCCGCTCGTGGCGGACCGTTATCATCGGGGGCCTCGTGCAGGTCTGCACCACGATCGTTGCCATCACCTTGATGACGCAATTCCTCGACATGCCGTTTTCCGAGACCCTGATCTTCGGATTTATCGTGTCGCTCTCCAGCACGGCGATCGTTATGAAGATCCTGCAGGAAAAAGGTCAGGTCGATACCCTCCAGGGCCGGACCCTTCTGGGGATCCTCATCTTCCAGGATCTTGCCATTATCCCGATGATACTCATCCAGCCCCTCCTGGTCGGGAGAACCGGGCCGAACCTTTCCGCTATCCCCTTCCAGGTCGCAAAAGTCGCCGTTATCCTTCTCGTTATCCTTATCATGGCGTACTGGGTCATCCCGGCATTCCTCTTCCGGGTAGCCCGTGAAAAAAACCGCGAACTTTTCTTAATTACCCTTGCCGGCATCTGTATCGCGATTGCCTGGCTGACGAGCGAAGCAGGGCTTTCTTTTACGCTGGGCGCATTTGTCGCCGGCCTGATCATCGGCGAATCCGATTATAATATCGATGCACTGGGGCACATCATCCCCTTCCGGGACGTGTTCGCGGGCGTCTTTTTCCTCTCCATAGGAATGCTCCTCAACACGGGGACCGTGTTTCATGAATTTTTCTACGTCGCCATGATCGTGCTCATTATCATCGCGGTGAAAATCCTGACCGGGACCCTCGCTGCCATGGCCCTCGGGATGCCGGACCGGGTATGCGTCTTTACCGGCCTCGCCCTCTGCCAGATCGGGGAGTTTTCCTTCGTTCTCGCAAAGAACGGTCTTGATTCCGCGCTGATTCCGGAAGGAGTATACCAGGTCTTCCTTGCGGGGGCTATCATCACGATGGCCATGACCCCGTTTTTTATGAGCGCTTCTCCCCGGGTTATGGATATCCTCTACCGGGTCGCCCCGTCCCGGTACCGCGAACCCGTCGGGAGTGAGATGGAAAGCGGTGAGAAGAGAAAGGAGCTTACCGATCATATCGTCATCGCCGGCTATGGCATAACCGGGAAGAGTGTTGCCCGGGCTGCAAAAATTGCCGGGATTCCCTACATGGTAATTGAACTTGACCCGGAGGTTATCCGGAGAGAGCGGTCTGTGTACCGGCCCAATTTTATGTTCGGGGACGCTGTCCAGGAAGAGGTTCTTGAGCATGCAGGCGTTAAGCGTGCACGAACCCTGGTTGTAGCGGTTTCGGACGACGAAGCAATCCCGCGGATCATTCATGCAGCACGGCGGATCGCTCCCGATCTTCATATCCTCGCACGGACCCGTCATGTCCGGGATGCCCAATCCCTTCTCGACCTTGGGGCAAACGAGATAATCTCCGAAGAATTCGAGGCCGCTCTCGAAATTTTTACCCGTGCCCTCAAAAAATACCAGTTGCCGGACAGTGAGATTGCAAAGATTATCGTCCGGATGAAGAAGCTGCGAGCCGCCATGTTCACAAAGGGGCATAACGGGGACAATTCTTCTCTCGATTCAAAAACGATCTTCAGGGGATTGCATGTGCACACGTTTCCCGTTGAACAGGGATCTGCCGCAGAAGGAAAAACCATCGACGGCATGGATCTCAGGAACCGGTTTTCCCTTGCGGATATCGGGCTTCGCAGCGGAGAGACTACGGTAAGCCAGGTCACCGGCTCGACCCTGCTTAAGGCGGGAGATGTCCTCATTGTTTTCACGACGGACGAAAAGGCCGCGGAAATTGCCGGTCTCTTTTCCGGAAATAAATCCGGCTAAACCTTGTAGGTTATTTCCGGAAAATTTATTTTTTCGGGATCTAGGAGCGTTTTTGTCCGGCTTTTTTGTAAGGTCAGCTCCAGTGAGAAAACAATGGTTTGATAAGAATCGCCCGGCAATCTGGTAGATTAATGCGCCCGTATGTTGTGGTCAATGTTGCCATGAGCGCCGACGGGAAACTCTCGACCCGCGAGCGGAGACAGGTTAAGATTTCAGGTGTTGCTGACTTTGCGCGGGTCGACCGGCTCAAAGCGGGGTGCGATGCGATTATGGTAGGAATCGGTACGGTCATCGCCGACAACCCGTCCCTGACCGTCAAAAGCGATGAGTGCAGGGAACACCGGTTGAAACGCGGAGCCGATGCGCACCCGATGCGTATCGTTGTCGACAGCGCAGCCCGTATCCCTCCCGATGCAAAAGTCCTCCACAAGGAAGAAGGAAAACGGGTCATCGCGGTGTCTGAAACCGCTGATCCCACCCGGGTCGCGGCCCTTGACAAATACGCGACGGTTATCAGGGCCGGCCGCGTGCAGGTTGACCTTGTCAAGCTCCTCGATGAACTCGGGAAGATGGGGGTCAGGAGGATCATGGTTGAAGGTGGAGGCACCCTGATCGAGGGCCTGGTTCATGCCGACCTCGTCGATGAATTCTACACGTATATCGGCAATATCATCATTGGCGGCAAAGATGCCCCGACCCTTGTCGATGGGGAAGGATTCATGAAGGATTCAGATTTCCGCCGCCTTACTCTCATCGAGACACGACCCATGGAGAATGGCGTCCTGCTCCACTGGGGTGTGGAGAGAGGGTGATCTGTCGAATGAGTTACTTTTTTTGGATAAATACTAATGGTAGCTGACCCGCTTCGTTGAAATTAATTTTGATCGATTGGGTTCACTCTGGAATCAGGAAAAATATTACATTGGATTTGTGAGCAAACCCGCCTCAGGGCCTCTCCGAGGCACGGCGGGGTAACGTTGTTTTCTCTCCTAAAAATGGTTTAGTAATTGAACCGCCGCGGGGGCGCCCCGTCGGGAATGGCGGCATCCTGAAACTTAGGCTCTGTCGAAATAATTTGAATCGATGGGGTCCACTCTGGAATCAGGAAAAACATTACCTTGGATTTGCGAGCAAACCCGCCTCAGGGCCTCTCCGAGGCACGGCGGGGCAACGTTGTTTCTCCTAATTTAATCTCTTTTTTCCGCTGTAAATCCGCCGCGGGGGCGTCCCTTCGGGGGCGGCGGCGTTCATCGCAAATGGGGGTATGGGGGTCTCAACCCCCATCATTGTACTAAAAAAGAATATTTTTTCCAGAAAAATTTCGTTAAGTCCGAGAATTTATAAAAAATTCAGTCTTGAAATCTCGTCTTTTAAAATCCCTGTAAACCATTTGGGTCCGTAAACAACCACCCTTTAAAAAATGCCAACCCTCATTACTGAACACCCGAAATATTTTCTCTACGTATCTCGCAATTATCGTTCTTATCGCCGTATTTCTCCTCATTGCCGTCCGGCAGGTGGGGAGGTTCCGGCTGAAAATATGGCAGATCATGCTTGGCGGAGCAGTTGCAGTACTCCTTACCGGACAGATCACAATCCCTGACGCTGTGGGAGCGATCAATCCCGGCGTCATGATCTTTCTCTTCGGGATGTTCATTGTCGGTGAGGCACTCGCGGAAAGCGGGTATCTCGGCTGCCTTGCACACCGGTTTTTTTCCCGGACAAAAAATACCGGCCAGCTGGTTGCAGCGGTTCTCCTCGGCATGGGTTTTTTGTCCGCCCTGCTCATGAACGACACGCTTGCAATCATCGGGACACCGCTCATGCTCGGGCTCGCCGCGAGTTCCAGGATCCGGCCCCGGCTTCTCCTCATTGCCCTCGCAGTGGCAATAACGACCGGCAGCGTCATGAGCCCGATCGGCAACCCCCAGAACCTGCTTGTTGCCGTTAACTCGGGAATGCTCTCGCCGTTCGTGACCTTTGCCATTTACCTCGTTGTCCCCACGCTCGTCAGCCTCGGAGTTGCGTATTGCGTCCTGCGATGGGCTTACCCCGAAGATTTTGCCATTCAAGGATTTGTTTTTGAACCCCCAGCTGCCGGTGATGCAAAGATGACAACTCTCGTCAAATGTTCCCTTGCGATCCTCCTCATTCTTGCCGCTGCAAACATTGTCGTTTCGTTCTTTGGCGGGCCAATCATCATTACCCTTCCGCTGATCGCTGTCCTTGCGGCAGCCCCGATCCTCATTTTTTCACCAGCCCGGTTGGAGATCGTACGCCGGATCGACTGGCCGACCCTCGTCTTCTTTGCAGCCATGTTCATCCTGATGGCCGCGGTCTGGCAAACCGGGTTTTTCCAGTCGTTTGTCAGCGGGACCATGGTATCCTCAGTCCCGATGATCCTCGTCATGAGCGTAATCATCAGCCAGTTCATCTCGAATGTTCCCTTTGTCGCGCTGTTCCAGCCGATGATCATGCAGGCCGGGGGAACCACGTCGCACCTCATGGCACTTGCGGCGGGGAGCACGATTGCCGGGAACCTTACGATCCTCGGTGCCGCGAGTAACGTGATTATCATCCAGAACGCGGAAAACCGGGGCGAGACCATCAGTTTCTTTGAATTCGCCAAAGTCGGTATCCCGCTCACCCTCCTGCAGCTCGTTGTTTTCTGGATTTTCCTCTCAGTAATCTGAAACTGCAGGCCATGGTGACTTGGGCCACGTCCCTATTTTGTTAAGCTAACTTTATTTACCTTCAACGAATATGGAGCGCATACCGGGCATTCACCGGGTCCTTTGCTGCAGAAGCAGGCAGTAGACAAAAAAATGCAAAAACCTCGCCTTTGATCTGCGGCAATGCAGGACCCGGAGTCCAGGGTAACAGGAGATGATGTGACATGGATGGATATGCAGGATGGATACTCTACGTTGATCTTACACAAGGTTCAGTCGAAAGAAAAGCGCTTCCGGAGGATTTGAAGCGGAAATATCTCGGGGGCCGCGGGTTTGGCGTGAAGCTGGTGGGCGATATGGTCCCGCCGGGCACTGATGCCCTCAGCGAGAAGAACGTCATTGTGTTTGCTACCGGTCCCCTCACCGGGACGGGTGCACCGCTCGGCGGCCGTCACCAGGTTGTTTCGAAATCTCCGCTGAATGACACCCTGTGTTCTTCCGACAGCGGTGCATTCTTCGGCCATGAGCTGAAAGTTGCCGGGTTTGATGCGGTCGTCTTCACCGGGAAATCGAAGAAACCGGTTTTTCTCTGGGTCCACCATGAAAAAGCCGAACTCCGGGATGCAACCCCCTACTGGGGAAAGACGGTCCTTGAAACCACCGCCGGTATCCAGAAGGATTTCAACGACCCGCAGATCAGGATCGCGTGTATCGGCCCCGGCGGTGAAAAAATGAGCAGGATCGCCTGCATCATGAGCGACCAGTTCCGGGCTGCCGGCCGCGGCGGGCTCGGGGCAGTAATGGGTTCGAAAAATCTCAAGGCGATCGCTGCCCGGGGCAGCGGAAAAGTCGGTGTTGCAAATCCTGAAAAATTCCAGGAAGTCTGTCGTGACCACCAGGAAAAAAATACAGGCAGGTGCGGTCTCCAACACCGCCCTCTCGACATACGGCACCCAGGTCCTGATGAACCTGATCAATAACAATTATGTTCTCCCTACGAGGAACCACCAGTCTGCTCATTTCCCGACCGCGGATAATATCTCCGGCGAGGCGATGACCAAGACGACCCTTGTGCGGAAGAAACCCTGTTACGGCTGTTTTGTCGCGTGCGGGCGGGGGACAAAGATAGACGGGGTCGAGGGCGAAGGTCCGGAGTACGAGAACGCGTGGGCTTTTGGCGCTGACTGCGGTATCGACGACCTGACCTGGGTAAGCCGGGCGAATAATATCGCAAACGATCTCGGGATCGATGCGATCTCTGCCGGGGTTACCATTGCCTGTGCGATGGAGATGTCGCAGAGGGGATACATCAAGGAGAAGATTGCGTTCGGCGACGCTCCTGCCATGTGCGACCTTGTCAGGAAAATGGGGATGCGGGAAGGGATCGGCGACGAAATGGCGGACGGGTCGTTCCGGTTTGCCTCGAAGTATGGCCACCCCGAGCTCTCGATGAGCGTGAAAAAACTCGAACTTGCGGCCTATGACCCGCGGGGCATCCAGGGACAGGGGCTCAGCTATGCGACCGGCGTCCGCGGCGGGGATCACATCAATGGTTACATGATTTCCCCGGAGATTATCGGGATCCCGCAAAAACTCGAGCCGCTCTCCAATGACGGGAAGGCAATGTGGACCAAAGCCTTCCAGGACCTGACCGCGGTTATCGACGCTGCCGGCATCTGCCTGTTCTCGTCCCTTGCTCCCCTTGGAGCCACGGACTATGCGCAGCTGATTACCGGTGCAACGGGGATGCCCATGGATGACAAGGAACTCATGCGGATCGGTGAACGGATCTGGACGACGCAGAAACTCTTCAACCTCAAGGTCGGCTACAAAAAATCAGACGACACTCTTCCCGTACGTCTCCTCACCGAGCCCCTGAAAGAGGGCGACCCGACCGGCCATGTCTGGAGGCGTGAACCGCTCCTCGATGAGTATTATGCTGAACGGGGATGGGACGCACAGGGTGTTCCGACCCCCGCGAAACTCAAGGAACTCGGGCTTTGAACGGTAAAAGACAGCCGTGGTGAAATTTAAGTGCGATGAAGATAATGGATACGAGAAAGGTTCATCGGTAAAACGAAGGAGTTTTAGACTATGAAGGTAACCATCGATCGGATTAGTTGCGTGAGTTGCGGAATGTGCTGGGATACCTGCCCCCAGTTTTTTGAACAGAACACGGCGGATTCGTTCTCCCAGATTGTCGAGGAATTCCGGAGCGGCGATATCGCAAAAGGAACGCCGGTCCCGGACGATGAAGCCTGCGTCCGCGAGGCCGCAGATTCCTGCCCGGTAACGATCATCAAGATTGAAGAATAATTTTTTAGTCGTGGATCTTTGGCATTTCCCTACTGGCATTGCCAGTTTTTTTCTCATTGGGGATTGGGCCCACGAACAATTGACCGACCCGGCTGTCAGTTCACGACGGGCGTAACACCCAGTACCTGGTGCCGGTATATTTTTTCAGGGAACCGGGAGTTCACCATCGCAAGGTACGTCTCGTCAGGAAACCGGCGAATATTTCGCGGTTTTCCCGCTCGTGAGTTCAACAACCAGTGTTCTTGTTTCTGCCTCATAGCTGACCGCCCTGATAAGCGGATTGAATAACCTGCTTCGTATCATCTCAAAACACCTGCCGCGATTTTTTGATCACTGGGTCAAAGGAAGTAATATAATTCACTCATACATGATTGCCTGTTTTTCCTCCCGGCGGAATAAGATTCATTATGACCGGTGTCCTACAACGGGCAGGAACGTGAATGTATGAATGCTGAAATGACCGGCCCGGCCGGACCTGAAGAACTGGTTGTCGTATGGACAAGCGGCGACCGCGATGTCGCCCTGAAGATGGTGTTCATGTACCTGGAGAACGCCCAGGAGAAACAATGGTGGAAACGGGTTAGCCTGATCGTGTGGGGGCCGTCGGCCCACCTTCTTGCAACCGATGTTATCCTGCGATCGAGGATCGTGGAAATGAAAACCGCTGGGATACACCTGATGGCCTGCCGGACGTGTGCGGAGATGTATGACGTCGTGCTTACGCTCTCATCGCTCGGGATCGAGGTAAAACTAATGGGGGAGACCCTGACCGGGTACCTGAAGGATCCCCGGTGCAGGGTCATGACTTTTTAAAATTCCCCGTGACCTCGCTTGCTGGCACCGGCACCATTGCGTTTGGAGTCGGGAACAGCATGTTCTGGAGATTTATTGAACCTTTTTGGAGCTGGCACAGAGGTTCGTGCGGAAGGAACCGGTACGCGTCTTCGTTGATCTCGAAAGCCTACCCTGAACCGCCGGCACAGAAGTTCGTACGGATGGAACTGGTGCAGGAACGATCTTATTGGTTGCACCGTACTCCCTTGATTCAACTGCTATTTTGAGCCTTTAGCGTAACAGAATATACCAAGGGAATGCCGGATACCTCCTCGAAGTGGGATGGTTAAGCGGCAGGAAAATAACCGGAATTTGCATACATTCCGGTAAACAAAAAAAAGTATAGTATCAGAGTACGTCGAGCTTTCTCTTCCCCATTGACTCGATGTACATGATCTCTTTTCCCACTTCGACCTTTCCTTTCATATCTTCCGGAATTGGGATCTCGAAATTGGCAAAATCTTTCATGTCCATGAGCTGGGCGGTGTTGCCCGTGATTGAAATGACCTGCCCGCTCTTGCGCTCGACGACAGGGATATAGGTCTTTGCCGAGACCGGGAAAACGATCGAACGCTTGACACCGTCAAAGAGACCCATTGCGTCTATCCGTGCCTTTGCCGCACCGTGCTTCCCGGGTTTGGACGTCGCGATGGAGAGTACCCTGCAGGGTTCATCGTCGATTACAATATACCGTCCTTCCTTAATCTTTCCTATTTCGGTCTGTTCCTTCATTGTATTTTCACCTAAATTCCCACATATCGTAGACGCGGTAGTAATTTATCTTTCTTGCATTACATAAATACAGCGTTGATAAAACGGGGTTTACCGTGAAAACAGCGTTCCTTTCTGCATGCGATGAAATGGCCGGCCAGGTGAAGGCAGCCATCGGCGATCTTGTCGGGTCGGAAGAAGGCGGTGAAGTCGTCAGGATGGGCGCTGATCTCACTCCCACAAAGAAAATCGATCAGGTTGCTGAAGACTGTATAGTCTCATACCTCAGGGATAATCCTCTCTGCTCCCTCCTGATCAGCGAAGAAGCCGGCAAGGTTGCGTTTAACGGCGAGACCGGTACCATTTTTCTCGACCCGGTCGACGGTACGTTCAATGCGCTGGCCGGCATCCCGTTCTATGCACTCTCAATCGCATACGCTGAAGGAGGCGTTGTCCAGCAGGCATTCGTGCAAAACCTTTCGAGCGGAGAGACTTTTACCGCGGTCCGGGGGAAATTCTCGCGCTGCGATGACAAGCCGATCAGGGTATCGGAGGTTTCCCGAGCTCGATGAGTGTGCCATGAGCGTGTACGGCCGGAAGTTCGATCCTACCCGGGCCATGCAGCTTGGCCAGAAGATCCGGCGGTGGCGCCTCCTTGGGGCTTCCGCCCTCGAGCTCTGCTATGTCGGCTGCGGCCGGATCGACGGTTTTGTCGATCTTCGCGGGACGCTCCGGGTCACCGATGCGGCTGCCGGGATGCTCATCTGCACAGAAGCCGGTGGAAAAGTCACCGATCTTGACGGGAAGAAGATCCATTTCCCTGACGAAGTTACGATCGGGCGCTGCCTTGTCGCAACGAACAAGAATCTCCACCATAAGGTGATCGAGTATCTCCGGTGATTCCATGAACATCCTCCTCGTTTCCCGCATCGACAGTCCGGAAGCGCTCGAATTTTCCGGCAAGGTTAAGGACGTCCTTGAAAAAGAGGGGTGCGACGTTGCATACGACCGCGATACTGCCCCGGCCCTCGGGATCGCCGGCAAACCTCTCGCGGGAACCAATGCAGACGTCGTGATCGTTGTCGGTGGCGACGGCACGATCCTCCGCACGGTCCAGCAGATGAACAAGCCGGTGCCGGTGCTCGGTATCAACTGGGGGGAGGTCGGGTTCCTTGCCGATCTCGAGCCCGCAGAAGCGCTCGAGTTTGTCCGGCGCCTTCCTTCCGGGTTTTCTATCGAGGAGCGGATGCGGATCTCCTTGTGCCGGGACGGGATTTTTGTCGGCGACGCTCTCAATGAGGCCCTTATCGTGACAACGCGGCCGGCAAAGATGCTGCGTTTCTCGATAATCATCGACGGCGTCGTGTCTGAGTCGTTCAGGGCCGACGGGCTGCTCGTCGAGTACTCCCACGGGCTCGACTGCATACGCGATGAGCGCAGGAGGTCCTATTGTCGACCCCCGCATCGAAGGGTTCCTGCTGGTGCCGCTCGCACCGTATCTGCTCTCGTCCCGCCCCCACCTGATCAGCAGCCGGCGGAAGGTAGAGATACAACTCGAGAGCTCGAAACCGGCGAACCTTGTTATTGACGGCCAGGCGACGATCGAGCCTGGGCACGTCGAGCAGCATCGAGGTGAAGAAGTCGGTGTACCCGGCGCTTTTTGTCGATGTCAAACGAAATTTCTTTGAGAAAGTTGACAGGAAGCTGCGGAAGTTGTGAGGAATTTTTAAGTGGGAACCTGTTCCTGTGGTTCCGTCAAATTTTTTTTATTTTTTTATTTTTCATCTAAACATGAACTTGAACCGGCTGAATCATCCATGAATCATAAAAATTGTTGAAGTGATGATATTTTGCGAGCAAACCCGCCTCAGGGCCTCTCCGAGGCACGGCGGGGCAACGTTGTTTCCTCTCACAAATTTAGGGCAATCCAATCCACTCATACTCTCTAAATGATTTCGAATCTGGAAATATTCTGTCTCGGTTACAATACCGCATTTGTCCGGTGTAATCCGGGAACTTAGAGAGAATACTCCCCAAGTCGGGGTGAGGGTCGACAGACCCCGAACGCCCGACCCTCCCTCGTTTTTTGTTTCTGAAGTAACCGGGACAATGAATCTTATGATTTACCGACTTGAGTCCCAGTGATAATTCCTTGTTTCTGCCGATAACGAACTAATCCGTCATTCCCCACACGAAAGATATCCATCCATCCCTTCCCGCTCTGAAAAGAAAATAAAAGACTTATCTTGGAGAGCGATCCACACCTACTAAAGGTGGCCGAAGTTGCAGGTTTCGATGAAACTCGAGATGAAAGATTCGCCGGGTCAGCTGGTTGCGGCATTAAAGCCGATTTCCGATGTCGGAGGAAATATCAGAGCGGTCATTCACCAGCGGGAACCTGGTTCGGGCGACACTCTCGATGTACAGATTGTGCTTGAACTGCCCGAGGGACGTCTTGACCGGCTGGTCGCGCTCTTAAAAGAGCAGGGCGTGCACATCCAGCGCATCGGGGAAGAACGGCTCCTCTACGAGCGCACGGTCATCCTCATCGGGCACCTCATGCACACTGACCTCTCCGACACGGTTGACCAGATCGATTCCACCGGCTTTGCGGAGGTTTCGGAGCTCGCGATGAGCATGCCGGGCAGTCCACGAGCGGTCTTCTTCGAGAATTACCATAAAGGCGGTCAGCAAGGATGACATGGAAGAGGCGATCGCCATTCTCCGGCGCGTCTCTGCCCAGAAATCCCTTCTTCTTATCGAGCCACTGGAGGAGTCCTGATGATCAAGGTCGCACTTATCGGCCTCGGCTCGGTCGGCCGCGGGGTCGCGGAGATGATCAGCAAAAAAGATCTCGGCATCGTCATCACCGGGATCGCTGATTCAAGGAGCGGGAAGATCGATTCTCATGGTATTGACATTCCCGCACTGCTCGCCCACAAGAAAAGCACCGGCTCCTGCGGGGATACATCGATCACCACGATGGATGTTATCACGACCGCGGACTACGATGTCCTTATCGAAGTGTCACCCACAAATGCCCTGACCGGGGAACCTGCAACCGGGTACATCCAGGCAGCACTTGCCCGGAAAAAGCACGTGGTGACGTCGAACAAGGGTCCTATCGCGCTCGCGTACCGGGATCTCCATGCGCTTGCCGTGAAGAACGGGGTGTCGCTCCGGTACGAGGCGACGGTTGCCGGTGCTATCCCGATCATGCACACCATCGAGCACGGCCTCGCGGGGAACGAGATCCTGGCGATCTATGGTGTTCTCAATGGTACGTGCAACTATATCCTCACCCGGATGGCGGACGAAGGTCTTACGTACGAACAGGCGTTGATGGAAGCCCGGGAGATGGGGTATGCCGAGGCCGACCCGACGTACGATGTCAAGGGGATCGATGCCGCGATAAAACTCGTCATCCTCGCTAACACCATCTGGGGCGATGGCAGGAAACTCTCCGATGTTGCTTGCACGGGTATCGATCTCCTGACGCCCGATGCCCTCCGGCTTGCAGAAGACGAAGGGTGCACGATCCGGCTTATAGCCGAGGCGATCCCCCGGAAGAACCTTCTCCGGGTCTCCCCGCGGATTATCGGGAAGAACCACCCGCTTGTTGTCGACGGGACGCTGAACGCCCTGACCCTTGAGACCGACATGGCAAAGGAGATCACCCTGATCGGGCGGGGTGCCGGATCGGTCGAGACCGCGAGCGCGATCATCGGGGACATCCTCTTTATCCGGGACAGCCATGTCCAGCGTCCTTGAACACCGGCGTGAATACCTGCGCCTGATGCGCCAGTTCACGCTCGACAATGGTTTTTTTACGGTCACGGATATCCAGAAGCTGCCGCCATCCCCCGCAGCACCGCCCAGGACTGGGTCAACCGGCTGCTCAAGGAAGGCTGTGTCCTCCAGCGGGACGGGAAGCGGGGAGGAGCGCTGCTCACTACGCTGCGATCAGCGCGATGCCGTCGAGTACCTGCCGCCGGCTCTTCACCACGGTCGATGGCGATTATGTCGAGATCTACCACGACTGCATGAGCGGTGCCTGCGCAGCGTTCTGCGGCCACCACCACGCGCTTGCTGGTGGAGCGCTGACCGCGATCCACCGGGACGGAACACTCCTGCGGGAGTGCGGCCGTGTCGGCTGGCACGATGCAGAGATCGGCCTCTCGCCCCTTTCCGCGGTTGGCGTCATCGGGATCGAGCGCGACGGCGATGCGATCATCCAGCATATCCGGTCGGTAGGCGGACCTGCGTATTCGCTTTCCGACATGATGGCCCGGGCTGCAGGGGGTCATCCGGTTCAGCCCCGGCACGAGGGGCACATTGTCGAAGGAAAGGTGTGGACGAAGGCGCTGACCCATGTGACGATCGGTGTTGACGATACCGATACGAAGGATGGCGGTGCGACGTTTGCCCTCGCGCTTGCATTGCTCAACTACGTGACACGGATCAAAGGTGTGCTGCCCATCAGCCACCATGTTGCGATGCTCAACCCGGGCGTGTTCAACAAGACTGCGGGGAACTCCGCGAGCTTTATCGAGGTCGCGGTTTTGCCCGATGTGTATAAGAATCTCGTCGACAAGGCGACACGTTTCGTTGCCGATGAGTCCCTCTCGCACGAGTGGGGGATTGCGATCCGGTCCGGGCTCGTAATGCCGGAGGGATTGCGGGAGTACCGGGAAGCTTGTGCGGGTGCAGGTTATATCCCGGGCAGTTGCCGAAGCCACTGCTGAGCGTTTTGAGGTTACCCTTGTTGGCGGGAATGGCGTCATCGGGGCCCTGGGAGCTGTCGCGCTGACGGGGCTGCCGCACGACGTGCTGCTCGATCCGCGAAAGGAGATTCTGTAGGTGAATGTCTTGGCTATTTTACCGGATTATTTCTCTCCCCTGAAAAATCAATCCGGGCGCTGATCTTTTTTTTTTAATATTCATTTTGAACCGGAAAAATTATGCCCGTGTAATTTATCGCCGCCCCAATCTTACCCTGTGCAAAAAATGATTCATTCAGGAGTAAAAATTTTTGCGATATAACCTGGACGATTATGGCATTATATAACGCTCACCGAAAAATACCGTTTATGGCAGATGATGCAACCGTCGGTAAAATATGGACCCTGATTATGATACTCGTAATAATTATTTTTTCATTGTTTTTCTTTTTGCCCAATGTCTGTAAAGGCTCACCTTCGCCGCAACCATTCTGGGGTTTTGATTATTGCGAGGTGTTTAGCTCCCCTTTTTAAAAACTGAGGTGAGGCTAAAAAATTCGTTTAGCGAAATGTAAAAAATTACTCAAAATGGAAAGAAGAAATCATTTTTTTTCGAGAGGGATGATGCCCCTCTTGCGCTACAAGTCCTCCAATTGGACGGGGCGACAGTGCGAAGACCTCGTCTAAAATAACAGGTACTACATCATCATCGCGATTGGGGGTGCCTGTCAGTGGGGGCAAAGCCTCGGGAACGCCAGCGATTTAGGGGTTTTCTCCAGAGCAGAAAATATGAAAATAAAAAATCCTTTTTTACTATTCCAATCTGTTTGCTCCTGGAGTGGAATGCATTCAGAAATTTCAGATTCAGGAAAAAATAAATATGATCCTCAAAGAAAATGGAGCATTATGCCAAAAGACCCTACAATAAATAAAATATGGGCGTTAATCATGCTTGTCATAATAATTATTTTTGCGTGGTTTTTCTTTGCTCCCACCGTCTGCGATAATGTACCTCCCCCCCACGTTCTGTGGGGTTTTGATTATTGTGCTTTCCCCGTATAGCGTATATTTTTTTGACGAAAGTCGCCTTGTTATGAAAGGTCTCATGGATCAAAAAAAGGGCGTCATGCCCGGAAAATTTCCTAATCGATGTTTATCCCGTTTTGACAGTACTAATAAAATTCCCGGTCACTGTCCGGCATAACCTGTTGCTCTCGGTAAGGAACCGGGGAGTCTCCCGCTCTATCTTCTCCCGGGTGAATTTTTTTAATTCTTTGCTCCATTCCCGGATAATCGGTTCAGTGAGTTCGAGATGGAACTGCAGCCCGAGCGCGGTTTTGTATGAAAATGCCTGGTTCCTGACATTCGGTCCCGAGGCGAGGAGTTTTCCCCCGTACGGGATCTCAAAGGTCTCGCCATGGAGCTGGAAGACAGGGAACCGGTCCGGAAAGAGCGTGCCGGGTTCACCGTTCAGGTAGTGCCAGCCGGTCTCCGGCACGAATTTGTACACTTTCCTGCCGAATGCCGATGCGATGAGCTGTGCTCCGAGGCATATGCCGAGCACGTTTTTGTGCTCTTTTACCGCTTTTCGGATGAGCGCTTTTTCCTGGACCAGCCACGGGAGGTCTGCTTCATCGTTCACGCTCATTCCGCCTCCGAGAAAGACAAAATGGGTTGCATCGGTCCGGGGGACTTCGTTCGTTTCGTAGAGCCGGATATATTCAACCGGGATCTTTTTTTCAGCGAAGATGGATTCGAAGAGCCCGAGGGGTTCGGTGGGTGCGTGCTGGAAGGCGGCGACTTTGATCTGCATTGGAGAAGAGTTATTCCTGATAAAATAAGGAAGTTCCGGGATTGGGGGGCATACGGAGTCCAAATTCATCCGGGAATGACAAATATACGTTTTAAAAAAATCCCTCTTCAAGGGAGACCAGAATTTACCGGTCAGCTCCGATCCTGAATTATTTCCTTCATCAGGTCCACGAATTCCCTGATTGTGCCGACCTTCTTTGTCAGAAGGAAAAGTTTGCTCTCGTTTATTCCATGATATTCGTGGGACAACAGGTTCCTGAATGTTACCAGTCCTTTCATCTCTTTTCCGAGTTCCGTGCTGATGAGACCATTTTTCTCGAGTAAAACAAAGATATCCCGGTTCGTGGATGGGATCCCAAGATCATGGGAGATTACCATTTCACTTCCGAGATCCAGGACCCTGTTAAGAAGGGAGAACATGACCATGGAAACGGCATAAAAATTACGTTTATTATTGAGATCCTCTTCTCTCCCGATGTTCATTTCCTCAAGATCCCGGAGATACTTCTGAATGTCAGAAAAAATAGATCCGAAACGTTCGATATTATACCCGGTGTCCATTCATCTCACCTGCCGGTTATTCCTATTGCGTGAAGGCTGTGTCTTCGGATGAGCGGTGCGATATCGAGGTATTCCCTGACGGTGTCAGCTTTGATTCCGTTCAGTGTGAGGGTGTCCTTACAGAACAAAACCTTTCCTTCGCGGATTACCCTGAACCGTATGGTGATCGGGAGTCCCAGAAAAAGCTCACGTCGAGCTTCCCGGAACCATAACTGAGCAGGTCCATCTTTTCGGATTCGGGAATATCGCGGCTTGTGACAATACAGAGATCAATATCAGAGTCTTCCCGGGCCTCGCCGCGTACTACTGATCCGAACAATATAAGGGCGAGGACGTGATCGTTTGTTTGGAGCTCATCAATGACGGGTTTTATTGCAGCCACATCTTCGATTTCCGGAACGGTTTCCTGCACAAAAGATCTCCTGTCTTCTTTATGTACCATGGCTTTTCTCATTCTTATCTCTTTTCCGGGAATCGTCGATGCCATTGACCACGTCGAATTCTTACCCTTCTTTAAAAAATTAGGGTAGTACACGGCAATCCCTCACTCAACGATACCGGATTCTAAAACCGGCACAGTGGCACTGGACGTGAACATTATAATATTCCGGAGACAATGACTATTTCTGAGGTGCTGATCATCACATCAATTGTCCAGGTCGATAAGAAATACAATATTTCATTAAAAAAAGTGAAGGATGCTCTTAAAATCCAGCCAAACGACACATTTTCCATAAAAAAAGTAAATACACATACATTCACCCTCAAAAAAATTGGGGATGAAGATCCTTTTATAACATCAGTAATGAACCCGGGGCACGTCACCAGCAAAAAAAAGATTAATCTCAGGTTGCTTGAAGATGAACTGTGGTCAGCATGAAGCTGATGATTGATTCAAATATCCTGATATTTTCCAATGTCGCTGAAATGCCGGAGCATGACATTGCCCGGGAGCGATTATTCTCCTTGATTGATGATGGATATTCATTTACGGTTAATACTATCATTTGATGCGCACCTGTGATCCGGATTACCTGTTCCTTTAGTAGGGCTAAGTATTTTTCCGGGCAGCCGGTAACAATTTCATCCAGAGCAAGGATCCTACCCCGACCTCCCGGCTTGTGCGAAATCGTTTTTCCTCAAATCCTGTATCAACCACTACACTCATTTACTTTAAACTTTAAGTAAATAACAAAGTAAATAACAGAAGCCCGCCAATCGACATGAAAGGAGAGCAACACGAACATGCAGAACGATATCCTCTCCATCTTAAACGAATCCGAAGGGCTCAACGCGAAAGTCTTCTCACTCGTCCGTATGAAACTGCTCGCGAGCCTTGCCGCTCCCGGACCTGATGGGGCAACCTACCGTGAACTCAAGGCAGCTCTCGGTATCAATGATGGAGTATTGTTTGCCAACCTCAATGTCCTCAAAGATATGGGCTATCTTACGTCCGGGAAAATAACGTCGGAAGGAAAAGAACTCGAACTCTATACCATCACGACCGAAGGACAGGACGAATGGAAGAGAATCCGAACCTGGTTGTGCAGGTTCCTCCACTGCGGTGCATGAATATGGAAAAACGGGAAAAAGTAATTGCCTTCTTCAAAGAACTGGGCTTTGAATTCAATATATCGCGGTTCGATGACCGGCTTATCGCCCAGAAACTTGTCTGCCTGCTTGAACTCAGGGCATAGATCTCGGGTATTCCTGCAGCCTGTATGTCCGCGGACCCTATTCCCCGGACCCTGACGCAGGACCTTTTCACATTTACCCGGGATTTCGAGAACCTGAAAACCGATGCACGCCTCGATCAGGAAGAGAAAGAGACGGTTGACGATCTCGGCAGGATCTTCGGCCTCAAGCCGGTTCCGCTCGAAGTCGGAGCCACGTATGGATTCTACACCCTCAGGCAGAACAGCGACCCGCTCGAAGCCTCGCGGCAGGTCAGGAGCCTGAAGCCATTCTATTCTTCGGCCCAGATCGCGCTCGGCATATCGAAAGCAAAGGAGTTCTTCTTCAGGCCCTCACGGGAGGATCTCGAAGAGTTGAAGAAGGAGACCGGGATCTGGCAGCGGGCTTCCCTGAAATCGCTGGAGAACTGACCTGAATGAAGCCCGGAGAAATCTGGCTCGTGGATCTCACCGACGCTAAAGGGCATGAGCAGCAAGGGGTCAGGCCCGCCATTATAATGGGGGGCGCCAACGGTCTCACCCTTGTCGTCCCGCTGACCAGCATCATGAACAGCGCCCGGTTCTCGCACACGTTTATCCTCTCTCCTGACCCGCACAACGGTCTTGATGTCGAGAGTATCGCGCTCGTGTTCCAGATCGTTGCACTGGATGGAGGCCGGTTCCGCCACCGGATCGGGACCATCGATGAACAGCACCGGCTCGCGATCGTTGCTCTTATCCGGGATTTGCTGAACCTGGATTGAAGCGGTGGTAACCCCCCTACCCCACCACCCCCGGGTTCTATCTCCTTCATGCACACTTTCCTGTGGAGGTCCGACGTAATGGTGGTGAATGCGGGCATCGGGAGGGAGGGGTGGTGCCCCCCACCCCACCACCTCAGGAGAAGGAGGTACCCCTCCACCCCACACCTGCCTGAGTGGGGGTGACCCCCCTTACCCCACCCATGGGTTCCATCTCCTTCATGCACACTTTCCTGTGGAAGTCCGACGTAATAGTGGTGAACGCAGGCATTGGGGGAGGGGTGGTGCCCCCTACCCCACCACCTCAGGAGAAGGAGGTACCCCTATGGGGGGATGTGCCGTACACTGAGGGGTCCCCTCCACCCTGTACCCCACTGAGCGGAGGAGGTCCCTCTCACCCCACCTGCATTTTTGAAAATTCCGGAACGCTATGCACGGCGTGAGATGGAAAACCGGGATGGCAATTTTGTGAGGGTGCTCGAAGCCTGCACCAAGCGGATGTTGCTCCTGTCCACACAAACCCTGATTGTGGTGAAAGGAATAGTTTTCCAGGGGGAAAACGGGCGGGCTCATTTCTGCTGCTCTATTTCACCCCGATGAGAATGCTATAACCTTCGTAAACACAATTATTATCTTTCACTCGCTGCTATTATGCTGTGGAAAGAAAATCTTTTGCGGTGCTGGAATGTCTGTAATAAAAACGAATGCCGTGTATAAGGATGGCAAACTGGTACTCGATGGACCGATTAACCTGCCGGAACATTCCCGGGTTGAAGTAGTCATACGAAAGAAGTTTTCTGCGTTTGTAAAAAAATTCGGGGAGCCGGAATCAAAGGAAGATATCGATCAGGTCCTCCAGAACAACCGGAGACGAATACGGGATGCCTGATTTTTCCGGCCTTCAAGAATATACAAGTATAAACGGGTAACAACGAAAAACGTTATCTTGTTGCTCTCCGATATCTGGTTACACAAATAAGGAACCGTTGATCATGGCAAAAAAGAAATTTAATCCTGAAGATGTGATCGGTAAGCCCTATGCAAGAGGGATGCTTCCTTATGGGGGTGGAGTTACGAAAGGAAGAATATCGTTCGCGGTAAGCGAAGAGGAAAATCGCGAAAAACTGAAGCGACTGAAAGCGGTCACTTCATGACCCAATCTCTTTTTCTCGATACTCCTGTTTTCTTCCAGTGTATAGAAAATAGCCGGCTCGGCACAACTCTCGAGCATGCGATCAACGCGGGCTATGACATTCGAACCTCTATTTCTGTTCTTGGAGAAGCGTTCATCCAGATGCACGAAACGTCCGATTCAGTTGTTTATATCACTCGGATGAATCAATTGCTTGACGATTGGAATGTTACGGTTCTCTTTCCAAATGAGCATGTCCGGATCCTCTGCTACCAGATGGGGGAAGAAGAGATTGACACCCGGATGATTCGGGAACCCACAGACCTGTACCGCATCTTGCGTATGCAATGGCATACGATTCCGATTATTTCCTGACTACTGACAAGAACCTGATCCGGTACAGGATTCCCACTTCACTCAACGAGGCCGGGTTCTCAAAACCGAATGCGATGCCTCTCGATAAATTCAGGGACACAGTTTTGAATAAATAATCTTTCTTGTTTTCCTCGACTGGGTCTATGACTGCTGTTTTCAGCAACCCAACAGAACCGACAGGCAGCCATTGATATCTTCAGATATCTGCAATCCTTAAACGATACAACCCATTGACAGGGAGAAAAATCCAACCAGGTATCGTCCAGAATAGACAAGATAGGTTGTACTGATTTTTTCATGCTGCCGGGTTTTTGCATCAGTTCTTAAAAAATCTTCAAGATCTTCCGAGTCAGAACACGGTAAACCTCGAGACATCAGAATCATCGGATAATTTTGATAAAACGAGAGAATTTAAAATCGATATCCATGTTATTGTTTTGGCCAGGTTTTCGAGACTTGCCGGGCTTCCCGGAAGAGGGTCCGACTCTCGGGAGTGAAGCATTGTCCGGGTGCCTTGACATATTCGTTGAATGCACGCGCTTCTTCACCCCTTAAAACTGTTTCCAGATCAATGTGTCTTGCCATAAACGATCTGCCTTAACTTACATCTGCTATACTATTATAATATTCTTTAAGGGAATGCTTGCACACTGCGTACGGCTACGAGATTTCCTGCTCGATTACCCGTGCCTGTAGTGACCGGGGGCAATCTGCGCAGAGGATTTCATCCCAAAAAAGAATTAATTCCTGAATACCAGATGATGTACATAATGAAACCGATCCATGTTCCCATCATTATTGAAACCGATGAGGATGGGATCTTCATTGGATCCTGCCCCCAGCTCAAGGGTTGCCACACCTACGGCAAAACCGTCGACGAGGTACTTGTCCGGATTAAGGAAGCGATCGAGCTGTGCCGGGAAGATTCCCCGGCTGATAGCATCTCAAATACATTTGTAGGATTCCGTGAGGCCGGGATCGTCTCGGTGCGTGATGCTTCCGGTCATGAATGGTAAGGATCTCAATAGCATTTCTTGAGAAATTTGGTTTTACCATTGTCAGCAGAGAGGCATCCGATGGAAGTAAAGACACTCAAGGAGATTAGGATTAAGGGCTTTTTAAGTGCTCGTAAAAAATCTCGGGCCTGCGGATGCAATCCGGTTCATCCAGAGTTATACCCATGGAAGTGGGGATTATACCAAAGAGCGTAAGGAGTATCTCGAAAAGGATTTCGATACAGTTGTCGCCGGGATCATGGAACGCCGGAAAAAGAAATCCTCTGTGTGACTTTTTCTCTCGTTGACTTGATCAGTATCCGGCATTATTGTGCCGGGCAATTATTGCAGGGATGTCATCCATTGATGTAATTTAAAAACGCCATTACTCATGGAATCCCGGCCCGGTAATAAATTCCCGGCGTCCCTGTTGCTGAACCTGCCCGCCGGACACCATCGCGCACAGGTTTCAGCGCCCGGTTCCTCCATTCCGGCTTTCTATATATACGTTTTAATTATGCTTAACCGCCCAATCTCCCAAGAAATTGGCGCATCTTTTAAAATAAAATGTTAAAAACCCCTAAACCGCTTTCAATAAAATATAAATAGGTGGATATGAAACAAATAGATCATACAGTGTCATCCCGGTCTACGGCATTCTGGATGGAGTTTTGAAATTATGAAGTTTACCACAAGAAGCAATGATGACGCAGTATCACCGGTCATCGGTGTGATCCTGATGGTCGCAATCACTGTGATCCTCGCGGCAGTCATCGCCGCGTTCGTGTTCGGCATGGCAGGAAACATCAGCAAGACCAAAGTCGTTGCAGCAACGGCACAGAAGACTTGATGCAACCCATATCGCGGTAACATATCAGGGTGGCCAGGATGCACAGTCATGTGTTGGTATCCAGTGGACCCAAGTACCACCACCGGATCAACCATAGGCACTGGAATGATGGGTTCGACTGGAGGATCCGTTGCACTTGCTGTCGGGAATAGCATTACACTCACTGGAAGCAGTGCACAGAACCACGTAGTCGGAACAGCTTTCTTCACTGATGGAAGCTCACAGGTTGTTGTAGATAACCTGGTTTAATCTTTTTTTTAACTTTCAATTTGATAACTTTCGAAATTTATCTCAAATCTGAAAATTTAAATTAATTTTCTTTCAGGCAATGTCGTTTTTTTAATAAGGACAATTTCCAAATTAATATAATCTGTTCTTGTTACTGATTAAATTGGCCGTTTTCCAAATTATACCTCAAAAATAATTCAAAGAACCTAAATAGTGGGATAAGTAATAGTTTGTTACATTGTCGTGTCCAGGGGGGCATTATCTCAGGTGTTTTGGAATAATGAAGTTTACCACAAATAATGAAGACGCTGTTTCACCGGTCATCGGCACGATCCTTATTGTTGCCGTTACTGTAATTCTCGCGGCAATCATAGCCTCGTATGTGTTCGGGACGTCAGGAAACATTTCCAAGTCGAAGGTTATTGCGGCAACGGCGCAACAAAGGGTATCTGGTTCTATTGCATTGACATACCAGGGAGGCCCTGATGCGGCATCCTGCGTTGGCATCCAGTGGACTGTATCTGCTGCCGATGGGTCAGTAATTGATTCAACCCTGATGGGTTTCTCTACAGCAACCACTCCACTTGATGTTGGACGTTCTGCTATGGTTGCTGGAACAAATATGCCGGATCGAGTTTTGGCAACAGCATACTTTGCCGATGGTGTCCAGCAGGTTGTTCTTGACGCGAGAGTCTAATCACATTTTTCTTTTTCTTAAGATCTTTTCCGGATTAGTGCAATTTTTCCATGGATCCGAGATAAAATTGTTTGAAGGGCAAGAAAAAATTTTCATAAATCCGATCCTCATGCCACTCCAAAAATCGACCTGGATAAACTCAGTTCAGTGAAACAAATAAGATTGAGGATCCAGATAAAAACTATTTTTCACTCATTTTCAGTAAGATCTTTTTCCGATTTTGATTTTGGTCCGAATGATTCTGGGAAAAAATGTAAAATCCCTATCCAGACCAGAACAATAATGATTCCAACAGGAAAAGAAATTCCCGCCGGACCATGAAATAAAATACCATATTGGGCTATGCATGATGTCAGGTAAATTACACAACTTACAATCAGGCCGTACGTTACCTGCCGGTAATAGGCCAGACTTGGAGTCTCTGCATGGATAAACGAATACGCCATTGTGCATGCAAGCATAGCAGTTCCCAATCCCCAGAGGATAACGGATAATGCAGTTTTTCCTCCATAAATCCCCATGGTGATATAGTTAATTTCCCGTGGTATCAGCATGGCAAGCTGTTCCATATACCGAAGTCTGGTACCGGTACACCGCACCCTGAACCCCGATGCCAGAAAAATCGCCAATAATAAAAACCTGTAATGGCAGGAAAAAGAAAATTATGCAAAGCAAAATAAGAAGAAGATATTGGCGCACATACTCAGGTTTTCCATATCGGGTAATAAAACTGTTGAATTTGTAATCTTTCGTTTTGAAATTCACAGGATTTATCACGCCATACACTAGATGATAAAGGAACCAATGGATCACAAGCACATACCCGAGTCGATATTATTCTGTGTTAATCGATACCGGGTACATTTTTTTATTTTTTTTGTGACCCTCTTTATAGCACTGACCCTTGCACACCCTGCCGTATTACTAAATGATGAATTTATATCTACAAACCAGTTCGCCAGCCTTCATGAGGGACATCAAGTTGTAGTTAATGAAGGAAAATACGGCCTGCTGGAGAATGGGTCAATGGGAGGATATTTCTGGTATAAGTCAAATGTCCTTGGCTATACATTATTTCTTCCGTTAATCTCTCTTCCAACACACTGGATAATCGATCTATCCGGCGAACATTTTGTATACATAGTTCTTTGTCTTTGGACTCTTGCCGCACTTTTAATCGTACTTATGGTAAACCATTACTTCCCAAAACAGTCATTCATCGGGAAATGGCAATGGACTCCGTGGATTTTTATTTCAATTTTTATTGTGTTTTTCATCAATCTGATATATTATTCAGTGTTTCCGGTCGACAGTTTTCACAACTATCCTGAAATTATTTCAATTGTATTCACCAACACAATTCTTCTTGCGATTTCCGGTGTTTTGATTTATGAGATCAATCGCACTATTTTTGAAGATACGGCATTCTCCGTCTTCGGAACACTGGTATGCCTTTTCTCATCGTCATATTTTTTCTGGGCAACGTATTGTAAAGACCATGTCCTCGTTTTGCCGATTTTTATAGGAGTTTTTCTATGCCTTGTAAGATTTCTTAAGACCGATGAATATTGGTATCTGCCTCTTGCCTTTCTCATGTCAGGCCTTCTTGCCTGGGCAAGGCCGGAGATCGCAATCTGGATAGTTTTCCTCATCTTCGGAGTTTGCTGTTATACCGTATTCCGGTACCTCTCAGTGAACAGGCCAGAAGAATATCCACTGATATCAGTCCTTTGTTCGCCTTTATTCACGTTTATCGGGGCCCTCCCTTTTTTCTTCAATAATTATTTGTTAACAAAAAATCCCCTCGTGCCAACCCAGACACTCTATCAAGCAGGATTTGGAGTTCCCCTTGGAGTAAATGCTTCGCCATCCCTGAATGCAGTTAGTGTTAATTCAGCTCAGGGTTTGATTATGAGATTTGTTCCCTCAATCGATACAACCCCGGCGGGTTTTGTTTCAGATATGGGGGAATTTTATTTTATCCCCAAAACGGAAGTATCAGCATTTTTGCACTTGTCCCCCTGTTCCTCGTAATGGTGATATTAGCTGGAATTTTCTTCATCTTCAAGAAACACCGGTTCTCATCAGAAGAGGGAAAATTTGTTATTTTGTCGGTTTTGATTTCTCTTGCCGTGTATATGGCATATGCTTGGGAGACTCATTCCCTGAATGCGGATGGGGGAATTACACCGGATGTCCCGTTACCTGTCTCCGCTATATCTTCCCCTGACTATAATTGGGCTCATTGCTCTTAGAAGAACGAATATCCTGGATGAAGATCCGATTGCTTCTATCAAGAAACTCCTTATTATCGTAATAATCGGAGTTCCCCTTTCTGTGATTCTCCTTCCCTTGGCCTATCCCCGGAGTCGAGGTCATAATAAAAAGTGGTCTTCCTCTTCAAATTTTTTTCTCCATATATATAATATCTCTCGTAGTTCTAACGCTTGGAACAATCTTCGTCGGTCTTCATTTGGAAAAGGGAAAAAAAGGTTTATAATTACCTGATTTTGTTGCTTTGTTCGATACCCTTCTTCTGGCAGGTTAATCTTACATTTTTTCTTCGAGGATTCTCGGGCTATTCTGGATATACATTCTGGATACCCGTTATGCGGGTTCTCTGGGAATGGACACTAAAAATTATTTTATCAAAATAGTTTGATCAATTCATGTTGGCATTGTCTCGTTTTTGCCACATAAAAGGAAACCTCTTTTTTTTCCAAATCTCATAAAGCCAAATCGGTAACATGCAAATCGCATACGACAAGATCCACGCATAACCTGTGCCGATTAATCCGAACTTTATTATGAATATGATACTAAGGCATACCATCGAAAAGAAAAATGCAAAATTAAGGATTGACAAATTTTTAATTTCTCGTTTTATTTTCAATCGGGCAGAGTAAATCTGGAAGAAGAGAGCAAAAAATACTGGCGCTCATTATCGTGAGGATTAAATCAAGCGCCCCGGAATATTCAGGCCCCAATATTCCAACAATATCCCTCCCCCAAAAAAAGAGAATTATAATCAGAGAAACAAGCACGACTAACGTCGGGAG
>CAVWXD010000003.1:0-187804 GCA_963758935.1 uncultured Methanomicrobiales archaeon | reverse complement strand
GCGCTCTACCTCCTATATCACGACCAATTTCCTCCACTTTCCGGCACGGGGCGTGAGCCGTCGTGTAGCAATCGATCCAGGTTCGTCCTGCTCGTACAGAAGACGTCCAACGGCAAGCAATGCGTCTCCAGTCTCTTGCATCGCCCGCCGTTGGACAGTGCGGCGTGTTCGCTAGCTCACTGTAGCAATGACGGCGTTGACCGGGATGTTGCTTGCTTGAAGGCTCGGCTCCTGGCCGTGCAGGTCGAATTCGAGGTTCACACCCGGCCGGAAGATCAAGCAGTGCGTGGACCCGCCGAAGTGAAACATGCCAATCTGATCGCCCTTGTTGACGATGCTGACCAACGTAGACCGTGACGTCGCAGGTTGAGACCTCCGCCATGCCCACGGTCATGAAGCACATCAGGCCGATCCGGGGGTCGTCCGCCTCAATCAGGATGATGGCGCGCGTCGCCACTTCCGTGATGTAGCCCTGCGAGTTGTTGGGCCCGGCCGGATCGTATCCCTCGGCGGGTGTCTCCGAGTAGTAGGTGCCATCGATCACGTCCGACTTGACGATGGTTCCGCTGACCGGGCTGTGCCAGCGGTGGTAGCTGAGCGCGCTGAGGAAGGCCTGGTAGACCGTGCCACCCACAAACTGCTCGCAGACCGGGTCGTCGTCGAACATGTGCCTGAGGGAATAGGGCTGAGCCTTGATCCAGAATCGGTCGTACAGCTTGACGTCGCGCGCCAGTTGGAATGGGGCCGATTCGCAGGCATTGACGATGCACGGAGTCGTCCTCCGGCGCGGCGATGGGGCGCTGCCCGTCGCGGAACAGGCGCGTGAAGAAGTCGTCCCAAGACGTAAAGCCGTAGTAGGGCTGATCCGGCTCGCACTGGAACTCCTCCACGAAGTTCGGCATGGCCGCCATTGCATCGCGGCCGAACCATCCACTTTCGGGATCGTCGTTCAGCACGTAGCAGGAATCCGGTGAAGAGAGAAACGTGGCCCATGCGTTCAGGATCTTCTTGAACTGGGCATTGACCTTGTCATTGAGGAATGCCGCAAAGCCGCTCGGTGTCCCCATCGGCCAGTCCAGGATGGCGTTGATAGGCAACCCGACGAGACCCGTCTTGTCGAAGGTCGGCGCGGTCGTCAGGATGCCGTTGATCAACTCGAGCATCTGCTTGTAGTCGCGAACCTGTGGCTTGCCCGTCGGGTCGTTGCGGAATTTCGGCGTGCGCGGAAGCTCATCGAACATCTGATGAAAGAACATGTAGATCTGCGCGTCGCCTTCGATGAGATCCTTGAGTTCCTGGATGACCGGGTGGAGCGGCTTCGGATTGTCGGCGACGGCCTGGATGTGTCGTGCCAGCCACCGGTCCAGGATGGCCTGGTCCGAAGGCAGCCACTTGCCGACACGGTACGGCACGACGCGACCCACATTGGCAACAAGGGGTGTACCGCTGCCGGCTGCGGCTTCTGAATGGACGCCGACGCCAAGCGCTGTAACACCGGCGCCCACGCCTGCGAGCTTGATAAAGTCTCTTCTCGACGTCTTGAGTGACTCGCCAGTTTTGCTCATGCGATTCTCCTGAGTGAGGGGTATTTTTGGGGTATTATGCATATCACTTTACCACGTCGCGGCAAGTCGCCGGCATCGGACAAATGACCGGAATTTCCAGATAATCCTCCTACGCTAGTGGTCGGCAAGCCCAATGTACGCGCCCGCTGCCCCAACGCCTTGACAGACACTGGCGGCTGAACGACAATCGCGGTCATGACGGACACCGATCGCAACCACTGGGAAACACGCTACACAAGCGGTCAGATGCCTGCCCATGGCAGCGCCAACCGGTGGCTGGTGTCCCAGGCAGCGGTTCTGGACACGGTGGCAGATGCCAGCACATCCCCGCCGCTTGCCCTGGACATCGCCTGTGGCACCGGCGCTTCACTGGTCTGGCTGGCGCAGCGGGGCTGGCACGTCACCGGTGTGGATATCAGTGCAACGGCGCTGGCCCAGGCCCAGACGCGCCTGGACGCAGCAGGACTGCTCGATCGTGCAACCCTGATCGAGGCTGACCTGGACGCGTGGCGCCCGGACGCCGGGTGCTACGATTTGATCACCTGTTTCTGTTTTCTCGACCGCCGCCTGTGGCCATCACTACGCGCAGCGGTGCGCCCCGACGGGCTGATCTGCCTCAACACCTACCATATTGGGCGCCTTGCCGCCAGGCCCTCAACCAATCCAGCGCACCTGCTGGCGCCTGGTGAATTGACTGCACTGGTCGAGGGCTGGCAGTGGCGCCTGCTGGCGGCGCAGTCGGATGCGTGGATGGAGGCGGTGTTGGGGCAGCGGGCCTAAGGCGTAACCTTCACCCGCCCGATCACAACGTCGGCCACGTTGTGGCCAACCGGCAGCCGATCAAAGGTATCCTTGTCGTAGAGACCGATCGCTACCGTGTAATCACCCGGCGGCGCCTCTTTGGGCAGCTTCAACGTAAAGTGATCCTCCACCTGCTGGCCGACCGCCCACGTCGACGTGCGCGCTGGCGCCCCCTTGCGGCATGGCGTCCTTCTGCGCCCACACGGCATCCGGTGGCAGCACCAGGTGCGTAAAGACCACGTAGTCGCGGTCCATGGGCGCCAGCCCTTCCCACCACAGCGTGAGCTGCAATTTGTCGCCCGGCTGCAGCGTGCGGCGGTCCATCGCATACCCCACCAACGCCAACTTGTCGTCAAAGTTGATGGACGTGGCATTCGGCAAGCCGCTCTCACTCTCGTTGGGCAATACGGAAACCGCGCCCAACAAGAACTTGTCGCCACTCGCCAACGGCAGGCGCTCGCCGCTTGCCTGGTCATACAACCCTACCTCGAGACTCACGCGCGACGGGGCGGTCACCGTGCGTGGCACAACCAGCCGGTGCCGATCGGGAACGATCGCCCCCACGGGCCACTGGCTGGTGGGTAGATTGCCAAGGTCCGGGATAGCTGTCGCGCTGCGCCTGCAAGATCCCCGCATCGTCAGTGGCGTGCAGGAAGACGCTGTAATCTTTGTCTAGCGGCTGCCGCCGTACGCCAGTAGAGCGTGACGTCGATCGCCTGCCCGGGCTGCAAGGCCGCTGGCTCCATCGAATAGCCGACCAACTCGATATCGGTGCCAAAGCGCTGGTCGACCGCATTGGCGATCGGCTGGGACGGCACCCAACAGCGCCGGCGGCATGTAGATGGGCTCAATCCACACGAACGGCGCGCTGACCGCCAGTGCCAGCATGCCCGCAGCGATGACGCCGGTAACCCATCGCTGCCAGGCCATTGGCCACCATCCCAGCAAGCCTACCGCCAACAACGGCGTCACAGCGGCAATCGCCGGGAAGAGCAGCCGCCCTTGCGGGTAATTGATCTGCGCCCAGCGCACCAGCGAAATCGTCACCGCACCCGTCCACAGCACCAGCAGGGCGATCGGCACCCACCGCAGGCTGCCACGCCAGACACGACGCCGCACGAACGCAATCCAGAGCCAGCCAAGAACGCCGGCCAACGCCAATCCACTATACAGCCAGTACACCCACGCATCGGCCACGACGTTGAACCAACCAAAGACCGCCCAGAACGAACGCCAGACGCCGGGCGCCAGCGCCATGAGTTCGGCGGCGCCAGCGAGCTCAGCCCGCGCCGGCAGTGCCGCAAACATGGCGGACAGCCCCAGTGGATCGCCGTAGAGGCGCCAGTTGCGCCAATACCACCAGCCGGCAACGGCCAGCGCGACACCAGCCACGACCAGGCCGCCGCGCAGCAAGAAACCCCAGGAACGCTGCCGCCGGGCCAGGATGAGCAACGTCAGCAACGCCAGGCCGCCCAACAGCAGGCCGCTCAGCTTGCTAAGTGCCGCCAGGCCAACCAACAACCCAGGAGCCCGACCCAGCGCAGGCGCGGCGCCGGGTTGCCGCCGAGCAGTGCCGCACACAGCCAAAGCCCAGCGGCACACAAGGCCGTGACCAGATTGTCATTCGACACAGCCGCGCTGATAAACAGAAACTGGGGATTGAAGGCGACCAATGCGGCCGCCAATACGGCGACCATCGACCACTTTGGCGCCACCGAGCGCGCGACACCGTACGTAGCCACAACCGTGACCGCGCCCAGCACGATCGACAAGAGGCGCGCCAGGTGTGCGGCCAATGCTACCCCGTGCCACGGCCACGCGTGCGCCGGCCCGTGTACCATCATGGCGCGGTTGCCAAAGCTGCCGGCATCGCCCACCACCGCATGCGGATTGTAGCGAACGGCTTCGGACGCATTGTCGGTGGCGATCGGAAAGGTCAACCCGGCCGCCAGCAGGTAGTAAAGCGGCGGCTGGCTGCCCTCTTGCGCCCACTGCGCCAGGCCGGCACTGTCGGCCGTGGCCAACCCATGCCCATCGGCCAGCCAACGCACATAGCCGTAATGCCACACTTCGTCGGGGGCTTCAAACAACGGGTTGACCACGCTGTACAGCATAGCCACGCCCGCAAAGAGGGTGAGAATGACGAGCAGAATCCAATGGGTGCGCAGGCGGCCGATCATCACGTTCTATGTGTACCATTGAACCGAGCACGCTGAAAGATTTCACTACACGCACTTACCACAAGAATCGTCGATACGTCAATTGCCTCTTGCAACTATTGTTGAAGTTTGCTATAGTACTTACGGAATTAAAGGTGCTGCCGACCGTGTACCATCGATATCATCCATTGCTCTCTATCACCCTGCTGGTGTTGGCATGCACTATCTTCGCACCCGGAAGAGCAGTCAAGCGACACTTGCAGGTGATTACACGGCTAACCCGGCGCAACCAACTTCCCTGACCGCTGCTCACCACAGCGGTCAGACTTTTTTGACCTGGAACGAGCGAGCCGAGCTCCCCACCGCGCACTATCGCATCTACCGCCACACGCAACCCATCACCGCCGCCAACCTGGCCCAGGCGACCCTGCTCTACACGGTGCCCACGGCTCGGCCCGCTTCTTTCGCCAACCGCTACAACGTGGAAGGGAGCGGCGTCTGGCGCAACCGCTATGTGGAACGCTTTGTCATCGCTGACGGCGGCGCCGAACTGGCGGCCGGCACCGGGCTGCTCGTCTGGACGTTGGCCGCCAGCGATTTCGGCGGTGGCACAGCGGACGGCCTATTATGCCGTCACCACCGTACAGGCGGCCAGGAGAACACGACAGACTTTGGCCCTGGCAACACCGCCGGCCCGTCGCCGAAAGCGTCGCCGATCCGCTGCCCGTCGAACTCGCGTGCCCGGCCTGCCCGCCGAGGCCATATCTACATCCAGTACATGGACCTGCGCGACTGGAACCCCACCTTCCATGCGCCGAACCCCGGCAATGGCTACTATCGGCCTGGACCGCAGCCGATCCCGCGCGTCGCCGACGCCATCCAATATGCCTATGACTATGCGATCTACGCGCCGACGGCAGCCGAATGTGGCGGCGCGCTGCCCAGCCACTGCCGGGGTCTTCAATCTGCACGGCTGGGGCGACAACACCTATGCGCCAACCTTGCGAACCCCGACCCGTACGGCTGGTGTGTCTATCGCATCTACCCCATCGACCAGAGCGAGACCTGGTGGTTCGGCTTTGCGCAGCCAGTTCGACTACCACACCGAAGGCACCCCCGGCGCCGGCGACGTCGTCGTCAACTACACCGAGCAGCGCGTCCTGCGCATGATCTACGACCTCCTGCGCGACCCGCCTGGCCCCGCCGTGGACCCCAACCGCGTCTACGTCTACGGCCACTCCATGGGCGGCAGCGGCACCCTGGCCCTGGCGCTGCGCTACCCCAATGTCTTCGCCGCCGCCTACGCCAGCGAGCCGATGACCAACTACGCCACGTCCGGCGACGGCGGCGGCACCGACTGGCGCGGGGACGTCGTCCCCAAGTGGGGCGCGCTCGCCGCCAACCTGCCGGTCAGCTCGCCGCGCCCCACGGCTGGGCCGCACCTCGCGCTGCAACGGCACCGGCGTCTGGGCCTGGCAGAACCACCAGGCCAACGTCGCCGACCGCCGCGGCGACGAGACGGTGCCGCTCGGCATCGCCCACGGCACGGAGGACACGTCATCGAGTGGCCGACGCAGGGCAGCCGGTCTACGCGCCTTCAACGCCGGCGGCCGCGCCTGGGGCGGCGCGGTGGTCGACGCCGACCACACCTGGCTGCACTTCGCCGGCCTGCCGTTCAACCTGGCGCCCGACGCCGCCTCCCTCGCCGCCCTTCTTGACCTTTCAGGTCGTCCGCAACGAGACCGTGCCCGGCCTGAGCAACGCCAGCAGCGACGCGCCGCTGCCACCCGCCGCCCCCGGCGGCTACAACGACACGCTGCGCTGGTCGGCGTCGTGGGATGCGTGGGACGGCGCACCGGTCGACACGCCCACACGCTGGCCGATGAGCTTCTGCTACCATGACGCGATCCCGTACGTCAACGACTGCGGCAGCGGCCCGTCGCTCACCGTCGACGTGACGCCGCGCCGGCTTCAGCAGTTCGTCGTCGTCGCCGGGGCACGCATACACCTGGGAAAACCGCCGCGTCGCCGACAACGGCCTGGTCGCCAGCGGCAGCGTGGTGGCCGACGCCGACGGCGTCGTGACCGTGCCCAACGTGGCGCTCACCGCCCCCGCCGGCCACCGCCTGACTCCTTCAGCCCGTCGGCCCTCTGGGGACGGCGACACCAACGGCTATCACCGACACACGCATTGACGCCGACAATCCCGCCGGCACGAGCGCTGCGGCCTATTCGCCTCCTGCCGCAGGTCGACCGGCACGACACCGACGCCTACGTCCACAGCCCCGACCCCGCACCGCTGACACCCATCGGCGACCCCGACACCCACGGCTTCGCGTACACCTGGCGTGACGAGCACGCCCACCGCCACCGCGACTGGCCGCCCATCGGCACGCCGCGCCCGTGGCCGGACACCACGAGCGGCATCCACGTCTTCAACGACCAGCTTGCCGCCAACCTCAGCGACGCGCAGTGGACACTTTGCCGCCACCCACTACGCCGGCACGCAGAAGATGACGCGCAGCGACGCCGACCGCCTGCGCGCCATCAACCCGAATTTCCTGATCCTGCACTACCGCCTCGGGCCTCGGCCTCGGCTACCGCGCGATCCAGACGGCTGCCAGCCCACCGGCGACTGCCCTGCAGCATCGTCGAGGGCAACGAACTGGGTGCAGGAGTGGCCCGGCGGCAGTCTGTGCAGGAACGCTGGTTTGCCCACTGGCCGGCCGCCGGCAGCACGCGCGTGCTCAACTGCGACTGGGGCTGGTACCTGATGGACCTCGACGACGCCGCCTGGCGCACCTGGTGGCAGGCCGAGGTCGCTGCGGCAGGTGCAGGCCAACGACGACGACGGCCTCTTCCTGGACAGCCTCAGCGTGCCCAACTACCTGGGCGCCGACCACTACGCGCCCGCGCTGCCCGACGTCGACGCGGCGTTTGAGGCGGCCTGGGCCACGCGCATCGACGACTGGCTGGCCTGGCTGCAGACCCAGCCGCCGGGCGCCTATGCGATCATCCCCAACGCCGGCGCCTGGATCACCACCCGCGACCCCACCGACTACGTGCCGCCGACGGCGTGATGGTCGAAGGCTTTGCGCTCTGGGGCGACGCCAGCCCGTTCGCCCGCGACGACTGGGAGCTGCAGATGAACCGCGCCCTGGGCCTCATCGCCCAGGACAAGATCGTCATCGGCCAGACCTACGTCACCGACGTACGCGAGCGCCTCTTTGCCCTCGGCAGCTACCTGCTGATCAAGGGCAACCGCACCTTCCTCAACCTGGAGCTGGACCTCGACCCCGAATGGTGGCCCGAATACGGCATCCCGATCGGCGCGCCGCTGGCCGGCGCCGGCACCGACATCGACAACCTGGCGACCGGCACCCTCTACCGGCGCAACTTCACAACGGCTTTGTGCTGGTCAATCCGGCCGACACCGGCTCCGCCGTCACCGTCCCGCTCGGCGGCACCTTCTACCTGGCCCAGCCCACGGTGGCGGCGCCGTGCCCACCAACGGCATTCCCACCGGCACCCTGACCTACGCCCCCGTCACCCAGATCACCCTCCCCCCTATTCCGCCGCCATTCTCCTCAACGCCGCCCCGTGACCGAAGCACTGGAGCGCCGCACCCCAGTGCGGCTTGTTCTTCGGCTACGCCCGCGTGCCGCACTGGGGTGCGGCGCTCCCAGCCAGATCGTCTTTTGACACCAGGTCAACCCCCTCGTACAATCTGTGAACCTATAAACAGTCTCTAGTGAGCCTGCCCGGCCTACACCGGTCAACAGGAGGAAACCATGGCAATCAAGACCCAAGTGCGCTGCCGCGAGCGCGCACTCGGACGACGCGCACGAAATCAACACCCAAGAGACTCGCCACCGACCAGATCTCCACCGCCGCACGCAAGTACCACATCTGGACCATCGGCTGCCAGATGAACGTGGCCGACTCCAACCACGTGGCCGCCGAGCTGGAAAAGATCGGCTACGGCCCCACCGACCGGCTGGACGACGCCGACGTCGTGGTGCTCAACACCTGCGTTGTGCGCCAGAGCGCCGAAGACAAGGCCGTCGGCAAGCTGGGCAGCCTCAAGCCGTGGAAGCAGCGCCAAGCCGGACCGCACCGTTGCCCTCATGGGCTGCATGGTGGGCGTCAAGCCCAGCCAGCAACTGCTCGACGGCCTATCCCTTTGTGGATGTCTTCATGCCGCCCAGCGAATCCACGCCGCTGGTCAACCACCTGCGCCAGGCCGAGATCGACGCCGAGATGGCCGCGATGGAGCGCGAGCAGCTGCTGCACCGCTTCCAGGTGCAGGACGAGATGCAGCCCGTCGGCACGGTGCAGTCCATCAAGCACCTGGCGCTGAGCGGCGAAGCGCCCGTGGCCGCGCATGTGCCGATCGTCTACGGCTGCTCGCCATGCCTGCACCTTCTGCATCATCCCCTTCCGCCGCGGCGTCGAGCGCAGCCGCCCGCTGGACGAGATCGTCAACGAAGTGCGCGGCCTGGTCGCACCAGGGCGTGCGCGAGGTCACCCTGCTCGGGCCAGATCGTCGACCGCTACGGCTACGACTGGCGCGGCGAACTGGGCAACAGCCGGACGGTGAGCGCATACCTGGGCACGCGACGGCACGCGACGAATCGGCACCAGGATTCGACCTGGCCGACCTGCTGCGCGCCGTGCATGCGATCGACGGCCTCTGGCGCATTCGCTTCCTGACCAGCCACCCCAACTACATGACCGACCGCATCCTGGAGACGGTGCGCGATCTGCCCAAGGTCTGCGAGCACATCGAGGTGCCGATCCAGGCCGGCGACGATGACGTGCTGGAGAGCATGCGGCGCGGCTACACCAATGCCGAATACCGCGCGCTGATCGACCGCATCCGCGACCATCATCCCCGACGTGGCCATCAACACCGACATCATCGTCGGCTTCTGCGGCGAGACGACGCAGCAGTTCGAGCGCACCGTGCGAGCTGCGTGCGCGATCTGCAAGTTCGACAAGGTCCACCTGGCGCGCTACAGCCCGCGCCCCGGCACCGTCAGCGAGCGGCGCATGGTCGACGATGTGCCCGAAGACGGAGAAGATGCGCCGCCACCAGGCGCTGGAGGACCTGCAGGAAGCAGATCAGCGCCGACAACAACGCCCAGCTTCTTGGGCGAGATCGCTCGAGGTGCTGGTCGAAGACCAGCACAAGGGCAAGTGGCGCGGGCGCAACCGCAGAACAAGCTGGTCTTCATCGAGAGCGATCTGCCCTTGCGCGGCCGCCTGGTGGAGGCGCAGAGTGACCTGGACCGGCCCGTGGTCCATGCAGGGCCGCTTCGTGCGCGACGTCTCGCCGCTGCCCGACAAAGTGGTGGCGCCGCGCAGACGATTGCCTGAGTTTGAGACGACATGACCATCTGTCGAGCAATCATCTGAAGTCATGCTTCTATCTCTGCCAATGAACGTGCTCCTTGGCTTCAGTTCTGCCGGTTCTGTTTCTGGTCGGCGGCGCCGAATTCCTGGTGCGCGGCGCCAGCCGGCTGGCCACACGCTTCAATGTGCCCGAGGTGGTCATCGGCCTCACGATGGTGGCCTTTGGCACCAGCCTGCCCGAACTGGTGGTCAGCCTGACTGCCAGCCTCAGCGCCGACGGCGGCAGCGACATCGCCATCGGCAACGTCGTCGGCTGCAACATCGCCAACCTGGGGCTGATCCTGGGCTCTGCCGGCCTCATCGCCGTGCTCAATGTCAAGGCCAGCTTCTCCCGGCGCGAAATCCCCATCCTGCTTGGGCGTGACCGTCCTCTTTACCGCGGTGGCCCTGCTCGACGGCGGCATCGGGCGGCTGGAGGCGGCTGCTCTTGGTGGCCGGGCTGGTCGTCTTCACCTATCTACAACTACCGCGCGACCATGCGCGAGCAGGCCTACCGGGGAGAACGTCGAAGATACGCTCACGGCGGCCGAAGCCATCGACGACCAGATCGCCCGGCCCAGCCGTCAGCTGTGGTTCGACATGCCTCGCCATCGTCGTGGGCATGGCTGGCCTGGTCCTGGGCGCCAACTGGCTGGTCGACGCCGCCAGAGCAGATTGCCATGGCCTTGGGCGTGCCTGACCTGATCATCGGCCTGACCCTGGTCGCGATCGGCACCAGCCTGCCCGAGGTGGCTACGTCGGTCGTCGCCGTCCTCCGCGGCAACAGCGACATCGCCGTCGGCAACGTCGTGGGCAGCAACCTCTTCAACATCCTGGGCATCGCCGGGATCACCGCCCTGGTCAACCCGATCCCGCTGCCGCCCGGCATGCTCGTCGACTTCGGCGTCATGATCGGCCTGACCGTGCTGGTCCTGTTCTTTTCGTCTGGCGCAAACCCAATAACATCACCCGTCGCGAGGCGGCCATCCTCTTGGGCTGCTACGTCGCCTACTGCGGCACCCTGCCTTCCCAGTCGTCGCACGATAGTCGATTGTCCGTCATCGGATCCGTGACGTGCGTATCGCACGCATCGTGTCCGTACGACTATGCCACACGACGGCAAAAACACCACCGCATCCAAATTACGCGGCGCGTCAGGATCCAACCCCTTGGCCATCGAGCGGTGATAGGCCAGCAACTGCAAGGCCGGCAGATAAACCACGGGCATGGCCCAATCGGGCAGCTCGGCCGGCAGCGGGATCGTGGCCACGGCGCCGTCGCCCTTCGGCGCGCGGGCCAAGCGACAGGATCGTGCCGCCCAGATCGGCCATCTCCTGCAGCACGGCCTGCTCCTGCGCATACGCCGCCTTGGAGAGCAGCCCCACCACCAGCGTCGTGTCATCCACCATGGCCTTGGGCCCGTGGCGGAACTCGTAGAAATGATAGGCCTCGCTGCCCGTCAGCGACATCTCCTTCATCTTGAGCATCGCCTCGCTCGCCATGCCAAACTGCGGCCCGGAACCCAGGAAAAAGAAGCGTGTCAGTTCCAGGTTGCCGGCCAGGCTCGCCATGCCCGCTTCGGCCTGGGCGAGGATCGACTGGGCCACCTTGGGCAGGACCTCGAGCATCGACGCATCTTGTCCCCCCAGGTAACCGGCCAGCGCCTGCACCACGACCAGCATACTGGCAAACGAGCGCGTCTGCGCAATGCTCTCTTCCTGCGCCCCCGGGATCGTAAACACCAGATCGACATCCTGCGCCACCGGTGTCTCCGGATAGCAGGTGATGCCCCACACGCCCGCGCCACCCAGGGCGCGGAACTTGCGGATGGCCGCCACGGTCTCGCTCGTCGTCCCCGACCGCGAGATGGCCACCAGCAACGTGTGCTCAGCGTCGGCCACCACGGCCGGTGCAAAGAACGCAAACTCCGAAGCCGGCACCGCCCGGCACACAACGCCCGTCTGCGCCTGCACGCAGGGCCGCCGCCGTCATCGACAGATAATGCGTGGACCCACACCCCGTAAAGATCACCTGGGCCGGTTGCAGCGTCACGCCACGCCGCCAGCACCTGCTCTTTTTGGGCAGCAAAGACACTCAACGCCTCCTGCCACGCGGCCGGTTGCGACATGATTTCCGCGTACGTAAATGCTCCATTTGACATTTCAGCTTCTCCTCTAGCATAAAGAGATCCATAGTCGGATCTCACCGTTTACGCGATCAAAACCTGCACCCCACGCGCGACAAAGGCATCCAGCAGATCGCCAGGCGTCTCACTGTCGGTGACAAGCACATCGACCACGCTCAACGGCGCCACAAACGCGGTCGAGACACGGCCGATCTTGGTGTGGTCGGCGACGATGATCACCTGCTCTGCCGATGTTGAGCAGCGCCCGATCGGTGCGCGTTTCGGGCAGATAATCGTTGGTCAACCCCTCTTCCGGGTCGAGGGCGCGAATGCCCATGATCACGCGATCGGCGTGCAACTGCGCCAGCGCATCTTCGGTGATGTGGCCGATAAACGACAGCTCGCTGCGCCGCAGCATACCGCCCAGGACGATCATGGTGATGCCGGGTGCGTCGCTCAGCGCGTTGACCACCAGCAACGAATTGGTGATCACGGTCAACCCCTGCCGCGTGCGCAGATGGTGCGCTACCTCGAGCACAGTCGTGCCGGATGCCCAGAAAAATCGTCTCGCCTTCGCCGATCAAGTGGGCGGCGAGGTGGCCGATGCGCTGCTTGCACGGCGACTGTTCGGCCGATCGTTGCAGGGCCGGCGGTTCTGGCGGCGCACGCCGCACGGCAATCGCACCCCCATGTACGCGCAGCAGCTCGCCCCGCTCGGCCAACGCATCCAGGTCGCGGCGCGCCGTCGCTTCGCTGACCGTGAAGATCTCGCATACTTCAGTTACGGTGATGCGCACACGCTGCTCGACCACGCGCCGCAGCTCTTCCTGGCGCTCCTCGATGGACAGCGTTTTGGCATGGTGCTCAGGCATGGCAAGATGGAGAGTAACAAAGAAAATGGTCGCGTGTACTGCCGCCATTATGACGGTTTCATGATGGCTTGTCAAGCCTTTTTGATTGATTCTGCAAGATTTTGCTTGACTTTCGCTCGTTTCAGCGTAAAATAGACTTCGGTTCGCACAACAGGAATGACAGACGCACCCAATGACGAATTTTGATATCGCCGTAATCGGCGAACTGAACCCGGACCTGATCCTGACCGGCAGCGTGCAGCCTGCTTTTGGCCAGGTCGAGCAGGTCGTCGACGACGCTACCCTGACGATAGGCAGTTCCGGCGCGATCTTTGCCTGCGGCGCGGCCCGTCTCGGGCTGCGCGTGGCCTATTGTGGTCTGCTCGGCGACGATCAATTTGGCCACTTCATCATCGACCAGTTGCGCACACACGGTGTCGATACGCAGGGCGTGCTGGTCGACCCGGCCATCAAGACGGGCCTGAGCGTGATTCTTTCGCGCGGCGACGACCGCGCCATCCTGACCCACCTGGGCAGCATGGCTGCCCTGCGTGCCGACCAGGTGGACCAGGACGATCCTGGCCTCGTCCCGTCACGTGCACGTCACGAGTTTCTTCTTACAACATGCGTTGCGCCCCAGCCTGCCCCTGCTGTTGGCCAGTGCCCGCGCCTTGGGTGCGACGGTCTCCATGGACACCAACTGGGATCCCACCGAACGCTGGAACGACGGCCTCACCGAGGCCTTGCGCCACGTCGACGTCTTTCTGCCCAACGAACAAGAGGCGCTTGCGATCTCCGGCGCGCCGTCGCTGGAGATCGCGCTGGAACGCCTCAACCGCCGCATCCCGACCGTGGCGGTCAAACAGGGTGCACAGGGTGCCACTGTGCGCCAGGGCCAGGCCTCGGCCCACGACCCGGGTTTCCGCGTCGGCGTCGTCGATACGACGGGTGCGGGCGACAGCTTCAATGCGGGCTTTCTCTATGGCTACTTACACGGGTGGAGCCTCTCCGACAGTCTCGCCCTGGGCTGCGCGTGCGGTGCCCTGTCGACGCGCGGTGCCGGCGGCGTGAGTGCACAGCCAACCCTGGTCGAAGCCGAATATCTGATCTCACAAAGAAGGTAAGTCATGCAACCATTACACGCATTGATCCAGCGCATCATTGAACTACGCACGTGCGGCACTGCGCAGGCCTGCCTCTTCGCCGCCTGTCCCAACTCAGCCGCCGTGCTCGAAGCAGCCGTCCTCGTGGCGGCGCGCAACAATGCCCCGATGCTCTTTGCCGCCACGCTCAACCAGGTTGACCGCGATGGCGGCTATACGGGCTGGACGGCCGCGCAGTTCGTGGCCGAAATGAACCGCTACGCCGCCAAATACGACTGGACGGGCCCGCTCTACGCCTGCCTCGACCACGGCGGCCCCTGGCTCAAAGACCGCCACACGCTCGACCAGCTTGTCGCTGGACGAGTCGATGGGGGAAGTCAAGGCCAGCCTCACCGACTGCCTGCTGGCCGGCTACAAGCTGCTCCACATCGACCCCACCGTCGACCGCACCCTCGCCTCCGACGCCCCGGTGCCCATCGACCTGGTCGTCGAGCGCACGGTCGAGCTGATCGTGCATGCCGAGACCGAACGTGTGCGCCTGGAGCTGCCGCCCATCGATTACGAGGTGGGTACCGAAGAGGTGCATGGCGGCCTGGTCGACCTGGACAACTTCCGCCACTTCATCTACAGCCTGCGTGCGCGCCTGGAGGAACTGGACCTGCTGCACGCCTGGCCCTGCTTCATCGTGGGCAAGGTCGGCACCGACCTGCACACCTCGTTCTTTGACCCGGCCACCGCCAACGAACTCTACGGCATCGTCGCGCCCCTCGGCTCGCTGATCAAGGGCCACTACACCGACTGGGTAGAAAACGCCGAGGCCTACCCCGCCAGCGGCATGGGCGGCGCCAATGTCGGCCCCGAATTCACCACCGCCGAGTACCTCGCCCTGGCCGACCTGGAATCCAAAGAAACCGCCCTGCGCCGCAGCCGCCCGCAGACCAAACCAGCCGGCTTCCTGGCCGCCCTGGAACAAGCCGTCTACGAATCCGGTCGCTGGCAGAAATGGCTGCAAGCCGACGAACGCGGGCCTGGCCTTCTCCGACCTGGCCCCAGCGCGCCGCGCCTGGCTCGTCCAGACCGGCGCCCGCTACGTCTGGACCGTACCCGCCGTCCAATCCGCCCGCGGCCGCCTCTACACCAACCTCACCCCCATCCTCCCCGACCCGCACCAATTCGTCGTAGAGCGCATCGTCCAGGCCATGGACCACTACATCAACGCCTTCCACCTCTTCGACGCCAACACGCTGCTGACTGCCGCTAGACGCCCAAAAGATGACACCGCAAAGAACGTAAGGAGCGCAAAAGCCACCCAGATCGACGGCCCAGCGCTCCTTAGTCCTTCTTTGTACTCTTTCTATTCTTTCTGTTCGTCGTGTCTATCGTGCTCCTTGCGGTTAAACTCCTCCTACCCCTCCACCAACGGAAACGCCGCCACCCGCAAATTCGTAGCCCCATACGGGATCAACTCAATCTCCTCCACCGGCTCCTCGGACGCATGCGGCCCCACCCCGATCGGCCCCGCCGAATTATCCTTGAGGATCCACCCCGGCAACCGCCGCCCCCGCGCCTTCAACCGCACCGGTGCCTGCTCCGGCGCAAACGGCACCGCCCCCGGCGCGGACGTCTCCACCTCAAACGCCCCCTCCACCGCCTCTTCCGGCATCACCAGTCCATAATTCCACGGCGTAGTCGGATAAACCTCCCAATCGCCATGCGGCAGTTCACCGCGGATATGCGACCAATACTCCCCCATGCGCAACCCATACAACAGCGGCCCGCGATGGATCGAAATCAACCCCTCATGCCCACGCTCCGCCCGCACCGCCATCGGCAGCACAAGCCTGCACCCGCTCCCCGCCCTGCCACGTGCGTTCCACCCGCGCAAACTCGCCCGGCGGTCACCGCCACCGTCTCCCCCTCCACCGTCAACTGCGCCCCACTCGCCCAAGCCGGAATCCGCAGCACCAAAGGAAACGCCACCGGCCGTTCCACGCCAACTCGCACCTCAACCGTTTCATCAAACGGATACGCGGTCTCCACCACCAGTTCCACCGGCATGCCGTCACCCACCGTCGTACGCGCCACACACGGCCCATACGCCACCACCGCCAGCCCCCCATCCGTTGTTCCCATCACCAGGCTCTTCACGAACTTGGGCCAGCCCTGGTGCATGTTCGCCAGGCAGCAGCCAAAGTGCGGCTCCAGCCCGTAGATATTGGCGTCGTCGGTGTTGTCGGTCTAGTGGCGGTGTGCGATCGTGCACGACACCTGGTTCACCTGCTGGTCATACTGGTGCGCCCACATATCGGGCTTGAAGGTCGCCGGCCAGCGCGTTGTACGCCACCCGCTCCAGCGTGTCGCCATAGAACGGGTCGCCCACGATGCGCAGCATCTCCTCGAGCGAGTACATATACTCGGCCACCGCGCACAACTCGGTGCCCGACGTCGGGTCCGTCCCGTTCAGGTGCTCGTCGCCGCTCCAGATGCCGTTGGGCTGCCCGTGGTGCCTCATCAGTTGTGTAATCGACAGCCGTCCCGCCTCGCGCTCCCAGGCATCGCCCGTCTGCACATAGAAGACCGCCGGCGTCTTGATGCCCTGCGCATTGTTGACCACGTGCGTCGCCATGTGGAACAGATGCTCGCCGATCAGCAGGTCGCCGACCGCGTACTTCGCCTGCAACGTGGCCCAGTCCATGGTCTGCGCCTTGATCTGGTCGGCCAGGTCGAGCAAAAAGGCATCGCCCGTCAGGTTGTAGAGCCAGTGGATGGCCAGCAAATTGTCCGCCCCGCGCGCCGCGCCCCAATTCTCAAGCCGGCGGCCGAGCAACAGGCGCTGCTGGAAGCGGCAGTAGTTGGTCATGAGCTCCAGCACGCGGCCGTCACGCGTCGCCTCATAGTGGCTCATCAGCACCTTGAGCACCACCATGCGCGGCCACCAGTCGTTGTTCGTCGGGCCAAAGGCGCCGTTCGGCCTGGCGCTGTTGAGGATCCAATCCACATACTTCTGCGCCTTGACGATCAGGGTCTGGTCGTCCAGGATGTGCCCAAGCGGCACCAGCCCGTCGCAATAGTAGGGCGCGCGCTCCCAGTCGTGGCCTTTGCCGCCGAGCCAGCCGCAGTTGAGCCCGACGTCGGGCCAGAACTCGTCAAGATGCCCCGTCAGCCCCTGGGCCTGGATCTTCAACTGGTCGAGCAGCCACCCGCGTGGCCGCACGGCGCCCACCGGCAAGGCCAGAAACGCGGTAGGCTGCAACGGCGCGCGGTTCGCAGGGTTTGGTTGCGGATTCATCGGTTCGATTGTCCTTTTGGTTGTGAGGATTAGCCCTTGACCGCGCCGCCCATCAGCCCCTGGATGTAATAGCGCTGCAGGAGCAGGAAGAGGATCACGCACGGGATGATGGTGACGGTAATGCCGGCCTGCAAGGCGCCCCAGTCGATCGCGCCGTAATAGCCGCTGCGCACGCTGGTGAGCAGGATGGGCAGGGTGAACTTGCTCTCCTGCGTCATGATGATCAGCGCGGCCAGGAACTCATTCCAGGCGTTGAGAAAGGCATAGATGGCCACCGTGACGATGCCGGGGCGCACCAGCACCAGCATGACGCTGGTGAGCATCTTGATCGTCGAGCAGCCGTCGAGCAGCGCCGCCTCTTCGATCTCGCGCGGGACGGTGTCAAACGAGTTGCGCATCATGAAGACGCCAAAGGGCAACTGGAAGGTGATGTAGACCAGCGCCAGCCCCCACAGCGTGTTCTGCATCTTGACCGCGCTCAACATGAGAAAGAGCGGCGTCAGGATCGACTGGAACGGGATCATCAGCGCGGCCAGGATCATGATAAAGAACACGTTGCGCCCGGGGAACTGGAAGCGCGAAAAGCCAAAGCCCGCCAGCGTGCTCAGGATGATCGTGCCGAAAACGGTGAAGATCGCCACGGTGGCGCTGTTGATCACATACTGCGAGATGCCCGCCCCGTATTTGTTGAGCTTGAAGTAGTTTTCCAGCGTCAAGGCCGACGGCCAATAGGTCGGCGGCACGGCCGACGCTTCCTTGGCCGGCTTGAACGACGTGAAGGTCGACCAGAAGATGGGAAACAGGAACAGCAGCGCCAACACGATGCAGACCGTGTAGAGGGCGATCGTGCCGATGCGGCGCCGTGCCTGGGTGCCTGCAGCTGTGCGTTGTGGCCGTGCGTACTGTCATGATATTCTCTCTCGCTCAATAGGTTACGTCGTCGCGCAGGATACGCAACTGCACGACGCTCAGGACGGCCAGGATCACCAGCAAGACAAGCGACAGCGCCGCGCCATAGCCCATCTTGAAATAGGTGAACGAGTTGTTGAAGATCCAGTAGACCGCCGTAATCGTCTGGTTCTGCGGGCCGCCACGCGTCATGATGATAAAACTGGTCAAAGGCCAGGAACGACCCAATCACCGAGAGCACGAGCGCCAGGCGATCGTGCTGCGCATCAGCGGCAGCATGATGCGCGTCAGGCGCTGCCAGTAGGAGGCGCCATCCACCATGGCCGCCTGGTAGAGTTCGTCGGGGATCGCCTGCATGCCGGCCAGCAGCAGGATCATGGTAAAGCCGACCGTCTTCCACACGATCGAGACAATGATCGCAAACATGGCCAGGTTCTTGTCCACAAACCAGATGATCGATTTGTCGATCAAGCCCAGATCCTTCAGGATGCCGTTGATGATGCCGACCCGATCGTTGAGCAGCCAGACCCAAAGCAGGCTGGACGTCCCCAGCCCGATCACGACCGGGATAAAGTAGATGGTGCGAAAGATGCCCACGCCCCGGATCGCCGTGTTGATCAGCAGCGCCAGCACAAAGGCCAAGATAAAGATCGGCGGCGTCACCAGCAGCGTGTATTGCACCGTAAACCACAGGCTGGTCCAGAACTGGCCGTCGTCCACCAGGTCCGTGATAGTTGCCGAAGCCGCGGAAGACCGGTTGGCCGAGCAGCGGCCAGTCATGCAGCGACATCCAGGCCGTCATGATCAGCGGGAAAATAAACATCGTCAACGTGAACAACACGGCCGGCAGCACAAACAGAAAACCGGTCAGCTTGCGCCGGCGTCCCAGGCTGCCATGCTTCCTGCCGGACTTTTTGGGGGGCTTGGTTGTGGGCTCTGCAGCCGCACTGGGCGCGGATACCATAGGCACTTCTTCCTCACTGCGTGACGGAGCCGGCAGGGATGCGCCTGTCGACGGGCACGCCCCTACCGATCGGTTTAGCGTAGACTTACGCTGCTGGCCTACTGCCCTTCGAGAATCTTGGTGAACTCTTCCTGTGCCGTGGCAATGGCTTCGTCCACCTTGCCGTCGAAGACCGCCGTCTGGATCATCTTCAGCCAGGGGCCATTGGCAGTCGTTGAACAACTGGTTGTAGACCAGCGAGTAGGGCGTCTTGCCCATGCCCATGGCCTGGGCCGCCATGGTCAAGCGCGGATCCGCCTTGAAGTACTCGTTGTCGGCCAGATCCGTGCGCACCGGCAGGTTGTTTTCCTTGGCGTAGTAGTTCAACTGCACGTCGTCGGAAGTGACCCACTGGATGAACTCAAAGGCTTCCTTGGGATACTTGGAGCCGGCCGGAATGGCGATGCTGTCGCCACCCGCAAAGGAAGACTGGCCGCCGTCCGTGCCAGGCAGGAAGGTGACGCCAAAGTCGATGTCCGGGAAAGTTGACCTTGAGGTTGTTGATGGGAAGGCGCCGGTGCCGTGCATGCCGATTTTGCCGGTCGTGAAGGCATTGGCGAAGTCCGTGCCGGTGTCGGCCTGGGCGCCGGGCGGGATCGACGCCATCGGCCCACATCTGGCTTGTAGAACTCGAGCGCGGCCTTGACCGCGGGGTCGGTCAGCGTTGCGGTCTTGCCATCGGCGCTCAACACGTCGCCACCATTCGCCCACATCAAGGGCAGGAAGGTGAAGGCGTTGCAGCCGGCGCAGGCACCCGAGAAGTAGAAGCCATAGTTGTCGTCGCCCAGCGCCGTGATCTTCTTGGCGGCGTCGGCGATTTCGGCCCACGTTGTCGGCGGCTTCTCCGGATCGAGGCCGGCCTTCGTGAAGAGATCCTTGTTGTAGATCAGGTAGGATCCTTCGGCGTTGAAGGGCAGGCCGTAGATCTTGTCTTCGTAGGTGGCCAGGCGCACATGCGACGGGCTCAGCTTGTCGAAGTACGGCAGCGCCTTGGCCATCTCGGTGATGTCGGTCAGTTGGTTGGCCGCAGCAAACTGCGGCACGTAGATCAGATCGACCGCCATCAGGTCGGGCGGTGCGCCGGCAGCCACCGAGGCGCCAACTTTGGTCATGTAGTCGGCGGCCGGGATCACGGTGACCTCGATCTTGTTGGGATGGTCGACATTCCAGGCATCCACCAGCTTGCGCACCGGTCCCTGGTTGCTGTCGCGCGTCCAGAACGATCATCGTCGCGCCTTCAGCCGGCGCAGCGCAGCAGCTTCGCCACCAGCGCCGGCGCCGCCGGCGCCGCCGCCGGTGCGGCACAAGCCGACAACACCATGGCCGCGATGGCCATAATCACAAACACGAACTGGGTCATACGTTTCATGGATCATTCTCCTACACTTGAAAACTGTTTGGTTACCAACAAACAACAATCAACAGAAACCCCAACCACAAACCACTTGTTCTTGAGGGTAGACAACCAACCTTCACACCGGTGCATCGGCGGCCCGCCGGCATCGGCGGGCGCCGGCTCACCGGCACCGGCGGCGCCTCGCGCAACTCACGCGCCGCCCCACACGACTCCCGGATGATCAGCCGCCCGCGGATCCGGATCTCCTGCGCCGGCGCCTCGTCCCCATCCATCAGATCGAGCAGCAACTGCGCCGAAGCCTTGCCCATCTCATACAACGGCAGCGTCACCGTCGTCAACGAGGGCCGGAAGAGGCGCGCGATCTCGCGGTTGTCGTACCCCACGATCGCCACATCCTGCGGCACACGCAACCCGGCATCAAAGATCGCATACATCGCGCCCACCGCCATCAGGTCGTTGCCGGCAAAGATCGCCGTCGGCCGCGGCCGTGCCTCCAACAGCGCACTCGCCGCCGTATAGCCGCTCTCCACCTGCCAGTCGCCACGCGTCACCAGGGCGTCGTCCAGCGCCACGCCGTGTGCCGCCAATTCCTCCTGGTAGCCGCGCAGGCGGTCGGCCGACGCATAGAAGTGCTCCGGCCCGTTGATATAGCCGATCCGCCGGTGGCCCAGGCGCAGCAGATGACCGGTCGCCAGCCGCGCCCCATACACCTCGTCGGGCGTCACCGACGCCCGGCTCTCCGACGCAAACTGCCGGTGCACAAAGACATAGGGCTTGTTGGCCAGCGCCAGCGTCTCATTCGCCGATCGATGCCACGTCTCGGCAAAGATGATGCCGTCGCTCGAGCGGCTGACCAGCGCATGGATCGCCTCCAGCTCCAGCTCCGGATCCCAATCCGCGCTGATCACCACGCAGATATAGCCCGCCTGTTTGACCTGATCCTGGATGCCCCGGATCATCAGCGTCGTGTGCGGGCTGTCGATGTTGTCCGTGATGATCCCGATCGTCGAAGAGCGATCCGTGCGCAGACTGCGCGCCGCCAGATTCGGGCGATAGCCCATCTCATCGGCCAGCGCCAGGATGCGCAGGCGCGTCTCCTCGCTGACTGGATGGCTCTTGTGGTTGAGCACACGCGAAACCGTGGCGATCGAAACGCCGGCGGCAGCCGCGAGTTCACGAATCGTAACTGGCATTGGTTTTAGCAATCGGTGCGAAAGATGGTGGAAAACGTTTACCCTGCGCCACCTAGTGTAGCGGAAAACGTTTACCCTGTCAAGCACCAATTTATCGGCGCGGTCGCCCGCCCCTGACGGGAACGTAGGGTGACTGCATCAAAAATCATGCGACATAAGCGACACGATACCCCCGCCAAGCAGCGATCTTTATCTTGAAACCCTGGCTGCAAACGATGACGACAGCGAGCGCGTATGCCCTACACTTTAAATGAAAAGAGAACGTACGCTAATGAAGTCAGAGAGGGCCGAACGGTCCCCTCGGAAGCAAACAGGCGTTTGCTTCCCCGCCATGAAGCGCGATTCACCAATGCCGATTGCGAATTCGATGGCCGCCATCGATGCACTTCTATCTGGATAGATAACCGCCTGATCGATGGCACCGTTACGCACCGTAGCAACCGTGCAGTCCCGCAAACGCCAGCGCAGGCGTCTAGAACAGCTACAAGCGACCGGCAAGGTCTACTTCCGCGTGATCGGCGCAGCAATGCGGCTGAGCTGAGAAAATCGCATGCGGTCTGCGGCTGAAGCGCTCCGCGGACCGCGATCGCGCAGACGCTCGCTGCGCGTGTATCGCGCGGTACGCCAGCAGTCGTGGTTTTCTGGGTGACGGCAGAGGATTGATCATAGCCTGGGGAGCTCCTGGTCGAAGACATTGCCAGCGATCGGCTGCACGACGGTAACATGCGCCTGACCCTTATCGCCGTCGCCGTCTGCTGCAACATCGACCTTCCGGGCACGTCACTCTCAGCGGCGCAGCCGAAGATGTGAACGACAAGCGTGCCACATCAAAACTCATGCAACAAAAGTGAACAAGGCCACCGCAAAGGAGCGATCTTTTGTGATATAACCCTAGCGCATACGCTGACGACAGCGAGCCGAACTCGCCCTAAACTGTCAATGAAAAGGGGACGTACCGCAAAGGCTCAACCGGAGAACAACCATGTCACAAAAACAAAACGCAGGCGGCCCAGAGAAACGTGCGGAAACGCTGCGCCACCGCGCAGAGCTGGCATGGCATCTGGGCGCCGTGGATCTGAGGCGCCAGGCGACGCCCGATCGGGCGCAACGCCTCGTGCACGAACTGCAGGTGCACCAGATCGAGCTGGAGATGCAGAACGAAGAACTGCAGCGTGCCCGACACGAAGCTGAAGCGGCGCGCAACCAGTACTTTGATCTATACGACCTGGCCCCGGTCGGCTATCTCACGCTCAACGAGCACGGGCTGATCCAACGGGCCAACCTGACGCTGGCCGCCCTGCTTGGCGTAGAGCGGGCAAGCCTGGCCGGCGCATCACTCGAGCACTTCATCGTCGCTGAAGACCAGGACATCTACTACCTGCAGCGCAGGCGCATGGATGACACCGGGGCACGGCAGGTGTGCGAGCTGCGCATGCTGCGCCACGGCGCCCCCCCTTTCTGGGCCAATATCGAAACCGTCTTGAAAGCGGAGCCCGCCGGCGAGCCACGCGCCTATTGGACGACGGTGAGCGATGTTTCTGAACGCAAGCAAGCCGAAGCCGCGCTCCGCGCCAGCGAAGAGAAATACCGCATTGTCGGCGATTATGCCTACGACTGGGAAGCCTGGCGTGCGCCGGACGGCACCTACCTCTACATCTCGCCCTCTTGCGCAGCGGATCACCGGGACACACGCCGGCCGCAGTTCCTGGCTGACCCCGACCTCCTGCGCAACATCACCCATCCGGACGACCGACCCATGGTCGACGCACACTGGTACGCGGTCACGCATGCCGCCGCGCCCAAAACGCGAATTTGATTTCCGCATCATCCTGCCCTGCGGCGTGACCCGCTGGATCCGCCATTCCTGTACGCCCGTGTTATGATGCGCAGGGGCAGCTGGCTGGGTCGCCGCGAAAGCAACCACGACAGCACAGAGCGCCGCCGAGCAGGAGCAGGAGATCCGCCGGCTCAATGCCACGTTGGACATCCAGGTGCAGGAGCGCACCGCCCAACTCGAAGCCGCGATCGCCGACTTGAAACGCGCCGCCCGCATCAAGAGACGAATTCATGGCCACCGTCAGCCACGAACTGCGCTCGCCGCTGGCGGCGGTGTTGGGCCTGGCCGAATTGTTGGCAATGCAGGCGGGCGGTCAGCTCAACCAACGCCAGGTCGACTATGTCCAGGGCATCACGCACAGCGGGCAACGCCTGCTGACGATGGTGGACAACATGCTACGCTATGCGGACTTGGTGACGAGCAACGTACACGTGGAGCGCGAACACTACCAACTGGCCTACCTCTGTTCATCCGCCGTGCGCGCCGTCGGCGACCTCGCCGCCCAGAAGCGCCAATCCATGACCTTCACCATCGAACCGGAAGACCTGGCGATCGTCAGCGATGGCCAAGGCATCAAGCACACACTCCAACAACTGCTCGACAACGCCATCAAATTCACGCCCGAAGGTGGCAGCATCGGCCTGGACGTGCGCAGCGACGACGATCGAAAAGACCGTGCGTCTCGTCGTGTGGGACACCGGGATCGGCATCACGGCCGACACAGCGCCCGACCATCTTTCAGCCCTTCGTCCAAGGCGACAGCAGCCTGACGCGGCCCTTCCCAGGGTGCCGGCTTGGGCCTGGCCTACGTGCAGCGCATGGTCGAACTGCTCGGCGGCACGATTGCCGTGGAGAGCACGCCCGGTGCCGGCAGCCGCTTCACCGTCACCCTCCCCACGACGCGCTAGCGAACCTCAATACCGAACGTACGTCACTTCGCTTGCGCTTCGACCTAAAGACGAACCGGCCGCAACGGTCTTGGCTTCGTCATGGCGAAGGTAGTGTTGGTCACGTGCACTTGCTCTTGGCAGGTCGACCAGCTTGCGCGCGCAACCACCACCTGGTCAGGGCAGCTTGTTGCCGGCGGCCAGGTAAATTTCGTACCACTCCTGCCGGCTGAGCTTCACGTCGGACGCTTTGCAGGCATCCTTCACACGCTGCGGGTTGGTGGTGCCAAGGATCGGCTGCATCCGCGCCGGATGACGCAGGAGCCAGGCAATTGCGATCGCCGTATTCGTCACGTTCCACTTCGCCGCAATCTCGTCAATTTTCTGATTGAGTTCGGGGAATTTGGGGTTGTCCAGAAATACGCCTTCGAAAAAGCCGTACTGGAACGGCGACCAGGGTTGGATCGTGATGTCATGTACCGGCAGTAGTCCAAGATGCTCCCATCGCGATCGACCGACGCATCAATTTCCATATTCACGTTGATCCCAGCGTCGATCATGCCGGTGTTGGTAATGCTCAGTTGGAGTTGATTGAAGACAAGCGGCTGCTTTACGAACTTTTTCAACAACTCAATTTGCATCGGGTTTTGATTGCTGACGCCGAAATGCCGGACCTTGCCGCTGTCGTGGAGGATCGTGAACGCTTCGGCCACCTCTTCTGGTTCGACCAGGGCATCGGGCCGGTGCAGCAGCAGCACATCCAGATATTCAGTACGCAGCCGCTCCAGGCTGCCATCGACCGCCGCGAGGATATGAGCCTTTGAAAAATCGAAGGATCCTTTGCGAATCCCACATTTGCTTTGAATCAGCATCGTTTCGCGCACCCGGGGCGTCATCTCAAGCGCTTCAGCGAACTTCGCCTCACATTGGCCACCGCCATACACATCGGCATGGTCAAAGAAATCGATCCCTTCGTCCAGTGCGGTATGGATCAGGTGCGCAATTTCCGCATTGGTCATTTCCGAAATGCGCATACAGCCAAGCGATATCTCCGAAACATTGAGGTCGCTGTTCGCAACTTTAATCTTGTTCATATCAACCATTCCTCTTCAGTTCGAGATGCTCACCACTTGCAGCGGCACAGCAGCCTGCCCTGCGCTGGTCTTCTTGTTCAACAACTCAATCGCAGCGATCTGCGCCTGCCGCGCCATGTCGATCGAATCGGCCAGCACACGCGCCGCTTCCTGCGGGCTGTGGAAGCCGGTGCTGTTCTCCGACGAGACAAAGTCCCAGCGCAGTTGCGCCGAACGATGCAGCGCGTAGATCGGCGCCAGTTCTTCCTCTGTGGCGCCCGCATTCTTGGCCGCCACGATGGCATCGATCGTCGCCAGCAGGGCTTCTTCACTCTGGCGCAGCAGTTCAGCCGTGCGGTTCTGAGCCGTGTTCACGCGCTCCGTCAGCTCTTCTTCCGTGTAGTTGTGGCAGGTCTGGCACGCCCCGCTGATATTGACGAGCGGGCTGCGCAGCCAGTGATCCGAGACCTTGACGCTGCCTTCGCGCACGTAGGGCATGTGGCAGTCGGCGCAGGCCACGCCCGACGCGGCATGCAGACCGGTGCTGTACAGTTCTCGATCTCCGGGTGCTGGATCTTGAGCATGCCGCCGCCGGTTTCGTTGTGCGTCCAGTCCGTAAAGCCGATCTCGGTGTAATAGGCATCGATATCGTCGATCGTCATGCCCTTTTCCCACGGGAAAGTCAGCACCTTGTTGTCGCCGGCGAAGTAGTACTCGACGTGGCACTGCTCGCACACGTACGTGCGCATTTCCTGGCGGCTGGCCTTGGTCACGTCGACCCCGCGCTTGGCCATGGCGTTGACAAAAGCCGGCCGCGTGATACGCAGTTCCATCGTGTCGGGGTCGTGACAGTCGGCGCACGATGTCCCGGTGTGCAGCTCGGACTTGAGTTCGTTGTAGGGCGTGTGATTGAACGCCTCCCAGCCCATCTTCTCGATCAACTGCGGCGCCTCAGCCGCATGGCAGTTGGCGCACGCGGCCGGCTGTTCCTTGACCACAATGCGCTCTGTATCCAACTGATCCTGCAGCGCATACTGGTGGCCGCGATCCTCGTTGTGTTCTACGCTGAACGCATAGCCGGCCCACAGCCGCTTCATCGCCGGATATCGCTCCAGCTTGCTGTAGGGATCGGAACCGCCATAGGGCGTTTGGCCGTAGTTGGTGGCGGTCTGCATGAACGAGTCGTACTCCATGGGGTAGTTTTGGCCCCAGACCGCCGGATCGAGCTCGTCTGCCGGAATGTCAACGACTTTCAGCGGATACTGCGTTGCTTCTGCCTTCTTGTTCTGAATGTTCATCAACAGGGCGAACACGACGATCGTCGCGATGGCAGCCACGACCACCAGTCCAACATAGGGCCAGGGTTTCTGCCACCAGGACTTCTTTGGCATTTGCTCACTCATTGGGAGTTCCTTTCGACAATGGAGGAGTTTTCAAAGTTGTTCTCGTAGAGAGTTCCAAAACGCATGCGGTCCACTCACGGTCCATGCGCCGTGTTGGCATGCCCGACGTTGCCATGACAGCGCATGCAGGCCAATGGCTCTTCCACGTCCAGGTGTGAGATCTGGCTGACTGCGGTCTTGTGGCACTCGACACAATTGTTGTGCGCCACGCGCGCGTTCAGCTCCGTGATCTGAATTGGCTCTGCGAAGTTGCCCAAGGTGAACTTGAGGCTGTGATTGAAACCGTTGACGGCTTTGACCAGGTACTTATCGACGACATTCGTGTGTGGGGTATGGCAGTCGTTGCAGGTCGCAACTGCCTTGTGCGTGGAATGGTTCCACCCTTCGAACTCGTCGCGCATGATGTGACAGTTCACGCACGACTGCGGATCATTGGAAAAGTAGGAGAACCCTTCAGCATAGACAAACGTAAACAGGCTCAAACCGATCAGAATGCCAGACATCACCGCCAATCCGGCAAGCCAGTAGCGCACACCGCCAAAGCGGTTTGGGGCGTTAGCCATAGAAGTGTCCTTCGTTGTGAGGCAGGAATGGTGGATAAAACCCGGTAACTTGAGTATAGCACGCTGCAACATCCAATTTCAAGTCTACCCTGTAGGTCTGTCAGAGCCACGAGCGTCAGCGACTGGTTCCCCCGCCTGATCTGTCTCACTTCATCTTGACACAGTGGTCTTGCACGCGAACACATTGCGCCCCCGCATGATGATTGCCACCCCTGCCAGGGCGATCCCTGCACCGACACTCGTCATAGCGGATCTGGATGCCGCCCGAAGAATTTCCCAGCCTGCGTGCCGTCAATGAGCAGACCAGCATTCGCAACGTCGACATCGCCATTGAAACCGTAGACGGATCGATCATTTGGACCAGCGTGCGTGCGCGCCCATGTTTGCGGGAACCGGATCGGCGACCGTCACGGTGGACATCACCGAGCGCAAGCGGGCCGAAGAGTCGCTCCGCGTCGACCACAGCGCGCGCTCCGCCGTGATCGAGAACACGAGCGACAACATCTGGTCGATCGACCGCAACTACCGGCTGCTCGTCATCAACTCCGTGTTCCGGCGCAACTATGGAGGCGCGGCGGGCCACGAGACTGCGCCTGGCGAAGCGATACTGGGCGCGTTTGAGCCGGCGGTCCAGGAGCTCTGGCGGGCGCAGTACGATCGTGTGAAGTCGGGTGGCGAGTGCCTTTGTAGTCTGAGGTGGGATCGATGGTGCGCCCCGGCGGCGTACTTGAAGTTCAGCTCAATCCGATCCGCGAGGCAAGCGGCGCGGTGCACGGGCGTTGCGGTACGCAGTTCCGACATTACGGAGCGCGTGCGGGCACAGGAGGCCCTCAGGCACGCACACGACCAGTTGAGGCTGGCGACGGATGCGGCCGAGATCGGCATCTGGGTCTGGGACCTGGAGAGCGAGCGGCTCGAGTGGGATGAGCGGCTGTTTGCCATCTACGAGGTGCCCTCGGAGACACGCCGCAGCGCGCGCTATTGCGATTTCTGGCGGCGCGCGCCTGCATCCGGAGGATGGGGAGGAAACGGAGCGTTCGCTCTTGGCGGCACTTCGCGCCGGGGCGAGGCGTGGGGCGGTGAGTTCCGCATCGTGCTGCCGGGCGGGCGGATCCGGTATATCCAGTGTGCGAGCAACGTGGAACACGACCGCACGGGCAAGGCGCTGCGCATGATTGGCATCAACCGGGATATCACGGAGCAGAAGACGTATGAGCAGTATCTGGCCGACGCGGCGGCCGTCCTGGACGCAGCGTGTGGCGGAGCGCACGGCCGAACTGGCGGCGGCGTTGGAGGAATTGAAGCGCGCTGATCGTGTTGAAAGACGAATTCTTGTCGGCGGTGAGCCACGAGCTGCGCACCCCGCTGACGGGCGTGCTGAGCATGTCCGAGGTGCTGCAGACACAATATGCAGGACCGCTGAACGAGCGGCAGGAAAAATACGTTGCGGCTGATCCGCGAAAGTGGGCAGCGGCTGCTGGCGCTGGTGAACAGCATCCTGGGCTACACGAGCCTGATGAGTGGGCGGGTGCAGTTCAAGCTGGGGTTGTGTGCGATGGACGAGGTATGCGAGGCTGCGGTGCGGGCGATCCGCGAGCAGGCGGCCAAGAAGGGGCAGACCGTGGCGTTGACGATCGACCCGGCGGGGCTGGCGATCACGAGCAACCCCGACGCGATCGCGCAGGTACTCCACGTGCTGCTGGCCAATGCGGTCAAGTTTACGCCGGAGGGCGGGCGATCGGCCTGGAGGTGCGGCACACAGAGCGAGCACAGCGTCGATGCCGCCATGCTGGGCCTTGCCATACCGCGATTGTCGAGCGCCCACACTACCTCCTCCACGCGGCCAGTGCGAAGCGCGCGCGCACAGGTCAACTGGATGCGCTAGCAACCCGCCACCGACGGGTTCTGGCGCGTCAACGCCGAGCAGCATGCCCGAGCCGCATGTGGCCACACGGCGTGCCGGTCGCTTCAACCGAAAAAACAAAGGCCCCGGCGCGTTGCGAGCCATGCGGCTGGTGGTTGATGTTGACCCGCAGGCAAGGCAGTGAAATCCATCGTCCTCAAAAATCAGGATCCGGAAAAACGGGGTCGCGGCCTTCGGTGAAGGCAAGGATGCCCTGGACGCGGTCGGTATGGACGACTGAACGCCAGTGCTCGTCCATCATGATCACGATCGCCTGCTCAACAGGCTCGCCTTGTCCGTTTTGAACGGCGCGTTTGACCGACTGTACCGCCGTAGGCGAGTTGTCCGCGATCTTTTCCGACGATGCTGAGCGCCGCGCGCGCATGAGTTCCGCCTTGGGGTGGACTTCATTGACCATGCCAAGCCGGTGCGCCTCCTGGGCGGTGATCGGTTCCCCGGTCATCAACATCTGCATGGCCTTCCCCGGAGGGAGTACACGCGGAAGAAAGACCGGTGAGCCGCCACCGGCGGACAAACCGACCATCGCTTCGGGCTGGCCGAAGCGGGCGTCCTCGGAAGCGATGATGAAGTCCGTGCTGATCGCCATCTCGCAACCACCGCCGTAAGCCATCCCGTGGACTGCGGTGAAGATCGGCCTGCGTAGCTGGCGCAAGTTGTAGAGAACGCGGTCGAAGACCTGGCGCTGACGCAGCCATTCCTCTTTTGTCATTTGTTTGCGTTGGTACAGGTCACCGCCAACCGAGAAGGCTCTGTCACCGGCTCCGGTCAAGATGGCGACGCGCACGGAAGGACGGGCCGCGATGGTCTCGAGTACCTCGATCAGTTGGGCCGCCAGTTCCGTCGTGATGGCGTTGTCAGCATGCGGCCGGTTGAGGGTGATGATGGCCACACGCCCGCCAGAGACGTACTCGACGAGCACAAGCTGGTCAGGCTCCGCGACATTTTCGGGTGGACGGTAACCGATCTTCCTCATCTTCGTGTTTGCGTTGTCTGTCATGTTACTTCTCCTATTGGTTTATGTGCAGCAGCGTCTGCAGGTGATTGAAAGGCCTTAATGCTCAGATCCACATCACGTCGACAGGCTTGCGCACGGGAATCCGCAGATATCGTTCAGATGGTGAATGGCAATCATGGCAGCTGGTGGTGCCGTCTCAATCAAGATCGCTTTTCATCGCCTCGTTCATTGGCTTTTATCTCCCTTTCGGTAGATAAGTCTATCGTGTTTCGCGTGGAATACTTAACCCAAGTTGCTACCTTGTGCTGTGAGTTGAAAACGCCATGGAGTTCCGTTACTGTTACGGTTACTGAAGCCAACACAGCGAACGGAGAACTCCATGGACACCAACATTGTACTCCTTTACTGCCTGTGCGACGATTTGCTGAAATGGCAGCATCATCGTGATGTATCCGTTGTAAGTGTTGTACCTGTTGTACCTGTTGTACCTGTTGTACCTGTTGTATCCGTTGTACTGTTGTACCTGTTGTATCTGTTGTATGTGTTGTACCGATCCGTTGTATGTATTAAGTCCGTTGTATATACTCCGCGCAACCGTGCCCGCCCACGATAGACCGCCACGTTAAAGCTCGTCCTCGCGTCCTTCAACTTCTTGCCGCGTTCCGCAAAATTGCGTCGCTCCCACTCCTCAAAAAGGTCGGCAGGGTCGCGCCCGTCCGCAAGCTCCGCCAACAGCCACTCGTTGCACTGAAGCACCGGCGCGCCGCACAGCCCGGGCGACAGGGCGAACACCGTGTTCATCGCCCCCATCCACGGGTGATCGCGGCGCATCCGGCCCTCATCCAGAAACTGGCGGTGGTCGGGCACTTCCGGCGCCCGCTGCATCGCCGCATCCACCCACTGGGCGTGGGTCAAACGCTGGCCGTGCATGCCCACAGCCCATTCCCTGTCCGCGGCTGCGCCACCTCTTGGTGGCACGCCGCCGGAGGTGGCCGTGGATAAACGCGTCGGGCACGTTCGGCATTGCCATTGCCACCCATGCGCCAGGCGTACCTGGGCCACGCCCCCTGCGCCAGCCGCCCCACCGCCAGCCACCCGGCGCCCATGCGTGGACGGGTCGAACCACGTACGCCATCGCCGCTTGCAGCCACGTGGCGCAGACCAGATTTTCGAGCGTATCCCCGCTTGCCTGCCCAGGCGTAAAGCCTGCGCCGAGCGCGGCAAAGACCTCGGCGAGATCGGGCACGGGCGAGAACAGGTCGATGCCGCCATGCATGGCCTTGCCAAACCGCGTTTCGAGCGCCCAGATCACCTCCTCCAGGCGCAGTGCGAAGTGCGGGGCACAGGTCAACTGGATGCGCAGCAACCCGCCACCGACGGGTTCAGCGCTCAACGCCAGCAGCAGAACCGAGCCGGATTGGCCAAACGGCGTGCCGGTCGCTTCGACCGAACAAACAAAGGCCCCGCGCGTTGCGAGCCATGCGGCTGGTGGTTGATGTTGACCCGCAGGCAAGGCAGTGAGATCCACGGAATCCGGCCAGAATTCCGTGTTCGCTCGGTTCTTGGAAAGACCGGCCAGTTCGTACAGCCAGGCCAGGAGCGCGGTCGGCGTGCACGCCAAAAGCAGGGTAGCGATGTTCACAGGCGATCCTTTGCTTCGGAGGTCGCCACCGCCGGCCAGTCGCGCTGGCGTCGCAGACCCAGCGCCGGCGTTGGCGCCATCGGATTATGCAGGTTTGGAGAGCAGTCGACGGACTGGCAGCCATCCAAAATACCACGGCATGATCGGAAGGGCAACGGCACGTCCCGCGCCGATACACTGGTAGGCAGGACTAGGTGGGTATTGAAAAACTACGCTGTTGCGCGATCGGGGAGGGCGGCAACCGCTGTGCTTGTGACCAGGTCATCCTTTGCTTGGGAATATGCGGCGCTAAGCGCAGCCATCAGTTGCTGCAACTGGATTGGTTTGCTGATGTAGCCGTCCATACCCGCGTCAAGACAAGCCTGCCGGTCCTCCGCCATGGCGGCGGCGGTCATCGCGAGGATCACTGGCTGGCTCTGCTGCGGCACATTGCTGCGGATCACGCGCGTGGCCTCCAACCCGTCCATTTCGGGCATCTGCACGTCCATCAGGATCACGTCGTAGGGCCGGCGTTCGAGCGCCTCGACCGCCTCCCGCCCGTTGGCGACGATGTCCACAGTCATAGCCAAGCTTGCCCAGAATCTGTTGCGCAACCTTCTGGTTGACGACATTGTCTTCGCTCAACAGGATGTGCAGCGGATGGCGGCTTGCGAAGGTCTGGTCAAACTGCTGAGGGGTTGCCGGCCTGATCGCATTCGCCACGTTGCCTTGAATTGCCCGCCCGAGAATTTCCTGCAATTGCGAATGTTTCACCGGCTTGGTGGCAAAAGCTACGAAGCCCAGTTTGGCGGCTGCGTCACGCAGGAAATGGTCGCCCAAAGACGTAAGCATGACACACGGGAAATGGGCATCCGGCCGCTGGCGTAGGGCCGCCGCAAGCTGCAGTCCATTCATCCCAGGCATATGAAAATCAAGTATCGCCAGATCGAAGGTCGCGCCCACGGTCGAGCAAGGCCAGTGCACTTGGGCCACTGTCGACGACGACCGGCACCATCGCCCAGCGCAGCGCCTGCTCCTTGAGGATAAATCCGTTCGTGTGATTATCGTCAACGATCAGCACCCGGCACCCGGTGAGGTCTGCGACCGGCACTTCGACCGCTGCAACGACGGCTGCCGGCTCTATCCGAATCGTAAAATGGAAGGTCGTGCCCTCGCCCGCACTGCTTTCCACCCACATGGTCCCGCCCATCAGTTCCGCAAGGCGCCGGCTGATTGCCAGCCCCAGTCCTGTTCCGCCATATTTGCGCGTCGTCGATGCATCGACCTGCGAGAACGACAGGAAGAGCCGGTTCAAACGGTCCGGCAGCAATGCCGATGCCCGTATCTCGCACCGAAAAGTGGAGCAGAACAGTGGCATCATCCGCCTGCTGGTGGCGGGTGTCAACCTCCACTTCAATCACGATCTCGCCGTTCTCGGTAAACTTCACGGCATTGCCGACCACGTTGACCAGGATCTGGCGCAGGCGCGTCACGTCGCCCTTGGCACCTGCCGGTACGTCCGGCGCGAGCCGGTACGTGAGTTCCAGTTCCTTCTCCGCCGCCTTGACCGCGAAAAGATCAAGCGCCTCTTCAATGCACGGAGCAAGGTCAAACTCCTGAATCTCAAGTTCCATCTTGCCGGACTCAATCTTCGAGAAGTCCAGGATGTCGTTGATGATCGTCAGCAGTGCATCGCTGCTCTGGCGGATGGTTTCAACGTAATCGTGCTGCTCATGCACCAGGTCGGTGTCGAGGAGCAGGCTGGTCATGCCCATCACGGCATTCATCGGCGTGCGAATCTCGTGGCTCATGCTGGCCAGAAAGAGACTCTTGGCAAGGTTGGCCGCCTGCGCCTCCACCGCCAGCCCTTCAGCGCGCGCCAACGCTTCTTCCATGCGCCGGTGGGCCTCGGCCAATGCCTGTTGCGATTGACGCAACGCTTCATTCGTGCGCAGGCGTACGTATGCGCTGCCGATACTTGCGGCCGCGGCCATCAGAATGCTTTCCTCTACCGGGTTCCATTCGCGATCCGAATGACAGTCATCGAACCCAATCGTGCCCCAGAACGCGCGATCCACTTGAATCGGCACGATCAGAGTCGAACGGATCATATGTTGTTCCAGAATTTGGCGGCCAGGCTCGGGCATTTTGCCCACCACGCCCTTGATGGCTTCGCCTTCGGCGAGGGTATGATAAATACGCGGTCCCAACGCCATGAGGTTCAAATTCTGGTGCGCCAGACTGTCGATTCGCAGGTCCGTCGCTCCCGAATGCCACGCACAACGCACGCTCAGCAACGGCTCGCCTTGGGCTGAATCAGCGCTCATTTCAAAGAGCGTCACCCGGTCAACCTGGAGTGCCTGTCCCAAGTCGGCCAATGCAGCGCCAATCGACTCGTCCAGCGATTGGGGACCCAACACGTGCGACAGCGCATCGGCCACCGCCTGCAGCAGACGCTCACGCTCGCGCAGCGTTCTTTCAACCTGTCTGCGCTGGGTAATGTCGCGGCCGGTACCCACCAACCCAATGATCTCTCCTTCGGTGTTGCGCCAGGGCGCCTTGGTGCTGGCATACCAGCGAAACTCATCGGATGCCTGGAAATGCACTGGCTCCTCATTCGCAATCAGCGGTTCGCCTGTTTCGATGACGCGTATTTCATCGGCCCGATAGGTGGCGGCCAGCGCCGGCTGATGATAGTCGAAGTCGCTCTTGCCGATCACATCTTCGGCAGAAATGGCGTTTAGCTGCTTGACCAAAGCCTCATTGACCAGCACAAACCGGCTCTCGCGGTCCTTGGCGTACAGTACATCCGGCACGGTGTCGATGACGGTGCGCAGCAGGCGACGTTCGCGCGCAAGGGCCTCTTCCATCTGCTTGCGTTCCGTAATGTCTTGCACCACGCCGGCCATCCGCAGCGGGCGCCCATCGGCATCGAAGGTAACCTCTCCTCGCTCATAAAGCCATCGAACCGTTCCGTCGGGGCGGACAATTCGATATTCGATATCGAGAGGCGCCTGACCTGCCATGGCGGCAGCTTGTGCGGCGCGCAGAAGCTCCACATCTTCACCGTGGACGCAGCGCATGAATCCGTCGTAATCTACCGGTAGGTCCTGTGGCCAACCAAAGATGCGCAGGGTCTCTGCGGACCACTGCAACGTATCGCGCGCACAATCGCGCTCCCAACTGCCTAGATGAGCGATGCGCTGGGCTTCGGCAAGCTGGGCTTCACTGCGTCGCAGGGCATTCGCCATCTGCTCACGCTCGGTACTATCGCCGCCCATTGTGACGTTTGTATCCAGAGAGTGTTTGTCCACGATCACTTCACTCCTTGGCTATGGCGAGCGAACACACGCCTGACCCTATTGTATGGCATTTTTTGGTAAAAGCTATCAGCCAAGTGACGTAGTTTATATGCTTGGATGGGCTTTTTCAACGGAATATGTCAATCTTTGAAACGTATTCCAATCAATCTAACTCTGATCCAACTTTTTAATAACTCGGCAAGAATTAATGCTTTAAATTCATCATCAAACCGATCCAATAAAATAAGAATCTTCTCATTTACTTTTTTACGAAATTTTCCATCAGTTAAGATATTAGAGACAAACTTTTGTATTTCTTCAGTGTTCATTCCCGAGTTGTATTGGTTGATAAAAAGAATGATTTTTTTTATAAAAAAACGATCTCTAACTTTTAAAACTCCCTTGGATATTTTATTAATAACTCGAAGAATTGGGATCACCTCTATTATGTCTGATTTGCTAAGTTCATCAAAATCCAACTCTAATAGGTTTTCACCAACTTCGTATGATTTTTGAAAAATGGATTGATCCATTGGTTCTATTATTGGTTCAATTACTTCCGATCTTTTTCCGCCATTTGGCATCCTCCTTATGAATAAAAAATGAATTTTAAATAAGGTATAATGAGTCTTCTGATTAAGATCTGTATCATCTGTGTCGGTTATTTTATAATTGTCGTTTTCTTTTCCCAATCCCTACATTAATTTTTCTTTAGGGAAAATGGGGCACGATATCTCTTAGAATTAGGTAACCTCGGCATACCTTGTGAAATGATGGGGGCTGAAGCCCCCATACCCCCTTGCGATGAACCCCGCCGCCCCCGACGGGGCGCCCCCGCGGCGGATCAATTACTAAAGATTCCCGGAAAACAACGTTGCCCTGCCGTGCCTCGGAGAAGCCATGAGGCGGGGAACCCTCACGAATATTTCGCCCGTCCCGGTTCGACCCACTCACAAGGGGGGTACCCCTCGCCCGGATATAGGTAGGGGTGGGGGGTACCCCCTTCCACCAGGGTGACCCCTAGCAGAATCCCAGCCGGAATTTTTTCACCGTCGTCGTAATAACCGCAACTGTCTCTCGGGTTCGGTCGATCCGGGAGGGGGTCACCCCCACTGAGGGAGGGGTGGGGTGGGGGTACCGCCCCTCAGTGTGCCATACCCCCTTGGGGGGGTACCTGCCACAGTACCAGGTACCCCCCCATAGGGGTACCCCCTCCCCGCGACAAATCCTAAAGCACTCATTATCGTCTGACCTTCCACACGAAGCCGGGGATGTGGGTGTGCAAAAGGGGAGGGGTGGGGTAAGGGGTACCACCCCCTCAGTGTGCCATACCCCCTTGGGGGGGTACCTGCCATAGTACGAGGCACTCCTGCTCGCAATGTCAAATGATAGGGGCTGATACCCCCATTCCCCGTTTTGTGATGAACCCCGCCGCCCCCGAAGGGACGCCCCCGCTGCAGATCAAGTGATCTTGTTTCTCACCGAATTCTTTGACATCCTGTTGACTATTTCTTTCCCGTACATCAGCTGGACAGGCTTTCCAGTCTATCAAATCAAGGCTCGCGATCTTACTGGTTCCTGCGGAATAAAAAATACTGCTCGGGTAAGTTCCTGACTCCCCGGTGAAACCCAGACCATATAATAATGCGCGAAGATGCCAGTGGGCCCGTACATCGCCTTTGAAATCCGCATTGATATAGATCTCGTCGAACTCTTTTCCCGAATAGAGTTTGGACGGTCTTACCAGGAAATTTATTTGCCCCGTTTTCATGTTCCGGGAGACTATCCAGTCGTCATCCTGCTTCATTCCATTATAGATGGCACCAAGAGTCGATTCCGGCATAAAATTCAGGACAATATCACCTGTTTCTGACTCTTTTACCGTGTCGGACAGTTGGGATGTTGAGGAATACCGGTTAAAAACCGTTATAAAATCATTTGTCCTGTTTACATCTGCCGGGGTATACACCCCGGTTATTGCAACTGTCACTCGTGATGCATCCCACCGGGTGATTACCGTATTATCCGGGCTGAAGGCTATGTCGAGAAAATGCCCGCTGATCTGGGCTGGAGTATATGATGTTGATCGGCCGGGAAGAGTGGTTGATTGGGGAGTCGTCGTACCACTGGTTTTGGCCGGTGTTTTATTTATCTTCGAAGCGGTTGTGGCAGATTTTGCAGGAGTTGTATCGGGTTTGGCCATTGTTGAATCGACCCCGGCGATTATCCCGGTGGCATCAGCAAAGGGTGTAAAATAGGGGGTGATTGCGACAGTCCCGTTGACAGACGTTGTATCATTCGGGTCAATTGGCCGGGCGATTGCGTACAACCTACGGCCAGAATAATAAGCAGCAGGAGAAGAGAACAGGAAAGTCCGCAGTGACGGGCCTTTTGAAAGAACATTGGTTATATTTTAGTGTATTTTTTATTTAAAGTTCATTTATGGGAATGATGGGATGCTACCCTCAGGTTCCTGTTGTGATGAGCAATAATGTCCCTTTTAGGTTTTCACCAGAGCACTTTTTTCGGAAAAAAATTTATGGGAATAGATGCCCCCATACCCCGTTTGCGATGAGTGCCGCCGCCCGAAGGGACGCCCCCGCGGCGGATCAACCGAATAAATTAAAATGCAGGAAAACAACGTTGCCGAAAACCGTGCTTCCTTATAGCTATGAGGGAAGGGACCTCTGCGAGTTCCAGGAAGACGCTAGGGGAAATATATTTGGGTTCCGGTCAGATTTTTGTATCTTTTTAGATCCTTCACGCTCTGTTTCCCGCGGCAACCGGCCGGAACGACCGGAATTTGAGCGTCAGCCTGTGTTCGCCCGGCGTTCCTGAGATCCGGAGGAAATCACGAGCATGGGGGGTCGACAGGATTGCACCTTTGGAAAGATTGATGCTTTCTTCCCAGCTGACAATCGCAAGTTCGTCGAACTTCGCAACTCCTCGGGACCTTCCCGGCGGGGACTGGTGGATGAAGATCTGGAGGGCACGGGGGTCGGTGGTGGGATCCCTCATCCTTAAGGGGTCGTCGGCCGGCATGTGGATATCTGCAACGAACGGCTGCCAGGCGAAAGTCCCCCCGGGATTGGAGAGGATCTCCTCCTCGCCGAATGTTATCTCACCCTCGCTTGCGAAATATTTCGATACAATAGTAATTCGGACCGGCCCCTTCCCCTTTCATATACCCGAAGAATGAGAGGTTCTTGTTGGGTATCCCGTGGAGGGAATCCCCGGTAACGCGGATCCGGTTTCTGAATGGTATAACAGAATCCGCGATATTATCGCTGGACCTCACGCTGCAGAGACTTGCCGTCCCCGGAACGGGTCGGACATACAGAGATCCGCTGAACCAGCCGAAAGATCCCAGTGATCCGATTCACCGGTCTCATTATCCACATCCCAGTCTTCAAAATCCCCAAACATCATGAGATCCCGGCCAACCCTGGCTGTGGTCTCATTGGTATCATCCTTCGCCTCTGCAAGGGACTCGTCGTCCCTTTCGATCTGCCGGAGGTCGATGACTGTGATACCGGAATCCGGCACGGTAGCATTTATGCGGGCGGTCCGTTCTATAGCCATTGTCTTGCTCGATCCCAGGGTGACGAAGCCCTGTCCATTATACGGGTAGACTGGGTAGGATGAGTTATGAGAAAACTCCCCTATACGGCGCAGGAATGTATTTGCCAATCGACCGGAAATCTGACAGGGGGTCGAGTTGTCAAGGTACACCGGAATAAGCCTGACCTCGCGTACATCAGGACCAGCCATATCGACCCGGGCAAGAAGGCCCAGTTCCGTTTCAAGGCGCTCGGCGTCAAATGCAAAGTTCCCGAGGCCATCTATGACCACAACGCCGTTCATCACCTCGACTCCCTGTGCGACGTGGGGATGGTGGGAGACAACGAGAGCTGCCCCTTCCCGCGTTACAAGATTCATCCGGTCGCGGACATAATCCGCGGGTTCGTACGTGTATTCATCCCCGCCATGGATCTGGACAATGGGGATATACCCGGCCGCTGATTCCCGGCGGAGAGAGGATTTGACCATCACCGAGTCCTCCAGGTTAGCAGAACCGCTTTTGCTCCCGGTTGCAACATAGCGGACCGTTTGCTGTGCCCCGTCAATGGAGTTCATCGCGAGAAATGCGTAAGGGGTTCCGCCGATAACTGCCCGGTAGGCCCGGAAGGCATCGTTTTCATTCAATCCCGCTCCGCTGGAAGCAATGCCGTTCATCCGGAGGCTTTCGAGGGTATCAGCAATTCCCTGTTCCTGATAATCGTTCACGTGATTATTGCCAAGAGATACATACCGGACACCAAGCCAGGTGAGCGCCTGAATAGATCCCGGAAGGGTGAACAGGATGTATTTTTTATCCGGGTTGGGGGTAGATACATTCCGGACAACCGGGGATTCAAGATTCAGGCTGGAAAAATCTGCTTCCTGAAACATCGGTCTGAAATACTGAAGGATCTGGCGTGTTCCCGGCTCCGGATCGGAGGTCAGGATGAGGGCGCTGGAATTATCCGGAGGTATCCTGTCCCGGGGGGTCAGTTCGCTCGGATCGAGATAGCGCCGTCCGAAATGGGTGTCCCCGCCAAAAAGAAACCGAACCGTTTTCGTGTCTGAATGTTCCATCAGGACAGGATCTATGGTCACCCGGCTCTCATTTACGGTGATAAACAGATGTACCGGAATGAATTCGGTCCGGAATCCCGGGGCTTGGATCGTCAGCATTGCGTTTGCCCTGCTGAGATTCCGGAAAACAAAAGATCCGCTTCCCGATGAGACTTCTGTCCGGCCCTGCAGGGCAACACTGGCGCCTTCTACAGGCTTCCCATCTGCGGAAAGTATCCTGCCCTCGAGGCTGACCGGCGTGGCAGACAAGTCTTTCTGGAACCGGGCTTCAGCGGTCTGTACATTTATATTGTCATTCGTAACGGATACCCAGGTGAAAAGGGCAAAAGACAGCAGTGCGATGAGGATGAAACCCCAGAGAATATAACCGGAAGAGACAGGTTTAGTCATTTCAGACGCAGGCCTCGCTTCTCCTGATCAGCATGGTATTGCAGCACAAGGGACGGGATTGTGTATTTGTGGATACTTTCACCATGACGATCACCGCTTTTCGGCTCTGCGATTTTTTTTCATGATTATCTCAACCGCCACCTGGATCTCCTCGCCTCTGAAAGGTTTTAAAATAAATGCTGCGGGGGTGGTGTGGATCACCTGTTCAATCAGCTGCTCGTCGGAATAGCCCGTTATATAGACGAAAGGGATCCCAAACTCCTTGTTGATATGTCTGGCCAGGTCGACACCATTCATGGATCCCCCGAGGACGATATCGATGAATATGATATCCGGCTGCGTCTTTTGGATAATATGGATTGCATCTTCGCCGTTATCTACGGCACCGCAGAGGGAGAGCCCAAATTTCCTGACAAGATCCGCAAGAAGACCCCTGACATCAGGATCATCTTCCACAATAAGGATCCGGGCAGGTTTTTCACCGGTCGTCCAGGTTTCTTGTTTTTCCATTTTGCTCACTCCGCGATCCCGGGACTGCCGGACTCTTCCCGCGGACTCCTTCCGGTTACCGGTAATCTCTCAAAAGATACCCGTTCCTCCACCCCATCTCCTTCAAGCTCGCTTCTTGAGTTCAATCATAAAGGGGTTGACGCTGTTGACCATGGTCACCAGAACAATGTTCTGGGATCTGGCATAAGCCAGTATTCTTTCGATGTCTCCTACATCCGCATATTCGGCGATCTTCTGCAGCGGTGGCGGCAATTGAGAGAATACGTGTGACTTTGCATAGCCGCTCAGCCAGATCCTGCTGATCCGTTCTTTCATGTCGGCATTAATGTCCGGGAAAATATCTTCAAATAATTTCGTTCTCCCGGCCCGGTCTTTCCGGAAATATGCCACGAGTGCGATTTTTTCATCATTTCCCCCGAACACGTACTTCATGACATTCAGGAAGGAATGCGGGTCATTGACCTTTGCAAGGTTCAGATACCGGATCGAGAGATCGTGGGTCTGTCGTATCCGCACACCATTCTCCAGCCTTCTGATATATTCCAATTCGTTGATAGGATTGCCCGAATAACTTCGATGAGCGGGCCTGACGTAATCGACCTCCTCAACGGTGATGCCAAAATTCCGCTCGATAAAATACTTCACGACCGTATAGTTCTCGATGCCGGGGATATGCCGGGAATTTTCCGGGATCTGCACCTGGTGCAGGGTAATAGTCTTTGGCCGTTCTTCTGCAAATGACTTGAGGATAGGGAGAACGACATTGCGAATCTTTTCGATGGGTTCCCCATAATATATATCAAGTTTTGATGTGGAGGCACGGTAATTGTCAACAAAACTGTTCACCATCTCCTCAAGGTCTGATCCCAGCGTTTCATTGTGATCGAGGCGAATATTGGGTATGACGACGTGCTGGGGTCGCACCATACAATGGACTTGTCTCATCGTATAGGGTGTTATAGCCTGGTTTTCGATGACAAGGGCATCAATCTCAAAGTTGAGGATGGTAGGAACAGTTTCGTAGTCGAGCAGAACTGTCTTGTTTTGCCGGTAAAGCGGGAACATGACGCCGTCGTAAATCAGGAACGGGGTTTCTTCGCCCGTTATCTTTGCAAACGTTTTTTTTCCGAACCCGCGCATCATCTCCTCGAGCATTTTGACCGTCGATGATTTTCCCCGGGTTCCCTCAACGACAACCCGAAGGGGGATGCTTCCGATCTTTTCCTTGAATGCCTCAACATCCCGGATCCGGTTATTCAGTTGCGGAATGAATGCCGTCATGGTCTAACCTCCTGCAATTTTTAACAGTGCCAGGCCGAACAGCATGACAATAATGAAGTTCCCGAGCATCATACCGCCGCTTCTCATGGCATTATTCCTGTCAAAGGATTCACGGCTGATGTTGTGAGCAACGATACCGGGGAAGATGGTTCCTACCGTCAGCGTTGTCAGATTGACCCCAGAAAAGGAACTGACCGAGAAGATCAAGGCGCTTGTACAGATAATCGAGAATGCAAGATTCAGATAGAGCAACCGCCTTCCGTAGAGCAGGGTCTTTTCCGCTATGAGCTGTACCCCGACAAGACAGATCGCTATCGACAAAATGAAGATCGGGATCAGGACCGGATCTATCCAGCACGTAAATAACCATGATCGGGATCGCAACAATCCCGCCAATTCTGTACCTGGTGAATTCGTAAAGAATAAAACCCAGAATAAACCCGAATAATAAGATAAAAAGTTGAATAACCGGTTCCATTTATGTGGGTAAAAAAGGATATCTATAAATATAGTTCTTTGCTTTAAGGAGAAATCAATCCCAATTGACCGGTCAAATTGCTGTTTATATAATCGAAGGATCAGTTGCACTTTAACATCAGAACAGTCTTATTTCCTCTTTGTTCGAAAATAAGATTGTAGGTATGAGTGAAGTACAGATCAAGGGTAAAACCGGGCCGGATTACTTCTCTCTCGTCCGGAATTGCTTTTTTAGAGAGTTATGAAGTTCATGGATCTTTCAGCCGAAATCAGAGCTCGGGGAATATCATCGATATAAAGTGCGAGAAATAACCGTCATTTTTTCTATTGGACTCATCGTTTTGTTGTTAGTGAGAAAACGCCCCACAACCCTATATTACCCCCCGCAACCAAATCTCTCCCCAACCAATGGAGTACATCAGCCACCCCCTCATCCGGAAGGACAGCATCGAGAAACGGGAGTACCAGCTCTCGGTCGCGATGCAGGCACTGGATGCGAACACGATGGTGATCCTCCCAACCGGCCTCGGCAAGACTGCCGTTTCCCTTCTCGTTGCCGCGTCCCGGCTCTACAACGAAGGCGGCCGGATCCTGATGCTCGCCCCGACAAAACCGCTCGTGGAACAGCACCTCCGTTTTTTTGAGAAATTTTTGATTGTGAAGGAGCCAAAGAACCCGGCCCTCTCTCCCTTTGTGATGTTCACGGGGGACGCTCCTCCGGACGAGCGGACTGCGGACTGGAACCGGGCAACGGTCATTCTCGCGACCCCGCAGGTCATCAAGAACGATCTCATTGCCGGCAGGTATACCCTGGAAGATGTCACCCTCCTGATAGTTGACGAGTGCCACCGGGCAGTGGGCAACTACGCGTACGTATTCCTCGCCCAGCGCTACCTTGGGACTGCAGCAAAACCTCTCATCCTCGCCATGACGGCATCGCCGGGAGGGGTGCAGGAGAAGGTGCAGGACGTCTGTGCCAACCTCGGTATAGCCCACATCGAGTCCCGGACCGAGAATGATCCGGATGTCGCGCCGTACGTGCACGAGCGGGACCTCGATTACATTTCGATCGATCTCCCTGCCGATCTGAAGGCAGCGATCAACAGCATCAACACCCTCATCGATGACCGTCTCCAGCTCCTCGCATCGCTCCATTTCACCGTGCCGAAGCGCGAGAAGCTCTCGATGCGGGAACTCAATGCTATCAACGCACAGATCCAGCAGCGGATCGCAAACAAGGATCCCGCCGCCTTCTCCGCTGCCTCGATCTATGCGGAGTGCATGAAGCTGAAGCACGCGATTACCCTTGCCGAGTCTCAGGGAAGCGAGGTGCTGAAAGGTTACCTCGCAAAACTGGTAGCGGAAGGTACCGGATCGGGTGGGAGCAAGGCGAGCCAGCGGCTGGTAAAAGATCCGGTTTTCCGGGACCTGTTCGAACGTTCGCTCGAATGGACACGGGAGCTTCACCCAAAACCGGAGATTACCCTGAGCCTCGTAAAGGAACAGCTCGAATCCCACCCCGACAGCCGGATAATTATCTTCGCTACGTACCGGGACACTGTGCAGCTCCTTGTTGATTTCCTTGCGAAGAACGGTATCGTGAGCGAGCGGTTCGTTGGGCAGGCGACGAAAGATGCGGAGAAGGGGCTCTCGCAGAAGAAGCAGATTGCCGCTCTCACCCGGTTCCGTGCGGGAGAATTCAAAGTTCTCATCGCTACATCGGTTGGCGAGGAGGGTCTCGACGTTCCCGCGACCGACATGGTCATCTTCTACGAAGCGGTGCCGTCTGAGATCCGCTCAATCCAGCGGAAGGGTCGGACGGGCCGGTCGGGTGCCGGGCGGGTCGTAGTTCTCGTCACGAAGGGAACTGCCGATGAAGTCTACCGGCATGTAAGCGCTTCGAAGGAGAAGCAGATGCAAAAGAGCCTTAAAACGATGAGTGGCTCAACCGCACAGGTCCAGCGTCCGCTCATTGTCGATCAGGAGAGTATCGAAACACTGACACCCCAGGAACCGAAGATCGTCATCGATGACCGCGAGACCTCATCGAAAGTGGTCGAGGTTCTCTCGGACATGGGTGCATCGATCAGGCTTGAACGTCTTCCTTTTGGTGACTTTGCGATCGGTGACCGTATCCTTGTAGAGCGTAAGACTGCCCGGGACTTTGTCGATACCCTAATCGACCGCGACCTGCTCGGGCAGGTCAAGGCTATGGCTGAGGCCGTGACCAGGCCGATGGTGATCATCGAAGGCGGCGACCTGTACTCTCAGCGGGACATCCATCCGAACGCGATCCGTGGTGTGCTTTCTGCCCTTACCGTCGATATGGGAGTGTCCCTGCTTTTCACCACAGATGCAGAGGATACCGCGAAGATGCTCTTTGTCATTGCGAAACGCGAGGAGAGCGAGCGGGGCGAGAGGAAAGCCCATCCGCATAAGTCGTACCATTCGCTGAAAGAGGAACAGGAGTATATCGTCTCGGCATTCCCGGAGATTGGGCTGAAGAATGCCCGGGTTTTACTGGCGCATTTCGGATCAGTGAAAGCGATTGTGAACGCGGAGCTCCAGGATCTTATTGCGGTAAAGGGGATTGGGGAAAAGACTGCGGCAAAGATCTACTGAGCTGAGCCGAAGGGAGTACGAGTGAAAATTGATTCAAGGATTTAACAAATTATTCATCTGAACATTGATCTTCAGAATCGTGCTTAAAGATTCCCTTGACTTTTCTGATTATAAATTCAAATCCTGAGCATATTCCCAGATGGAATCTTAGACCTAATGTGGCGATGATTATTAAACAGCAAGACTATAAGGAATTGAACATTGGGATTGAGAATTCGAATAAACAAAAAGACAGAAGCTCCTAAAAATATTAATAAAACAGAAATGGCTAAAGCAAATCCAATAATAGTTAATATATTTTTTAAGGAAAACGCCTCTTTAATTTCATCCAACGGATTTTCAATTTTAAAATCTTGAATCTTATCATATTTGGGATTTGGAACAATCTGACTGATTGTATCCTTCATTATAAATTCGACGCGATCATTATCAAAAAGTATAGTGTAATAATCCTTTGTTTCGGATAAAATAAACACATCATTGTCAGGAATTGAGAGATTTTTATAAATAATATTCATCATTTTTTTTGGCGCGAGACGTATTGAAGAATAAACGAGACTAATGTAGATTAAAGTACACTCAATAATCAATAACGAGAAAATGTTTAAATTAAACTGCAACCAAAAAAATGCGAAAAATAAAGTCAATAAAAAAACACCGATTGTGGTTACATCATAAAGTGTAAAAGAAAATGAAATTTGGTCTTTTTTGCTGGAATTTAATGGAAATTTATTTATGTATTTTCTGATTTCGTTAATCTCCTTTAATCCATTGTAAGTCAGTGTTTTTTTAAGAAATTCCGTATAAAAAAATAAACTCATTGCAAAGACGATGACAAAAATAATCGTTATTAAAATTTCAAATTGCGTGTATTCGTACGCATGAGGTACCAGTGTTTCAAGGAAATAAAGAACAAAAAGACTCCCAAAAAAAAATGTATGGTAACGAGCTAGAAAATTTTGAGTCTTGTCCTTCTAAATTGAATATGGCGAATCCCTTTTTTTGGATTAAATCAAAAAAATAACAGTATAGAAAAAACGAACCAATTAGGGCTATCAACACGGTGAAGCCCTCAATTTTAAGTCCTTCGTTTCCTGTTCCTGAATTTAAATTAATGAAATTGCTCAAAATGAATTTTAAATTGAACTCATTTAATGTCGAATTAAAATTAGAGGTTAAGAAAAAAATAAGAAGTTGTAAAAAAGTGAAAAAAATTGGTAAAAATAGCCATAAAATTATTGCGATGTTGTAAAATGGGTCATATCGAGTTTCTTGGAAATTCATTAAATCAAAATAAATCTTTTCTCATATTATAAAATATACCTTTGGTAATAAGAAAAAAACTTTGGAATGTGACGATATTGATCTGATACAACAATGTTTTCCAGAACAATAATCAACCTTCGTCCCTTAGCGCGGCAGTGAATATGAACTTCCCGGCGATGATAAATCCAGACTACACCATGACAACCTTCGTTATTCTTCTCCGGGGTGTCATACCCTCCGGCAAAAACAAAGTGCCCATGTCGCAACTCCGCGAGGAGCTCGAAGAAGCGGGCTTCACCAATGTCCGCACGTACATCCAGAGCGGCAACGCACTTGTCGACACCGGTCTCACAGCCCAAGAAGTCGAAGAGCAAGTCCACAGTATCATCAAGACTCGCATCGGTGCCGACCTGACAGTAATAGCCCGGACCGGGACGCAGCTCGACGAAGCACTGGATGGAAATCCCTTCACGACCGGATACGACATCTCCCGCGTATTCTTTGTCATTTTTGGAGAAGAGCCTCCCGAGAAGAAGGTTCGTGATCTTGTGTCCCAGGATATTTCTCCGGAAAAACTCGTGTTTGGAAAAAATGCCGCCTATATGTACATCCCCGGCCAGTACGGCAAAGGAACGCTCTCCGGTAATTTCCTTGAGAAGAAACTCGGCGTCCGGGCAACGATGCGGAACTTCAACACGATGAAGGCGCTGGTGGCGATGAGCAGGCAGGAACCGGAACACCCGGAGCGACGCGGTTAGTTTTCCCGGAATTTTTCCGAAGATAGTCGGGGAACCGATCCGGGGTAAGACCGTCCGAGCCCATTTCAGCCTCCGAGGTCCTGTTTCCTGATCTAAAACAACGGTGTTTTGTCAAAAAATCACGGTGTAGTTCCAGAAGAGGGCTGTTTTGGCCCGTGACTGGCGGGAATGTGCCGTTTAAAGTTCCCAAATTTACGGGCGGCAGCAGGGCTGCAGCGAAGAATTGCCTTATTTCTGGACAAGAGGCTGTCTTCCGGAAGGGGCCCGGGAAATGCCCTGGTGCATCTCCGGATGCAATCCCTGGATTCTCCGTCGGAGATCTACTATTCTCCCCGGTGGCGGAATGGCTGGCACAGGCAGGGTAATCAGAGCGTATTTCAGGCTCCGATTGCTGTTTTTCAGGATCAAAACAACGGTATTCCGTCAAAAAACTACGGTATAGTTTCCGGAAACGCTCATTTCTTTCTCCAAATGGCGGGAATATGGCCAAATCGTGCCTGAAAAAAACGGGCAACAGCAGAGTTACAGCGGCGATCTGAAAAAAAGTCTACCTGCGACCAATGAAAAAAGTGAACGGCAAATAAATGGCCATGGCGGCCCGCCAAAGGGCATCCGGAGCGGAATTTTTCACGTCGGAGACTCCACTCTTCGTCGTGAGCGAGCACCGGAGTACGAAGCACTGGGAAGATTACCAGACTCAACGTTTTATTTTGAAGTGCGGCCGGAAAAATCGGGCGACCATTAAGTGTCCGGCTTTTCCCCGGATTTTCTCTTTATTTACCATTGGGATCCAAATGACCCTCCGGCATTTTCTCTATGGGAGAGAACAACCTTTTATTCGCAGAGAATTAACTTTTAAAAAATCAGTCGGAACAACTGGGGATTAAATAAATGACAGAATCGGTCATCACCGAATTTACCGGGAGCCAGAGGGACAGGTTCAGCCGGCTCTACCGTTATGGAGTAGGCGGCGTCACGGTGCTTGACAGCCGCAATGTAACCCGCCGGCTCTACCGGTTCGACCCGTCCTCCGGCACAATGACGGAGAACGATCCTGCCCAGCCGGGCAAGATCCTGCGGCGGTTCGTGTTCGACAATTTTGGGATGCTCGAAGAGACGTTCTCTTTCGGATGTTCGCCCCGCACCTTCAAATACGAGCCCGGGGGCCAGCAGATCGTCATGCGGGAAGGCGGGAGCCGCGGTGCGGTTGCAAAAACATTCTCGTTTGAGGGAAACGGCGTTGCGGAGACCGCGTTCGGGCGCAATGGCGAGATCGAAAAGGTCTATGCCTTCGATAAGCGGGCAGAGACGATCACGATCCGGTCTGGGGGATGGTTCGGGCCCGTAGAGCGGACGCTGGTGTTCGAACGGATCGATGTGTCCGTCTTCCGGGAACCGGAGGCGTTCCTCCAGTTCCTGATGTTCACGGAAAAGAGTGACCGCGAGGTAGAAGCGGAGATCGACGATCAGGTTGCAGCGATCCGGGGCGGGTCAGCGTCACCCGGCCAGAGCAGGTACGCATATTCCGGGCCACGACACCCTTCGGATTCTGCCGATCGTTCACCGGGAATTTCCGCCCGGTCCGTCCGGTGTCCCGGGATGCAGGCCGGGAATTCGTCAGGAGCCGGCGATAGATTTTATCCCGGACGGGGATTGTTCATCCCCGGGATCTGAAGGCAACCCCGGAGCAAGTGACCGGAACAGCAGAGTCACGTTTGAGGAACGCTGGCAGAATGGCCGGCCCGAAAAGGAAGATCTTTCGGTAGGAAGAAGTGCCCGGATACCTGTGGAAGAGCGTTTCCGGAGTTCGCGGGATGAAGACCGGACACTCTCACCGGGAAGAAGTGTCGAGATACCCCTCGAAGAACGGTTCCAGGGTTCCCGCGAAAGGGACCGGACACTTTCCCGGGGAAGGAGTGTTGAAATCCCTCTCGAAGAGCGGTTCCAGGGTTCCCGCGAAAGAGACCGGACACTTTCACCGGGAAGGAGCGTTGAGATTCCTCTCGAAGAGCGGTTCCAGGGCACACGCGATGAGGATCGGAACTTCCGGAAGGAAAGAGTTCGCAGATATCCTACGAAGAGAGAAAGACGGGCAGGCGACCCCGGTAGCCCCGGCATAACGGTAAAAATTAAGAGAGCCGCCAGCTCGCCCCCGGATCAGTGGTGCACGTGACTTCCCGAGCGGGCACAGCGGGTAATTGCTGACCTCACACATCAGGTACGGCATCCCGTAGTCAAGTCCTTCGATAGTTTTACCGGAAAGGATTACCTTTTAATACAAAATCTTCTTTAGAGTTCCCTAAGGTTCTCATCTTTCTGTTACGGATTTTCCTTCCCGGGACTCGTTCAGGTGTGAGGACACAAAATACCAACAACAACCCAAGGCGGGGATAAGTATGACAATTCTCCTGAAACGTGTGGTACGAGCCCTCTGGTGAAGGCGACGGGTTCCGGATCCTGGTAGAACGCCTGTGGCCCCGGGGCCTCTCGAAAGAACGGGCAAAAATTGACCGGTGGGTGAAAGACGCCGGCGCGAGCACCGAACTCCGGAAATGGTTCGGTCATGATCCGGCAAAATGGGAGGAGTTCAGGAACCGGTACTTCGCCGAGATCGGTTCACGGCCGGAGATTGTCCGGGAGATCAGGGAGATCGTTCACCTGCATCCGGTGGTTACCTTCCTGTACGCCGCTCACGACACGGAACACAACAACGCCGTGGCGCTCCGGGAATTCATGAACAATATGGGAAATGCGAAATAAAAAAGTCTGAATATCATGGTACTAAAAAAAGTTTAGTTGTTCGTGCGTCTTTTAGACAAACCACGCATATTCTGCCCGATCTGTTTCATGGTCTCCAACCCTCGGTATCACTCTTCATATGCCGGGACTCTCCAGCAGGACCTTTCCCTGGTGGATGAGATCCTGACTAATGCTCAACAGGGGCAATCCAGTAAATGTTTCTTCCCGAAGCGCTCAGCGGGATACCATAGACGAGACTGCATCCCTTGAGCATCCCAAGTTTCATCGCAGCAAGGCCGGTGGTGTACATGACCCGGTTGTCAACGTTGTGTATACTTGCGGTCTTCACTGCTGAACCAACGGCGATACCGAGGTCTGCTACCTTGAAGACACAGTTCGGACCCTTGAAATCTGTTTTGTTGGATTTTGCTGCAGCGCCCGCTTTTGTCATTGCCTCGCAGCCGGTAAACCCGCACGACCCGCAGTTCAGGCCGACGGTCTTTGTCCCGTGAACACCAATGAGGACCGTCGCATCACTTATCCTGACCTGATCGCCATTGATCCGGAAGAAGACCATACCGTTTTCTTGTGCGAGCTGGATCATTTTCTCCCCGAGTTTCTCCTGCTCCTTCCCGGTGACAATCGCGACTTCGATCGAATCGAGCCCGCAGGCCTTCGGTGCGGTTCGTGCGGCGAGCGCCATAAGCCCGGCAACAGTCTTTACAGCTTCTGTTTCTGCTGACATAGTGGAGTGTTTTGGATCCTGAAACGGAAAAACAAGGCGGTCACAGATATGTTCTCTCTGCCGACATCGTCGACCGGCCCGATTTGCTGCAGTTCCTGAACTGAACACGAAGTGGACGATTATTCAGGATTTCGAATAGTAAAAAAAAGAAAAATGGTTGAGAATTCTTAGAGCTTGCACAGGATCTCTAAAGATTCCGTACCAGCCTTCACTGCGTTCATGAGGAGAAGGACATTCTCAGGATCCTTCTCGTTCTGGATTCGCTCGCAGAGCGAGAGGATTGTCTCCGCGAGATCGTCAGCCAGCATCACGCCCTCACCCTCGCAACCGCACTCCTCGTCTGACTCGCTTGAACAAGTGCAGTCGTGGCCGTGAACATGTTCGTGTGCAGCCCCGGCGGCAACAGGTGCCTTGGCCGGCGCAGCGACCGGAACCTTCCCTGCAAGGATCTCTTTCTCATCCTCGGCACAGACAACACAGAGCGTCTTGCCCTTGATCTCAAAGAGCGGGCAACCGCAGGTCCTGCATGACTTTTCGAGCATCTTGCCCCCCTTGAGAAGGGCCTCGGCCATAATATCGTCTTCCTTTCGTGATGGCATGTGATTCACCGTCAGTTCAATATCCAAGTATATATGCCCGTTCTACGTATTAACTAAAGGTACATACACAGGTAGGTTATACTATGCCCAGCCCTGAGAAGACGATGGAAAACTGTATCCTGATGTTGCAGCACATCCAGGAGGACAGCACAATACCAAGAAACATCCGGCGCGTCGCTGATGAGACCCGGACGCTGCTCGTGAACAGTTCCAAGCCCATGGGACTGCGCGCGGCAGAAGCAATTTCAAAGATCGATGAAATCTCCAATGATCCCAACATGCCCATTCACGCACGGACCCGGATCTGGGAACTCGTGTCGCAGCTGGAGCAGATCCCACTGGACTAGAATACCTCAAGCTCTTTTGTTTTAATCGATTTTTTACAGGGAGACAGAACTTTTCTCTCGTCCCGTTCCCCGGTACCTAAAAAATTCACCGTCCGGTTTTTGTTGTTTGTCGAAGTCCCGGCATCCTTCTTTTTTATTCATGAAAGGATTTCGGTTCAGCTTGTAGGACGATTAAATACGAGTTTGTCATTATCGTCGTCAGTTAATGTCAGGTGATTCTCATCACCGGAAAACGCCCGGGTATTTCCGAGCGTAGTAAGGTACAGGCTTTCAAAGGATGACGTTTCTGAGCAATACTTTTTTGTCGAGGCTACCGGCCCGATACTGATGCCGTCACCAAATGCCGTTTCGGTTCCGGTCAGCGTGTACGGTGCAAAGTAATTATTGCACCCGCCATACCCTGAAAGGTCGCCCGCTGAGATGTTAATGGAAAGAGAAACTGCCGTCGACGGGGTTTCAGGAAGCGTGCCTTCGTGACTTGCCATCGTGGTGAGTGACCAGTCACCCCGGAATGGCTGGACGGGGGATGGGGGCGGGACAGGAGAGGTCACCGGCACCGGGTGACTTGTAGGCCGGGTCAGTAGCCGGCGCGGATGCCGGCTGGCTGGTACATCCCGCAATGATGATCGCAAGAACGGCAAGAGCGAGAAGGATAATCCTGCATCTGTTCATACCGTGCTTTTCTGTGTGCGGATATTTAAAAGAATTGTCCTGCTATCCTGGAAAAAAATGCCCGGTTTTCAACGGATATCCCGGAAAGAGTGCCTGGCAGCTCTGGTACCTGAACCCGGTTCACCCGGTTTTTCAGAGGACCCTCGGTATTGGGAGATCAGGAAATTACCGCCGGTGAACAATTCGCCGCAACCGATTTTCCCTCAGGAAAGCAAGTCCTTCACCAGCCCCCATACTTTCTCGCATGGGTCCATGCCCGGTGGTACACGTCATAATCTTTGTCATGTTCATCGTATAGTGCCATATTTTCCCGGGAAAACGCCTTCCTGTCATCGCCGACCGGACATACTTTGATGCAGATTCCGCAGGGCGAGGTATACCGCTTTGACAAGGCTTCAGATCGGATCGAACAGGCATTCTTATCGGTGATGCCCGATGGATATTCTTCACCGCCGACCGCCTTTACCGGACAGCTCGTTGAGCACCGCATGCACTTTGTGCACAGGGTATCTTCCAAAATGGGGTCGGGTGGGATTTCTGCGGTAGTGAAGATCGAGGTGAACCTGATTCTCGGCCCGAATTCCCGGGTCAGGAGCATGTTGCTGATACCGAAATTCCCAAGGCCGGCAAGAAACGCGGCATGCCGGTGAGAGAAGAAGGCAACCGGTTTCTCCTTAAGGACTTCGATCGAGCCGTACCCGTCGCGGGGGACTGCAACCGATGGGAATCCGGAGAGGGTGAGATAACCGGCTATCCGGTACGCGCTCGTGTCGAGGAGGATATTTACCGTCCTGTACAGCTCGTGGTACCAGAGCGAAGGGGCGGTCTCGATCACCGGGAGGCTGACCGGCAGGCCGATGACAATCACGCTTTTTACCTCGGGCCAGATCAGCTTTGGCGGAACGCTTCCGGGACCCATGGCTCAAATCGCGGAACGTCCCATTCGTCCGCCGAGGCAAAACCCACGACCGGGATATCGAGCCCGGCACACTTTTCGATAACCTGTGCTTTCAGCCGGGTTTCCATGGATCTACCATGGTGCAGAATCCAATAAAAGAATTGGTTGTTTTGGCGGTACGAGCTGGAATTAATCCCTTCGTTCCTTTAAATCAAAAAAAATCAGTAATCTCGGTCGAATTTCCCTTCAATCTGTTCCTTGAAAACCCAGGATCTAAATCTCATAACGATTGTGGTATTTTTCCGGGCCGGGTTTTGGTCAGGTATCCGGAGGAAAACGCGGGAAGTAAATTGTTCGTTCAGGTTTTTCCGGGAACAGTTTTCTTTTGTATCTTTCTCCGGATCCGCGACGCTCCGTCATAAACGCGGAATGCCGCTTTTGCAACCTTCACCTTGAAGGTAAACCCATGACCCTCCATCTTTTTTGAAACTTCTTTGAGTTTTGAAGGAATGGGAATTTTCTGAGGGCATATCTTCTCGCACTTCCCGCACTGCATACACAACCCGGCATAGGATTCTTTGCCGATAAGACCGCCGTGCCGTGCAAGATACAGCATCTTCGTTTCGCTGTTGCCCGGGAAGAGGTTGGCATTGTTATAGAGCGCGAAACACTCGGGAATATTCACACCGGCGGGGCAGGGCATGCAGTAACTGCAGCCCGTACAGCCCGACTTTCATCAGGCGCCGATAGGTGTCCCTCACCCTCCCTACGAGGGCAAGTTCTTCTTCGGTAAGACTTTCGGGAAGCGACGAACCGGCGGCACGAATGTTTTCGTCGATGTCAGGCTCGTCGTTCATTCCCGAAAGGACAACCGTGACTTCAGGATGGTTCCAGACCCAGCGAAGTCCCCATTCCGCTGGTGAATGTTTCTCGACAGCTTCATCCCAGATTTTTTGTACTTCCTCCGGGACGGGTTTTGCAAGGTTGCCCCCGCGGAGAGGTTCCATGACCATGACCGCGAGCCGCTTTTGTGCAGCATACTTTAGTCCCTCTGTCCCTGCCTGGACCTTCTCGTCAAGGTAATTGTACTGGATCTGGCAGAACTCCCAGTCGTACGCATCGACGATCTCCTTAAACGCTGAAACATCCCCGTGGAACGAGAACCCTGCATTTCCGGATCTTCCCCGTTTTTTTTGCTTCGTTGAGAAATTCACGGACCCCGAGACTATTGAGTTTCTCCCAGTTCTCCCGTGCCATGCTGTGGAGGAGATAGTAATCGATATGATCGGTTTTCAGGGTCGCAAGCTGCGTATCGAGGATCCGGTCCATATCGCCCCGGTTCCGTACCGACCAGGGGGGCAGTTTTGTCGCAATATTGACCTTCTTCCGGTAGCCGTCCTCTAAAGCGCGTGCGAGAATCGGCTCGCTCCTCCCAAAATGGTACAGCGGGGCGGTATCAACGTAGTTGACCCCGTTGTCTATGGCATGGCGAAGCTGGGCGATCGCACGCTCCTCGTCGATGCCTCCGCCTGTATTCTGGGGGAGTCGCATAAAGCCGAAGCCGAGGATGGAGAGCTCTTCGCCGGTTTTGGGAACTTTTCGGTAAAGCATTGGTGGTCACGTTCCTTACAGGGTGTGAAGTTTTTTTTATATCTGGATTATTTGATATTTAAGTGTGGAGGGCCGGAACCATATTCCCTGTGCTTTGCACAAAAACCAGAAAATTCCGGATAATTATATCGGCAGTTCTCCAAAGAACCTGCGGATTGGACTCGGTTCCGGTGATGACATTCATATCCTTTGAGCGGGCAAAGGAGATTTCATGAACCCGGACTCCCGCTGGTCGCTCCCCGATCTCGAGAAATCTGTACAATGGTGCGAGATGCGCCATGGACAGGGGATTCGTTGTACCGTCGCAACCCTTGCAGAATATGCGAAGGACAAAGTGCAGGCTGATGCTGCAGTCAGGGAGATCTCTGAAAGCATACGGGTTATCGCTTCACGGGTGCCGGACTGCACGATCGCCATTAAACCGACAGCGATGGGGATCCTGTTCGATCCCCGGGAATACGAGCGAAACCTTGGACGCGTTCTTGAGGAGGCGGAAAAATACGAGATCGGTCTCGAGATCGATATGGAAGGCCGGGATCTCGTCGACGTGACCCTGCAGTCCGCCCGGGAGATGGTGAAAAAGTATCCCCTTACCATCGCCCTGCAGGCATACCTCGACCGGACACCCGCTGACACCGACCTCTGTATCAGTGAAGGGATTCGCCTGCGGCTGGTGAAAGGAGCATATCTTGGCGACACAGGAAATTTTGCTGAAATCCAGGAACGTCTGAAGGCGCTTATCACCCGCGCTCGCAATACCGGCGAGAATTTTTGTGTCGGTACCCACGATCCGGAAATTGTCAGACTGGATACGGAGGGATTCCGGGATACCCCGGCACCAGATCGAGCTCGGGTTCCTGATGGGCCTGTCCGATACGACAAAAAAACTGCTCGCTGATTCCGGGTGGGCTGTATCGGAGTATGTCCCGTTTGGCACCGGGGAGACCGCCTACCGTAAACGGCGGGAACGGTACCTTGATCTCCTCCGGGTAGCCGGAAAAATTCCCCTGCCCTGATCCAAATCGGCATTTGTTTTATTACCCGTAACCCGCCGGCGTTTTCTTATCCCAGTTCCGGATGATTCGATAACCAACGCGATCTTTTTTTAAAATACCGGGATATTTCGAATAATCTTAAAATAGTCCCGTGACTATTCTACCCCTGAGAGGATTTCTGCCCGTGACCCTGTACCGCTGCGATGTCTGTAATGTGTTCGAGTACGACCCTGCACGGGGAAACTCGCTGACGAAGATAAAACCGGGAACGGAACCGAACGATTTTCCTGACGAATGGATGTGTCCCATCTGTGCGTCTGACAAGACTCACCTGAAACCGGTTCCCTGCCCGGCTTTTGCTGAACAGCATGAGATCCCCTGCCCGGAGTGCGGGGCATCGATCTCAGTTTCGGTAAAACCGGTGGATGCCGGGGCGATGACGGGCTATCTCGCCCAGTGGGAGCGGTTCACCGACACGACCGAGATCTACATGGCAGATATCCACCGGATGGCATCGACCGGTGAATCGATCATCGAGCCGATGCGCACCAAGAAACCGGTGATCTCGTGGGACGATATCCTGATCAAGGGGGCCCAGCTTGCCCGGATCCCAAAAAACAGCGAGGATCCGGTAAATACCCGCACGGTTATTGGCAAAAAGGCGAAGTACCCGCTGGTCATCGAAACTCCCATCTACATCACCCACATGTCGTTTGGGGCGCTCTCGAAAGAAGTGAAAGTGGCGCTGGCCAAAGGCAGTGCGGCCGCAAAGACTGCGATCGGGTCCGGCGAGGGTGGCATTCTCCCGGAAGAGCGGCAGAATGCGTACAAATACATCTTTGAATATGTCCCCAACCGCTACAGCGTCACCGAAGAGAACCTTAAAGCCGCCGATGCGATCGAGATCAAGATAGGACAATCGGCAGAGCCCGGGATGGGTGCACGGCTCCCGGCCGAGAAGGTAACGGCCGAGATTGCAAAGGTCCGCGGGTACCCGGAGGGCCAGGACATCCTCAGCCCGGCACGATACACGGACATTGCCAACCAGGAAGACCTGCGGGAAAAGGTATCATGGCTGAGGGAGATTTCCGGTGGCCGGCCAATCGGCGTCAAGATCGCGGCAGGTGATATTGAAGTTGACCTTGAGGCGGTCATGTACGCAAGGGTTGACTTCGTGACGATTGACGGAAGGCCCGGCGCAACCGGTGCTGCCCTGAAGTACATCAAGGCTTCAACGTCGGTTCCAACGATTTTTGCCCTGTACCGGGCCCGGAAATTCCTCGACCGGCATGGGGCAAAAGATATGACGCTCGTCATCACCGGAGGCCTCCGCGTGTCGTCGGACTATGCAAAAGCGCTTGCGCTCGGGGCGGATGCTGTAGCAATCGGTACTGCGGCCCTCATGGCCTGTGCCTGCCAGCAGTACCGGATGTGCCACACCGGGAAATGCCCGGTCGGGGTCACGACCCAGATGCCCGAACTCCGTGAGCGCCTAAAATCCGATATCTCGGCAAAACGCCTCGAGCATTTCCTCAGGGTATCGACATCTGAACTGAAAGATTTTGCACGGCTCACCGGGAATGACGATGTGCATGCTCTCGATCTTTCCTGTCTCTGCACGACAAACTCCGAGATCTCCGGGCACACGGACATTCCCCATGTTTAACACGCGATTTCAGATTGATTTTCAGGAGAAAGAATAAAAAAAAATCGAGCCTCAGGCAGGACGATACATGACCTCTGAAGAAAACCCCCCAGTAACAACCCCCCCTTCCGATCCACGCAACGAGCAGAAGATTGTCGTGAGTAAAAATGGTCCCTATCTTGTCACCGGTGATCTCCCCCTTGGGGTGCAGATCATAGCCACCGACGAGAAAGGATACTCCCATCACTGGAGAAAGGGGATCGCGTACCCGCTCAGGGAAACCTACGCGCTGTGCCGCTGCGGAAAATCGTCGACCCTCCCATATTGCGACCGGGTGCACGACAAGGAAGGGTTTGACGGGACGGAGACTGCGGGCAGAAAACCGTACATCGAGATGGCGAAAAAAACAGAGGGACCTGACCTGGATCTCACGGATTACACGGATCTCTGTGCCTCGGCAAAATTCTGTGACCGGGCAGGAGGAATCTGGGACCTTACCCGGCAGTCAGATGTGGCAGGAGCAAAAAAGACCGCCATAACCGAGGCGTCAAACTGCCCGTCGGGAAGGCTTGTGGTCTGGAATAAATCAACCGGTTTGGCAATCGAACCGGGATTTGTCAAATCGCTGGGCCTGATAGAATATGACCGGGGGACAAAAGGGCCTATCTGGGTCCGGGGAGGAATCCCGGTGATATCCGCCGACGGCACGCCGTATGAAGTCCGCAACCGGGTAACACTCTGTCGCTGCGGGCGTTCATCCAATAAGCCGTTCTGCGACAGCAGCCACCTTGAGGATAATCCGGAATAATCCTGTAAATAATCTTTTTTTATCATGATATTATGAAAATTTTACAGAAGTCAGAAGTCCTTGCCTATCTCTTTTGGTCGGGAAGAATTTTCAGGTCCGTCTTGATCTTTCTTTTCATTTTGCTCTGGAGAAACGGGCATGAACACTGCATGTTCGCACCAAATCATGAAAATTGGTGAATATTTTTCTCAACCGAAATGATCCCGCCGCGGGGCGCCCTTCGGGGCGGCGGGCGTTCATCGCAATTGGGGGATGGGGGTATCAACCCCCATAATTCAATCCTGATGGTTACTGGTTTTCATAGGAAAATCTCATAATCACTAACGGTCTTTGGGGCATCGCCACCGCCGCTGTAGCAACCCGTTGCTATGACAATGTATTACATTGAATCGGATCCTCGATACTAGCGCCCTGTCCCCCGTGGGGCCTGGTGGCGCAAGAGGAGGTCATTTGTTCGAAAAAATGATCTCTAAAGAGTATTTTTCATTGTTTTAATGGACCCAAAGTCGCGTTGTTGATTTCGAGAGATTCCCTGCCGGTGGGGAGTGGAGTTGTGATCGAAGTATGCAAAAAAATGATTAATGAAAAGTGCAGGAGTGCTGGAATAATTAATCCGGGTAGATAGAGCACGTGCGATATCAGATCGCCAGCCTCCAAAACGTTTTACTTCCGCATTTTTTTCAGGATATGGTCCTTGAGTTTTCCCGGTTCTTTGATGGCTTCCTGCATCTTCTTTTTCTCGTGCGTGCCGGGAAGGAAAAGTTCTTCAAATTCCGTATCCGTACTGCAGATTTTTTTACCTGTTGTTTTCGCCGTTTCTTTTTCTTCTTTTTTTTGCATGATGGTCACCTGGTATTCTGAACCCTGTTCGGGTTGAGTTCATTCCTGAAATACTCCTTTTTCTTGATCCAGACAAACCCATCCCGCTTCGAGATCACCGCAACATCCACCGGGCCCCCGACGGTTTCGGCTTGCAGGGATACCTTGCGCTTCAGCGAGGTCAGGTTGACCAGGAACTCTGCCATGGCGGCGAGTTCGGTCTTGGGGAGGGAAACTACGACGTTGATAATAGGAATGACATTTGAGTTCCGGTAATTGTTCAGGAACGTCGATATCTGGCTGATGAGTTCGTCACTCCGTGGCTGGATCAGGGTTTTTAAGTTTGCTTTTTCCGCATCGTCAATCGTTTCGATCCCGTCGATGATCGAACGGGGGAACTCCTGGAATATTGCCTCAAGGCTCTCGATGAGTGCATCGAAAAACCGGTGGTCCATACCGGCCATGAAGGTGTCAACCATCTCCTGCTGGGCAAAGGGCATAACGTACCCGGATTTTTCAAATGAGATCTTCTTGTTCTCGATCTCCCTGTATTTCAGGATTCCCGAAAGCCGGCCCTGGATTGCGTACGTCACCAGTGCGGGGAAAATTTCTTTTTTGCCGAATCCGGTTATAACCAGACCGGAGAAATCCTGGGATGCCGGATCTTCCGGGCCGGCGTTTTTGATAAAGAATAATACTGGCATCGCCTTCAGCTGTACGCGTGCCTCGTCAGTGATGGGGAGTTGTTCGAACACATCGCTGATCGCTTTTGTGGTAATTTCGTCAAAGCCCGCTACCAGTTCTTTGGCACGGGCATCGTCCGCTCCCTTGATATATTCAAGGCTCGCGAGACTTTCATACGTCTGGGCTATTTTTTCTGCGACGATCTCCCCCACCTGCTCCTCGGATATTGCGCCTTGTATCCGCATCATTTCCGATGCGCCTGCCTGGAAGGCCATCCGGAACATGAGATAATAATTGTAGATCAGGGCGGTGAAATACTGCTTCTCGATTTCCGGGGTGATCAGTTCCTGTTCGGTAGTGAGAAATCTGATTATCTTTTCTGCATATTCGTCAAGACTTGAGAGGGGGGCAGGTCCGAGAGTATCCTCGAACCGGGTCAGGAGGGGTTCCCAGGGTATGCCAAGGAAACTTGCATTATTGTAGATCATCAGGGCAACCGTGTGATTACCGGAGAGCCCGAAGATCTTGTTTGCCGACGTGAAGATCTTCTGCGGACTGTCAGCAGGCCCGGTGACAAGGCTGACGGCGCTGTCGGCGGCAATTGCGACGGCTTCCTTATTCATGATGACAATTTCTGCCGTCATGAACCCGTCTTCTCCGCCATAGTGCTGGTACCGGCGGCGACGCTGGCTGCGGGTTGATCTTCAGGCGCAGGATTCATTATTTTTTTCAGGAGGTCGACTGCTGCTGCCGCCGCCTTCTGGACCACCTCGCGGGGATCCTGCAGCAGGCCCTGGAGCGGCCCGATTGCGCGGACTTCCCCGAGCTGGCCAAGCGACCATGCCGCTTCTGCCCGCACATCGTGATGGGGATCGGAGAGAAGAGAGATAAGAGGATCGACCGCTCTTTTATCGCCGATGAGGCCGAGGGCATGGGCAGCTCCCCGCCGGACCCATTTTTCTTCGGATTTCAGTTTTCCTATAAGCGGGTCGACCGCCCGGGCGTCGGCGAGCATCCCGAGTGATTTCGCAGCAACATACTGGACATCGGTGGATGTGTCGGACAATGCATCTATCAGCGGTTGTACCGCTGCTTTGTCACCAATCTCCCCGAGCGCTTCAGCTGAGCGTGTCCGTTCGATAAGGACACCGTCCCTGAGAAACGATACATAGATCGGAACCTCCCTGGATTGTTTTTTCATATCCTGGTAAACATTCCGGAGATCGTTTTCAAGGGATCCGGAATCAGGATTTTTTTCTTCAGTCTGGAATGGCATTCTCTCCACGTTCCCCGTTTTTTTCTGGTCGGAATGAAAGCCAATCCTTCACACAAGTATATAATAGTACTCAGGTGAATCAGATGCCTAGAGTCATATGCTTCATCTCTTCCTGATCGCCAGCCTGGTCATTGTGCTTGCATTCGATATAGCGAAGACCTCTCCGGGCACCCTTCTTGATACGATAGTTGAGCGGAACAGTGAGAAGATGGTCGCATCCGTCCAGGAACTCGTACGGATCCGGAGCACTGCGGGAGAATCTGCACCGGGGGTGCCGACGGGAACCGGCCCGCGGGACGCACTCGTCCTTGCTCTCCGGATAGCGGACCGGCTGGAGTTCTCAACGGTAAATCTCGATAATTACGTCGGGTATGCTGAATTCGGGAAGGGTGAAGAGTATGTTGCGGCACTCGGTCACGTCGACGTCGTCCCGGAAGGAGAGAACTGGAAATATCCCCCATTCGGCGGCGAGATTCATGATAAGAAGATCTACGGACGGGGTTCTCTTGACGATAAGGGTCCGGCGATTGCCGCTCTCTATGGTGCCCGTGCCGTGCTGGAGAGCGGGTTTTCCCTGTCGAGGCGGGTCCGGGTAATCTTCGGGACCGATGAGGAGACGGGCGATCGCGATCTTCCCTATTACCTCTCTAAAGAAAAACCCCCGGTCACCGGGTTCACACCCGATGCGGACTTTCCGGTTGTGTTTGCCGAAAAAGGAATTCTCTGGATTGAACTGGAGAAAAAATTTAGTACACCAGCCCACGGCACAATGGTAACTTCCATTGCGGGCGGGACGGCAGTTAACATGGTTCCGGATTCGGCTACCGCGGAAATACGGACTGTCCACCCGGAAATTACCCTCAAACAGTGCGACGCTGACCCCCACAAAGCATGCTCCATGATTGACACAAAAACCGGAGAAGGGGAGATACGGATCCATGCCCGTGGCGAGAGCGCCCATGCATCGAAACCCGAAGAGGGACGAAATGCGATCCAGGAAATGCTCTCCTTTCTTTCAGACCAGAAGCTCAGCCCCGGCGGAATGACAGATTCTATCCGTTTTTTATCGCATACGCTCGGGCAGGAGACTGACGGGAAGTCGTTTGGCCTTGCCCTGCGGGATGATGTCTCGGGAGCACTTACGCTCAACGCCGGTATGGTTAACGCCGGTCTCGGGTACTTCCGCATTACCCTTGATATCCGTTACCCGGTGACGACAGGGTATGAACAGGTTATCGATCTTATCAGGGCAAAGGCACGAGAGGGAGATTTCCCGGTGAACATCCTCAAGCATCAGCCTCCGTTACACTATCCTGCTGACTCAGATCTGATTACCCGGCTCGTCGAGGTGTACCGGGAATCGACGGGTGATCAAACGGCCCCGGTAGCGATCGGCGGCGGCACCTATGCCCGTCGGATGCCAAACACGGTGGCGTTCGGTCCTTACCGGCCGGGACAGGTTTACCCGATCCATAAGCAGGACGAGTATATCGCCATTGATGATCTCGTGGCGCTGTCAAAGCTCTATGCACGGGCCATCTATGCGCTGGCAAAATAGCGTGAATATGATTTCTCCCGGTTTCACACATGTTTCAGGTGCGATTCCGGTACAGGTGATGTTATTTTTTTGTTGAACCTTCGTAGACCGGTAATATCTACGAGAACCGTCTTGCATTGCGCAGGTTCCCCGGCTTTTGCCGGGACGCCTTTTCCGATAATGAGAACTCGCCGCGTCTCGCTGTCGGCATCCCCTAACCTCGCTATGCAGAACTGGCGCTCGTCCTTTGAGAAGACAGACTCTAAAAACTGCAGGAATTCATCCTGGCTTTCCTCGCGGACAAAATCCACAAACATCCGCCCTGCCCGGCCTGTCCTGCGGTTTTCCAATCATGAGGGCGCCTGAGGGGTTTATGGTAATGATCCTCCCCGCCACATCAAGCGACAGGTTGGCAAGAGGTGCGGTTTCGTAAAAGTCCCGGTATCGCCTCTCCGAAAGTTCTGCTCCCCTGTGCAGCTTCCTCAGTTCCTCGTTCTGGATCTGGAGTTCGGCCTGGTGGAGCTGCTGATCCTGGAGAAGTTTCTGGGAACGCTCAAAATACGATTTGAGTTCGGTGATATCCCTGCAGCTTATCTGGCATTCGACGGCGTCACCATCCTGGTCAAAAATCCCCCGTGCGGTCACATGGTATGAATAGGGATTACCGATTGGCGATACAAAGTCCAGTTCAAGTGTTTTTGTCGGGATTTCCCGGGTCAGGCAGGCAACCGTCTTATTCAGGGTTTCCTGGGATGTGGGAGCGACCAGGCTGACAAGGTCGCTTCCGATAATTTCTTCTTCAGGCTTGTTAAAAAACCGTAAAAACGCGGGGTTGACAAAGGATATCCGGAAGTCCGGCGTAAACCGGCAGATAAGGTCCGTCTGGTCCTCGACGACTGCTTTGTATTTCAGGGAGACCTGGTTCAGGGCGTTTTCGGCGAGTTTCCAGTCGTTGATATCCCCGATAAGTCCCGTGAGGCCGATCACCCGGTCGTTCTCCTTCATCGGCTCGCCAACTATCCTCACCCAGTGCGGGTTTCCGGAACTGTCGATCACCTGCGTATCGAACGGACGAGAGCCCCCGATCCTGGCTTCTTTAAATTTTAGTCCCAGAACATGGCGGTCATCCGATGATACAAGGATGTAGAAATGTTTTCCAATAAGATCGTCCGGCTTGTACCCGAGAATTCTCTCAACCGCCGGGCTTATGTACGAGATTCTGCCCTGAGCATCGATGGTAAATATTATGGAGCTGAGGCCTTCGACGAGAGTCCGATACTTGATCTCCGATTTTTTGATGACGGCTTCTGCCTTGCGGCGCTCGGTGATATCCGTTACAATTCCCAGGAAAAAGTCAGTCTCGCCCGGTTTTCCCCCGAGAAGGGAGACCGCAAAATCGACACAGAACCCGGAACTGTCCCTCCTGATGAATTTGCACTCAATCGATCCGGCTGCCTTCTTTTCAAGGGTTTTTTTCAGGTGGACCTGGCATTTTTCAATGTCATCCGGTGCCACGAAATTAAAAATATTTTTGCCGTCGAGCGCCTGAGCCTCAGGGTATCCGAGATACTGTGCGGTCTGCCGGTTTGCCATCCGGATTCTGCCAGAGCGGATCGAAGATGACAATCCCGTTGGGGGACGTCTCGATAATGGCCCGGTAGTATGCTTCGCTCTGGCGCAAGGCATCCTCGGCTTTTTTCCGGATGGTTATGTCCGTGATGATTGCAAGACCGCCGGCAAAACCCACTGACTCGTTGAAGAACGGGTTCGATGCCAGCATCGTGCTGACAACGGTGCCATCTTTTTTTATAAATTCAAAACTGCTGCTCTTGTAAACCGTTCTTTCACGGCTCTGGATATCCATCATCTTCTGGGCCAGGTGTTTTCCGGAATCATCCAGGAAAGAAAAGAACGGCATTCCAATCATTTCCTCGACACCATATCCGAGCATCTCAGCCATTCGCTGGTTCAGGAATGTCGTCTTTCCAGTCTCGTCGATCGCCCAGATGCCTTCCTGTGCAAGTTCGACATAGTCCCTGAACATTTTCTCGGATTTGCCGGTGTCGCTGTTCGGTGACTGGTTCCCGATACCGGTAGTGAAGGGAGATGCAGGAGATGCAGCAATGCCGCTCGTCTCATCCCCGCTAAACCGGGCGATATTGGGAATGCTGCTCAGGACAATGATCAAACCTTTTTTGTTATTTTCGAAGAGCCCGGGGACAAACTTTGCATGGAATGCGAGCAGGTCCGCTCCTTTCCGGAACTCGAGATCGGTCGATATCTCCCGGCCGGAAATGCTTTCGAGAACGATCCGGTTGATTCGAGAGCCCGATTTTCGGGATAGTTCGAGCGTGGATACGGGTTTCCCGATGATCTCTTCAAGCGTCGAATTCTCAAACCTGAGCATATTTTCATTTGCATAGGTGACGTTCGAATCTTCGTCGAGAAGAAGAATATAATCAGAGGATATGTCGATGATAGACGAGAGGGGCATCCGCTTTGAGAGGGTGAATAGTTTTGCCGACCCGACCGTCTTCATCTCGACGGTCCCTGTCGTCACAAGGATATCGAGGTACTTGGCAACAGAGTTCCGGTTGATCCCTATCCTTTTGGAGATCTCAGTAACCGTGCATCCTTTCGTCGATCCGATGAGGATGCTTCGGATTTTATTCATTTCCTTGTTATACTCTTGCATTGCCATAAGTTAGTACGGACAAGTTCACTCCCGGATAATTAAAATATATCTCTTAAAAAAAAACGTCAGCGAAATCACGGATGTTGCAAGGCAGTGATTAAAAAATATCCTGTTTTCACCTCGTTAAAGGAGGCGACCTGTGCAACGAAAATGAATGAAAAAAATTGTGATTGACTTCACGATCGCAATGCAGCAATGTAAAGCATATCCTTATATAAATTGTCAGAAATTTCCCCAAAATGGGATCGAGCCGGCGACATCCATTCTGGTGAGAAAAAAATTGGTGAGAAAAAAATCTTTGAATTCGCATGATTTTTTACGTGTTTTGAGTGTATTTTGTAAGAAAACTCCCGGGCGAATAAACCATTGATGCGTCTGAATCCGGATCCAGGAATACATGTTCCAGACCGGGTCTGCCGGGACAAGAGCGGGAGGATATGACTCCTAGAAATTGTTATACCGGGTTCCACTCCTCGTCCCGGAACTGGTTCTTCGCGAGCGTGTGCAGATCAAACATCTCATCCGCTTCCTCGATTGTAAGGATCCCTTTTTCCACGGCAAGGTCGCGGATTGACCGGTGGCTCACCATCGATTCGTGGGCAATTTCTGCAGCCCTGAGGTACCCGACCTTCGGGGAAAGCAGGGTCGCGAGAATAGGGTTCATCCCTATTGTTGCAATGAGCCGGTCCTCGTTTGCAACGATACCATCCACGCAATGCATGGCAAAGACCGGCAGGTAATGGTTCAGGAGGGAGACCGATTCGAGGATATTATGGACAATAACCGGCGTCATGACGTTCAGTTCGAACTGGCCGGCCTGGGCAGCGAAGGAAACCGCGGTATCGTTGCCGATAATCTGGAACGCGATCATGTCGGCACATTCCGCCATGACCGGGTTCACTTTCCCGGGCATGATTGAAGATCCCGGCTGGACCGGCGGCAGGATAATCTCATCGATCCCGGCAGTCGGGCCGGAACTCATGAGCCGGAGATCGTTTGCGATCCGGATAAGATCGAGCGAAAATTCCCGGAGGGAGCCCGAGAATGCTGCCATCTGGGCCCGGCTCTGGAGTGCCTCGAAGCTGTTCTTTGCCGGGACGAGATCGAGGCTGGTAAGCGTGCGGAGATTCGTAATCACTGCTTCGCGGTATCCCGGGGGTGCGTTCGCGCCGGTACCGGTTGCCGTTCCTCCGATAGCAACCTTGAGCAGACCATCTCTTCGTTCCCTGATTCTTCCGGAGGCACGGGACAGGGCCGACGCGTACGCGAGAAACTCATCGCCCAGCGTTACCGGAATGGCGTCCATCAGGTGTGTCCTCCCGGTCTTCGGGAGGTGGACAAACTCATTCCCCTTCCTCCTGAACGAGGCCGCAAGGGTATCGATAACAGTCTCAAGTTTTTCAGCTTCACGGATAATTGCGATATGGGACGCGGTGGGGAACGTATCATTGGTCGACTGGGAGAGATTGACGTGGTCGTTCGGGTTCAGGAAATCGTACTGGCCGCGTTCTTTTCCGAGAAGTTCAAGGCCGCGGTTTGCGATAACCTCGTTGACGTTCATATTGAACGATGTCCCCGCTCCTGCCTGGAAGATATCGACCGGGAACTGGTCGGCAAACATTCCTTTGAGGATTTCCTCTGCAGCCCTGACGATGACGTCGCCCCGCTCACGATCAAGGACGCCGAATTTCATGTTCGCCCGTGCTGCTGCAATTTTGATAAGAGTATAGGCGCTGATAAGTTCGGGGCGTTCCCGCCGGCCACTTACCGGGAAGTTTTCGACGGCCCTCAGGGTCTGGATCCCATAATACGCATCGGAAGGCACATCGCGGACCCCGAGTGAATCGCGTTCCTGTCGCATCAGGCACCTCCCGACTTCGCATCACTTTTTTTAAGCCGGGCAAGTTCCTGCCTGGCCTTGCCGATGGCGATATTGGGAGGCACATCCTTCGGGCAGACTCTCCGGCAGTTTGTGTGGAACTCGCAGGCCCACCACCCGTCCGGCCGGTCGGCAATGCCGAGGCGTTCCGTCCCCTTCTCACGGGGGTCAATATGGAAACGGTACAGTTTTGCGAGGGCTGCAGGTCCGAGGTATCGTGGATTTTTCATGTTTACCGGGCATGCCCCGAAACATGCTGCGCACAATATGCAGGTCGTGTATTGATCGAGTTCCTTAACCGCCACAGCTGTCATGAGCCGTTCCTGCCCGGGATCCGGATCCTTCGGGTGAAATACGGGATCGATGTCCCGGTAGTACTGGAAAAATGTCCTCATATCGACGATGAGGTCCTTGATGACCGAGAGGTTTGGCAGAGGTTCTACGATGACCTCTGTTGCCGGGTTCCAGGGTTCAGTCAGTTCCGGGAGGTTATACCCGTGGAGGGACATGTTCAACGTTCCCTCGAGCAGTGCTCCCAGCTGGGTCCGGCATGCGAGCCTCGGCACCCGGTTGATCAGCATCGCACAGGTTCCGCAGACTGCGCCCCGACATGAATTCCGGAACGCAAGCGATTCGTCAAACCGTTTCTGCACCTCAAAAAGTGCGGACAGGACGGTCGTTCCCGGTTCCGGATCCAGTTCAAAGGTATCGTATCGGGGTTTGATCATTCCCTGATGGAACCTGAACACTTTGAGTTTCATTTAGTACACCCTCTCCTCGGGTTCAAACATCCCGGTTGTGACGGGGCTGTACCCGATCGCCGGGATACCGTCGGCAAGGTGGGCGACAGTGTGCCGGAGAAATTTCGTATCATCCCTTTCCGGGAAATCGAGCCGTGTATGGGAACCCCGGCTCTCTTCCCGCTGTATCGCCCCGAGCGCAACAACCTCGGCAAGCGGGAGCATGTACTCCAGCTCGAAATATCGTATGAGAACCTGGTTTGCTGCCCTCTCCTTGTCCGCAAGGGTTACACTTTCCAGCCGGTCCCTGAGCTCGCGAATCTTCGCAAGTCCTTCCTCCATCGTCTTCTTATCGCGGAAAATGCCGAATTTTGTGTACATCGTCTCCTTCAGTGAATCGATGAGCGCGAATGGCGATTCGCCCCCGGTGCGGGCAAGGGTACGTTCGATTTTTCTATCAGTATCCTGTATCGATGCGAGGACAGGATCGGCCGAAGGGTGTGCAATTGAAGGGATTTCATCGATAATCGCATCCGCGACCAGTCGCCCAAACACCACGGTTTCGAGCAAAGAATTTCCTCCCAACCGGTTTGCCCCGTGAACGCTGATGCACGCACACTCCCCCGCTGCATACAGGCCCGGCAGGGATGCAGACCGGCCGTCAATCCCCACATCGATCCCTCCCATTGAATAGTGCTGGCCCGGTTGTATCGGGATGGCTTCATGGACCGGATCAACGCCGGCAAAATCCATGGCAAGCTGTCGTATCCCGGGCAACCGGTCGTTTATCAGATCCTCACCGAGATGCCGGAGATCGAGGTGGACGCACTCACCTTCAAACCCCCTGCCTGCCGCGATCTCGTGCTCGATCGCCCGGGCTACGACATCACGGGGAGCGAGATCGAGCGAATTCGGGGCATACCGGGCCATAAACCGCTCCCCGTCCTTGTTGATCAGGAACCCCCCCTCGCCCCGTGCCGCTTCGGAGATGAGGATACTGGTACCGTAGAGGGTTGTCGGGTGGAACTGGACAAATTCCATATCCTTGAGGGAAGCCCCGGCCATGAGTGCAAGCGCCTGCCCGTCCCCCGTATTGATGAGGGCGTTGGTCGACCGGGAAAAGATCCTTCCAAATCCTCCGGTCGCGACGAGTACCGCCTTTGCCGCAAAACCATGGACTGCACCGGTCATGATCTCTATCGCGGTGCACCCGGAACATCTTCCCCCGCTGACGACGAGCGAAGTCACAAAGAACTCCTCGAACACGGGAACGTTTCGTGCAGTCACCTGCTCGTACAGGGTGTGGAGGACGTTGTGGCCGGTCCTGTCCGCTGCATAACAGGTCCGGGGAAAACCGGCGCCGCCGAACGGTCGCTGGGCAATCTTCCCGTTTTCGAGCCGCGACCAGACCGTGCCCATATGCTCGAGTTCGATCACCGTTTTCGGCGCTTCCCTGCACATGAGGACAACCGCATTCTGGTCAGCGAGAAAATCAGACCCTTTGATAGTATCGTATGCATGCCGCTCCCAGCTGTCCTTCGCCCCGTCGGGTCCGGGGACATTGGCAAGGGCAGCGTTCATGCCGCCCTGGGCAGCAACGGAGTGGGAACGCAGCGGGTGGACTTTGGAGATTACCGCACAGGAAATCCCTGCCCGGGAAAATTGTAATGCGGCCCGCAGCCCGGTGAGCCCTCCTCCGATAATAATTACATCATACTCGTGCAGAAGCGATTGATCCATGCAGGTACATACTCCTCATGGCCCGTTTTACTGCATGATGGGTAATAAAGTACCCATCTCCCGGCAGGTTCCGGTTTTCAATCTGACGTTCTCACGGCACAGTCAGGGGAACACGGTCCGGTGAATAAAGAAAAACCCTGTCTGACCAAATTTTTTTTAGAAATCCTTTTATCCGAGCGGCAGGTATGGTCATTTCATCAGAACGGGGGCAGGAACAGTTTGGCAGGAAGCGAAGTGTCGGTTCTTATTGGCGGAAGAGCGGGTGATGGTATATCGAGTGCCGGGCAGATCGTGGCGCACCTGCTCAGCCAGGAAGGATACCGGGTGCACATGTACTTCGATTACCCATCCCTGATCAAGGGGGGGCATAATTTTGCAATTGTCCGGGCTGCCGGAGAGAAGACAGGGGCAGTCCGGGAAACCGTGGATTTCATCCTCGCTCTCAACCAGGAGACTGTTGACCGGCACCGCGTGCACCTCTCGGGTGGCGGGGTTATCATCCACGATACTACGACCGTGAAATCTTCAGATGGAATCGGTATTCCGGTCGCGGAGATCCTCAAAGCGGAAAGCGCTCCTCCCGTTATGGGCAACTCAGCATTTCTCGGTGCCTTTGCCCGGGCAACAGGTATCGGGTGGGAACGCGTTGAAACGGTTGTAAAAAAATCCATGCCGAAGGGGACCGAACAGAATCTCCGCGTCGCACGGCGGGCGTACGACATCGCTTCGGAGAAAAAAAAGATCCCGGATCTCAAAAAACCCTGCCTCCCGGTCATGACCGGGAACGAGGCAATCGGCATCGGGCTCATTGAGGGAGGTCTCAAAGCGTATTTCGCCTATCCAATGTCCCCGACATCAAACCTCCTCCACTTTCTCGCAGCATATGCAGACGATCTGCACATTCGAGTGATCCAGCCGGAGAGCGAGATCGCCGTCATTCTCATGACCCTCGGTTGTTCGTACGCCGGGACGCCCGCCGCAGTCGGGACGAGCGGGGGAGGTTTCTGCCTGATGACCGAGTCGCTCGGTCTTGCCGGCATTGCCGAACTCCCGGTCGTTATCATTCTCGGGCAACGCACCGGCCCGAGCACCGGGCTTGCAACGTACACCGCACAGTCCGACCTCCATTTTGCAATTAACGCCGGTCAGGGTGACATTCCACGGCTCGTCGTCGCTCCCGGTGACGCGGATGAAGCACGGTCCTGGTCGCGGGCTGCAATGGCGCTGTCATGGAAGTACCAGCTCCCCGCCATCGTCCTATCGGACAGGATAATCTGCGAGGGCTTGTATAGCGTCGACCGATCCCCGGTAACCAAACCTGCGGCAGGTTCCGACGCCGGAGACCCGGTGGTTCACCCCTACAACCGGTACGCGTATGCTGAGAATGGGATCTCCCCGCTTCGTTTCCCACCGGTAAAAGGTGAAGTAATCCGGGTGAACAGCCATGTCCACGACCCCGACGGTATCACGACAGAAGATACCGCCACGACAAAGGGAATGGCTGACAAGCGACAGAAAAAGATGGCGGGATTACAGGAAGAGACGGGAGGCATGGTTCCGGTAGCCGTGGCCGGGAACAAGGCTTCGGATATCGCTATTGTGTGCTGGGGGTCGACGAAGGGAATCTGTGAAGAGCTCGGTACCGCAATGGGTATCCGGGTGGTCCGCCCGATTGTTCTCTGGCCATTCCCGGAGGAATCATTCGCAGAAGCGATGGCCGGGGTTCGTAAATTCTGGGTCGTTGAAGAGAACGAGACAGGACAGCTCGCCCGTCTTCTCCGGCAGTATGGCTACACTGAGGCGGGGAAGATCCTGAAATACGACGGGAGGCCGTTTTTTGTTGAAGAACTGGCTGCCGAGCTGCGGAAGGCGATCGTATGACCCTCGAACCGAACAGTCTTATCAGCCGGGCAAAGAACCTCTGGTGCCCGGGATGTGGGAACTTCGCCATCCAGCATGCGCTCAAGGAAGTCCTGGCAGGGCTCGACAGCGAGGGGCACCCGGTCGAGAACGTCGTCCTGGTCGCGGGTATCGGCCAGCACGGGAAAACCTTCGATTACATGAACCTCAACGGGTTCTACTCGCTGCACGGCCGTACGATCCCCGTCGCTTCCGGGATAAAACTTGCGAACCCTGACCTCAACGTCATCTGCGTCGCCGGCGACGGCGATTGCTATGCCGAAGGGCTCGATCACCTTATCTTCGGGGCGAAAAGGAATCTCGACATCACCGTGCTCGTGCACGACAACCGCGTATATGCCCTGACCACCGGGCAGTTTACCCCCACATCGGCTTATGGCTATAAAGGGCGCTCAACCCCGGGAGGAGAACACGAGCTTCCCCTGAACCCGCTTAACCTTATGCTCGGATCCGGCGCGAGCTTCATCGCCCGGGCATACACCCGGCAGCACGAGCAGCTGAAGCGGGTAATCCGGGAAGCGATCCTCCACCGGGGCTTCTCGTTTGTGGACATTCTCCAGATTTGTGCTACGTATAACGACCTGACGGAATATTATAACGCCCGCATCTACGACTGGGACGAAGCAGCCGTAGCTGATTATTCTGCGGCATACGGGAAAGCCCGCGAGTGGGATTACAACAAGGACGCCCGGATCGGCCTCGGGATTATGTACCGGAAAGATGCCCCGGTGTGGGGGGACAATTACCCTGTGCCGACCCCTCTCTCTGCGGAAGAGAAGACGAAGTGGGTGGAACGGTTCATGGATGAGCGGGGTTGATTGCGTCAGTGGATAATGAAGATTTCCAACTAAAAATCAGGTAATCTATACGGGGGTTGAGACCCCCGTACCCCCAAAAGCGATGAACGCCCGCCGCCCCGAAGGGCGCCCCGCGGCGGGATCATTACGGTTGAAAAATATTCACCGATATTCCCGATTTGGGTGCGAACATTTAGTTTTCAAATCCGTTCTACAAAACAGAAAAATCTTTTTTCACGGGTTACCTGTTTAAAATCCTAGTTCTCCACCGTTTTGGATTTGCGTCAAAGCCCGCTCACGGACCAAATTTGTTCCGGGATGTATTCATCAGAAAAAGAATTGACGGCTCTGTTGGAATGGACATGAACTGGTTTTTGTTCATACCGGATCTAAGAAAAATCGGTGGTTTGATTTAAACCGTCTTGATCCGCCGCGGGGGCGTCCCTTCGGGGGCGGCGGCGTTCATCCCAATGGGGGTATGGGGGTTTCAATCCCCATTCTTGTGATGCACGTCTGTAATGATGAAGAAAAAAGAAACCCGAGATTGGTTACAATCAGATTCCCCGGTCCATTCCCCGTCAGATTTCTCGTGGTTTCGCACACGCCGCTGTACTCGTCGGCACGACACTCACCGAACTATGGCGAATTTTTGCTTCCAGTGACGTCTTGATCCGGTCGATTGATTCCTGAACTTCGCACATCTTCCGGTCGCCTTCGAACTCGAGGTGCAGCTCGATATAGACATTGCTTCCCGACCGCCGGGACCGGACCCCGTGGAGCGCGACATAGTCATCGAAGAATGCGGCAAGTTCGCGCACGATAACGAGCTGGAGCTCCTCGTCAAGCGTTTTGTCGAGGAGGTCCGGGAGTGAAGAAGTAATCACCCTGTAGCCGGAGAAGAGGAGGAAGCCGGCGATGATAAACGATGCGAGCGGGTCGATATAGAGTGACCATCCATACTGCGATAGTGCGAGGCTCGCGATAAGGGAGACGAGGACCAGGAAGTCGGAGAACGCCTTTGTCCGGAAGAGCCTCCACTGGGAATCCATGATAGGGGAGGGCTCCTTTGTGAAAAGCCGGTAATTCTTCATCCAGAGCCAGGAGTTCATGCACACGCCGATGATCATCAGCACGATACCGAGGTATGCACCTTCGTGGATGAGCTCGGCCGGGATGGCAATCCGGTAGAGTGCGACGAAGAACACGAGAGCGAGCGATACAAACATCACGCCGCCGGTGATGATGGAGGTCATGGTCTCCAGTTTCCCCATGCCGTAATCGTAGGTCCCGACCCCACCACGCGCCATCTTGCGGATCGTGAGATAGGCAAAGAACGTTGCAAGAATCTCATTTGCGCATTTTATGGCATCGGCAAAGAGGACGATCGACCCGGAGAGGATGGCAGCCGCGATATCGGGAAGCCAGAGGACGAAATCGATGACGAGGCTGACAAAGACCATCCTCTGCTTCTTCGCAAGAGATCCTTCACCTTCCCCGACGGAAACTGCGTGTGACATTGTGTTCTCTTATTACCTGAGAAGTCCGTGTTGAAAAAAGAATGTACTTGATTCCCGGGGATTTCACCTGCCTTGAGGTGTTCGAATCCTTCTTTCAGGAGCATTTTTCCTGAGAAACAGGAAGAGCGATAGCATAGACTGCGGGTGTTTCCCTCATCACAGCAGGTGAGGGACCCTCCGGCCCTTGTGCAGAGACGGACGAGGAAACCCCTTGCCTCATGAGTCCTGTCGCCTCGGGCAACGCAACCGCTCCCGGTAAACAGGATCCGTACCCCGCCGCTATCGGTCTGGGCCTGAACAGAGATCTGTCCGGCGCCGGAACCGGCAAGGTCTTCGAGAATGTACGTAAGAAGATCTGAATAGTTATCGCCGTCGATTTCAGCGGTGAGGTGTTCGTCGGTCCATGAACAGGTGACCTCCACTTCCTCGAGAAGAGGCCGTGTTCCGATTCGCATGAGCAGCATCCTGGTAAACGCATCGGCATCATCGGATGCAGCAAGGATATCATCATCCGGGGTCTGGTGCGCCGACAACTCCCTGATGATCGCATCGGTGAACGGGAAAACCTTGCACGCTGTCCGTTCGCAGGGCGGGTTGAACCCCCGGAGCATGGTCGTGTAATCCGACAACAGCCGCCCGGCTCTCCGGACGAGCGACGGGTCGATGATGCCCGCAAGTTCATCTTTCCTGAATGCCCGTTCGAGTTTTCCGATGATCTGCCCGGCCTTGAGGGCAAGGTGGATCGGAACGTTTCCCGATTTGTGGTGCTGAACCGAGTAGACCCTGAACGCTTCGATCAGATCGTCGATGGTGTCGCTGCTGATCAGGCCCCCGGTCTCACCGGCAACACCTGCCTCGCCGAGCTCTTCCATTATATAGGAGACATAGGAGAGGCGGCCTGCGATGATCGTGAAGAGCTCATCCACCTGCTCCATGCAGTCTTTTGCAAACTCCGCCGTTTCATTTGCCCGATCCCGGTTGAGTTCCGCGATATTCTCGAGCGCGAGCGCATCGTTCCGGATCGCGGAAAGCATCCGCGCTGCATCGGCGGACCCGATAACACGCCCGTGACCAGGGCAGACGAGATCGATTCCCCCACCTGCAATCAGGGAGGCGATCCCGTCGAGCGATCGGATCAGGGCTTTCTGGTCCCACCCGGAGTTCCCCGCAACGCCCGGGTTCGCTGCGAACAGTACGTCCCCGATGAAGAGCAGGCTGCCCATCCGGATGCAGATACCGTCGGGGCTGTGACCTGGAGCAGGGAAGAATTCGAGCGTCGTGCCGGGTCCAAAACCGATTTTCATGGAAGCTGGACTGGAACCTGCGTCACTGCCGGTACTACGGACTTCTGCACCGTTTGTACACATCGTTACACCGGACTCGCAGTCATTGTCCGCTTCGCTGCCAGAGAACAGCCGGATCCCCGGGCTGAAAGGCTGGAAAGTCCTGCTGAAGAACTCGGCCTGTGTCAGCCTGCGGTCGCCGTTCGTGAGGGCTGAAGCTCCGGTTTTCTGTACGATAAAGACGGTTATCGTTGGATCGCTAAAAAGCGGGACCTGGAGTGCGCCGATAAAATGATCGATATGGGCATGGGTCAGGATTACAAAGACCGGGCGTTTCCGCTCTTCACGGATTTCACTGATTACACGAGCGAGAAGCTCTGCCTGTTCCGGGATACCCCCGGGGTCGATGACGATAATGGCATCCGGAGTCTGGATGAGATATGAGTTCGAACAGATCGATTCGATTTTACGGATCAACGGGTAGATCTGCGCCCCGGGAGCCCCGGGACCGGTTGCCAGACATTGGTCGAAAGGTCATTTCCAGCCGGGAAGTGCTTCTCCCTCAGAAGGGTAGATGGAAAATATCGTGGTGAACCCGGTGAGCTTGAGGATCTTGTGGACCTCGGCGCTGAGGTTACAGAGCGCAAATCCATCCGGTGCGTTCCTGAGTTTTTTTGCCGTGGCAAGAAGAACCCTCAGGCCGCCGCTGCTGATGTACGGGACAGCGGAGAAGTCCAGCAGGAGTTTCCGGTGACCGCTTTCGATCTCCCTGTTGATTGCCTGTTCGAGTTCCGGCGCCGTTGCGGTGTCAATTCTCCCTGTGATCGAAACGATCGTAGCATTCTCGCGTTGTGCTGTCTTGATCTCCACGGTATTTCCCCGGTAAAGGTTATGTATAGTAGAGTTACCTGTTTTTTTGTGATAATCCTATTCCCCGGGCAAAGAGAGGATTTTTTTCGATCTGCTGGTGTCCGGTACGTGACTTTTAAGTGAGACGGTGTCCAAAACCCTACTAAGTACGCTGGCAGACCATGGACTTCCCGATCTTCTCTTCATTCCTCGTTCTCCTCCAGCTAATCTGCGTCATCATCGTCGCAGCGTATCTCCTGACCCGGAGCCGGCTCTTTGCCGAAGTGCTGGACGGGAACCCTGGTACCAGGACCAAAGTTATTCTCATCCTGTTCTTCGGTATCCTCTCCATTTACGGGACGCTCAGCGGCATCGAGTTCATGGGGGCCATCGTGAACGTCCGCGACCTCGGGCCGATGGTGGCGGGTCTTATCGGGGGACCGGTTGTCGGTCTCGGGGCCGGCCTGATCGGGGCGCTGCACCGCCTCACCCTTGGGGGCTTCACGATGTATTCCTGTTCCCTTGCCACCGTGCTCGCCGGTCTCTTCGGGGGTCTCATCTGGCTCATCAATAAACGAAATTTTCCCGGGATCGTTATTGCAGTCCTGTACGCCATCATCATGGAAGGCCTGCACATGGCGCTTGCCCTTGCCATGGACCCCCCTTTCGAGCAGGCACTTGCCGTAGTCTCGACGGTCTCCCTCCCCATGATCTTTGCGAATGCCGCCGGGATGTTTGTCTTTGCGTTCATCATCGAAAATACGAGGAGCGAACGGAAGATGCAGGCAGACCACGATGTGTTGTTGCGGGAGATGGAGCGCAAGAACACCGAGCTTGCGATCGCTGCCGATATCCAGAGGAGTTTCCTCCCGGAAACAATTGCCCAGATCGAAGGCTTCGATATTGCAGCAAAGAGCGTGATGGCAAAGGAAGTCGGCGGGGATTTTTTCGACGTTATCCCGTTCGAAATTATCCCGCTCCGGAAAGACCGGCTCGGCCTTATGATCGCTGACGTTTCCGGAAAAGGAATCCCGGCCGCCTTATTCATGGCACTCTCGCGGATCGTCGTCCGGGTCAATGCTTCCTGGTACCAGGAACGGCCGGCGGACGCTATCCGGGATGCCAATGCGATCATTACCGCTGATTCAAAATCCGGAATGTTTGTCACTCTTTTCTATGGCGTTCTGGATGCCGGTTCCCGGGTCCTGACCTACGTGAATGCCGGGCATAACCCTCCGATGGTCTGCCATGCCGTCGATGGCTCGTTCACGGAACTCCCGGCTACCGGGATCGCGATAGGTGCGTTGATGGATGCCGGATATACGGCAGAATCTGTCCAGCTCGACAAGGGCGACATCATCGTACTGTACACCGATGGTATCACAGAGGCCGAGAATGCCCGGCTGGAGATGTTCGGGACAGAGCGGCTTGAAGCTGCGATCTCGCGTTCCCGGTCTCTTTCATCAACGGAGATAAGCGGGAATATTCTCGCTGCGGTGAGGGAGTTCTGCGGGGATCACCCGCAGTCCGATGATATCACCCTGATGGTCATCCGGGCGGTGTGAGTATGGAATGGGAATTTTCCGTCACGATCCCGGCAGATGTCGCTGCGATACCCGGGGTGACTGCCGCGATTGAAATGGCGATGAAAGTGTACGAGTTTTCTGACGAGGATATCCTCGACACCCAGCTTGCCGTTGAGGAGGCGCTGACCAACACCATCGTCCATGGTTACGGAAAACAGCCCGGAGAACTCATGATAACCTGCACGGCTTCCGATGGACTTGTCGAACTACAGATCGAGGATTCTGCCCCTCCCTTCGACCCGCTCTCGCAGCCGGAACCCGACCTTTCAGCAGAACTCGACAAACGCCGGATAGGGGGTCTCGGCGTCCATCTTATCCGCAGGGTCATGGACGAGATCGTGTACCGGTACGAGGATGGGAAAAACATTCTCGTGCTGGTTAAGAGGAAGAAGAATTGAAAATTCTGGATAGCGGGAATTGCTTTCCGGAGAAGTTCTTTTCAGAAATTCTATAAATCCGGAAATCTTCAGCAAGATGGCATGTTTTCAGAATTTTTTCGCTGACAAAAACCAGAGTTATCCCACTTTATAGTAGGATTAAATGGACCGCGAATGGTTTGATATTCCTGAATCGTCTTTCACCTTGAAAATCGTGATCGCTGATTGACAACCACTTCTTTGAAACATGATGGGGGCTGGTGCCCCTATACCCCCCTCACGATTAACGCCGCCGCCCCCGAAGGGACGCCCCCGCGGCGGTTCAATGACTAATAAAATAAAACAACGTTGCCCCGCCGTGCCTCGGAGAGGCCCTGATGCGGGACTCCATCGTTAATTCAAAATCATTTTGATTTTAATTTGTTGATGCTGGAGAGATGGTCTATTTGCTTTTTATACGCCGAAAACAGTTTTTTAAAACCGCTTCGGATCCGTACTTACATCAATGATAACCGGCAGGTTCAGCCCGATCGCTTTCACGAGAGCGGGTCTCAGTTCTTCCGGCTTTTCCACCTTAAGACCGACGCCGCCACAGGCATCCGCATACATGGCGAAATCGGGGTTGAGGAGGTCGGTTGCATAATTGGGGTAGTGCTCCGTCATCTGCTCTACCTGGATCATCCCCAGCTGACGGTTGTTCAGGACAACGACCACCATCGGCAGATTGTATTTCACTGCGGTTACGAAATCGGCCATCGCCATCGAGAAACCCCCGTCGCCGGTTATGCAGAAGACCGGCTTGTCGGGATACGCGATCTTTGCCGCGATCGCGCCCGGGAACCCAAAGCCCATCGTCGCGAGATATCCCGACATGCAGAACCTCTGCCGTTTCATCCGGAAGTTCCGGCCGAACCACCACTGGTTCTCACCAACGTCGACTGAAATTACCGCTTCCGGGGGGATAATCTCCGTCAGGACTTTCATAATGAAGGGGGGTCGTATCGGGACGGCGTGTTCGTCTGCCTCCTGGTCTCTCTGGGTATCCCATTCGTTTTTCAGTGCCCGTATGGATTCAGGAATTTTTCCTGCATCCTGTTCCAGGATACGAGGGAGAAGTCTCGGGAGGATCAGGAGGCTGTTCCCGTAGAGCGAGATGGTCGTCTCATTTTTCCCCAGCTTGATGGGATCGGTGTCAACCTGGATCATCGGCTTGCCGGTCGGGACATTGGTGAATTTTGAGAACCCGACCCCAAGGGTGATTATGAGATCCGACTCGCTCGCGAGCGCCCTCGCCTGCGGTGAGCCGACAGAGCCAAGAATGCCGATCACCCATTCGTTATCCTCGGGAATTATCCCTTTCGCCCGGAATGTCGTCAGGATGGGCGCTTTGATTTTTTGTGCGAGGGCGAACACGTCGTTTCCGGCGGGGTATGCCCCCCATCCCGCGAGGATGACCGGTTTTTTTGCGGCATTGATGGCGTCTGCGGCCTTCTTCAGGACGTCGTCCGGGGGAACGATATCGAGGCTGCTGATATACGATTCACGGATGCAGGCTCCCGCATCGAGCGGCTGTTTCTGGACGTCATTCGGGACTGACAGACTGGGCTACCCCGCGGTTCAGCCGGGCGTACTTGAGGGCACGGTTCAGGAGCAGGACCGCGACATTTTTTTCATAGACCGTATTGTTGTAGACGGTGACGGGGCGGAAGAATGCGTCCTGGTCGATCTCCTCGATCCCGCCGGGGCCGGTGTATTGTGTCTCGACCTGGCCGTTAAGGGAAATGACAGATGCGTGGTCTTCTTTTGCGTCGTATAGTCCGGTCGTAAGATTCGTTGCTCCCGGCCCTGCAATCGTTAAACATCCTGCAACCCGGCCGGTGAGCTTGTTGTAAGCCGACGCTGCAAATGCTGCATTCGCCTCGTGCCGGACAACAATATACCGGATTTTCGGGTTCTTCCGGATCGCGTCGACAAGGCCAAGCGATGAAGTCCCCGGTAAACCAAAGACAAGGGTTACTCCGGATGCTGCGAGTTCATTGATCATCACTTCGGACACTGTTGTTCCGGCAGCTGCGTGGACATCCTCTTCTGCTTGACGCGTGAACGCATCTTTCGGTGCACCGCAGACCGGGCAGGTCCAGTCGGGAGGGAGATCGGCTAATTTTGTTCCGGCGGGATTTCCGGAAGGAGGATCTCCTTTCTCCTCGTCATAGATATACCCGCAGACCGTGCATTTCCACTTCGCCATAGAGTCTCTCCTCTACTGACGTGGTTAAAAATGTATGGCCGTGTGGTCAGCTTAACAAACCGTGTGCATGGGTGCATGAATGGCCGACCAAGACTTTTTAATGTGAAATGGTATCTAGGGACATGAGCATTCTCCGGATCACAAACGAAGTCTTTCTCGTTTCAAATCGTGGGGAATCAAAAATACGCAAAACAAAAGTCCTCAAAGATTCCCCGGTTGCAGGACTGCGAAAAAATCAAGGGATCTCCCCGGATAATTTCCGGGAAAACTCAAATCTTCGCTCGTGATGACCATGAAGAACGAAAAAAAACTGACCTACGTGAGCCTCGAAGAGGATGAAAGCATCCATGAAGAATATGAGCGTGCGCTGGACCGGGTTAAACCGGATCTCGGGAAGGCGCACCCTCTTCACATCGGGGAAGAAGAGATCCATTCCCTGCCTGAATTCGAGGTTCGGGCGCCCTTTGATCCATCAATTCTCGTGGGGAAATTCCAGACCGCTTCCCCCGATCTGATCCGATCGGCCATTATCGCCGCAAACCATGAATTTCCCGCATGGGAAGAGAAGGGGTGGAAAGAGCGGGTAAAGATCCTCCGCAGGACTGCAAACATCCTTGAGAAAAACCGGTTTATCCTCGCGGCCCTGATCACCTACGAAGCGGGCAAGACCCGGAACGAAGCCATCGCCGAGGTCAGCGAGGCAGTCGACATGATCCGGTACCACGCGGCCATCTACACAAAAAACCGGGGTACAATGTCCCGCTGCATTCGGATTCACCGTCAACCCGGTGCACGAGCGTGATGCGCCCCCACGGGACGTGGGCGGTCATATCCCCCTTCAACTTTCCGCTCAGCCTTGCAACCGGTATGGCGGCCGGTGCTCTCATCTGCGGTAATACGGTCCTCTTAAAACCGACCAGCGAAGCCCCGTTTTCCAGCCTGAAGCTGTACGAGGCATTCATCTCCGGCGGAGTGCCGGCAAATGCGGTTCACTACCTGACAGGACCGGGGGGGACATTCGGGGACGTGATCACCGCCCATCCCGGCATTGACGGGATAGCGTTCACGGGTTCGCGGGATGTCGGTATCTGGCTCCAGCGGAGATTTTCCGAGCGCCAGCCGTACCCAAAACCGGTTATCGCCGAGATGGGGAGCAAGAACCCGGTTATCGTAACCGCGGCAGCCGATATTGCCAAAGCCGCGGAAGGTGTTGCCCGTGCAGCGTTCGGGTACGGGGGGCAGAAATGCAGTGCCACGTCACGGGTGTACGTACATCCTGCTGTCTTTGAATCATTTATTATCGCCCTGAAGAAAAAAACCGAATCCCTCGTCGTCGGCGACCCCCGGCATCGCAACGTTTTCACGGGCCCGCTCATCGATGCCAAAGCAAAGGAACGGTTTGATGAAATTGTTGCCCGGACCCGTCGGGACGGGGGCCGGTTTATTTCCGGGGGAGAACCCGATACCGGTGCATCCCGTGCACAGGGATATTTTGTCCGGCAGGCGATCGTGACCGGGCTCAATCACGGCAACCCGCTGATCAAAAAGGAACTCTTCGTGCCGTTCCTCATTGTTGAGCAATGCCCGACGCTGGAACAGGCGGTTCATGAAGCGAACGATACCGATTTTGGGTTAACGGCTGGAATATTTTCCGAAGATCCGGGAGAGGTGGAATATTTCTTCAACACCATCCAGTCCGGCGTTACCTATGCAAACCGTCGCGGCGGGGCAACGACCGGTGCCTGGCCCGGTATGCAACCCTTTGGGGGATGGAAAGCGAGCGGGTCTACGGGTAAAGGGGTAGGGGGACCGTACTATCTCCTCTCGTACCTGCGTGAACAGTCCCAGACACGGATTTTTTAAAACTAATCCGGGTTCATAAAAAAAGGTTTGGGATCCTTTTCGGACATGTGTTTTACACAACAATCCCGTATTTTATAATCAGGTCCGCTCATCAGGTTTGCAGGTAACGATGTCTTCACGTTCTTCTGAATATCCGCCCCATTTGGAAAAAATACCAAATTTTCAACAAAAAAAGATATTGGTTGTCTTTCGGGAGAGGTCCTGTTTTCAGGCAGAGCCCCTAAACCGATAGCATTTTGGCGGCAGGATAATTTCAAACCGTACACCTTTGCCTGGAACGCCGGACTCTCTCATGGTAATGCCCGTGATCGACAGGATTTCGCGGGAGAGGAATAATCCGAGACCCGTATGCTTGCCAAAACCCCGGGTGAAGAGGTGTGCTTTATCCTCCGGAGAGATCCCGACACCGTTATCAGAATATTCCAGCACACCGCCCTCGCCGGTCTGCAGCGAATGAGAACCGCATATGGGTAACCTTTCCTCCATGGCGGATCGAGTTCTCCATCAGGTTGTAAAACACTTTTTCCGTGAGGAAATCCGCGTAGATCTCGACTGACGGGACTGAGACTTCCAGAGTCGCTCCTTCAAGGGGGAGCTGGGACGCAGCCGAACGGATGAGACTTTCCGCATCCTGCCATTCAGGTGCATTGACCCCGATGTCCTGGTAGTACCGGGTAAACTCTATCTGCCTGCCGATTGCTTCTGCCGATCCATCCCCCTTCCGGAGGTAGTTCAGGATTTCCGGGTCTTTTTCCCTTATAAGACCGAGCTGAGATATCTCCGGAGTGCGGTGAGCTGGTTTGCGATATCGTCCCGGGTTATCGAGGAGAGCATGTTGAGTTTCTTGTTGGTCTGCTGGAGTGCATCCTCGACTTGTTTGAGGCGCGTCACATCGCGAATGATACCGACAATAAACTCCTCGCCAAAAGTATCGGTATACAGAGTCTTCTTGGTAATGACCGTATGCTGGATACCTTTTGCGTCGGTGATGAGTTCCTGGTTTTCATTGCCGTTTTTGGTAGTGAACACTTCTTCATCTTTCTGCCAGAACACCTCCACCTCTTCAGGTTTGAAAAAACTGCTGTCTGATTTTCCGATGAGTGATTCGCGGGAGTGCCCGGTAAACCTGCAGAAAGCATCGTTGAGGAGAACAAAATTGTAGTTCCGATCCTTGACAAAGACCGGGTCTGCGATAGTATTGATGATCTTGTCCAGATATTTTTTTGATTCGCGCGACGCACGCTCGATCCTTTTTATGTCAGTGACGTCCCGCAGCGATTCAATCGCGCCGACAACAGTTCCCTCGGGATCATAAAGGGGCGTCGCGGTTACCCAGAGTGAGAGCGTTGAACCATCCGGCTTTATTATTTCCGCCTCGGTCTTGACAACGCGGCCTTCAATCTGGTAGGACGGGTAATTATTCTGGATCGAGAGAATATCATTGTTGAGTACGTAATCAATAAGGACGGCATGACGTTTCCCGTAGAACCAGATCGAGTATTCGTAATCCCGTTTTCCCATCATGTCTTTTGCGGGGATGCCGGTCATTGTTTCGATCGCCCGGTTCCACGCGATGACGACGCCACCGCCGTTAATCACAAACAGGGGGTCGGGGAGGAAATCGATGATGTCCGAGAGCCTCCGGTTTGAGCCCTGGAGTGCCTTTTCTGCAATCTTGGCTTCGGTAATATCCTGCAGGATGTGGACCGACCCGAAGATATGGCCTGCGTTATCCGTCAGGGGCGAAACGCTTACCCGGTAATCTGTATCCGTCCGGTCTTCATGGATCTCTTCAGTGTGAGTTTTTCCGTCGCCGAGAAGCAGCGTGTGCGGGCAGATCCCAAGAGGCTTGTCAAGGGTATGGACCATTTCAAAACAGGTCCGTCCCTCCACATCCTCAGGCTTAACCCCGAACCGTTCTGCCATTGCCTTGTTGATGTGGAGAATGTGGTAATTCCGGTCAATGATGGCGATCAGGTCCGGGATGGCATTGAATGTTATTTCCCACTGGTTTTTTGCGCGGAGGATTTTATCCTGGAGTTGTTTCTGCCCGGTTATGTCGTGGGCGATCGTGGAAGCGCCGATGATTTTCCCGCTATAATCAATAATAGGGGAGACCGCGAGAGAAACCGATAGTATCCTGCCATCTTTTGTGATCCGCTCCGTTTCGCACCGGTTAATCGCTTCGCCCTTCTTAACCTTGTTGAGAAATACGATGGTATCGTCTGCGTGACCGGGCGGAACGAGGATCGAAATAGGTTTCCCGATTACTTCTGCTGAAGTGTATCCGTAAATCTGTTCGGCCGCACGGTTCCAGTCCGTAATAATGCCGTCAAGGGTTTTACTGATAATAGCATCGGATGATGACTGGACAACGGATGAAAGGCGCAGGCTTTCCTCCGCGTCGCGCTGGTGCCGGTGGCTCAGGTATGCGACAACCGCGGTGATGAGGAGAAATACCATCGAACGTTCGATTGCAGCAACAAGAACTACCGGCGAGCCTGTAATCGTTATGACGAGCGCACAGTAGATCCCCGAAATCATGGCGGTGACAAAAAGTGCCCGGCGGGGAAAATAGTAAGCGGTCAGAATTATCGGGATATAGAACAGGTGGGGCAGGACATCCGTGATCCCGTGAACAAGCCCATACCCGTTCAGGAAAACAACAATTCCCGTGCTGATGAGGATCAGATATGCGACGACTGTGGGCAATCTGTGAAGCCGGTTAAAGAATTGCAAAACCATTCCTGATCCACCTGAAAGATAAGGAATATGCGATTTTTGGGTTTATGTTACCATCGTTGATCCCAAGATGGATTACCCAAACTTTCCGTAGGCTGTTCCCTTTGCAAAACGAAAAAGTCTGGAAGAACAATTTTTTTCAGTCTGGTACCGTTAAAAAAAGGGTGGTGAAATACTTGCTCTGTAGAAACGGATATGAACAAAGTGTTCACACCAATCCATGAACATTTAGTAAATGAATGTGGAAATTTCGATGGTTACCTGCCTCAGGGCCTCTCCGAGGCACGGCGGGGCAACATTGTTTTTTATTATTAGTCATCAATCCGCCGCGGGGGGTGTCTTCGGGGGCGGCGGCGTTCATCATAATGGGGTATGGGGGCATCAGCCCCACACAGACTCTTTAAAAAAGGACACAATTTTCATAGAAAAACCACACAATTGCTGAACGCTCTTTTGGGCTTCGCCCTCCCGCGGATGGCCCTACCCATTTGCGACAACGACGTATTACCTGCTTGTTTCCGTCATTGCACTGCTGCCTGTCCCCCATGGGGGCCTTGTTGCGCAAGTGGGTTCGTCTCTTAAAAAAATGATTTCCGCGGGGCAGATACTACCATTAATCCCGGAACGGCACTTCGATCATCGTGAGATCGTCCGGGGCGATGACCGGCCCGGAGAATTTTTTCTTTGCGTCGCTGATGTGTGCCGCTGCGTCCGGGTACCGGGAGCTCGTGTGAATGAGAACGAGCGTGCGGGCAGAAAGTGCTGTTGCCGCCTCTCCAGCCTGAGCAGCGGTGGCATGATAGAATTCAGCCCCCCGCTCGGCCTCGGATTCATCGTAGGTGGAATCGTGGATGAGGAGATCGGCGTCGCACGCGATATCCCCGATACTGCGGTAAACTGTCCGGGTATCCCCGGTGTAGACAATTTTCCTCCCCGGCCGCATTGCCCCGAGAACTTCGTCCGGGGTGACTGTCCGCTCATCACTCCCCGTCCCGACCTTCACCGTCTCTCCGCGCTGAAGTCTTCCGAAAAGCGGACCAGGGGAGACGCCGAGCTCGATTGCACGTTCCCGGTTAAACCTTCCCGGCCGGGGGTCTTCATCGAGGATATAGCCAAGGGCCGGAATCCCATGGTTTGCAGCGAATGCAGAGATCGTATACCCGTCGAACCTGACCCAGGAGCCATGGGTCAGCTCCACCCCCTCTATGCTGAACTTGAGGTTGAACCGGGCAACTTTTTTGAGCGTTGCGATAAAATCCTGCACCCATTCCGGGCCATAAATGGTCAGCGGCTCGGTCCTGCCGTTGAACGACATGGTCTGGACAAGGCCGAAGACGCCCAGGAAATGGTCGGCATGCCAGTGGGTAATGAAGATCGCGTTGACCACAAAACCACACCGGGACCGCATCATCTGCTGCTGGGCTCCCTCCCCGCAGTCGAAGAGGATGGTATCGGAGCCCCGGCGGATCATGATGCAGGGCGGGTTACGGGTAGGCGTCGGCAGGGCGCCCGCAGTGCCGAGGAAATAGATCTGGAGGGTCTCGCCGCTCACGAAAAATACCTCTGGTACACGAGCAGGCTCTTCTTTGCTTCCTCGATAGATCTCCCTTCGACCACGACAACGCCGGAATAATCGCGGGCAATCGTTTTTCCGGCTTTGATCCAGTCGATGGTGCCTTCGCCAAGCGCAAGGTGCTGGTCCGAGAGGCCATTGTTGTCGTGGATATGGATGTGGGACGCCTTGTTCACGCGGCCGAGGAAGTCATTCACGAGACCCATGGTATTCGCGTGCCCGAAATCAAACGTCATGCCGATCCCTTCGATCCCTTCGGTCATGCCGATGAGCTCGTCCGGCACCCGGCAGAGGAATTCCTTGACCCCGATCATGTTCTCGAGGCAGGCAAGAACTCCGCGGTCGGCGGCAAATTTGCCAATCTGCCGGAGCGCCTCCTTCTGGAGTTCCCATACTTTCTGCGGCATGAGTTTTCCTACCGGCGAAAGATAACCCGGGTGGATCGTGACCCGGTCGGTTATCCGGGAAGCGTGCTCGATGCAGGTACAGATCTGCCTGACCGATTCGTGCCAGATCGGGTCGTTAAGGGTCGCGAGATTCAGGTCACCGTACGGGGCATGGACCGTTATCCCGAGTTTCGTGCCTGCAATAACTTCCTCGATTTTTTTGAAACATTCCGGGTTATTGAGTTTGTAATTCCCGTCGCCGACGATCTCCCAACCGGAGTAACCCGCTTCTTCGATCGCGTACACCCACGAGATGTCATCCCAGACTTTTGCAGACGAGGAAAAGTACGGTTTGATCATGGATCTCTCCGGATTTTTTCGAGAAGCCTGGACACCGCGGCTGCAAACTCGTCGAGCGTTCCATTGTTCTCAACATGCACATCCGCAAGCGCGAGGGCTTTCCCGAGACCCCACCCGAGTTCCCGGTCGTCGCGGTTGTGGAGTTCTCCTGCGGTCTGGAAATCATCGGAGCGTCCCCGTGCAGCGACCCGGGACAACCGGTTCTCAAAGGATGAATCGATACTGATGAGGGTGAACCGGGGAAAGACCCGTTTGAAGAGGTTTACTTCGGCGTCACCGCGGATACCGTCGATAAGGACGAGCGGTGCAGACTGGCGCTCGACCTCAGGGACGCAGAGCTGGCCGATTGCATCCATACCGCGTTCGGCCCGGAGCCTCGTTGCCGTTGCACCGAAATTGGTATCGTTCGGTTCCAGTCCTGCCTCTTTCACGGCCTTCCGGATCATGTCTCCCATGACGATTACGGGAATACCCGTCCCGGAAGCTATCCGGGCAAATTCGCCCTTCCCGCTTCCCGGCATACCCACAACGCCGATGACCTTCATAAAATAAATCTCCGGTTGCAGGCGATCTCCCCGATTTCCCGGTTCCGTACGCGGACGTCCCGTTTCAGTTTTGCTGCTATTTTCTGGATTTCCGCGAGCGTCATGGGAGTGTACTGTTCCTTCTCATTTTGTTTTCTGGCAATATATGCTGTCATGTTGACGATCCCGTCCGGCATCATCGGGATTTTATGCTCGCCCTGCTGGAGAACGAGGGAAACATTCCCGATCGTCTCCGCGATCGTTTTTATGTATTTTTCATTCTCGTAAAAAACCGTCACGACAACTTCGAATTCAGGGAGTTTATTGTGTTCGAATGCGTCTTTGCAGATTGTTATTGACCTGCTGACCTTCTTCTGGTAATTATCATCGAACGAGGTGCATCCGTTGTCATCCCGTGCAGAATATCCCTCCCACTGGGTCTTGTAGTCGATGGCGATCTTGTCGACAAGGCTGTTTTCGATCAATGCCTGAAGCGTATCCGGGAACAGGCCGTTTGTCTGGATCGCAACTGCGAGGTTCATTTCCTTTACCCGTTTTGCAAGGGCAATGAGCGCATCTTTCTGTGCCGCTGGTTCGCCTCCTGAAAAGACAACACCGCTGATGAATGGCGACGATGTCCTGATCATCGCAACGATTTCTTCGAGATCGCGGTAATCCTCTCCAATCTGGATTGCCTCATTCTGGCAGTACGAGCACCTGAGCGGGCAGCCGCGTAAAAAAACCGTGCAGACCGCTTTCCCGCGCCAGTCTATCGTCGAGAGCGAGACGAATCCTCCAAAATTTACCCTGATAGGATCACCGTTCCGGATCATTTAGGTACCGGGTTATTTGATTGTATCCGGCTTTTCTTATGAGCGTCGCGGAAAAAATACATCAATCAGCATCCTGGCACCGGATTATGCCCTTCTCGGTAATAATCACGTTCATCCGGATGTCGTTTTCATCCGTGGGGAGGGAAGGGGCTTCCTGGCAGGAAAATGCAAGTCCGATCCTGCGGATATCGGGATGAGCAGAAAGAAAACGGTCGTAATACCCGGCACCATAGCCGAGCCGGTTTCCATTCCTGTCAAAGGCAAGCATGGGAATCACGACCGTTTCTACATTCGTGGCTTCTGCCGGCAGTTCATTCCCGATCGGTTCCGGAACCCTGAATGTACTTTCCACGAGATGAGTGGGATCCCGCAAATAGGAGAGCCGCAGGGTGGTTGTCTCTCGTTCGATTATGGGGACAATGACCTGTGTTCCCTGGCTGAGGAGTGCCGATATGAGGGTGCGGGTGTCGACTTCCGGTATTTTTGAAGCGTATACCATAACGGTTCCACACTTTTCAAGATCCGGCAAGGCGAGCTGGCAGATCTCCCTGCTTTTTGCGCAGATATCCTGAGTCGTCAGCTCCGAACGTTTCCGCTTAGCGTCTTCCCGGAGGATTTTTTTCCGGTGGGGGATGGGGTGTTCCGGCATGTATTTTGTCATTAATCTCTGCGGTTTTTGTGGGCATAAGAGTGACTATCCGGGATTGTGGGATTTGCAGAATTTGTTTGGAACGCGATTTGTCATAACTAATTTCCGGTTAACTTCATGGGGGCTGATGCCCCCATATCCCTATTACGATGAACGCCACCGCCCCCGAAGGGACGCCCCCTCGGCGGTTCAACCCAATAACAAAACATAAAAAAAAGGAATATTTTTCGGAAAACAACGTTGCCCGCCGTGCCTCGGAGAGGCCCAGAGACGGGTGAGTATTATCACGAAATATCAGAACGTTGTCGCGATTCAGGTTCAATATCTGATTTTCTTGTAATGAGGTAGGATTTTTTCTTGTCGGCAAAGGATTTCAACCGGCCTAAAAAATTAACAATTCATTTATATTAATAGAATTGATTTTTGTTACGTTTGAAAATATGAATCAACTTGGATCCTTGATTTATTGGCGTAAAATAACAGTGACAAAATGACATCGACTCGGATATTAGCAATAATACTGGCAATTAGTTTAATTTTCATTGTTGGTTGTATCGAGCCTGGATACGTTCCACATAGGGAAATTGTTATAACAAAACTTACCTCGGATGGATTTCCCGAATGGACAAAAGTAATTGACGATCAAAAAGATATTTCCGCACACGATGTAATTCAAACGTCTGATAACGTCTTTGTAATTGCGGGAGATCATTCTCGTCTAATTGCATTATCAGATAAAGGTGAGATTCTCTGGAATCGTGAGTACGTCGACCCGTATTGCGGTTCCGATCTCATTGTTGGGAAACCGGATAACATGGTTACGATTTTTTCATCTGGTAGTATTTGCCAAATTGACGACCGTGGTGAAGTTGTCTGGAATAGAAGTGTTGGAATTGGTGGTTTTACTGCGTTAGCCACGGAAGATGGAGGATTTGTTATTGCCGGCTCGGAAGTCACAAAACTTGACCCCGAGGTAAATGTCACATGGAAAGCCTCTGTCGGAAAAAATCAGAGTACGACAATTATCGAAATGAATAATAAGTCTGGTTATCTCGTTGGTACATTTTCCACTCCATCTTTTGGGAAAGATCAATTAAATATCATAAAATTTGATCCAAATGGTGTAATAGTTAACACGACTGAAATTGCTTTGACCGATACAACAATTATCGACAATATTCAGGAAACTCCCGAGGGATACATTGCCCTTTATGTTGACGATACTGTTAAGGAAAATGTGTCTGGAACAGATTTTCCTAGATACATTAGTGTGCATCTAGATCAAAATGGTGCAATAACTGATCGACAAACCGTATTTATAGCTGAACTTCAGATATACCTTACCGCCACTCATTGTGTCGAAAAATGGAACTTACTTTACTATCAAGTCAATTATTGATAAGAAAAAAAATGTCGCATATCCTCATGCGATAAAAATGAAAGAAAATGGAAATATTATTTGGGAACATGATATATCACAATTATCTATTGGCGTTGAGAAGAAAATAATTCAAACATCTGATGGTGGTTATCTTATATTGGGTGTGAAAGAAAAATCGTGAAAAGGGAATTACGATTCAAAACCAATGTAAAAATTTTTTCGTGTTTTTTTGGATTATATTGTTTTTGTTTTTCCAAATTAATCTCTAATCATTTGTTAGTGTTTTTTTAGTAATTTGACTGAAAGGAGGATGTTCTACGATTTGCTTTTCTAATCTGCGATTTTAAGAAATGTCTAAATTATCGTTAAGTCTACAAAAAGTCCCGGGAAAAAATCAAAAAAAAGGTTCCGTCCCCAATCCCGTTCAGAACGTGAAATGTTTATTGACAATCTTGATTGCGCAGTAATCCCCGCACATCGTGCAGCCGTCAGTGTCGGCCGGCATCCTCTCGCACCGGATCGCTTTTGCCCGGGCAGGGTTCATGGCGACAGCAAACTGGCGGTCCCAGTCGAGGTCGCGGCGTGCGTGTCCCATTTCGAGATCCGCATCGCGGGTCTTCCTGAGCTTGACCATGTCACCGACATGAGCGGCAATACGCGAGCTCATAACGCCTTCGTACACTTCTTCCGGTGTCGGGAGGGCGAGGTGTTCTGCAGGGGTGACATAGCAGATGAAGTCGGCACCGAGCGATGACGAGATCGCAGCACCTATCGCTGCTACCCGGTCGTCATAGCCGGGCGCAATGTCGGTCACAATCGGGCCGAGCATATAGAACGGCTTATTGTTCGTGACCCGCTTCATGAGCTGGACGTTGGTTGCGATCTCGTCGATCGGCACGTGGCCGGGCCCTTCGACAATGACCTGCACGTTCTCGTTGTGAGCCTTGTCCGCGAGCTCGGCGTTGATGAGGAGCTCCTGGATGCCTGCCCGGTCGGTCGCATCGTGGATCGCGCCGGCCCGCATGCCGTTCCCCATGGAGAGGGTGACTTCATGCTCCTTCATGATCTCAAGAAGGTAGTCGAACTCGGCGTAGAGCGGGTTCTCCTTCTCGTTGTGGAGCATCCACGCGGTCATGAAGGCACCTCCGCGGGAGACGAGACCCGCGTGCCGGCCCTGGTTCTTCAGGCGCTTGACGGTTTCCCAGTTGATGCCGGTGTGGATCGCCATGAAGTTGGTGCCGAGTTTTGCCTGCTCGGCGGTAATCCGGAACAGGTCGTCCTCCTTCATGTTGACAACGGCCCCATCCTTGATCGCGGCCTCGATGAATGCCTGGTAGAGCGGCACGCAGCCAACCGATAATGTGGTGTTGGCAATAACCTGCCGGCGGATTTCCTGGAAGTCGCCACCCGTCGAGAGTCTCCATGAGGGTATCGGCACCGGCAAGCTCTGCCTGTCGTGCCTTCTCGATCTCCTCAGGAATATTGACGATATCGGTCGAAGTCCCGATGGACGCATTGACCTTGGTCCGGAGCCCTTCACCGATACCGCAGAGTTTCACTTTCCGGTAGGGAGAGACCGGGATGACGATGTGCCCGCCCGCGACACCGCGCCGGACAAAGTCTTCGGTGACTCCTTCCTGCTTGGCGACGATTTTCATCTCTTCTGTGACGATGCCCTTCTTGGCATCTGCGACTATACTCATGTCTTACAGGTTCGGGTAAAGACCAGATAAATGCTGGGTTTTACGATTCTGGACTAAATCTGGCTTGTTAAGTTAACAAGTAAAGTTGAATTGGATTAATTCAGGACTGCTTGTTTAGCCCGGTCCCGCGTGAAGCAAAAGTACTTGAATCTCCGTGGTGTATGTGCACCTGTCCATAACTTTGCATTATGGCCAATCTTTAAATATAATACAACACTAACTAGTGGTAAACCTCAAAACAGGATTTAAGGAGTTACTATGACAGATTCAGAATATTTCGAAGTTACCATAAAAGAAGCGGCTCACGACGACGCCGGCAGGGGTATTGCCCGGCTGAGTATCGAAGTGATGAAGAAACTGGGGCTTGTCTCCGGTGATGTTATTGAGATCCAGGGAAAGAGGAAGGCGGCCGCGATCGTATGGCCCGGTTTTTCGCAGGACACCGGCTACGCGATCCTCCGGGTCGACGGGAACATCCGGGGGAACGCCGGCACCGGTATCGACGAGCGGGTGAAGATCCGGAAGTCCGAGGCCGAGTACGCCCGGAAGATCGTGATACAGCCGACCCAGCCCATCCGTCTTGTCGGTGGCGAGCAGTACCTTGCGAGAGTGCTGCGTGGCCGGTCGGTCATCGAAGGCCAGACCGTCCGCGTGGATGTCATCGGGAATGCGATTACGCTCGTCATCGCAAAGGTCGTCCCGAAGGGTATTGCGATCGTCACGGATGAGACCGAGATCGAGCTCAAGGAAGAGCCGTACAAGGCAGAGGAAGGAAAGAAGGAGTCTCTCTGATATCCACTACGAAGACATCGGAGGGCTCGGCCGCGAGCTGCAGCTCGTCCGGGAGATGATCGAGCTCCCGCTCCGTCACCCCGAGATCTTCGAGCGGCTCGGTATCACACCCCCGAAAGGTGTGCTCCTCTACGGTCCCCGGGGACCGGCAAGACGCTGATCGCAAAGGCGGTTGCAAACGAAGTCGACGCCCACTTCATCAGTCTCTCCGGCCCGGAGATCATGAGCAAATATTACGGCGAGAGTGAGAAGGGACTCCGCGAGAAATTCGAGGAGGCGGAGGCGAACGCTCCTGCGATCATCTTCATTGATGAGATCGATTCAATCGCGCCGAAGCGGGCTGAAGTTCAGGGGGAGGTCGAACGGCGGGTGGTCGCCCAGCTCCTCTCGCTCATGGACGGCCTCAAGGGAAGAGGGCAGGTTATCGTTATTGCAGCGACCAACCTGCCCGATGCCATCGACCCGGCCCTCCGAAGGGGTGGACGGTTCGACCGTGAGATCGAGGTAGGTATCCCGGACAAGAAAGGCCGGCTTGAGATCTTCCAGGTCCACTCCCGCGGTGTCCCTCTCGCGGATGATGTCAAAGTCGAAGAGTTCGCCAACAACACCCACGGCTTCGTGGGCGCCGACATTGCACTGCTCGTGAAGGAAGCCGCGATGCACGCCCTGCGAAAAGTCATCCCGCAGATCAAGCTTGACGAAGATATCCCGAACGAGGTTCTTGACAACCTGAAGGTGACGAACGAAGACTTCGCTGAGGCGAGGAAGCATGTCGAGCCGAGCGCGATGCGGGAAGTGCTTGTCGAAGTTCCGGACATAACCTGGAAGCAGGTCGGCGGGTTGGAAGACGTTAAGCAGGAACTGAAAGAGGCGGTCGAATGGCCGCTCAAGTATCCCGATGTTTTCGAGCGGCTCCAGACCAAGCCCCCGAAAGGGATCCTCCTCTTCGGCCCGCCGGGCACCGGTAAAACGCTGCTCGCAAAAGCGGTGGCGAACGAGAGCGAGTGCAACTTCATCGCCATTAAGGGCCCCGAGCTCATCTCGAAATGGGTCGGGGAATCTGAGAAAGGAGTCCGGGAAATCTTCCGCAAGGCCCGGCAGGCATCGCCCTCGATCATCTTCTTCGATGAGATCGATGCACTTGTCCCGAAGAGGGGGATGTACTCAGGCTCCTCTCACGTAACGGAGAGTGTCGTGAGCCAGATCCTCACCGAACTCGACGGAATGGAAGAGCTCAAGAACGTCACGGTGCTCGCGGCGACCAACCGCCCGGACATGCTCGATGACGCGCTCCTCCGGCCCGGCAGGCTCGAACGCCATATCTATGTCCCGGCACCGGACGAGGAGAGCCGGAAGAAGATCTTTGAGGTATATCTCGGAGGCGATACCGGCAGCATCCTTGCAAAGGACGTGAACATCGACGACATGGTGAAACGCACCGAAGGCTATGTCGGGGCTGACATCGAGGCAGTCATCCGCGAGGCGAAGATGGCGGCGATGCGTGAGTTCATCATCACGATGGGCGGTCGTGACGAGAAGGACCGGATCGATGCGATCAAGAATGTGATGCTGACGAAAGCTCATTTCGAAGCGTCGCTCGCAAAGATCAAGGGGTCGCTCGACCGCGATGCGCTCGAAAAATCTGAGCGGCAGGCATGGGAGATGCTCTTCAGCCAGGACCAGCGCTCAATTCTTGAAAAGGCACTCGAGACTGTCCAGAAAGCATCGATGATGTCAAAGGATGAGAAAGCGTCTGAAGAGTTGCGGAAAGCGGTCTACCTCCGGAAGAAGGACTTTGCCGGGATCGCAAAGATGACCGAAGCGCTTGAGAAGAAACTTGCAAAAAAGTAAGCTGAATGAGGAAAAAATCATGTACAGGGATTCGCTCGATATGTTTGCAGAGATGGACGAGTTGTTCGACCATCTCTTTTCGAGGGTATCAGGAAATTTCGGTATGAGGGAGATGGAATTTTCATCACCTGATACTTCTCCGGCTGACTTCACTGAGGAGCCAGCAGATGAACCCGTGCAGGCAGAAATTGAGGAAGGGCAGTTCAGGGAACGGTTCCCGAAGTGTTCCAGGACCCGGACGGGACAAAAATTGTCGTGGAACTTCCCGGTGTCACCGAGGATAACCTGAACCTCGCGATTCGTCGGGGCGAGCTTATCATCGAAGCGGTAAGCGGGGATTGTATGTATCACTCGCATACTCCCGTTCCGAAGGAAAGCGATTCGTCATCAATGAAGCATTCGCTGAAGAACGGTGTCCTCGAAGTGACGGTTTGCGGGCGGCCGGGTTCTGTGGCTAATGCGGGTTGAATGAGACCGAATCGGGTTTGTTGAAAACCAGATTCTTTTTTTCTTTTGTTTCATGGAGTTGATGGGGGTTGAGACCCCCATGCCCCCCCAATAGTGATGAACGCCGCCGCCCCCGAAGGGACGCCCCCGCGGCGGTTCAGTGAATAACAATAATTCTCCTAACGGAGGAATCTATTGGAAAATTGTCAGAACTCTCGTTGGATCCTTATATCGAGAAAAGAAACAACGTTGCCCCGCCGTGCCTCGGAAAGGCCCTGAGGCGGGTTCCCTCGCAAGTCCAAAACCTGAAACCGAAATTCCCTGAACCAGCAATCCATTTAGATTAATGAATCTTTTCAAAAAAAATTCGGAAAAAAGTTACTAATTATTTCTTCATCGACTTCCTGACGAGCGACGCAGACCCATATGCACCGAACGCCCGGAAGAAGACAAGACTCTCCGCATATGCCGCAGCCCGGATCGCATCGTTCGTCGCTTCGTCAACTGCATACAAGGGCTTGAAAAATTCCTTGATGGCAAACTTGCAGTTGCTGTCGAAGATCTGGCTGTCCTTTTTCCCGGGGTTTTTGGGCCGGTAGGTCTCCAGTGTCCACTCCTGTATGTCCTTGTAGAGGTCGGGCTCATAGACTTTCAGGACATTGAATACAAGGTCCTGCCAGAACGTCCCGACGTTTCCCTTGATGATGTCACCTTTGGGGAAGTGCAGGTTGATTAAGTCCCGGGGTGTGCCGGTGATACCGTGCTGGGCGATGCCGACGTTGAGTTTGTTCTCACGGAGGGCTTTTGCCACGGCTTTTGTCTGGGGGATATCAATCGAGAGCTGCTCGATAACATTTCCTTTCTCGTCGTATGCATGCCCGTGGCTGCTCCCGTTTGCGATTGCGAGGACCTGGGGAAACACTCCCTTTTCGTGCAGGGCTTTAATGAACTCGACCGCTTCCTCGGGCCGGGTCAGGACGAGGCCGTGCCCGTCTTTCCTGCCGATTTCCCCGACTTCGACTTCGAGCCCGAAGTCCTTTCCTTTCATTTTATTTTTTATATAGATGGCGAGCTCTGCAGTAACATCAATATTTTTCTCCAGTTCCTGCCGGAGATTTTTTCCTTCGAAGTTGAAGAGATGGGACGCGTCGATGGCAAACGAAGTATACCCGGCCTGTACCTGGGCGTCGATCAACTGCTTCGTCCCCTCGATCTCGGGCACTGTCCCGGACTTAATGGTGATATGGTCTGCATGAAGGGCCCAGACATCGCACTGCGCAGCCTTCGCTGACTCGTTCATCCGTTCCGACAAGTCCTTCGGGGTTAACCCGGTATATCCCCCGTTCAGGTCGCACTCCGACCGGGCGAGCTCCATGAATACCGCGGAATCGGTATCCTTTGCGGCCTGGAAAATTCCCTGGGCGACGGTCGTGATCCTGACATTTGCAGCCATCACGATGGTTCCCTGGCCGGCGGTGCCTGCGAGAATTGCTGACCCGGGGATTGGACCATATTTGTTTTTGCTCATAACCTGATCACTCCTGTCTTAGACCATTTCCGTCATATACTTTTCAATAAGCGCGATCTCTTTTTTCCCGCCGATGTAGATGGGAGTCACATCTCCGTTCGACTTCGGTGCGATTTTAAGGATATCGGATTTCCCGTTGCTGATCGCTCCCCCTGCAGCGTGAATGATCATTCCCATCGGGTTTGCTTCATACAGGAGGCGCAGTTTTCCTTTTTCTTTTCCCTTCACGCCGGGGTAGGTGAAGACGCCTCCTTTGTGGAGTACCTGGTGGACATCGGCGACAAAGCAACCGCTGAACCGGAGCTCTGTAGCCGGCCTGTTCAAGATCGGCGATCCACCGTGCATGGGCCGGGAGGTAGTCTTTCCGCAGGGCGCCGGGTGCGAAAATTTTCCCCTCGGGCATCCGTATATCTTTTTCTTTCAGGACGAAATCTCCCGCGTTGTCGAGGACAAATTCGTGAACGCCTTTTCCCGTGGTAAGCGTCATAAGGGTGAGAGGACCGTAGAGGAAGTACAGGGCGGCAACCATGGACGATCCTTTCTCAAGGACCTGCCCCGGGTAGATGCCGATGATGGACCCGACGCAGAGGTTGACATCGATGAGCGACGATCCGTCGAGCGGATCGATGACAACCCCAAACGAATTCTTCGGGTTATCGACTTCGATGATCGAGTCCTGCTCTTCGGTGGCGATGTACCGGACGAGCCGGCTCTTCTTCAGGCCGTTGACAAACACGCCGTCTGCGTACTTGTCGAGCGCCATCTGCTCCTCGCCGAAGCTGTTTTTTGTCTGCTCATCGGCCATCGTTTTCATGGCCGAAGGGAGAAAACCCTTTTTTACGTCCTGTGCCTCCCGGCTCAGGAAGAGGATCAGCTCGGTCAGGTTTTTTTCAGTTCCGGCGCTGACAAGGAAATCGTTGAGTTTCATTTTTTACCGCCATCCATCGCCATAAAATGTGTACTTCAGGATTATCCGGACGGACTCCTGACTGGTGTCTAGTCCTTTGATTCCGGGGTTTATCAGGATTATTATTTATGGGGAGATTCGTTTTTGCTTTCCATCCGAATCTCAATTCTCAATTATAGGGAGGTTTTATTTCCCGAAGAGAGATTCTCTACTGGGGATATCTCATGCCGAAGACAACAATCTCTGTGATAAAAGCGGATGTAGGGAGTTATCCCGGGCACTCCCGCGTCCACCCGAAACTTCTGGAAAAGGCGCAGAAGATGCTGAAAGAAGAGGAGGGGAAGCTCCTCATAGACACCTTCGTCACGCACTGCGGTGATGACCTCGAACTCATCATGACCCATGTCCACGGGGTTGACAACGAAAAAATCCACAAACTTGCGTGGGACGTTTTCACGGAATGCACAAAGATTGCAAAGAACATGAAGCTCTACGGTGCCGGCCAGGACATGCTTGCCGACGCTTTTTCAGGCAATGTCCGGGGCATGGGCCCGGGAGTCGCCGAGATGGAATTCGAGGAGCGGGGATCAGATCCCGTTCTTGTCTTCATGGCAGATAAGACCGAGCCGGGCGCGTGGAACTTTTTCCTGTACAAGATCTTTGCCGACCCGTTCAATACCGCGGGCCTCGTCATCGACCCGGCCATGCACAAGGGTTTCGTCTTCGAAGTCCACGATCTCATCGAAAAGCGGATGATAACGTTCTCCTGCCCCGAGGAAATTTACCACCTGCTCGCGTACATCGGGGCGCCCTCCCGGTACGTGATCAAACACATCTTCCGGAAAGACGGGATGATCGCAGCATCGACGAGCACCCAGCGCCTCAGCCTGATCGCAGGAAAATATGTGGGGAAGGATGATCCCGTCATGATCGTCCGGGCTCAGAGCGGACTTCCTGCTGTCGGAGAAGTTATCGAGCCGTTCACGATCCCGGTCCTTGTCGCGGGATGGATGCGGGGTTCGCACCACGGGCCATTTATGCCGGTGGGACTCTGCGATGCGAACTGTACCCGGTTCGACGGCCCGCCCCGGGTCATCTGCTTCGGTTTCCAGGTGTGCAACGGGGAACTGATCGGCCCGGCCGACATGTTCGACGACCCGGGATTCGACCGGGTCCGGTCCCGGTGCAACGAGCTTGCCGATGTTATCCGGGCACAGGGCCCATTCGAGCCGCACCGGCTTTCCCTTGAGGAGATGGAGTATACTACCCTCCCTGCGGTCGAAAAAGAATTTGCCCGTCGTTGGGAGCCTATCCCGGAGTAATTTTTTTCGACACCCTCGATCGCACGTGACCCGGAGATTTTGCCAACGACTCAGATTATGGATACTCAACCACCCGAATGTGTCCTGCTAACGACGACCTGCATTGAAAAATCCAGCAGGAAGACCGATCCATGGTATGTCCTTGTCGTGACATCATCCCGGATTATTCTTTCTCCCATCTCCGGCCCTGTACCACCGGAAAGAGCCAACCGCTCCGGCTCCTGGTGGAGAGCGTCCCTCAAAATCCGGATCGTCCTGGAGTGGATGGCCTGAGGGTAATCCCCATTCTCCAGGCGACTCTCTGGAAGCACTGGTGAAGGATTACCGTAACCGGGAACCGGAAACAATCCTGGCAGGAAAGGATGCCCGGGAGATTTGTTTCGATCAGGTTCTTGAAATCGACATACTGCGAGTCCGAAGCGACCCGAACTATTCCCGGTGGCTGTCGATCTTTTTCCCGCCGTACTCATTCGGGCCTGCGAGTGCACGATACCGGGTGGATTACCAGCTGACAATCGTTACATCCGCAGGGAAATTTACTCTCATGACTCCGTTCCTCCTCGACCTCAAACAAGTCCTTGTCGACTATCTCGGCAACCGGGTCCACGAGACTATCGACAGCACTGCTCCGCTTCTTTGAAATTTATTCCAATAGAAACGGGCTATATAGCGAACCGTTTTGTCTTTCTTCTCTGGTTGGTAAAATTGTCCCATCCCGGTCAGTTTTCCATCTCACTGTTGATTTTTTTATCCGGTAACCCGGTTTTTCCGTCGGTGAATGCCCTCAAGAGAAACTTTAATTATCTTTCATCCCAAATTAGGGCAGATGGTTAACGGAATTGTTTTGCCGATAAAGAAAGTGTTTGCGCTCGTGGATTCAAAAATTTCCGTCGAGATCAAGGATGAGGGCAGGAAACTGCAGGGGCGCCTTGTCGCGGTGGATGAATACCTGAACATCCACATGGACGAGACGATTGAATTTGTCGATAACCAGCGGGGCCGGAGCCTTGGAACCGTCGTGATCCGGGGCAACAATATCCTCACGATCGCACCGCTTATCTGAATTTTTTAAAAAGGAGTGAACATGGCGGATACAGATCCAGAAGAAGAAGGGTTAAAACTCATCCAGTCGAGACCCGAAGGCGTTCTCCAGAGCGAACTCTGGAAAGAGCTGGGTGTTGACAGCCGCAAGTGTTCGCGGATCGTCAAGAAACTCGAAGAGTGCGGGCTTATTGACCGGGTGGAGTTCAAGAAAGACGGGATCAAGACATATCTCCTCAAGGCAAAGAGGCAGCCGGTGAACCCGTGCGACCTCATGGCCGGCGAAGAGCTGATCCCCTGCGTCAACTGCGAACTCGAATGTTTTGTCGAGGAATGCCATCCGCTCACTGACTGGATGTACCAGCTCGCGATCGTCGAGCACACTGAATAATTTTTTTTAGATTTTTTTAATTACCCGGTTTTTTTTAATTGGGTTGAATTTCTCCTATCAGAACCCCGAAAAATTCAGGATTTTTTCAAAACGAAATCTCTCTCAAAACAAAATACCATGAAGATCGACATTTGCGATGCTCCCCCGCCTCAGGGCCTCTTTCGAGGCACGGCGTGGCAACGTTGTTTTCCGGGTTCAGTCCTTAATCCGCCGCGGGGGCGTCCCTTCGGGGGCGGCGGCGTTCATCGCAACTGGGGTATGGGGGCATAAGCCCCCATTAAGTGATAAAAAAAGTGAAAAGAAAATTAATTTTAAAAAAACGAGCAGAATTTATTTGCAGGAGCACGCAGAATTCAGTTCCCGAAAAACTCCCGGATTGTATCTTCTTCTGCCCGGGGAACACTGAAACAACTATTTATCGCTAAACTCTCCACCTCTAGACAACGTGGATAAGCATACAGTTTTTCGAGGAACTACCCGATGATATCAGTCCTGTTTGTCGACGACGGCACCGAACTTTTTACCCAGATCCGTTCGTTTCTCGAAAAGGCGGGGGATATACGGATTGACACTGCCCATTCCATAAAACAGGCGGCCGAGAAGATAAAAGGCCGGACCTATGATGTAATCGTCTCGTACGAGCAGGTGCCCGAAGTCAACGGGATCGAGTTCGTTGCCGACATGAACGGGATCGAATTTCTCAAATACCTGAAATCTGAGCGCAACTCTACTCCCGTCGTCCTGATCTGCCGGCGGGGTGCAAACAAGGTGGCCGTCGAGGAAGTGGCGAACGCGACGGAACTGAGCTTCCGAAAAACACCGATATCCGGCCGCGATTCGCCGAACTCGTAACCCTCGTAAAGCAAACGAACATCCGGAAGAAAAACGAGCGGGATCAGAAAGCCCAGAACGAACAACTGGCGACCATCCTCTCCGCGACGCCGCTCGGGATATTCCAGACCCGGGATGGTGTCATCCAGTGGGTGAACCGCCAGTTTGCCCTGATCCTTGGATATGATGAGTCAAATCTCGTGGGAAAAGAGATGCGAATCCTCGCAAAGACCGGGACGGATTTCGACCAGTGGTTCCGGGAACTCCAGATCCAGCGTGATGCACAGGGATTCGGGTTCGCGGAGTGCGGCATGCTCCGGAAAGACGGGACCCTTGTCCCGTGCAGGATCCAGGTCCAGATGCTGGATCCCCGTGAGCTGGCAAAGGGCGGGACGTTTATTGTCACCGATATCTCTGACCGGAAGAAGATGGCAGATGCCCTGAAGGATAGCGAGGCAAGGTACCGGGAGATCCTCCAGAATACCCAGAGCATTATTATCCGGATGGACACCCGGGGGGTCATCACTTTCTTCAACAGCTATGCGCTGACGTTCTTTGATTACAATGCCGACGAAGTGATCGGGAAGAATGTTCTCGGGACAATTGTTCCCGACAAGGCCCGGGGAGGCCATGACCTTTCCATGATGGCAAACGATCTCGGCTTCAATGCCGAGGGGTATGCCGTAAACGTGAACGAGAATATCCGGAGGAACGGCGACCGGGTCTTCATTGCCTGGATCAACAAGGCTATCCGTGACGAAAAGGGGCACATCGTCGAGATCCTCTGCATCGGGAACGATATCACGGACCGGAAGCGGGGCGGTGAGGTCCGGATCAGCACCGATACCTGGAAGGACATTGTCGTCGCCGACACCGACATCAAAGAGGAAGTCTTCGACACGGTTTTCCACATCAGTACCGAGGTCTCGCTGGAAGGACGGGAAGGAAAGGCGGTCGGGACGACCTTCCTGATCGGGGACAGCAAGAATGTGCTCGGGAAGTCCCGACAGATCATGCTGAATGCATTCGAAGGCCACCAGCCCGAGTCCCGCCGGGTGACCAACCCGGACCTCAAGGAGAACATCAAGGAGTTTGCCCAGCTTGACGGGGCGTTCGTGATCTCGGGCGACGGCTTTATCGAGGCGTCCGGCCGCTACATCACGGTGGACACGAGTAATGTAACGCTCCCGAAGGGTATGGGGACCCGGCATAATTCTGTCGCTGCAATCACGGCGGTAACCAACGCCGTCGGGATCGTCGTTTCCCAGAGCGGTGGCGGGATAACGATTTTCAAGAACGGGCAGATCCTGAAGAAGATTACCCTCTAGGGTTTTATCCGACCTGTTTACCGGCGTTTGTTAGGGGGATCCGGGCGTTCGATTAAGACACTCGTCCCCACGATGTTCCTGTTTTTCGCCCGTGAATGTACGACCACAAACCTGTTATTATTCCGGCCATATTATCTTTTATGAAACCGCTACGGGACAGGAAATGTATTCCTACGGGAATTTTCCCTGTCGCTTTGGCAGTATTGATGATCGTGTGTATCTTCCCTGCAAGTGCATTATCCGGTTCCCCCACCGGGTCCCTGGTTTTTCTGAATACCCCTCGTTCAACGTCTCGAACGTGACCTTCCCGAATACAACGATGCTCTCAAAATACCCGGTAACGCCAGCGACGGTGCGGGTCGAAGTCGCGTATAAGGAGACGCTTCCCGATGTAAAAGGCGAGATGGCAACCGGCCCGAGGACGATCGGTGTTTCGCTTCCTGCTGAAGTTCTCATGATCGGTGTGGTAGCTATAGTTGCGGTCGTTGCTGGAATCGGCCTCATTGTATGGCGAAGACGGACCGGGAACGACGAAGAGAAATAATCCCTCGCACAGGTATTTTGGTGACACTTTTTAAAAGATTAAATCGGGTCAGGCAGTGCGGATCCCCATGAGCCAGAGTGCAGCCAGAATATTGATCGCCGTCAGCCCGAGGTAAAGCACCACCACAATTGTTGCCGCGACAATAGCCCTGCCGTGCGAAATAGCGTGAGTTTTTTCCATCGCGTATGCCCAAAGCCAGCCGCTCCAGATGACGAACGCAAATACCAATGTCACGAAAACTAAGAGGATTCCTGTGGTGACCGGATGAGGAATTTCCATGGTCGGTGCTATGGTGATGATTCCGAATATGGACGAAATAGTAAGGGGCAGGGCTCCATAACCGGTATTCTGCAGGGTTGCGACGAAGCTTCCGGTCCCGGAGAATAATCGGCAGAGAACAAACAGGATCCCTGAAATCAGGATCCAGGCAACAAAGGGCAGGAGCAGGCTGGGAAAAATCAGGAAAGACATCCCGATCATATTGATGGTGCCCGTTCCCGTCAGTGAGCTTAAGAACGAAGCACCAATATATGGCGCCAGGAGGCCGACGATGCCCCCGATAAAGATAATGAATACCGGTATTACCAGGCTGGTTTCTTCTCTGACTTTTCGGGCAAAAAAAATCCCGGGATGAAAAAGTAGTTCCTGCAGTGCCGGGATCATAAGCTGTTTTTGAATTTGCATGATTTTATTATTTTTGTTTTAATTTTACTGGTCATTATTTCCCGATCCGTTTGACCGATTATTTTTTCCGAAAATCCAGTTTGGAATACGCCAAAGAAATCCGGCCGTCACGCCGATCCTTGCTGCATGGGCTGGAATATCTGGATGAAGTTGCCGCAGGTGTCGTCGAAGACCGCGAGCGTCACCATCCCGGGTTTTGTCGGTTCCGTGCTGAACACCACGCCGAGCGCCTTCATCCGTTCATATTCGCGGGAGATATCTTCGACAATAAACGCCGCGAGCTGGATGCCGGCGGCGTACAGGGATCTCGGGTACTCTGTGTAGCCACTGAGTACCGTGCATTCCCGACAAACTCAAAAATAGAAAATTATATAATCACAAGAAAGATACTTCCACCGTACCTCAGCCATACGATCAGGACCGGTTGGGGTGACAGAAATGGGGAGGGAATATGCCTAATGCAAAGAAAATTGGCGGCATAGAACCATTGCCGCGGTATATCATGCCGGACGCTTCTGTTCCGGATTATGATAAAATCCTTCTGCAACTGCAGGATTACCAACGCACATTCATCGGATCATCCTACTATTACATTCGTGTGGAGAACGACCAGACATACCTGTGCCGGATCATACCCGCTGCGGGAAAAGTTTTCTTCCACGAAATAGTGGACCATAATAAACACGGTATATCCGAAGATGATTTGGAAGAAGCGATCAACCAGGATCTGGGATCCTTTTCCACCCCCGACTATTACCCGGTCTCGCCGCATATCGAGATGAAACTTCGGGCGCTTCTGGATACTCCGTAATACGCTTTATAAAAACCGGCAGGTTTTCATCGATCATCTATGGCACATACCGCGTATCCATTTTAACAGAAAATTTTTCATCAATCCTGTTATAATCCCGGCTGCATAGGCTGGAATATCTGGATGAAGTTGCCGCAGGTGTCGTCGAAGACCGCGAGCGTCACCATCCCGAGTTTTGTCGGCTCCGTGCTGAACACCACGCCGAGCGCCTTCATCCGTTCATATTCTGCAGCGATGTCTTCGACAATAAACGCAGCGAGCGGGATACCGGCGGTATACAGGGATCTCTGGTATGCCTGCGCAGCGCCATTGAGCACGGGATTGTCGTTTGGCTCCAGCAGGAGTTCCGTCCCGTCAGGTTCCTCCGGTGAGACGACGGTCAGGAACCGGGCTCCTCCGCCAATGGGCAGGTCCCACTTTTTGGCAAAGCCAAGAATTTCTGTATAAAATTTCAGCGCTTTTTCCTGGTCATCGACAAGGACACTGGTGAGTCTGATCTTCATTAAGCGATTGTTGTCTGTAAAATTGTATAAATTGTTCAGTCCGGTGCAGTCCCGGATCGGCGGGATGCCGGCGCCGGGGACATGTCCTGTTTTAATCTTAACTCGCCATGGCTGAAAGTGAACCCGGATGCAGACCCTGTCGGCGGTCATAGTGACACAATGCCGTGATGCAAATGTAAATTACCGGTGATTTTCAGGAAAAAGCGGGGTCTGCCGGAAATTTTCCTCCCCTGCAACCCGTCCCCGGGCATAATATTTTTTCCATCGCGCGATTTTTCCCATGTCCCGGGCCGTCTTGATCCTGTTGCATTTCCCGCAGAGGACCTGGAGATTATCCCGGGCCCACTGGTCGCCGTCCATGGCGATAGGCCTGATGTGATCGAGAATGTAGCGATGGTGGACATACAGGCATTCAGCGGCGTTGAACTCGTGGATCTCGCGTTTGCAGTGTGCACATTTCCCCTGTTGTTCGGCAAGGACAAGCCGCCTCATTTCGCTGACGGTCGGCCTCTCCCGGCTCCAGGTACTCGGTGCTGCATGAGGGCTGGCAGCAGAGGAAATTCCGGTTCCCGAAATTGAAACCGGATCGCTCGCGGCCGCACACCGGGCAGGCTTTTCGCGCGAGGCGCTCCTTCTCCTCAGGTGTGGTGGAATACCGGCGGCGTTCACGGATTACCATCTATTCTCACCTTAAACTTCCGCGTCATCCGCGTATTGTTATGCAGATCTCGTGGACGGTCCAGATAATGCCGGGGCAGGCAGGTTGAAAGTGTTTGGAGAAATGCAGTGTAACCACGCAAAGGGATTTCCCCGATTATCCGTATAGAATACACTACTATGCCGGCTTACTATTTTGACATGGAAGGGTATAAAATCGGAGAGAAAGCCGATCCCGCCGTTGACAAGCTTATCACGATCCAGTACCAGAAGATGGACTTAACGACCGGTGAACCGCTCGGGGAGTTGGAAATTCTCCGGGAATGGGAGAGCTCTGAAAAAGAGGTTATAACCTCGTTCTACAATGAATTTCTCAAACCGGGGATTCCTTTCACCACCTTTATCCCGGTCGGGATGGGTCTTGACTACGAGTTCGAGATGATCACCGCAAAGCTCAAAAAGTACAATCTACCCCCCATCAGCAGCTACGACCTCTACTTCCGGCGGCCACGCTTCGATCTGAAGCCGATCATCATACTCCTGAATGACGGCCGGTTCAACGGGGCGAAGCTCGAGAATTTCATTCCGGCCAAGAGCGACGGAGGCCTCGTGAAGGGATGGTACGAGAAGAAGGAGTACAAGAAGATCGAGCGCTCCATCCGGGACGAGGCAGAGGGTTTCCTCAAGCTGCTCCAGTACCTGAATAAGAACAAGAACCTGATGGGCGTGACCAGGAAAGGCGAATCAGCCTACCCGAGACCCCTGCAGGCCGCCTCGACCTCGGATGCGAAGAAAGGATTTACCGCTCCCCGGAAATCAGCGGCACCTCCGGCTGCGAAGAAAGAGGCTCAGGTTGCCAAGAGAAGGCCGGAGACGGCGTCGAAGGGCTCGTCCCCGCTTAAGGCTCCTGCGACACCAACGAGCAAGAGGCTTGCGGGTGCGGTAAACCAGTTCAGGAAGCATACGCCGGCGAAGAAGTGAGAGGGGAAAACCCGTCCTTCCAAATTTCTCCCGATTCGATAAGCGGTAATCATGGCAAAAATTCAAAAATTTTCGCTACTACACAAAATTATTGTGTAAAATTTCCCGGACGTTCCTTTCAAAATATTCCTGGAATTTTGCAAAAAAAATTTCCTCAAAAAAATCCGGGAAACTGTTTTAAATTTTTTCGGAAATTTTCTTCAGCTGAAAAAATCAGAAACTGTCTCCCTACTCAACTCGAAAATGCTCACAAATTTTGATCATGCGAAACGTCAAAAACCATCAAAAAAGCGGACTTGAGCACTCCCCCAATCCGGTCACGCCACGTTGCCTGTTTACCCATTTTTCCAAAACAACCCCCGAAATGAGCCCCGATTTGGATCCCACAAGGCCCTGTTTGATACGAAACTCCTGGATATTTTGTATGAAGAGGGGGTCCGGAAAAATATTTGAAATCCGGCCTGCCTAAGAAATTCAAACCCTTAAATTTTACGTCGGAAGTTTTGCCGGTCCGTCGGTAATCAATCCTCTGTTTGTGAGATCCCAAACATGACCTGATCCCAATCCGGGCCCTGTACAAGCCCGGATTCGATCTAAAACTCCCCGCAAATAGCCCCAATCCGTGAAGTCTTCAATTTGGGCTTATTTTCGCAATCGGACGATTTTCCAGATCCTCGCAATGGGTCATGGAACCCCGATTTCCTAAAATCAATACTCCTGCCTGATTGAAGCAGAGAAATGCCAATGGCACGCTTTTGAGTGGCTTTTAACGATGTGCCAGATAAAAAACAAATGGGCTCTGATAGGCAAAATGGGCTTGGATTATGGCGGGATTCACATCGGAGATGGGGTTTACGCCTGACACGTAATTTTGGAGGGTGACAGAAAAATGAGGATCCGGGGACCTGGTAATTGAGCCGTTACAATAGCGGAACTTAAAACCGATACGTCGTCCCGACCGTATTCAGCAAACACCGGCCTGGCATCTCTGCGAAGAACCGGTTGATCGCATTCCACCCGGTACAGTGCATGGGCACAACGTACGCAGGATCCAAAACTTTCAAAGCTTCAATCGTCGGTTGAATTAACGGCTCGAACATCGGCCCGGTGAGATGGAACCCGCCCATCACAGCATATACACGATCAACCCCGGACATCTTCCGGGCATACTCCACGGTGTTGACGATACCGGCATGGGCACACCCACTGATGACGACAAGGCCCTTGTCCTTGACGTTGATAACCAGCGCCTGGTCGTCGCTAATGGGATCAGCTTCCCAGTGGCCGTCCCGGAATATTTCCATTCCCGGGAATCCTTTCTCGAACGGCATCTTCCGCTCAACCTCTCCGGTCACGAGCACGTGGCCGGCGGCAAGGGTAGATAGATCTTTTCGCATAAGGATGTCGGCCCCGGCTTTTTTCAGCGAGACTGCGTCGGGCTGCGGGAGATCCAACCGCCCTTTCGGGCCGTTCATCCGGCGCGGGAGGAAGGCGTCCGGGTGGACGGCGAGGGGAACCTGGTGAGTCTGACCGCGGAAAAATTCTGCCAACCCGCCGGTATGGTCGAAGTGCCCGTGGCTCATGACCACTACTTCGACCGCATGCAGGTCGATACCCAGCTGCCGGGCGTTATGGGAGAGGCAGCCCGGGGAGAGGCCGGCATCGAGGAGAAGGGTGTGCTCCTGTTTTCCGGAGAAGACCCGGACAAGGCAGGAGAGGCCGTGCTCGGCGAGGAGGGTACGGTGTGGGTCAAGCGGCAATCGCTGGTCGATGGGAGTCGCCTGTGGTACGAAGAAGTCGATATAATTGTCGACGAGGACGGTCACTTCAAGCCGGTCGACCGGTTTTACCTTTTTTTCTGTCATGATGGATCTTTTCTCCTTGCGATAATCGGATATCAGTCGATCAGCAGGATCGCCATCGGCTCCGGGGTCCCGTCGATCGGGAACCGGATCCCCATCCCGGCAACCTCCGCGGTCTTCTTCATATTGATCCCCACCGCGTGCTCCGGCATCCGGGCACGGGTCGGGTGGATGCAGATCCCGGCTTTGACATTGCAGATCTCACAGAGCCGGCACGAGCCGCCGACAAACGCAAGGGCAAACGTGTACCCGGCATTGAACGCGGTCTTCTCAAGCTCCAGCATGATGGGGAGGATCTTGTTGCTCCCGGCAAAATAATCGTTCCAGAACGCCGCCGCCTTCTCCTTCTTCTCGGCCGGTGCATCGGGGTCGAGCCAGGATTTGTAGAGCGAGCAGGCGACGTCCGGGTCGGCATGCGCCTTTGAGGGGAACTTCACGAGCAGCGCACAGCGGTACTCCGCGAGGATCTTCCGGAACTCATCGGGGGTCGGGACGTGCGGCGGGCAGGTAAGTTTCTTCCCGTACCCGATGCACCCGGCCCGGCACTTGAGGGGGACACGGTTTTCCACGAACACCTGTCCGGTCGGGATGATCTTTGCGCGGCGGGCGCCAAGGTCAAGGGCAGTCTGCCTGAGAAATTCAAATTCGGGGATCGCGTTTTCGTCAGCCACCATTCTTTCACTTCGCTGTAATAATCTGGGTTGTCCTCCCGTATGAAATAGTTCCGGGGCGGTTAACCGGAAGAAAATGGGAACGCATTCAAAGCCGGAGGTCGAACCCGGTGGTGAGCATGACCGGACCGGAACAGTGCGAAGAAGAATTCGTGATGGAAGAGGGAGAATACCTTGCCGGAGGAATCGAGATTCACGCCCGGATCGTAGAGGAAGGAGGAAAACCGGGGGTCGACTTCCTCTGCGAGCCCACCATCCACGACCGGGAAATTCCCGAAGGGATCGCGGAGTTCAACGAGGCGATCGAGGAAATGTGCCGGGCAACGGTTACGAATTTCCCCGACGCCCGGACCCTCGGGCGGTTTTACCGGGAGGTCAGGAAGGACGGGTTACGGGACCGGTGCTGGTACCGCATCGTTGTTACCGCCCGGGTCGGCGCCGATGAAAAGGTCTCGGGCCGGGTCGCCGATGCAATCGATTCAGGTTTCATCAAGGCCGATCCCCATGTGAGGTTCCGGGCGAGGAAGTTGCGGGCGATGCTGCACCGGGCTTTGTCGGAAAAGGAGTGGGAAACTTAACCTCATTCGCGGCCGGGCAGCAGGATCCCAAAGTGACTCATCGGAAAACCCTTTATTTACATACTATCAACCGGCTGGTATGACCTCATCCTGCCCCAACCCCGCTCTCGTCATCGTAATCCTCTGGGGAATATCTATAGCAGCGACGACCTTCCTCTTTATGGGGAACCCAAAACTTGTCTATGGCATCGTCGTCCAGGGCGTCTGCATGATCGGGTCGGCTGTTTATATCCGGAAAGTCCAGGCCGGGGAGAGCTGTCCGGTCACTCACGGTCTTCTCGCAGTTTTCCCGGCCGAAGTAATTATCGCACCCCGCGGTTCGGGCATATCGATCTGTTTAATCCGACGAATTAACTATCCCGCTTTTTATCCGGAAAAACGTGATTATCGGACTGTATGGGCCATTGCACTAACAAAAGTCGCCGCGACCATTAAGAAAAGCAGGAAAACCGCTAAAACTGTTATGAAGATCGCGAGCACGGCAAACAGGATCATGTGGGCAGTCCGGGTGGGTCTGAAGGGAATTTCCCCCGAGACCATCTTCCCCGCAGTTGTGTAGGCATCGTACAACCCGAAAACCCATACCAAGAGGCCGGGGATGACAATAATAAAAAAACCAATGAGCGTCCCTAAAAATACCGCAATACCTTTGGCCGTTTCACCGTTGTACACCTGGCCCAGGCCGGGAATGAAGAACGAACACAATGCTGCGACCAGAGGGCTCTTTTCCTCGGCGTGAATTTGTTCCGGTGCTCAACGTGCCGGATGGGGAGGGGTCCTGTAACCGGGCACCGCACTCGTTACAAAATTTTACATCGGGATTCGGTAAATTTGCCCCGCAATCCGGACAAAATTTTGACATACTAACCCCTTTTTGTTTTCCCGGCCTTTAACATTCCTGTTTTATTCTGATCGTGGATCTTCCGTCCAAAGGCAAAAGGTTCGATCGGTTCATTGAAGATCAAAACACACAGGACACTATATCGATGGGGAAAAATGAGTATGCAGACTTTTCGGTATGGTGCGACCGAGCTTGAGCACCTAAAAAAGCGGGACAAGCGGCTCGGATCTGCCATCGACCGCATCGGTATGATCGAGCGGCCCGTGATTCCCGACCTCTTTACCGCGCTTGTATTCAGCATCGTAAGCCAGCAGATCTCAGCGAAAGCCGCCGTAACGGTCCGGGCACAGCTGAAAGAAAAGTTGGGCGCGATCACCCCGGAGGCCATAGCCGGAAAAACCGCAGAAGAAATTCAGCAGTGCGGCATGTCGCTGCGAAAGGCCGGTTACATCCGGAGCGCAGCTGTGGCAGTCGTGAACCGGGAACTGGACCTGGCCCTGTTGCCCGGCATGCCCGACGACGAAGTCATCCGCATTCTCTCGTCCCTCCCCGGCGCGGGAACCTGGACCGCCGAAATGCTCATGATCTTCTCCATGGAACGGCCGGATGTTGTCAGCTGGAAAGACCTCGCTATCCGGCGCGGGATGATGAACCTCTATGGCCTTACGACCCTCACCGAAAAACAGTTTGAACGGTACCGGAAGCGCTACTCGCCGTACGGTTCGGTCGCGTCGCTGTATCTCTGGGCGCTGTCACACGAGACCACGACCCGGGAAGAACGTTGAGCGGAACCCGGGCCAACTGTGCCCGCAAACAAGAAATCCCACGGAGAACTCCCCTTCCCTGTCAGCCCGGTTGCCGCCATCTGAGTGCAATCCTTAATATCCCTCCGTTTTTAATATAATCGCAGTGATTATACAATGGATATCGGTGAACTGATTTCAGATTCTATAACCTATACACAGGAAGCGCTTGTGGGAAAATGGATGCGCTGGGCGATCTTCATCCTGCTCGCTCTCCCGTTCTCGCTCGTCCAGTTTCTGTTCGATCCGAAGAAGTATATGGTCGGCACGACGGTTGACTGGAGTGCAATCCCCTGGGGTCAGATCATCGCTCTCGCTGGCATTGGCTTCATCCTCTCCTTCTTCATTTCGGGCTACATGGTCCGGATCTACCGGGGTGTAAAACCGGCGCCGGACTTTACTGAATGGATCTCACTGTTCATCGACGGTGTCAAACTCGCCATCGTCTGGCTGCTCTGGATCCTTCCCCTCGTCATCGTCATGGCCGCGGGAGTTGCTGTTGCGTTCGTCGGCATCGCCTCCGTAACGACAACCTCGGCAGGAACAGCGACAACCACTCCTAACTTTACGTTATTACTGCTCCTCCTGCTCCTTCTTCTCGTTGGGCTTGTCCTCCTCATCCTGGTTTTGCTCTTTGGGATCATCGGGGCGGTTCGGTTCGCCCGCATGGGCAGTATTCGCGAAGGGATCCGGTTTTCCGGGATCCTCACGACAATCCGGAACATGGGATGGATGTCATACATCCTCGCCCTGATCGGATTTGTGATCGCGGCAGCCATCTATGCCATTATAACATCGGCGCTGGCGTTCATCCCGTATATCGGCTGGGTCCTTGTCCTTATCATAACCCCGCTCTTCACGATATTCTCAGCCCGGTACTTCTCGCTCGTCTATGATCAGGGAGAGTCGAAGCCGGTCCCGGTGTCGCCGGAACCCATGCCCGCAATCTAATCATTTTTTTTAATTAATCGCATTGGTGACGGTGCATAAAAAAAATGGAATCCGGAAAATCATTTCTTTTTTATCCGGACGAATGCAGGAAATATAATTTTCTCATCCGAAACATTTGTCCGAAGTTCTCCCAGCTTTCTTAACATAATTGATTCAAAAAAACGTGGGAATGGTTTTCCAACCCTATGGGAAAGTGCCGGCCCTTCCGAAAAAAGTTACGGGATTAGCGTCGGGCCGCTATTGCTCACGTGTGAGTGCCTGACGACAGCTTTTTCATTCCCCATCCTCGTCCGGCCACAACCTGATAATTTCAAAATCACGCTTCATGGTTGCTTTACTCAGTGCCTGTGCCCGGCTCAGCATCCTGCCCTGTACAAAGTCGTATTCACAGAGAATTTTCGAATTCCGGAGCAGGGTAGCCCGGATGGGATGATGCCGGTATACGACACTCTCCTGGTTCCTGAAATACCACTGGATTCTCCGGAAGGTGAGCCAGTCGAGCTTCATGGCAAGGGTTGCGTGAAACATGAAGTCTTCAGCCGAATCCCGATCATAGTCCCGTAATGAGCAGTAGGGGGAGATTGCAGAGGATAACCGGTACCGGAACTGTTTCAGGATTTCATCCGGGGTGATCGTGACAAAAACAACTTTTGAATCGTTAAAAAACCCGAACCCGCCCAGCTCGTACCGGGGGATCCCCGTCTGGTCAGTGCATATCCGGGTAAAATCTTCGATAAGTTTTTCTTCGTTATCGGTTGAAAAGGGCCCGGCAAGCGTTATGTGGGGAACAACCAGCTTTTCCCCGAGATTGAACTTCTCCTGCAGCTGATCGCTCAGCGCCCGGATCTGGTACTTCACTGAACCCATCAGGCGGATATCTATGAGGTAGCGGGTCACTGCTCTCCCATGATTCGGATGCCGGTTTCAAAGAATTTCATCGCGCTATTCCTGTGATCTGTCAGAAAGAAGTTCAACATTTCTCGTCCTGATCGACTGAGAAATCTATTCAGAAATGCATCTGGTACATTTTTGTTTTCCTTCCGGCACGAAATACCCTGAGTTTCTTTCTCCGAAAACTCCGCACAGATCCGGTCACAATCTGCCCGGCAATCTACCGGCATTCCTTACCCGGCTCATGCTCCCCACACGTGTGCCGGCAGATGTTCCCGACCGCCCGGAACGCATCCTCGAGGTCGGGGAAATTGGGAATATCGGCGTCACGCAGGATCCGGAGCGGCGTCTTCATGCTGTCCCCGCCGATCATGCAGCCGACGATCATCTTGTGGGTGTGCTTCGAAAACCGGACGAGCTCGGTTCGCGACCCGGATGGGGTCAGAGATTGCAGAGGGAACTGCGATGACAAAGGCAAGGTCCCAGAGGTCCTGGCTCCTGATCATCACGTCGAAGGTCTTTGCGAACCGGTCGGCGCTTGCATCCCCGACCATGTCGATGGGATTCTCGCGGCTCCAGTCTTTGGGAAGGATAGCGTCGAGTTCTGCGACCAGTTCCGGCGTGAATTCTATCAGCTCGATGCCGAAGCGTTCCGCATAGTCCGATGAGAGGACCGCAAATCCCCCAGCGTTTGAGATCACGACAGCCCGGATGCCTTTCGGATATCCTTCGGAAGCGAGGAGCATTGCTGCCTGGAATGCCTCACGGATCGACTGGACACCGATAACCCCTGCCTCGCCGGAACGCTGCGGTGTACACCTCGCTGCTGCCGGCGAGGAACCGGTGTGGGAAGATGCGGCCTTCTGGCCAATCTTCGAAGTGCCCGACTTGATGGCCACGACCGGTTTCTTTGGCGTTACCTGTCGCATGACATCCATGAACCGTTTGCCGTCCCTGATCTGCTCGATGTAGAGAATGATCGCTTTTGTGTTCGGATCGTTCCCGGCAATGACAATGAAGTCCTCGAACGTGAGGTCCGCCTGGTTGCCCATCGAGAAGACTCCCGAGAACCCGATCTCCTCGGGCAGGCTCCAGTCGACGATGGTGGTGATGAGAGCGCCGCTCTGGGAGATGAACGCGATCTTTCCCGGTTTCGGCGAGACGGGATCGAACGTGGTGTTGATCCCCTGCTGGGGAAGCATGAGCCCGAGGCAGTTCGGCCCCATGATCCGGGTACCGTACCGCTGTGCGATCGCAATAATACGGTCTTCAAGCTGGCGGCCGGCCTCGCCCGTTTCCCGGAACCCGGATGATATGATGATGAGGAGCGGGATGCCCTTCTCTCCCGCTTCTTCCACGATCTGCGGGACGCCGTACGCGGGGATGGAGATGACCGCGGCGTCCACTTTATCCGGTATGGAGGTCAGCGTCGGATAGGTCTTTTTTCCGAGGATCTCCGCGCTCTTCGGGTTGACCGGGTAAAGTTTTCCCGGGAACGAGAGGAGGTTCCGGCAGATCGCATACCCGACCTTGTTCGGATCCTGGGAAGCGCCGACAACTGCGATCGAGTGAATATCGAGAATATTTTCCTTGAGCGGAACTTCCGGCACCATGGGCCTGGGCCGGCTTGCGGCATCGCTGACATAAATACGTGCATCGACTGCACACCCGCCTTTCTCATACAGGAGGACCGGGTTGATATCGAATTCTTCTACCCGGGCGTCCTGCTCGAACCAATTTGCAGCCCGGACAACAATATCAACAAACGCTTCCTCGTCGCGTGCAGGTTCTCCGCGGAATCCCTGCACGAGCCGGTACCCGCGGAGTTCCCGGATCATCTTCCGGATCTCAGACTTCACCGATTGGCAGGACCCGGACCGAGACATCCTTTAACAGTTCAACAAGCGTCCCTCCGAATCCGACGGTGATGATCTTCCCAAATGTCGGGTCGGTTCCTCCCGCCAACGATAAGTTCAAGCCCCGGCGGGAGCTGCTGTTCGACGATGATGCCGGTAATGGATGCCGCCGGATCGTGGGTTTTCACCTTCGTCACAATGGAAGAATAGGCCGACCCGGCTTCAGCAGGAGTTTTAATCCCGGTGACCACGCCCCCGGCGTCGCTCTTGTGGACGACCTGCTGGGAGATGACTTTCATGACAAGCGGGTAACCGATCGTGCCCGAAGCCGCGATCGCCTCATCGGGGGAGTGCACGACCGCAAACCGGGGAACCGGGATACCGGCGGATTTCAGGAGTTCGTACCCTTCGGCTTCGGAGATGAGTGTGCGTGGCATATCGGCGTCCTTGTGTAGTGTATTCCGGGCACGATTTAATGGTTATTGACCCGGTTCTGTGGCTGGGTCTGTCCGCTGCAGGGACCAATCGATGAAGGCCGCTCCAGCCCTGACGATGGCCGGCAAGCGATAATCACGGATCAAACGGAATTGTTATGTAGCAGGGCGGGCATACAAGCAGGAATCAGTCGGGACACACGTTCCGGGCCCGGGACAGGATACATGGCAGAAAAATCAGACTACACCGCTTCGCTTCTCCGGTGGAAATACGGAACTGCCGCCTACTATTGCTCGGCCATCGTGTTGTTCCTGATCGCGATTGCCGCAGTATTCATCCGGAACGACATTTTCCGGGCACGGTGGGCATTTGTTGCCCTTGGTCTTGCACTGCTGCCGGCGGTTGGGGAGAAACTGACCCGGATTATTTTTCCCTGGCCCATGAAATTCCTGATCACCCTGTCGCTTATCCTTCACATGGCAGGAGGGGTTTTCGGGTTCTACTTTACGCTGTATCCCATCTATGATAAAATCGCCCACCTGGTCGCGTCGATTACGATTGCATTCCTCATCTTCATCCTCATCCTCGTGCTCGGGAAGACTTTTGAGTTACGCATCCGGCGTTCATGGATCGCCGGGGGAATATTCCTGATCATCATGTTTTTTGGACTTGCCTGGGAGTATGCAGAATTATTTATCGACCTTTCTTCAGGGACGACGTATTTTGTTACTCCCTACGACTCCCTGTTTGACGTGACATTCAACACGATTGGATCGGCATATGTCGCGCTCACGGTTAACCAATACCTGAAATCCGCGTCAGTCGACCAGCTCTATGACCGGTTCATTCACTGGAAACAATAACTGCCCTCGTAGTAAAACAAAATGAAACCTTCATTTGCCAGGCAGAATCTGCACCTTAACGACGAAGGAATTTCTGGGGACTAATTTTGATTTTACCCGGTTCCTGCGCCAGCATTTTTTATTTTATCGGGTGAAACCAAAAAAAGCGTCGGCTCACCCGACATGAAGTCTCCTGAAAGCATGGTTTTTAAATTTGTTCGCTGGCAGGCGCCGTTCACAAAAAGAGCGTACGCCTGACCGGGAGACTGGAAAATGGAGGTCCATTCCGTCCGCCTGATCCAGAGGCTTACTCCCGCAACAACCGCGAGCAGCACAAGTCCGATGAGAAGAACTTCCGTGTTTGCTATCCAGAAAAAGTCACGGGAATAGTCCGGGAACAGGCCAATGCCGACCTCTGCTGGTGAGATTGGCCAGAAAATTGCCGACGCCGGGTTGTACACGAGAGCGTCCTCAAGGAGATGGGCACCAAAACCGATGCCGGCAAAAAAAGCAGCACTCGAAAATTCAAGAGTGGCATAGTACCTTGAGAAGTATGCCAGTCAGGACTGCGAAGAGAAGAAGGGCACCGAACGTGTGGAAATACCGTGAATGCTCGGTCATGTTCGGGAGCAACTGGCCTGCCGTGTAGAAAAGATGATTCTCTGCAAGATCGATAATCCCGTCCAGGTCCGGGATACAGGCACTCACCACAATAATAAGGGTGCACCATCCCGCGTTTTTCCGGCATATGAAAAAAGTCACCGCTATTGCAATTGCAAGGCTGTAAATGACATGCTCGGCAAACATTTCACAAAAGTCAGAGTGTCAGACCATATAGGTAACGGTACTGACATAATTTTTGGACTGTTTCGTGGGATAAAATGAGTTATTTTAGCTAACATCTTCTACGACAATCACGCTCTGGATTTCCCTGCAAAGTCAGGGGTTTCCCAGGAAAATTAATCATTTCAATTAATTATGAGGGTGGGCTCCAGATCCTCCTGCCCCCAAATGCGATAAACGCCCCAGCCCTCCGGCGTGGGCGCCCCCGCAGCGGATTAATGAACGATTAATAAAAAAAAATAACGGAACAAAAAACGTTCCCCCGCCGTGCCTCGCAAGAGGCCCTGAGGCGGGTATCCCTCACAACCTCCCCATTCATTTTACTTAATTTTCATGGTTCGGATGGGGATAGTGTTCATGCACGTTTCAACCGAGCCGAAAACAAGCATCTCATCCGGGTTTTCCATGGACGGGACCACGTATCCTTTTGCGGGCGGGGAAACTATTTAGGATCCCTCACGGTAACTACAAGCGATGGCCGCGAACCGGGACCTAGGGCAGGAAGTGAAACGCTCGTTGATCTCACCCGGGTACACCTGACCAATCTCGATAAGGTGTTGTACCCGTCTGCGAGTGTCACCAAGATGGACATCGTAACCTATTATGTCCGTATGGCACCCCGGATCCTTTCCTTTGCGCGGGACCGGCCCCTGACCATGCACCGGTTCCCCGAAGGAGTCGGCGGGGAGGAGTTCTATGAGAAAGATGCCCCCCGGGGAACCCCGGAGTATGTGGAAATTTTTACCCGATACTCGGAGACCGCAGACCGCGAAGTTCACTTTGTCCTCTGCAACAATCTCGATACCCTGATCTGGCTCGCGAACCTTGCCTCGATCGAAGTCCATGTCACGCTCTCGACCATCGGGACATACAATTCTCCCGACCTGCTCCTGTTCGATATCGACCCGGAACCCCCGCTCACGTTTGAAGATGTCATCGAGGTTTCCCACATCGTGCACGAACATCTCGGGAACGAAGGGATGCAGTCATTTGTAAAAACCTCCGGGAAAAAAGGCGTCCATATCGTCGTCCCCCTCGACCCGGTCCGCCGTTTCGGCGAAGTCAGGGAATTTGCACACGCCATCGGGAAAAAGATTGCAAAGGACACCCCTCATGTCGTATCCGAGTTCCCCCGGTCGCGGGACCCGGGCACGATATTCATCGACTATCTCCAGAACGCTCACGGTAAGACGATGGCCGCCCCGTACAGTCTGCAGGGCGACACCAGGCGCGACGGTATCAGCCCCGCTCGAGTGGGACGAACTCAGGAGCGGGGTGCGTCCCGAAGATTTTAATATCCGGACGGTAATTCCGGGAAAAGAAGACCCATGGAGGAATCTCTTTGACACCAGGTACAAAATCGGGAGCTAAGACCGTTCAGCGGTCGGCGGGAACGTCACCGGCTGGCACTAAAAAAGCAGCCGGCACGCGTGCGAAACAAATTCCGGTAACTCGATTTAACCGAAAAAGAAGTGCCCAAAAAAACCAAAGCCAAACCAGTCGTCGTTCCAACGCCGCACCCGCAACCCCCGGACGAAAATGCTCCCGCGGGAAAAGCCGGGAGACCCTTCTGGAGCGGGACTATCGCCATTGGCCTTGTCAATGTGCCGGTCAGGCTCCACACGATGATGCGGGACAAGTCCTTCTCGTTCCGGCTTCTTCACCGGGAAGATGGCCAGCCTCTCAGGTACGACCGGGTCTGTTCCAAAGACAACCGGGTCATCCCGTGGGCCGACACCGTGAAGGGGTATGAGGTGAGGAAAGGGGAATTTCTCGTGTTCGAACCGGGCGAGCTGAAAGCCGTAATGCCCGAGTCCGACCGCAAGATACGGATCGAGAAGTTCGTGTACTATCTCTCCCTTGACCCGGTCTACTTCGAGAGCTCGTACATCCTTATCCCGGACCGGAGCGAGGACGCGTACAGCCTCCTCGTCACCGCGCTCCAGGAACTCGGGCGGGCAGCGGTCGGAACGATCACGCTCCGGACGAAAGAATATCCCGTCGTCGTCCACGTCTATGACGGCGCCCTTGTCCTGACCACGCTCCGGCACGCGGATGAAGTCACGCCGCCCCATGCCTTTGAGGTGTTTTCAAGCCTCCCGGTGCCAAAGGCTGCCGAGCTGACCCTCGCAAAAAAGATCATTACCGACCTTTCGGGGGATTTCTCCATAAAAGATTACCCTGACCACTACCGGGAAGCAGTAATGTCCCTGATCGAAAAGAAACTCGCCGGCGAAAAGATCGTGTATGAAGAGCCTCACCCCGAAGAAGCAAAAGAACTGATGCAGGCATTAAAAGAGACTCTCGCGACGCTTTCCCCGAAATAACCTCAACACTCCCTTTTATGAAATCCCGCTATCTCCCGATGCTGTCAAAGTCCGCAGAACGCCCGTTCAGCGGAGACGACTGGTTGTTCGAGATCAAGTGGGATGGTATCCGGGCGATTGCCTACGTGGGCGACACGCTGTCGATCCGGAGCCGGAATGACAAGGAGCTTGCCGGGCAGTTTCCCGAGCTTGAGGAACTCTCCCGGCTCGCCCCGGGTACGGTTCTCGACGGGGAGATTGTTGCGATGAGCGGGGGCAGGCCCGACATCCAGTCCATCCTTCCGCGCCTGCAGTCGGCAGGAGGGAAATTGCCTCCCCGTCCGGGGACCACCCCCGTTACCTACATCGTTTTCGATATTCTGGAAAAGGACGGCAAACCCCTCACAGCCCTCCCGTTACTTGAGCGAAGGAAAATTATGGAAAGCGCAGTAACGGAGGGGCCGCACGTGATCCGGTCGGTCCCCGTCGAGGGGAGAGGTGAAGACTATTACCGGCTCGTCATTGCAAAGGGCCTCGAAGGAATAATGGCAAAGCGAAAAGACAGCGCCTATGAACCCGGCCTCCGGAGCGGTGCCTGGCTGAAAGTAAAGGGACTGAAGACCTGTGACTGCATTATTGCCGGCTATACGCCCGGACAGGGAGGCCGTGGCCCTGCGTTTGGCGCACTGATCCTTGCCCTCTACGAAAATGAAGGGGAAGAGGATCAGCCTAAGAGAACGACGGGAAGGTCTGATGGCTTACGTGCTGGTTCCCATCCGTCGGAATTGAACACGCTCGTTGCTATTGGTAAAGTCGGGAGCGGGTTCTCTGACCGTGACCTCGAAACACTCATGGCGAGCTTCGAACAACTGAAGACGGACCGCGTTCAGCTGCCGGATACCGAACGAGAAGAGACGGTCATCTGGCTGGAGCCGGTTCTTGTCTGTGAGGTAGCGTACCAGGAGGTGACCCGGGAGCGAAAACTGAGGATTCCCCGGTTTATCCGGATGCGGACCGACAAGAAACCGGAGGAGTGCACCACCGACCAGTCTCGGTGAACGGGGAATCCGCCCGGGTTCAACCGGCAAACGGAAGAGCGAAGGAAAACCGGGAACACCGGGGGATCTCGCAACCGGTCTACTTCCCGAATCCCAAAACCGAATTAAGAACCAGGCGGTTACGGGTAAACGAGCACCGGCGGGGCACCCCCGGGCGATAAAAAGCCGGCAGAAATTGATAAAACCAAAGAGCAGGCACAAGGAGTTGCACTGAGGAAATATCATGAGAAGAGGAATTTTTCCGTTACCAGCGAACCGGAGGGATCGGTTGCAATGACCGGGAATTATTTTGTTATCCACGAGCACCACTCGCACCACCTGCACTTTGATCTGCGCCTTGAACGCGACGGCGTCCTGAAGAGCTGGGCGGTGCCAAAGGGCATCCCCGAGGCAGCAGGTGAAAAACACCTCGCGGTGGAAGTCGAGGACCATCCCCTCGAGTACGGGCATTTCGAAGGGACCATCCCCGCGGGTGAATACGGTGCAGGGACCGTCTCAATCTGGGATAATGGCACCTACGAGACAAAGCACTGGGACAGCGACAAGATCGAGATCGCGTTTCACGGCAAGCGTCTGACCGGCCATTATGTCCTCGTTAAATTCAAGAGGGCGGGTAAGAATGAGTGGCTGGTGTTTAAAGCAGCGGGATAACCGGAACAACCAGAGTGCCCGCCCTGTCCTTTCCGGATTTTAAAAAAGATTAACTGAATTTTTCCCGCCGTCATTGGATCTTCCGACTGGCTTTGTTCCTTTCCCGCGAAAACCGTCCCTGTAGATCCGGGACGGATCGAAAAAACCGGAACGAACCCTGAGGAAAGACCTCCTTTCGCGCCGGTCTGCCTTCAGAAGTTCCTGACGCTGAAGAAACCCTTATATCTGTCAGGTACAATCTTCCCTTTCGTTGGATCATCAATGAAAAGACACTGCATTAAATGTGGTTCTCCGGCGATCACGGATACTTCCCTCTACTGCAATAAATGTGGATCCCGTCTGCCCACGGAAAAATCGTGCCTCCAGTGCGGGAGAAAATTCTCTGACGATGAGTCCCGGTTTTGTGATAAGTGCGGCTCATCCCTTGCCCTGACCGTATCTTCGGGTATCCAGGAGCCGAAAAATTCTATCTGCCAGGCATGCGGCTACGAGAATAATGAAGCAAACCGGTTTCACTGCAAAAACTGCGGGGCCCCCCTGCGGAGACGCGTATTTGGCAGTGAATACCGGAATAACCGGTTGACCGGAAGAGCGCTGCGCCTTATACCGGAAAATTCGGGTGCCCACAGAGAATTACCGGAGCCTGCACCAGAGGATTTGATCCCCCTTAAGGCCCACCATGCTCTTCAGTCCGGGAATAAACTGAAACCCTACCAGAGAGTCTGCCTTTGGGTTTGCCATCATTGTCCTGATAATCCTGACCGTGATGCTTTCGTACACGTTGATGCCCCAGAAACCCGGCGCGGAAAATCCAATCCTGGCATTCTTCGGAAACCTGACACAGCCCATCGCTGCTGTGTTTAATGCGAGTACTGTCCAGAGTTCGGATTTGTCAGCCCTCCAAAATCCTGTTGCGGTTGTTACGATACCCGGTTCTACCGGCGGGCTGGGCATCCCCGGGAATTATGCAATTCCGACCGGGGTCATCCCTCAGCAGGAGCCGGTACCTGTCACAGTAACCCCGGAATTCATACCGGATCAGGTACCGCTCTCCAATATCGGATCGCCGGTGCCGGATCCAGCGCTCGTGATTTAATTTTTTTTAATTTTTATGCACTGGAGAAATCATTTTTTCGAAGAGACGATGCCCTTCTTGCACTACCAGCCCAGGGAGATGGGGCTCTGGCAGCGATAACCTAATTTAAATCCCGCAATTCGTCGACATCGCACCAGGGTGGAGCCATATCGGCGGGGCAAGGCCCGGGAGCGTCGCTTATGATGTTTTCCTGTGAGAATCAGTAAACCTCACGAATCGAATTACGGGCTTGAGGCCCCCATACCCCCTTTGCGATGAAACGCCAGGCCGCCCCGAATGACGCACCGCGGCAGAATCATTACGGTTGAAAAAAAATATTCACCGGTTTTCCTGATTCTGGTGCGAACAGAAGAGTTCGTGCCCGTTTCTCCCGAGCAAATTTTTTGAATGAACGGGTATCAGCAACATGTTTTTCTTCCGGCATGCCATGATAACTCCCTCAGGCACTAAAAAAGGAAGATCGAAATGTTTCCTGAAATAAATCTGAAAAGCATAAGCGTTGTTCTGATGGCGCTTGTTCTCCTGTCTGTCCTCGCTTTTCCGGCATCGGCAGTAATCCTGACCCCGGGAGGTTCGCTCGCCTCCAGCGCTACCATAGCAAACGGCGATTCGGTATTCATCAACGGTATTGCTACCGGTGAACCCCGGGTGGGGCTGCAGGTCTGGATAATCGGCCCGAATTATCTCAAGGTGTCGACTGTCTCGGTGAATTCGGACAATACGTACTCTTTTGAACTGAGGCCGGCTGATACCATGCAGCTGCACCCGGCCAATATTATGCGGTTGTCCAGCACCCGATGATGAACGGCCGGTTCGATGTAACCTATGATCCCTCGACCGGCAGGGTTACTAACCAGCAGCTCGGGAGCGGTACGACGATCTTCCAGTTATCCGAGCCGGGAACCTCCAGTCACCCGATGCGGCATTTGCGCTCGTGCGGGCCATCAGCAGCCAGAATATCGACGATACGTTTGCCCCGGTCGCATTTACTGTCCGGGTTCCTGATGCACTTATCAACCCCATCGGGGACCGCTTCGTTGGCGACAAGTTCACGATTGCCGGGTCGACCAATCTTGCGGTCGGTGATGACCTGAGTGTCGAAGTGTACTCATCCTCGTTCCACCCGACAACAAAATCCCAGTCCGGCGAGTTTTCCGGGGCGACCGGCGTTGTCAAAGTCGTACCGGGATCCGGGCTGAACCACTGGTCGTTTGATGTCGACACATCGACGTGGAAGCCGGATGAATATCTCGTCACCGTTTCCGGAGTCACTATTTCCGTGACCGGGACGACAACGTTCTCCCTTCTTGAAAGACCGGTGACAACGTCATCGATTACGCCGATGCCCACTCCTACTGAAACCCCGGTGGTCATACCATCAACAATTCCCGTGACATCTCCACCTCCGACCCGTTCGCCGGTCTCCCTGATCGGCGTGATTGGTGTCCTTGGGCTCCTCGTTATCGTACGGCAGGCAGGAAAATAAAAAGAGACGTGATCCGGTCGAATCCCGTGAGGAATAAACCGGATATTTTTTTTGGAATTACCACCCGAGAAACAGCGTTTTTGTCCGGGAATAACTCTCAAGCGCGTTCTGGCCGTTCTCGCGCCCGATCCCGCTTGCGTTTGTCCCCCCGAAGGGGATTTCCGGCGGGACCGTGAGATGGCGGTTCACCCAGATAATCCCGGCCTGGACTTCGGAGAAAACCCGCTTTACGGTTCCGAGATCCTGTGTCCATACCGATGCCCCGAGACCAAACTGCGTGGCGTTTGCCTCCCGGATTGCAGTTGTAAGATCCGGGACGGTCATGAGCGGCAGCACCGGCCCAAACACTTCTTCGGTGACCAGGCGGCTTCCGGGCGGAACCCCGGCAACCAGCGTCGGGCGGTAAAAGTTCCCCCGCTCGAATGCTTTTCCCCGGAGGCTCACACCCGCCGGTTATGACGATCCCCTCGTCATTCTGTCGGACGTTTTCTACTGCCTGCGAGATCCGGTTTCTCTGTTCAGCGCTGTTCAGGGGCCCCATATCGACTTTCGAACCAAGGCCGTTTCCTACGGTCAGGGCTTCGATACGGATCTTGAGCGCACTGCTGAACGCCGGGGCAATTTTTTCATGGACATACAGTCTCTTTACCGCAGTGCACGTTTGCCCGGCATTATAAAACCGGCCCCGGACTGCTCCCTCCACGGCTTTCCCGATGTCAGCATCATCCATGACGATCATGGGGTCGGATCCGCCGAGCTCAAGCACGAGATCGGTTGAATGTCCCCCCGCAATCCCGCGGATTTTTTCTCCGGTCCCGACATCGCCGGTGAATGAGACTTTGCGTATCCCCGGGTTCCGGACAATCGCCTCTCCCACCGATTCCCCGCTGCCGGTAACGACATTGAGCACGCCGGGGGGGAGCCCGGCACTATCGAGCAACGCGGCAAGTTTCAGGTTGGTTAAAGGGGTGGCAGATGCGGGCTTGAGCACCATGGTATTTCCGGGCAAGAAGAGCAGGCCCGACTTTCCAGCCCATAATAAGGACCGGCATATTCCACGGGATGATCGCTCCGCAGACGCCCAGCGGCTCACGGAATACCATGCAGTCCCCGGCACTGCCGAGCCGTATTGCCTCGTCAGACGTGTGTGCAGATATGCCCGCATAAAATTCGAGGATGTTGGCAAATCCCCGGACTTCGTCAATTGCCTCGCGGAGAGGTTTGCCCTGCTCCATTGTCAGGAGACGTGCGAGTTCCTTGTGCTGCTCCCTCACGATGCCTGCTGCCCGGAACAGGACCATCCCGCGTTCCCGCATCGTCTTTTTTGCCCAGGAATCAGCCGCTGCACCCGCGGCTTCGACCGCGAGAGCCACATCTTCTCCGAGCCGGACGGAACGCTATCGATGAGTTCAGCAGTTGCCGGGTTTTTTACGTCGATATGCTCGCCACCGGTCGCTTCGGTCTCGATTCCATGAATACGCATCAGCATGCTTTTGTTGCCCCCACGATCCTGATATGTACTAAAACAGGGTGCGTTACTAGAGAATAACCGTTCCCTAAAAAATATTCTGGTGCCGTTTTTTCTGGATCCTGCTCCCGATTATCCACCCATGTACCGGGAAAAAATAGGATGATTCTGGTCAGGGAGCATGGTTGAAATTGAGGCTTCGGATGATACGTGAGTTCTCATCGAACCATTTCTTTGACCGTCCCGTCCATGTCCCGAAGATAGGCCCCCGACCCGACCCACCACGAGTCATCGACCTTCGTGACGTAACTCATCTTCGGTTCAAGGGTCATATTCCGTCCGGGATTCGGGTAATGGTAGAAGATGTAGCCGCCACCCTGCTGCGCAAGAAAGATCTCGACCCTGGTATAATTGACGCCGAAGGGATCCCTGAGCCCGGAAAGATCCGTTCCGATGAGGTCTGGCTGATAGGGAAGTGCGAGTGTCGTCCCGTTGTAATCAAACGCGTATATATAGAGATTACCCCGGACGAATGTCCCGTTTCTGTTGTTGAACTCCCTGAGAGCAGCATCTCTTCCCTTCTTTGCGGCATAGGAGACAGCCTCATCGACGACAGATTTGAGGTTCTCTTTTACTTTCGGATCTGACCCGACCTTTACGATCTCGCTCTCCGTTTTTGATTCATAGATGCCCGCACCGATGATCCAGTCCGGGCCTGCTTTCATAGCGTAGCTGATCTTGGGTTTGATCCTGAAGTTGTCCGCGGGATCCGGATAGAAATAATGGACAAATCCCCCTCCGGACTGGGCAACGGCAATTAATTGCTGGATAAACGGTGTACCGTTTGCATCGGTCGTGTTCCAGCGGTTCGTCCCGATTATTTCGGGCTGGAACGGGAGGGCAAGAGTATTGCCTTCCGTGTCATAGGCAAAGATGTAGAGTTCGCCGTCGCCAAATCGGCCGGTCCTGTTGTTGAATTCTTTCAGAGCTGCTTCTTTTCCGTTAACCTGAGCGAATTCGTAGGCTTTTTCGACGAATGCCACGAGCTTTTCGGGAGGGACTGAAAGAACCGGAATCCGGCGGGAGCGTGACGGTCTGCGTTATTTCCGATTGGTCCTGAGATGGGATACTGTTCGTGCAACCCGTGACAAGTATCGCGGTCAGAAGGACTGCAAGGATGAGAAGAACGGCGGGGAACCTCATGAATTAAGATCGGGACGGTGGTAAATAAAGCAATAGGAATTGGAAATCGTCCTTTTGTTAGATTACGACAGCGGGAAATCGATAATCCGGCGAAAGTTCATCGATAACGGGACAGAATGATTCAGGTTCCGAAAGCGACAGGGACGAATTGGGGATTACGGTAATTGTCAATCGGGCAATTAATGAGAGAAGACTGAGCGGGAACAAAGTGCTGTTATGGGGAACTCTGACAAATTGTTTAATGCCCTTGCCCGGTTAACCAATTGGCGCCAATATTGGCCTCAATCGTAATACAACAATATTGAGATAATTTTCGGATCGTGTCAGTCCAAATCATCTCATCGAGGAAGACATTCATGCGCGGTTGTCCGGAGATCGGTCGGTCATGTTCACTCGTCCTCGCTGATGCTCCGGCTCGCTTCACATCACCTCCCTTGTTTTTCCGGAGTTGTCCTGTTGGTAGGATGACGCCCCTGGCTTGTCGCAGGCTCCGGCGCCAGCGGCTGCTCCAGCCCGCTCCTCACATACCGCTTCGCGGAATGTTCGTCGCTGTTGATCGGTCCTGCATGAAGTACGTTCAGTGACTCTCTCGCACGACGCACAGGGGCTCGGACTCGCCGCTGATGCGGCTCATTACCTTCGCGCCCTGTCGCGGTGCTCGTTCGGGCCACTGCGGCCACGACCCACCGCCCGCTTCGCTCCTCCCGCCCTCACGAGGGCGGGCAGTCAGCAGGATGACGCCCCTGAAGGGGGATCGGTTTCCGGTTGGGGGTGGGAAAGATGCGAGCCGAAACACGGCGACCGTCGCCGTGTCGCGTGAGCATCTGGGCGGGTCCAGCCGTGGCGATCGCATGCCAACAGGACAGGCACAACAGCAGAGGTCCGGGCAGGAAGAAGGCGAGCCGGTTACGGGACCGCAGAGCGGGCCCGTCGCGCGAGCCTTCAGAGTGGGCAAACCTTTGCCAAAAAAGATAATGCCGGACGTCGATAAATGTACCAACCCGGCAGGGTCTCTTTGATTGGACTCATGGTGTCCCTGTCGGGCCACTTTTACCCGAAACGAAAAAAGATTTTTTTCTTTGTCCGGTGCAGCCACCGGATCAGGGTTTTCCACATCCCCCAGATGGTCGACCGGTATCTCCGGTGTTCCAGATATTTGCGCCGGCTGATCATGGAATCCTCAGTACTCCGAGCGGATCCCGGTCGGCAGCGGATCGCGGATCCACGCGATTGTCTCAATCCGCTCCCGGTCAGCGATGAGCTGATCGAGCCCTTCCTGCTCGGCCTTCTTGGTCCACCATGCGACGATCTCATCGTGCCGGATGCGGAGATCCTGCGCATCGGCCTGCAGCAGAAAAGCCCGGCGTTCATAATCAAGAGCTGCAGTCTCGATACGTTCAAGATCTTCGAGGACCTTGACCGGCATCGCGTCAAAAATAGAGGTCATGCCGGAACACCTTCCGCAGCATCGGTCCCGGCGGCACTGCCCGGGACCGGGGCAGGAACCCCGATCATGAAATCTGCTGCCTTTTCTGCCCGGCAGGCTGCATACATTACAAGGTCTGAATCAGCTTTGATCGCCGTCGCCCAGTTCTGGAGATAGGCGGACTGATTCTGTATCACGGCTGTAGAGTCAATCCCGGTGAGTGCAGCCAAGTAAGCGCTCCCGATCTCGGCGACGAGTTCTTCGCGGCCGTAGGTGTCGGACCCGAAGCAGACCGGATCGGTCCGCTTGAATCTCTCGAGGTGTGGCCCGGTTGAATGGACGCACTCGTGAAACATCGTCGCGTAATAGTGCTCCGAGGTTCTGAACTGGCTGATGTCCGGGCAGGTGATGATATCCATACGCGGGATGAAGGCGGCCCGGTCGCCCGCCGTGATCCTTATTGAGTGTCGGCCCGTGTAGTCATGGATCACGGTGTCGCACCCGAGCAGCTGGGGATTATCCCGGACTTCCGGGAGTTTGTATCCCTTCTCGGCGTAATCGGTCTGCGCGACGTTGAACACAACGAAGGCTTTCAGGAACCGGATCTGTTTTCTGCGCTCGGTCTCTTTCCCGCTGTCGTCGGTCTTCGTCTCGGTCTTCACGGTCCGGCCCGCGTAGACAATGCCGTGGCCGTGCTCACCCTTCTGGACCTGAAGCCCTGCGGCGAGATACTGGCGATAGGTCCCCCAAAAAGGAAGGGGGTAGGGACTGAGCCCGAGAATCAACCGGTTCAGCCCGGTATACGCCCGGGAGCTGAAAAGATTCCGCGGACCGTTCTCCGTCCATGGTTTCAACCAGGGGATTTTTCCTTCCGAGAGGGCTTTTATGATCCGCTCGTTGATCTCCGCCTTCACATCAGCGGCTTTCATGCGAGCACTCCGGCAGGCTGTGAAATTGTGACACCTGGCTGTACTTCACGCATCGTCGAAACATTCGCATATTTCCGCTCACCCTTGAGCATCCCTTTGACCTGTGCGAGAGGAGAGACGTATTGCACGTTGTTGATGGTGATCATCACCGCCTTGCCGGACCGGGTGATCCATGCCTTCCCGACCGGGGCGGCGTCAGAGTTTTTCATTACGTCTGATATGTCAAAGACCGGTGCGGGCCAGTGATCTTCAAGCCTGCGGACTTCTCCGGCGGGAATGACCGCCTGCATAGTCTTGACATCGATACGGACCGAGCCGTTATAGAGGCGGGCTGCCCCTATATGCTCGAAGCTCACATCTGTTTTTGTTGTTGGACTCATGGTGTTTTTCACCATACATTCTTCGACGTGAGAAGATATAGCTCTCCGCCGTGCGCGGTGTGAAAGTAAAAGCGTTGCGTTCCCAGATTTGCGAAAGAATGTTTTTGCGTAGAATTTTACCAGAATTTTCTTATTACAGCTGGCCCGCCCAGGCACACAACGCGACAGGCCGCTGATGCGTCCCGTAACCGCGCCGTGTGGCCATGACCCGCCCACTGCTGCGGGAAATCCGGACGTTGTTCTGTTGTCCTGCGATCGCCACAGTAGGACCCACCCGACAAAGCGAGCGACCGTCCGCTGATGCGTCCGGTAACCATCGCTTTGTCTTCCCGCCCGGCCCGCTGCCGGTATCTACGCTGCCCGGACCCGGTAATTGCTGCCGAAGGCAGGGGTATCGCTTAGACTGCCCGTCCCTTTCAAGGGCGGGAGGAGTGCGGCCCGAAGGGTTGCGAGCGTGGGGATGCTTGTCCATCCCTTAAGCGAGCAAAGCACGGGCGGCGGGTCCGGGGCCCAGCGGCCCGAGGGAGCGCCGCTTCAGGGCGCGAAGGTAATGAGCCGCATCAGCGGCGAGTCCGAGCCCCTGATGCGTGTGCGAGCGAGTCACTGAGCGTTCATCATCTGCCCGATCAACAGCGACGAATACGATGCGGAGCACTGCCCCGGTTGCGTACCAGGTATATCCTGATGGTCAAGGTAAGGAAGTTATAGACAAACGTCAGAAACTTCCAGAAAAATTGGAGAAGGGACGTTATGGATTCCCGTCATAAGGACCGTCCAGCTTGGGATTGAGCGTTGTGCCGCTGATATAGTAGGTCCAGATGGGAAGATTGGGCATATTGGAATTACCCCTGTAGTATTCAAACACCGTGCTCCCGGTCTTATCATTGCCTCCCACGACTATGGCGTGGATCTTTACCCACGCACCATCCGGCACACCATACGCATATAACGGCATACCCGCATAGGACGTCATCCCAATCGCTCCTGTATGACTGGACTCCGTCCACGTTACACCGTGGTCTGTGCTATAATAACACGCCAACTTAGCGGCAAACCAGCCATTATTATGGAGTTCAAGATAGTTTATGAACGCAATCGGCCCCAATTTAGGCATTGAGTTAACCCTTACCTCTCCCGTCGGCGAGGTGACCTTCCTGAAGATCTTATCCCCGTCAAACACCGCTTTGTAGGAGTACGTGTCCGCAGTGTCCTGCCTCGTCGTCACATTATACTGCCCATATTCGTCCGTACTATCAGAGCCAACCTCCATCCATTTCTTCCCATCTGTCAGCATGTACACGGTGATAGCCTTGTCAGGAATCGGTGCGCCGGACATCCCATCGGTGAGGCTGCCATTTATCTGAAATGTATGTCCGACAAATGGCGATGGCATTGAAGGTCCCTCACAGCTGAGCGCCGTCGTCGCCTGCCCGCTGGCCATAACGGCGGTCGGCCCGAAGACTGACAGGAGCAGCACTGCGAGCACCGTGATCAAAACTGTTCGTTTCATAAGGGAAGCTGTGACAGATGAGAAATAAATATTGTGATCTTGGATTTACCATGTCAGATGGGCGTTCCCGGGAAGATCCATTAAAATCCGATCAGCATCGATACATCGCTCATGCAGTATTTTACTGATACGAGGTCCCGGGCGCATCCAGAAATCAAAAAAGAAACTGGCAGATAATCTTGTGAAAAAGGGATACATCGACGATGTGCGATACAAAGACCTCATGGCGAGCAATTGAAATGAGAGATTCTATCGCCTCAGATTCAACATTTTACAGCTGTTGCGTCGCTCAGACTGCCCGTCCCTTTCAAGGGCGGGAGGAGTGCGGCCCGAAGGGTTGCGAGCGTGGGGATGCTTGTCCATCCCCTAAGCGAGCAAAGCACGGGCGGCAGGTTACGGGGCCCAGCGGCCCGAGGGAGCGCCGCTTCAGGGCGCGAAGGTAATGAGCCGCATCAGCGGCGAGTCCGAGCCCCTGATGCGTGTGCGAGCGAGTCACTGAGCGTTCATCGTATGCCCGATCAACAGCGACGAGCATTCCGCGAAGCGGTATGTGAGGAGCGGGCCGGGCAGCCGCTGGCGCCGGAGCCTGCGACAAGCCAGGGGCGTTATCCTATCAACGGGGCACACCGTGAAACAGCGAAGTGATGTGAAGCGAGCCGGAGTGCAGTGAGCGCCCAGCGAGCGGAACGAGGACGAGTGAACATGACTAAGCGTTCCACTCATTCTTGATCCATTTATGGCAAAAATAATACTCCCGGATGTTTTTGAACGAGAGAATCCAATACTTCCGGGTTAAGCGGGTAATCTCCACAAAATCATTGCATCGGTTGCTTGTTTCAACCTTTTAATTAAGGCATGAATGTTTCTCTCTCCCTCGATAAATTCTTTCAAGTCTTTGTTATTACGGATCGCATGCTTGAGTCGGTTGTTAAATTCACGAAGCTCCCCAATGTCATCATGTGAAAATCCAGTGATTTTCGAAGCACGGCAATCAAATTGATATCCCGAATATGTATTGCCATTAGCTGATACCCCTTTTTCGAAAGCTACGTACAAAGAACGATAACATTCGAAAATATCCGTTGCAGTTAATGCACGCCGGTATTCTTCGATTGACGCTTGAATATTCAATTCTTTTACGCTTTTATTATCCTTCGAGAAAGGATTGAATGAAATTAACCGACGAGCAAGATCAAGTATTTTTTGCTCATCGAAAACAAATTTATGTTCGATGCTTACGACAAAAGTTAATGATGTTGATACCTGAATTGTTGTCGAGAGATGGACTTTATTGCCAGATACTACCGGATCTGAGGTTTGTTTCCCAAATTCAATGGAAGATTCGCCGTAATCGGGATCAAATGTTCCGAATAAGACATCAGGATTTGTTAATGAGCATAATAACGCCAAGAGATATTTTGAATTTTCTTGATCATTTTTCTCTGAAAAACCTAATACCGATGCATCTTTAATAAAAAATTGATGCTTCGATCTCCTTCCTTTCGCGGGTATATCGGTAACTTCGATGATTCCAAGTGAACTTTTATTAACGGATGTGACTTCGGTTCTTCGATATTCTGTAACGGGGTTACCAACGATTATTGCATATAAATTATAAGTGATTTTAGTTTTTTCCGAAGTCATGCGATTTCCTCTGTGAACGTTTCTTCAACTTCATCAACGATAAAGCCACACTAATTTAATTAAAAGAGGATAATAAATTGTATGCGATCTATAGAGGACGTTGTCTCTCTCATAATAGGATTAATCGTATTATTCATCTGTTTAAGGTTACTTCTCATAATTATTCCAGCACTTTACACTGGAGGTGTTGGTTTTGTGATTTCCGCTCTCGTGATTATTTTTATCATATATTTTTTTATTAAGAAGGGATTGGATTTATGACTACGAATGATGAGAGCCCAAAAAACGGGACCTTCAATCGCTGGTCAGCTCTCAATTATAATATCGAATTTGAATCTCGATCAACAACATTTGCGGAAACGAATCTGCCATCTAACCCAATTTTATTAGTAGATTCTATATCAGTCGAAGGTTTGTTTGGCATATTTTCAATTTTTTTTATCAGTACTATACATCGCTTATCTTGGCTCTTATTTTGTCTGCCCTAAAAGTTTCTTCACAAGACAATTCATTACAAAATAATCTAATTACTCATTACAGCCCATATCTTATTACAATTGCAGTCAGCGCTTTTTTGACAGGATATGCAATAATTTTGGTATTAATCATCATATTTTATTTGACTAGATTTTCGAAATATTTCAGAAGGCTATATCAAAATCATGAAAAGGGTTTTAAGATTACTATTTTTTTAGCTGTGATCGTAGGGCTGTATGTTTTTGCTTCCCTTTTGGCAACAAGCGACGACACACTGACAAAAATATCAGGATTAACAGGATTCGCATTAATTACCGTGTTCTTGATTTTTACGCAAGAACTTTTTTCCGAATTATCGAGACCTTATATCCAAAAACTTTCGAATTGGATGCACGTTTATATCAAAAGCAGATAATTTTCAAATTACTGAGGCGTTGACGTGCTGAGGTTAGACTTCAATATCGAATAAGAGGATATAACTCCGTTCGGATTTTATCAAGATAACAGTGTCAAAAGTTGTTTCCTGGATCGCGTACATTGGATTTTCCATTGCCTCCATAATGTGTCTGATAGGCCTTGTTCTTTTGTTCACGACACCAGATCGCTGTAGGCAGGCGATTTCCGAGAGCAGGGAAACCTTCGCCTGCCAGCTCAATGAAGGATGGTACATTTTCTTTGGAGTTAGTTTCAGCCTGGTCCTGGCATTTAGTGTTTACATGATGTATCGGCAGCGCTATGGAGACCCGGACAGGATCTTATAAGATTTTTTTATTTCCTCATCGCGTACCTTTGAAAATATCTTCTCCACATAGCTACCATGGAAAGCGATTCTTCGGTTCAGGAGACTTCCCAAATGCAAAGGAGATCTCGGTCCAAGCCTTTTCAAGCAAACCGGTGTAAAATGGTATGTCAAATGACTCCGCAGCCCATTCAGGCTTGACCTTGTATCTCCGGGAATCCGTGACGACATATTTTATTTTCATTCCCGGTGCAACCTCGACGCCGTGCTTCTGGTACTCCTGAACCGCAGCCCCTTCGAGACATCTATGAGCGTAGTTTAACCGACTTATGCGGCGACTAATTGCCATAGACTTCGGCTCAGCTGCCGGCAGTGCCTTCACCGAATCCCGGAAAATATTCCTGACCACATCCTTTACATTTTCCAATTCGGCAATTGAGGACGTCCTCGACATTTCATTGAACATTCGCGCCTGCATATCCCGAATGTAATCCGGTGTATCGTGTCTCCGTGCTGCAATACCCCGGACCTTGATTGAACCATCCGAGAGCTTACCGAAGTACCTGTTGTATGCTCCTGTTCCATCGTTCATCGGTTCGAAAACGATCCAGTCAAAATGCTCAACCTCCGAGAGCAGGTTAGTTTCTCGCTCGACCCGTTCTTTGAGAGCGGCTATCGGAGATCCCTGGACCCATAAACAATCAACAATCCCGTGGAGCACGCAGAAATTCATCTCTTCAGCGATGTCCTTCGTCTTCAGAAGAATGTCCCGGGACCGGCCAGTGATTCCTTCGTGAACTTCGATCCTGCCGAATTTTGCGTTCTTGTATCCTGTGTAACCGAAACAGGTAACGAGCATCCACTTCAGGATCGAGTCGATACCTGCGAACTTCGGATCGGTTTTCTTGAGTCGTTTGGTATTTATCCGTAGACCAAGAAGGGGTTCGAGCGCAACAGGAAGGAAACCCCGTCGTTCGGGGTGCCCGATGGTTTCCGGAGACAGATTGGATTGAACGATGATTGACGGATACATCGAGGTAAAATCCAATTCATCAACATTCTCATAAATTCCCGGAGCGGGCTGGAACATCATTCCTCCCCGGTCGGCTGCCTGCAATGCAGCGACATGCCGGATAAGTTCGGGGTCGCTCTTTCGGAAGGGGACTGCGATTCCCATTTTCACCGCTTCGTAAACCTCATAGCTACTGATGAGTGTTCCGGGAGTAAACCGTGATGCCAGGTTTGGTGAAAGACCGGATAAACGTGCACCCATCAGAACGCCCGCAAGCCCACCCTCCTGATAGACAAAGGATTGTTCTGTGTCAATGAGGATGCGTCCATCGGGAATGAGAGCTGACTCTTTGTGCTCCATCCTCCCGTAACTGAAGTACGAGCGTGAATCCATCTGGCGATATTTCCCGTTTCGGGAGAAAGGCATAACAAGGTCGTATTTGCGTGCCATTTTCTGAATTTTGGGCATCCACCGATCACCATCAGGCATGAGGACCAGATCGGGATTGATCGATTCGAAGAGTGGGAAAAGGTCAGTGAGCACGTCCTTTGTATTGCCGGTTAATTGTGTAGTTTCCCCGTCGTGGATAATTTCAACATCGGAACAAAACGCGGAGAGTGCGGGATCATCCTTGATCTTTATCTCGACGATATTCAGGTCGTAAATGAATTCCGGGGAGAACCGGGAATCATTATCGCTACTGCATGGAGCAATTCCCTTCTCGGCCATGAACCGCTGATCTCTTCGGACATCGACATTGTAAAGCTCCACGTCAAATTTCGCCTGCTTCTCAATGGCCTCGGCAACTTCCCGTCCTGCATTGATGGCATATCCCGCAAGGTCTCCAAAGATAGTTTTGATGGTATATTCCTCGGCTTCGTACCGTTCCTCCAACACGTCTATCATTTCGTGATGCGAGTGCGGATCGTGGAAATGGATGTAGAACGGCGGTGAGTACTCGTGATGGGCTTTTGTTACGGACCCGTTTTCGGTCCAGAGATCAACGCCGCCATCCCGGTACGCAGAATCAAGGATCCACATTTTCCCTCATTCGTTGTTCGATCTGGTCCTGGCGTTTCAGAATTTCCACAAGAACCGAGAAGACTGCAGCTTCAAGCGGATCATTACATGCAATGAATCCCTCGCTCGAATGTTTCTTGGCGAGTGCGACCACTTCTTCGCCGTATTTTTGATCCTCTTTCTTGAGAGCACGGCAGGTTCGGGCCCAGCGGTCAACGATGTCGTTTACTCCCTGCCGGACGCTAATGAAGCTTCGACCCATCATGTCACCTCGAGAGTTCTCTGCTGGGGAAACCTCGCTCCCTGCTTCCATCGTTGGCTTGCGCTTCGGACCGGTTGTCTTCCCTGCCCTTCATTGTCAAGAGCAATTTCAATGATGTGATCGGCTTTGCGCATCAGGGCCGAGAACGGGCGATCCATCGAAGGAGAATACAAAATAACCAGGGATTCCCGCCCTACATCTTTGAGCATGCCGGCAATCTGCGGGATCATCTCTTCGGCACCCTCGAACAAGGTAGGATCATGTTCCATGAGGATTACCGTGTGGCTCGCGTTCTGGAGGATAGCGAACAGCTGGTGTGCAGTAAATGCCCGGCAGACTTCGAAATTGTTTGAGGTACGGCTTATCGAGGAAAGGATCCGGGAATAGTTGCCGCTGATGTAGAGGAAAAGAAAACGTTGCAGGTCAGGGTTGCGATTGATGGCTGAGACGAGCACTTTCTCGGGGGCAATGATTGCATTGAATGTCCCCGGATAGAGAAGCATTCCTTTGCGTAGCTCGATGAACATGGTACCGGTTCACTGCTGCGCTGAGGAGGATAAGGGGCCGGACTGAGCGGTGTGAAAGTGGGGGGGCTATTGCATAGGCCGTGCAATTTTTGAATTATTGAGGTCGAAGAAAAGGTTAGGTTTGGTTTTACATCCGTGAGGCAATTATTTTCGCATATTGTTGAGCGTTTTCTATCGACACGGTTTCATCTATTCTTCCGGCATATTGTACTGTCGTTATGGTTTCTGCATTTCTGAACACTACAAAGGCCCACTTCTGCGTTACATAGCCGTATCCTTCAGTTCCTAAATTTACTGATTCGATTTTATGGTCGGTGACTTCTGCTTTGCTCTGTTCATACGATGTTTTTGCCTGATTCTCAGGTAGAGAAGCGTTTAAAATTTTGAATCACGAAAACAGAGTCTTTGGAAAACGAATCCAGGGTACGAACTTCCGGTAATTGCGGGTTCTAATAAGACCTGATACCCCGTCGGCAAATCGTTTATTGTTAAGGCAACCGATGAAAAGTTTATTCCGGCTTTCGCTTCGACAGAGTTAGAGGCTGAAGGAGAATTTGTGTTTTTAGTTACCGATGGTGACGAGCTTGCCGAGGTACAACCGCTAACCAGAATCAACCCAAATCCTAAACAACAAATCGATAAAAAAATTAGTATTTTTTTCATTAATAACAACTAGGAGCATATTTTACTAAAATGGATATGATTTAATTCTGAGTTAAGTCTAAAACCCAACCCATGGTTACTTAATGACGGACCTAATGGTGTGAGGATTGACCCGGGCGCCATTGGTGCTAGAGCATGCAATAAGTTATAGACCCCTCCCACAAAAAAAGTCACTAGTAGGACGTAGTATAAACCTCGAAATAATTACGTAAATCACAAGAGACATTATTCAAAACAAATAGGAAATAGACTATTCGATTTCCGTTTGAGAAATTCTCCTTCTCCGAGGTAAAGACAATCTTATTTTCCCACTATTAAACTCTAATACTTTATTCCAATTAATTTCGTTATCAAGACAGAATTGTGCAATAAATTCCGTTAAAAGTCTAGTATGGACCCGATCGTATTCTCTTTGAAAGATCTCATCCTTTTCCCTTGCACGTGCTCCCATCGGATCTATAATTCTTTTGTAAAATGAATCATCTTCGGTTAAGAATTCCCAAAACGATTGCCCGCATTTTTTTACAAATCCTTCTTTTTGCTCTTTATTTTGGTCTTGTCTCCCATAACAGCAACCACAAACACATTCTATTTGTGATCTCCGATCAGTTTGTCGAATTCTGTTAATGGCACTAGTAAAATGAGCCTGCATTTTTTTAATTTGATCATCATTGCCCCAAAATGGGCCAGATTTTATACTGACCAAATAACGTATAGCATGTCTCTCGAATTCTAAATCGAGTCCGGGTGTTGAAGATTTTCTTCCATTGTATTTTCGTTCGCAAATAAATATTGCTAGGCTCTCTAATAATTTGCCAAAACTAGTTTCTTCGCCGGATATAGTTATAGAATTCAGAGTATTTCCAATAAATAGATCGGGTCGATTCAAATTTTTACATTTTAATAAATATGGGTTTTTATGGCGTAATGTGTGTGATAATGTAATTTCTTGAATTTTCTTCAAACGATTTTCATGAAATCTATCAACAATTTCGTTAATGAATTCATTTAGTTCCTCGACAGTAAGTTCGGGCATATTTGTTCTCCGAGTGAAATCAAATAAATTCTCAATCGAAATTGTTATAATACCATATCTTTGAGTCCGCTATTGAATTCAACGAGTTTATCCCAATTAATTTGTCCGGATTGGTTACAGAAATTTTCCATAAATTGCCGTGAGAAACGATTTATTAACTTCGAGTACTCTTCAGAAAACTCATCGTTCCTCTCCTTCGCGGTATGTCCGAGGGGTTCAATAATTTGCTTATAAAATTCTGGCTCCCCAGAAATAAATTCCCAAAACGATTGTCCACATTTTTTGAAATAATCACCCTTGTTTTCGTTTCGATCTTTACCGTAACAACACCCGTTCACACAAACAATATGTTGTTGACCAATTATTTTACTGGCTCTTTTAAAATCATCCTTCATTTTGGCAATTTGACGACTATTTCCCCAATTAGGACCTGATTTTATTGACACGAGGTAACGTACGCCGTCCCTAGTAAAATCTAGATCAAGACCGGTCCCTGGTGTCTTGTGCCCACCATAATTTTTTTCACAAACGAATTGGGCTAAGCTCTCTAAAAAGGTGCCAAACATTGTTTCTTCTTGCGATGAAAGGTGAGCATCGACGATACTTCGAATAAATTCTTCGGAAGTGCAGATGTTTTTTGCTTTAAAAAGGTAAGGGTTTTTTCTTTTGAGTAATTTTTCAAATTGAAGCTCTTTAATATTTTTTAGTTTTGTGCTATGAAAAGAACCGATATTTTCGTCGACAAATCTTGTAACTTCGTCCAGATTTATCTTTGCCATCAGAACTCCGTGGGTGATTCAACCCGTTCTTTTGCGATTTTACAGTATTCAGACTGTGTATCAATTCCGATAAAACGGCGATTATTTTTACGCGATGCAACCGCAGAAGAACCCGAACCCATGAATGGATCTAGAACAATGTCGTCGTCGGTTGTGAATAGTTTGATGAACCATTCTGGTAATCCTACAGGAAAGGCGGCACTATGCTTTTTATGCCCGCATTCCGTTGCGATATTCAGGACATTTGTCGGATATACCATATCCCGACCGATCCAATTTACTATTTTTTTCCCAAAACCGCTTTTGGTTTTTGATTCATCCCTAATTAGATCCGTTTCATTTAAATTTTTGAGTCTTATTTTGGACCATTCGCCGACTGGTACCATCACAGATTCTTGGTACATTTTAAATTTTTTTGTTTTGTTAAATTGCAAACAACGTTCCCACGAATCTCTGAATCGATTAGGCCATTTACCTGGGTAACAATTTTTCTTAGACCAGATAAATTCCTCTGTCCAAAACCACCCTTGCTTCCTCATTTCAATAATTAATTCAAGAACAAAAGTGTGTCGTTCTCCATCCGCTACTCGTTCTTTAATATTGAGGATAAAAGTTCCACTGGGTTTTAAAACTCTCAAAAATTCCTTGCTTTTCGGAAGAAACCAATCCACATATTTATCGGGATGAATTCCCCCGTATGTTTTTTTCCTCTGGTCCGCGTATGGGGGTGAAGTTACAATCAGATCGATGCAGTTATCTGGAAAAGTATTTAGTACTTCCTCACAATCCCCGCAAATTATAGTGTCTAACGGGAGGATATTGAGACGATTAAGCCCAATATTTTGTTTATGAAATTCATCGAAATCTATGGTCTTAATCGAACCTGAACTCATAGTCACACTAAAGATCAATGTGTGAATATTTAAGTAAATCTTTACGAGTGTGAAAGTGTTAGAATGACGATCAAATAAAAAATTTCGTGCATGAATAAAAAAACGTTCGGGCGAGGGGAAATCTCTCCCCACGCATCTACCCCTGTTATCCCCGAAGGGACACTACAATATCGACGGCCCGACCCTAAACCCATTTCGTTTTCCGGGTGAAAACCGGCCCTTCACGGCACGCCCGACGTGACGAGCGAAAGAATCTGCTGAGTCGTCCCTGGGTCCAGCACCCGGGCAAGAACCAACCCCGTCATCGCAACAAACACCGCCCAGAAGATCTTCCGGACATGTTCATTCTTCCCGAACGCCTCAATCGCTGCATCCGCATCTGCCTTCATCGCCCGCTGCATTCAGCTTTGGCAGGAACACAAACAGCGGCAGGAACAGCACCGCCGCTCCGATGAACGCGAGCGTAATTTCCGCCCGGCCCGCAAGGAAGATCCCCAGCGGGACCGCGAACACCCCCGCCATCATCACCGCCATCCCTACCTCGCCGAACCAGAAGTAATGCCGCTTCTCTGCGTAGTTCAGCCTTTCGGCATCCGTCAGGACCGAGAGATCGAAGATCCCGAGCATGTTCAACATCCCGTACCAGACCGCGTGAGTCTCCTCCGGGTCTGCGACGAGACCGAAGAAAAGAACCGCGACCGGCACGACGAGAAGTATAAGGGGGAGGTGCGCCAGCACTTGGACAAGCCCCAGCAGGATCCCGGTCCCGCAGATCGCGGCCCGGGTCTGCACTTCATTCTCGAACATCAACGGTCTCCGCAATCCAGACCTCGAACACCGGGCTCGTATACCCGCCATTCTCCGGGCTGAAGTCCCGGACCCGGCCCATCTGCGCCCACTTCCGGCGACCGGTCCGGATTTGGACCGTGTGGACACCGGGAGCCCGCGGGAAAACCGGGCGGCCGTCGATATCGTGCATCTCCTCGTAGGGAGGGATGTCAAACCAGTCCGGCCAGAACCGGATATTCCGCGGAATATCGGTTCCCCGGTACAGGTCCTGCAACCGGATGGGTGCGAGGTTATCGTAAATCACGTCGATGATCAGGTTCTCGTCACCCTGCAACGGGTGAAGGTCCAGCTCGTAGAAAATTGGATTACGACGCACTTCTTCCGGGGTCAGCGGTTTGTCCCGGGTGAGCGGCTCGAGGCCGCCGAACTTTCCCCGGTACAGGCCGGTCACCGTTGCGACCGGCTGTATTTTCTTATCAGGTTCCATGGTATCTCTCCTTGTAATTCTCGTGTTCCGCCCGGAGTTTCTTGAACTCCTCGACGATCTCATCATATTTGCCGATCTTCTGGTGGATGACAAACAACATGGGATAGATCGGGAGTACAACTCCCAGCAGTATCCCTAACGTTTCAAGATCCAATTACGGTCCTCCGTTAACGACGAAGAAACCAAAAAGAGAGGGACCGGGGGGTCACCTCCCCTCCGGGTAAATCGCCAGAAAAGTTCAGGCAAGGGCCGGAACAGTGTCCGCCCAGGCTTCGACCTTGACCCTGATACCATCGTCCTCGTAGGAGGTGACAGTGACCCGGTCACGGGAGAAGTTCACCGTATACAGCTCGCCGTTCGGGTCGTGGCACCGAAGGGTCGTGCTGAACAGTTCCTTTGCATTGTCACGGGAGACCGTTCCGCCGTGTGCCGTGGTAACCGCAGCAGCGGCAAGCAGCGCGGTCACACCGGCGTTGAACCCGGCGAGGGTGTCGAACTTGTGGCTGCCGGTTCCGACAACCTTCGCATCGGCGTCCTCATAGACGATCCGTGCGGTGTATCCTTCCTTGGTCTTCTCGACCGGAGGGTAATTCTCCCCGGCGGTCATGTATGCGACGCACGCGAACGGGTTTTCGGTGATGACCGACTCAACCAGCGCATTGAACGTCGCTACGTCAGCGATCGGTTCCGTAAGTTGGCGGAACCGCGCTTTTTATGTTTGCACTCTGTACAAAATCTGCCATAGTTGTGGTAGCTCCTGGTTCGGTTAACGAACCACAAGCAGTGTATTACGGGGAATTTTTTAACGTTTGGGAAAACCGGGGTGAAAACACAGCAACGAACATTCTGCCGAAGCGTATACGAGGTGCAGTCTCTGGCGCGGGGGCCTGCGACAAGCCAGGGGCTTCATCCTGCAAACCGGGCGATCCGGAAAACAAGGGAGGCAATGTGAAGCGAGCCAGAGCAGCAGCGAGGACGGGCGAACATAACCGAGCGTCTCCGGCTTAACCGGATACGATGGCTCCCGACCTCGGTGTGGTGGGCGGGACTCCTTGGTGGGCGGTCCGGGGGATAATTCCGTTCTTACTCCGGAACGCACAGATAGCCATGTTCGCGATCCGTACTAGATTACGTCGTAAAAAACAAGTCAAAATCCCTGTTTTTAAAGGTGCCCCGGAAAAAGGGAGCCCCGTATTGGCCTTCCGGTGGCGTTTTCCCGGTCCGTATGGGGAAAAGTAGGTGCTAAAAACAGGGCCAAGAAAAGGGCTCTGGTGACGGTTTGGAGAAGGGGTTATCTGCCTTATTTTGGTAAACAGGGGTTATTTTGGGCTTGTTTTTTAGGGAAGGGAAAAATCTCGGTTTTACGGGGTTTTCCGGATGAAGGGTAGGGAAACGGAGCCCAATTTAAGGTTACTTTAGCGACTATTCCGTCATTGGATGATCGGGAGAGATTAATTATCAAAGTAGTTCTTCCAAAACTCTTTGAAGGAGAAATACGGGTACAATTATAAGAATAAATAAATGAGGTGCAACACGAGACTTCTGGTAAAAATCGGTTTGTTTTTGAGTGCTTATCTTCCGCTCTTCCTCATACTGGCCATAAAGAATTGGTATGATGTAAAAGCAACAGCCATACTTCTTTTCGTTATTCTCTACAGTTTCATCTGGTTCTTGATGATATGGATTGTAAAGAAGGAGACAACAGACTCATTCAAAGTTGTTAGTGTGGAGAATAAATCAAAAGATGCTCTGACGTATCTTGTTCCTTATATTATCGCATTTATTGGATTTGACATGAACAAATGGCAGGATTTATTGGCATTATTCGTTCTCATGATAATTCTCTTTGCGGTTTACGTGAATTCGGATCTTTTGTACATTAATCCGTTGCTGGCTCTGTTTAGTTACCAAGTATACCAAGTTGAAGTCAAAAAAATCGCGGCTGGTTGCGATGACAACAAATGGGACATTACTGTCATCACCTCAGACAAAATGAAAATTGGTGACGACATCAAGGTCCGGGATCTATCTGACAATGTATTTCTGGGGATGATTAGTCATGGATGATTTGATTCAATGTTTAAACACAGCTGAAAATATCAATGTAAAATTGTTCTTCCTAATCCGAAGGAAAAACCAGAGAACAAAGGTTATTACTTACGATGTTCGCGGGGCGCAAATTCTTCCGGATGTCGCACACGATCTAAGAGTAAATGGATATAATCAGATACACGGGATGAATTCTCACGATCATGAAACACTTCCGTATGGGATTATTTCTCATTCAGACAGAGTAGTTATTGAAACCATTGATTATCAGTGTGTTCCGTTCCTAGTGGGTATCCTTGGGGAAATTGCACGACCGACGCATGACAATATTGGTGACGAAGATTACTCTCATGTATGGGGATATATTGTCCGGATAGAAAATAACAACAATACTGTGTTTCTGTTCAGGAAATATACACCGAAGAAGTTGTTGGAAAAAGGCAAACTATCGTGTATAATTAACCGGTCAGGACAATTCGCAAAATTGAATGGTCAGGCTATTGCACTCGACTCTTTTTATGACGCTGCATTATTCCTTGAAGCTCCGACGTCAGAACTCCCTGAAGAATCTGCGAATTTATTAATCTTTTCCAGAGGATATTTTGAATCCCTTTTCAGTTTTATTGAAGAATATCAACGTCAAGTCGAAGCCAATCAAGAATATTTAAGAGGTAAGGAGATACTGGAAAATGTAGCTCAAATCGTAGATACTTGCAGTACGGATGCAAGAGCTGTAAGAAAATTGGCCCGAATACTGGTTACGCGACCATTTGAATCGCTCAATACAACTAAAATCCAGGAAACAATTCATGAATATGGTCTGCCAGTCACTTTGAACGAAGCAGGTAAGATTCAAGTTACAGTTGAGAATATCTGGATAATACTCCGAATTCTTGATGATGATTTTGTTGAATCGAAAGCAACCGGAAACAAATACGAATCTCGGTCAAAAAGAAGGTATCCAACAGTTTGAGTCAGAATTGAGCATAAGAGGGTGTTATCGTTCTGAGGATAAATCGACCCTATTTAATTTATGGAATTCAATTCCGTATGTTCAATTAACCCGTTGAGTCTGATAATCTTTCCAGACGGTTAATATCATTTGAAAGTAATTTTCGCATAGTGTTAATACGTCGCTATCACGAAGGATTTTATCGATTGCTACAGGATCTGCTTTACCTTTGATCCGTCTTTTATCTCATTGTCGAGAGTTTCGAATAAATAGAAGCTTTCGCTTGATTTTGTTGGAGCTGGTACTTTTAATTCAGGTCGGGGAATCTCACCCTCGATGCTATACCCAAATGGAATAGTTAGGGTTGACCGGACAATCTGCTTCGGATCCGGTGATCGTGAATGCACGGTAACATTCCGTAATTCCAAAAAATAGACTGCAAGAGGATCAGAGTAAATTTTTTGAAGGCTAAACCAACCTTTATTTGAGTCATATAATATCGTTCTGGCCGAAAGCAAAATGGCGAGAAACGCTTCTAAATTGTACCTGAAAGCAGGGTCCCCCCATTCGGCTTCTTTCATCTTCGTCAGGAAATATTTTGAAGCATCCACTTTCTGTTGAACAATTATATCTTCGACTTGAGATTTTGAATGCATCATATTGCAATTGGCTGTTGCCCTTTTTGTTTTTGTGGCTGCATTACTCTCATCCCCCTTTCCCCTTCCGGTTCCGGTAATACTTCTTACACTTCGCCCGGTTCCTCTCCCGGTTGGCCTTCTCCCGGGCCAGCCGCAGCGCCTCCCCGAGATTGAGACTCTCGTCGCTCACGCAACACCCCGCTCGGGACTCCTACCCGCAAACTTCGGTGTAATCCAGACATCCCCAATCGAACGGAACGCATCCTCGAACCTTCCGGGTCGGTCCCCGATGTAGAACAGAGCCGGAGAAAACGTCGGCCCTGGACCGCCATTACCCGACGGACCGACAAACCGGATCCGCGAAGAAGGAAAGCACACCCGGCACGAAAGCTGAGTAAGCGTCTTCCACGCCGCGGTCTCGGTCGCGGACTTCCAAAGGACAATTGCCTCCGTTGTCCTGCCCTCAAGCCGCTCCAGGTAAAGTTTCGAGAACCATTGCTCGATGTCGTACCCGAACGGCGGATTGATGAAGAGCTTCCCCACCCACGGCCGCACGAGGCCATTGTCCTGAATGGTGAAGTGCCTCGCTGCCGGCACGTTCGGGATCCCGCCGCAATTGCTGCACGGGTCCAGATCGATTGTGTCCAGGCACGCGATCACCGCATCGAGGATGTACTGAGGAGTATAATGCTCGGTGCTCTCGTGGGAGAGCAGCGCTGGCGGGACCGTCAAGGATTCCCTCCCGGGGGAGACCCTGGAGACAATCGTTCCTTCAGCGTCTGCTGCATCGCCTCCCGCGAATAGCAGGCTTCGCAAAGCTGCACACCAGTCCCACGATCGAGATATACGGCAGGGGCCAGATTGCAAACAGTGCACCGGCCAACGCTGCTGATGATCCGCTGCATCGATGCCAGGGGAATTGTCCCGGGAAGTGGCGGAGACTCGGCCCGCTTCTTCTGGACCGCTGCGAGGTAACAGACTTTACAGATCCGCCGGGCCTCCTGCTGGTCCTTCGGTCGGGCCTTCCGCTCTGCAGTTACCTTCTCGACATACCAAGCTCCTTTCTTTCCACAGGAATAACAAACTGTACTGCCCTCAGGAAGCTCGAGCTTTTTGTAGTCAGTTGCATTGATCGACCGGCGTTCCGTGAGGATGCCGCCCGCCGGTCGGTTTTCTTGTCCGGCAGCAGAAATACCCTCCCCCACGGAGGTTCCGGTAGGTTTCCGTGATGTGATCGGAGGTCGGGATTCATCTGGTTCGGAATTTCGCGGCTCTGGCACGCTTTCCGTTTCCGGTCTCACGGAAATTTCAGGGTCACTAGCGAACAGGGGCACTGATCCATTCACTGAGTGATGGTCAATAGTGAGTCCGGAATTTCCATGGGATTCATTCTCTAGGACACTAAAATCGGTGTTTGTACAAGAACATCCAATTCCCCGTCATTTTCAGCGGTTTCCGATCTCACGGAAACTTCCGTAGTATTGCTGCCGGACTGCCGTGATTCCGTAGGATCGTCATTGTCCGGACCCGGCTCGTCATCAAGCCAGACCGCCCCGCCCGCCAGCCACTGTTTGAACAGATCGTGGTCAAACGTGTATGCGTTCGTCCGCCTCCGTGTGGAAAAGCCGGTGAACTCGTCTTCGGAAACAACGGTGCGATCCGTGTACGCGATAGCGGGACACTTCTCCAGCAGGCCGGTATACGTAGCACCCCGACTCGTGTACCCATGAATCAGCCGGTGCAGGACCGCGTTCGACAATCCCGTCGCTTTCTGGAGCATTGGAATCGTGAACTCGACCCAGTGCAGGGTCTCGATTGTATTGACAAGATCCGACTCCATCTTCGTGAGTTTCGTTGTCTGCCCGCCGGTCGAACTGTTGAGAAGACTGTAGAGCCTGGCCGCGCCGTCGAAGTCTGCCCGTTTGCTGTGATGCAGGGCACGCCGTTCACGTCCTGACGCTCCCGCTGGAATGAAAACAGGAGAGCGTGGGCCTTCACCAGGCCCAGCAGCATCTCCGGATTCTGGCGGTTCGTCTGGCTCTGGAACCGGATCCGCTTCGCGTAAGGAATGACGACGTGCAACAGCTCGCGCCCGAGCGCTTCCCACATGGCCCGGCACATCAGGACGTTGGGATGTTCTTCTTCGCCGTGCTCGGGCAGGGCCTCGCTGTCTTCCAGAATCCGTGTGAGCACCCGGTTATCTTGTTCGATCGTATCGTCGATCCAGCAGGTGAGCATCCGGTTGAATACCTGGTCATCGCCACTTCCCTCCACCTTCGCGACCCACCAGACGCACCGCTCCGGAATGGTACAGACGAATCCCTTCCGGTCTTTGTTGACGGTCCGGTACATGAACGGTTTCCTGAACGACGTCGTGACGCCTTTCAGGATCTCGGACATATCATCCGAGAGGCTCGTGTCGTCGAGGACAATCACCGTACCTGGCGGGAGGTTGTCAATATAGAAGAGCGCCTTGTTCGACATCGAGCCGGAGAGCTGGTGCCGCTCGGGGACTTGGCGGATCAGTGTCGAGAACGTGTGCGATTTTCCTTTCCCGCTCTCTCCTGATACGGAGACGTGCAATCCTGTTGTGTTGAGGACAGAGCGGGAGGCAAGCGACATGATCAGGCACTCGGCGACTGTCTCGTCGCCTTCATGATCGAGCGCGAAGGTCCGGATCATGGTCCGGATGGGGTTGCCGGACCGCAGGACCAGCAGGGCCTCTTCCGTGGATTTATCACCGGGGGCCGGTGCGGGACCGGGAGGATCCCGGGCGGGGCTGTCCGGCTTCGGGACCGTCCGCTTCTTTCCCGGCTCATACTTCTCACGCAGTTCGGGCCACCGCTGCGATCCGCTGCCGCAGCTCTCATGATGGCAGCCGGCATGGATGGCGCCGTTCGCGAACTGGATCGCATACGCTCCGTCTTTGTGTGCTCCGGAGAACGGGCATTGCCCGAGGAGGAACAGTGTGCCGCCCTGGTAGGGCTTCTCGGTCTGTACCGAAAGACTGTGATCGGAAAGCCAGCGGCGAAGATCCAGGAAAACCCGCGACGACGGCTGGACTGCAACCTTCCCGGGCGAGCGGATCGCTGCAGGAACGGCGGGAGGCTCCGGCAAGACCCCGGCCAGCCGGGTAAGCATGGGATGATCGACATTACCTGGCTCCGCGGGTGCCTCGATGACGGCAGACCGGCGGTGCGGACGGTCCGCGGTGCTGTCACCCTTCCGGCTCATCGTGCCGTAGAGTTTCCAGATCCGTGCCGCATTGAAGTTCGCGACGTCGACCTGAGCCACCGCGTCATTGAAGACCGACGCCAGGACTTCGAGACAATGTTTCACCATGTCCCGTGATCCATCATCGTTCGGCAGATCAATCCGGTACAGCAAATGGGCGCCGTTCCCGGAATCCGCGAGCACTGGCGACGGCCAGCCCATTCCGGTCAGGTACCGGCTATCCGCCTCGCTTTCACTATTGCCGCAGTGTGTTCAACTTCGGTTGACGAAACACCCGACGGCCGGACCGGGTCCACATCGACCGGCAGCCACTGGCGCCGGACGATATCGCTGTCCGCGGTCGTGACATCCTTCTTGCCCAGCCGCATCTTGATCCGGTTGGACCGGCGGGAAAGCAGGGCGGGATTCACCGGATTGAGCGTGACGTAAATACCCTGTACCGAGGGCACACTGTCGAGCACCCCGACTTTCGCCGCCAGCTCTTCTGGGGAATCAAAATATCCCGAGGCTATCCCGTCATCGGTGATGGCCCGGACTTCGACGATCTGGCCGGGAGTTATCAGAATGCGGGCGGCGTTGAGGACCTCATCCCCCATGGTTCCCCGGTAATGGCAACGGTGCGGGTCCGCCAGGGGCTTGGTCAACCGGAACTGGACCGTCAATAATTGTGCAGAACCAGAGAGTCTCTCCCATCAGGACTCGGGGGTAGGCAGCGTAGCAGTTGCACCCCTGGCACAGGATTTTTCCCCGGGAATCTGACATGATCGGACAGATCTTCCGTTCATCCATTCGCCCGGTCTGGCCCGTTCATGCCACATGATCGGCCGCCTGCGGGGAATCCGAAACCATCGAAGCCGAAGCCCACTTGCCTTTCACTACCGAGATAAATGAGAGGTCGGTGATCGAGAACGAACGGGTCGCCGTTAGAAAAACGATCCTTCTTGGCCCGGTTGAACCAGGGCGTTTCCCGTACACGATCGCCATGCTCTCGGCGTCATCGTCCTCACGGATTATCGGGACACGTCGTCCATAGAAGAGAATATTTCGGAGATCCTCCGGTGAGAGCCGGTAAATTCCATTGGTAGTTTCGAAGACAATCACTCCGCCGGAAATCCTGCGTATGATAATCTGGTCGCCGTTCATGGAGTTACCGGCCTGGTGCGACGGTTGGTACCGTCAAAACGTTTAAAGGAACGGGAGGAGAATTATCTAATCCCCCTGTCCTGCGAATAGTGTAGTTGTGGTAGACCGACATAATGAGCGGGCGGGGGTTTAAGCTGTTTTGCATGTATTTTCCTCCGTCATTACAAACAATCCTTTGTCAATCATGAATTGTCCTAACCCCTGAAAACCGGTGCGGCGTTCATAGGCTTCGATGGCTTCACGTGTCACGTAGAGTAGATCCAAATTATATCACCTGTGCAGGCATTTTCTTAAAAGAATAATTTATGTGGGACTCGCCACACGACGACTGAGCTTGCACATCTTTTATTCGGGAAGGATTTGATTTAAAGCTGGACCAATTGCGGTGTGAAAGTGTTTATGGAAAATCTCACGACGGGGTTCGGGGGAGTTCTTTATTCTTGTTCAGGTTGACGAGATACTCGCCGAGTTCCTTCCCGTGACTGATAATGAATTGCTTGATCTGATCCTCGGTGGCAACACTTGTAGGATCCAATGATTCCCCGCAACCATAACACCAGATTGTCGTCGGCGGGTTAATGTGCTGGCAGTGCTGGCACTGCCGAGGAGCAACCATGGGCTCCTTTATTTTCTCGCCCTGTTTCACAATTCCGTAGACCCGTGAAATTTCGGTATCGATGTCTTTCCCGGTCAAGTGAGCGTAGGTCTTGAACATTGTAGTGTTGACAGTTCCCCACATCATCATCTTGATCACGCTCTCCCCTACCCCATCATTGATCATATGCGTAATCCGGGAGTGCCGGAAGAGATGCGGTGTCACGTGCTTGGTGATCCCCGCCCGCTCAACGATCCGTTGGATCCGTTTCGCAATGGTTGCGTGGATGAACGGTGCACCAAGGCTGTTTACGAAAACAAAAGCCTGGCCTTCGGGTTTGCCCGGATAATCGGCTTTCCAGTTCTGCAGGTATTGGGTACACATGTACGCCCGGATATGCCGGGTAAATGCGGTCTTGAATTTGACACTGGTTGCTACACCACCATTATTGAAAATCAGATCTTCCCATTTCATCTGGGCAATCTCACCAATCCGGAACCCGCCTTCGTACAGCAGCATGATGAGAGCACGGTCTTCGCTCTGTTTGCATGCTAGGATTATTGATTTTATTTCATCCGGGGTCAGAAGGTCCGACGCTTTCTTGGTCATCATGTTCTTTGCCGGAGGTTTGAGAGCCCGGACTTTCTTCTCCGGAATGGTGCTATAACCTTCGTCGATGGTCCAGAGAAGGAACTGTTTCAATATGATCACATGATCAGCGAGAGTGTTCTGTTTGAATGGCCGCCCGGTCCGGCTCCGTCCCGATTTCAATGCCTCAATGCCGGTATACACATCTGTTATTGTCAGTTCACGGAAGGGACCGATGAACCTCCGCCAGCTCACGAGGGTAAAGGAAAGTTTATTCGCCCGGCTTGTCGAGATACCTGCAGTAGCTCGCCTTTCCGCAAGGAATGAACGCAACAATGCGGAATCTTCTTGCGTAAGCTGCCCAGCAGCGATACCCGCGGCAATCGAATGGTCGGAATATTCTGGTCTGATCGCTGAGAAAATATCGGATTGTGTAGTCGTTGGGGTAGACATGAAGGAAAGTGCCACTCCCACTCTTAAAAAGCGTTCCTGCGGGGAATGAAACTAATTGTCCGAATGCTGTTATGGGGATTCGAACCCCAGTCGCGAGCGTGAGAGGCTCGCATGATTGGCCGGACTACACTATAACAGCAATTGCTCACTAAAATGGGCGATGAGGTTACTTATACTTTTTTACAGGGCACGTCGCCGGTGTTAGTTGTAATCACATTTTTTAAAATCAAGCGACATCACGGGTCGTGTGTTCAACCAACAGGGGAAAAATAGGGGAAAATTCAAAAAACTGTGAGGAAATTCCAGTTTTGGTTCGGGCTCCGGGTTTTTAGTGGGGTATCGGTCTTCTTAATTTTCAGACGGTCTTAAATTATTCGGATTTTATAACAAGGGAATTTATTTAATCTATTCAGAATAATCAGAGAGTAAGAGATTTTAGCGTGAACCTGCGAAAAAAGACTCTTTTGACGGTCGGAACGATCCTGATGGCGATTTTTATCGTGATTGGGGTGTTCAGCTCATTTTTCATGCAGGATAGTTACCGGGACGTGGAGCAGATCCTCACCGATCAGGATGTTTCCCGTGCCATAACTTCAATACAGAACGATCAAAGCCGGATTTATGCCAATCTCCGGGATTATTCGGCGTGGAATGATACTTATCTCTTCGCACAGGGCGTGGACAACAACTGGGAATCGATAAATGTCCGGGAAAGCCTGTTCGAACTGGACGATACCCAGTACATCCTGGTTTTTAATCGATCCAACATTCCCGTGACTGCGGTGTTCTATAACCACGAATCGAGGAATATCGGACCCGCGCCGGGGGCGTTTGTGCAGGAAGTGCACGATCTCAATACGCGACACGATATTTTTTCCGGGACTGATGGCACAATCGGCCTCGTCAATACTTCTGAAGGCCTCGTCATTTTAGCTTCCTATCCAGTCCTCACGGACAATTACAAGGGCCCGGCTGCGGGCGCTGTTGTCATGGCAAAAAAGATTGACAACAGGTACTGCGCCGCCATTTCCCGGCAGATTGAGCGTACTGTCACCCTCGTAGGTCCCTCGGGCATTCCCGGCACCGCTCTAATCGCACTGACTGCGGATGTTCCGGCAAACCCTGTTCAGATCATTCCCCAGGGTCAGGATTCCATCACCGGCATCACCCGGATAAACGATGAGCGCAACAGCAGCCAGTACTTTCTCCAGGTTTCCGGCCCGAGAACCGTTTACACGGCCGGCCTCGTGAATATCGCGACATTCCTCGTATCGCTCTTCCTCGGGGGCGCTCTCATTACGATAGCAGTCCTCGTCTTTATCGACAATATCATCCTGAGCAGGATTGGTACCATCCTTGAAAAGATCCATACCCGGTTGAAAAACGATGATGGATCCCCGGACACCGACCGGCAGGGCGTTGACGAACTTGCTGAACTTGGGAATGCTATCGACCCGGTCTTTACCCAGCTCGCCGATGCGACACGGCTGAGGAAGGAGAGCGAAGAGCGGTTCCGGACAATTTTCAACATGCAGCAGATCGGTCTCATGATGATCGACGCCGGTTCCCGGACCATCGTGGATGTGAACCCCTATGCTGCCCGGACTATTGGCCTGCCCCGCGACAGGATTGTGGGAAAAGCCTGCCATACCTTTGTCTGCCCCGCGGAGGCCGGCCGCTGTCCCGTCGGCGACCTTGGCCAGACTGTTGACTGTTCCGAGAGATTCATTATTTCGCAGGCAAACGCAAAAATTCCCGTTATCAAAACCGTCAGCAAGACAAAGATCGACGGCAAGGAATATTATATCGAAAGTTTCTTCGATATTTCGGAACGAAAAAAGGCTGAAGAGGCTCTCTCGCAGGCTAACCGGAAACTCAACCTTCTTTCAAGTATCACCCGGCATGATGTCCGCAACCAGATGACTGCGCTCGAAGGATATCAGCAGCTTGTCGCACACCAGACTTGATGAGGGTTCGTCCCTGAAACCGCTGGTTGACCGGATTGGGGAGACTGCAGGTTCAATCGAACGCCTCCTCACGTTCACCGGCGACTACCAGTCCATCGGGATCAAAGCCCCCCAGTGGCACGACGTACACTACAATATCGGGGTGACGAAGTCCTATCTCAATAAAGCGGGTCTCACGATCAGCGATAACGTCGGTTCTCTGCAACTGTATGCCGATCCCCTCATTCATAAGGTTCTTTACAACCTTGTCGATAATGCAATCCGGCACGGCAAAACGGTAAAAAACATTCACTTCAGCTATTACCGGAACAACACTGGCATCGTGCTTGTCTGCGAAGACGATGGGGCCGGGATTCCCGATGCCGAGAAGAAGAAAATTTTCGGGAACGGATACGGAAAACATACCGGGCTCGGGCTTTTTTTCATCCAGGAGGTCCTGAGTATTACCGGGATGTCCATGCAGGAGACGGGGACCTACGGAAAAGGCGCACGGTTCGAAATTTTAGTGCCTGAGGGGTTCTATCGGTTCAATGAAGGACAGGATATCCTCGGAGCAGATGGCCGGTTCCAGGCGGTCTAAAACTACCTTCACCCGGAAATCAATAACCAAAAAATCCCATCCGTCGCAGGTTCTGGAATGTATTCAGGTCTTATCCTTTTTTTGTTCCCGAACGTAAGAATCGTGAAATTACACGATGAATGGGATAAGTGCCCTGACTTCCCGTTTATAGGTCAGGTACTCTTCGCCGAATTTTTCTGTGAGGATCTCCTCTTCAGCCTTTATTTTGACCAGGATCGATACAATCCCGATGCCCAGGGCGACGAATGCGAGGAGCTCCCCTATCGCGAGGGCAGCTCCAACAAACGCGACGAGGATACCGGTATACATCGGGTTCCTGACAAAACGGTACGGCCCCGTCCTGATGAGCTGGTGGCCGACTTTTATCTCGACCATGCTGCTCCAGTATGCGCCGAGATGATACCGGGCCCATCCGGAAAACGAAAGGCCGGTGATAGTGAGGAGAATACCAGTGATCCCGGCGAGTGGTGAAACAGGAACGACCCGGAAGACAAGGAAATCTGTTGCAAACCTGCCGAGAGCGATTACCAGGACAATAACGGCAAGGGCAACGATGAAGGACCACGTGACATAATGCGACGATCGCTGCTCGACCGGTATCCTGGTCCGGAGTGCTGGGATAAAGAGGAGAGCAAAGAAAAGTATCCAGATAGCTGCGATGATCTGAAGGTAAACCTGCACACTATCCGGCATCCAGCCAAAGTCCACAAGGCCGGGATCTGTCCCGCCTGCAATGATTGCAAAACCGATCAGCATTTTAGTTGTTTCTCTCCGACAAATTCCGGACTATCCCGGGATGTTCTTCTGCTCTCGTGACACTGGGGCTTTCAACGGGGAAAACCGCTGCCCGTACACTCCAACCTCAGGGCAGCAGTGGGATTATTTAGTCCTAAAAGGTTTCCACCGGCCCCGCAGACGATCGGGGTTGTGCCATAAACAACTATATCTCGCACGATAGGCGATTAATATAGGAATGAGTAGTCTTGAAGAACAGATAAAAGAGCTCGAAGATGAGCTCGTAAAAACCCCGTATAACAAGGCTACATCAAAGCATATCGGCAGAATTAAGGCAAAAATAGCACGGCTCCGCGACGAGGCGGTCAACCGCGCGATGAAAGCCGGCGGAGGCGGTGAAGGATACCAGGTCAAGAAATCCGGCGACGCAACCGCAGTCCTCGTAGGTTTCCCGTCGACTGGTAAAAGTACTCTCCTCAATAAGCTCACCGGAACCGCAAGTGCGGTCGCTGCCTACGCTTTTACTACCCTCACCGTCGTCCCCGGTGCCCTTGAGCACAAGGGAGCGAAAATCCAGATCCTCGATATCCCGGGACTCATCGCGGGTGCAGCGATGGGTAAGGGACGCGGCAAGGAAGTCATTGCCGTCGTCCGCGGCGCCGATATCATCGTCATCCTCGTCGACGTTTTCAATGAGCGTCACTTTGACGTACTCATCAAGGAACTATACGACGCCGGCATCCGGATCAATGTCCCGAAGCCCGATATCACTATCAAGAAGGCCTCCCACGGAGGTATCCGGCTCAACGCGGTTGGTACCCTCGACCTCGATATCGAAGAAGTGAGATCAATTCTTGCAGAAAGCAAGATGATGAACGCCGATATCCTCATCCGTGGGAATGCCACGCAGGATGACCTGATAGATGCAGTGCAGGGAAGCCGGGTTTACATTCCTGCGTTCATTGCCGTCAACAAAGTTGATCTCGTCGACAAGGAGCGGTACCTGGAGATCGAGCACGACATCGCTGAACGGTTCGGCAGTCCTCCCCTCATGATTTCGGCAGCGTCCGGCTATCACCTCGAAGAAGTGAAGGATGCCATGTACGACAGCCTCGGTTTCATGCGGGTCTACCTGAAACCCGTCGGTGAAGATGCGGACCTTGACGAGCCCCTGATCATCCGGAGGAAAAGCAGCGTCGAGGATGTCTGCAACAAGCTGCACCGGGAGTTCGTGCAGAAGTTCCGGTACGCACGGATCTGGGGGAAGTCGGTCAAGCACCCCGGCCAGCGGGTCGGGCTCACCCACAAGCTTATCGACGGCGATCTGCTTACGATTATCGTCGAGCATTAATTAACCGGGTAGAGCAGGGAATTAAAAATCCCCGGATATTTTTTGGGTTTCTTTTTTTCTTTACAGAAGCATTTTTCCGAAAATGGCATTTACTATCGATGCCGGTCATTTGTCCCGGCTGATTGCATCCATCGTAATTCCCATCAGAAGGGATCTGCAAAGAAAAAACTGCTTCGTAGAAATCATTTTTTTTAGAAGAGATGATGCCCCCCTCTTGCGCCACCAGTCCCCCACGGGGGACGGGGCGCTAGCAGCGATGACGGAGCCAGATAAGCAGGTAATACCTCATATCTCCAGTGAGGGATGCCTTTAGTGGCGTGGGGAAAAGCCCCAGAGAGCGTCAGCGATTATGAGGTTTTCTACAGGGCAAAAAAAACAATAAAATTTTCCTTTACCCTGATGGTGAAAAAATCCGGAACATGAGTGCCCAAAAAGTCGGTCTCACTTTTTTTATGCCGAATCCTTGGCCGGTTTTAGTGTGCCGCCTCACCGCTGATTGCTGCCTTAATTATCTCAAGCGGAGCTTCAGTCTTAATCCCATACCCGGAAAAGTGTGTCCGGGTTGCGGGATATCCGGCGGCGATAATCCGTCCCAGCACGGTAGCAATATCAGGTGGAGACACTTTCAGGAGTTTTGCGATATGGTGATAATCGTAAAACGACGACATGGGCAGTTCCGTCTCGTATATCTCGAGCAATTTTGCAAGGTCTTTTTTTGTCCCGAGATCCTGGGACGCCAGCCGGTCCCGCATTTCGCAGATCGTTTGAGGGCTGTTCAGGCTTCCGAGCCAGAGGGGACCGATGGGCCTGAGGGGGCCACCACAGTGCGGGCAACACCGGTCATGGGGAAACATTCCCTGCTGTTCTTCCCGGTACGGGCACTTGGGACACTGGAGAACGAACCCGAGCCTCGCGAGCGTGGCATCGGCGGCTTCTGCGCCACGCTTCATCCTGAGATGGAGGCGGACAAAGTGCTCCCGGGCAAAACAAAAGAGTGGATCGAGCCCCCGATCATACTTGATCGTCTCACGGGCAACGAAAGCAAGGAGAATGCGGAGGCCAACCTCGCTGTGGTACTCGGTGTTCATGGGCCGGGCAAAATAACGGCGAACCCCGGCCTTCATGTGGGCACCGCAGAGGGGAGCTGTATCGGTGGCAGTGACAAAAAGAAACCTGCGGGTACCTGGTATCACTGCGTCGATGAATGGCGCCGGTGTACCGAAGGGATCGAGATCGACGGCATCGAATGACCTCTCCGAGAGGAGAGCGTTCGCATCGGATTTTACCACCTCAAGAAGAATGTTTAACCGGCTTGCGTTATACGCGATTAAATCGGTCGCAATCGGATCCCGGTCGTTGATTGTGACTGGTATCCCGCACTCGTTTGCCACCCGCAAACCTCTTACTCCCGTTGCACCCATCGCATCGAGATAGTCCGATGGTGCAAGTATAGGGAGGAGAAGGATCGTGGCATCGCGATTGAGCGCCATCCGCCGGTTAAAGAAGATGGGTGCAGAGCCGGGAGGGAACTGGGTATCCTTGTCCTGCGCGGGAACAAAGATTGTGGTTCCACTCTCGGTCTCTTCTATCAAATCCATGGCGTTTTTAACATTCCGACGCCGGGAGACTTATATCTTGTTGGAATCCGGAGTATTCGGCAAAGGACCAGAATATTTTCCGGTTCTGTTTACGAATCCAAAAACTTATCCAGTTCCGCCTTCAACTGGTATGGGCAGGGCGAGTGGCTTAGCCCGGACATAGCGTCAGCCTCCTAAGCTGAATCCCGGGGGTTCAAATCCCCCCTCGCCCGTTTTTGGTAACTTCTCTGATTTTTTCTTTCCACTTATTGAAAATCAGGAGAGAGCCCACCCTGACGGGTCGCTCGGGGGTCTCGTCGACCCCTCGCTGGGCAGGGACTTTTGAAGTCCTCTCCATCTAATCGGTTTTTGTGGGTCAACCATATTGTTGAGAAAAACCTCTCACGTCGGTGGGAGGGTCGACAGACCCCGAACGCCCGACCTCTCCTCGTTATTCCGATAAGAAATCCTTCTATTTCAACTGGCTTTAAAATTATATTTTGAATAAGTATATGAACGGTCAGAATGATAAGGGGGTATAGACTCTCCCCCCAGGGATCACTTCAGGTTCAGGAATGTGAGATATCGCCCTATGTCCTCAAAAAGAATCCTTTTGCAAATCCTGATACTATTGTTTTTCTCAAGCGTGATATCAGGATGTATTCAAACGAGAGATAATAATGGGGCAAACGCTACTTCATTAAATATAACCAACCCGGTTATCGTAAATACTTCAATCCCTGATATTCCAAATTGCAGCCAGACTTATATGCCTGATGATATAGCGGCCGATGTTGTTTCGATTGCGCTTAACGATAGTGAAATTATACCCTATAGTAAACGCCCGGATTTCAGAATTGGACGCATTTATAATAGTTGGTTGGGCAGATTTGTAAATGGGACAGAAATCCAATTTTGTTATCAAACAGTAAACTTAGAATCGAATACATCAACCGTGCAGACATTTGTTGATCTCCGAGCGCGAAAAGTAGCCTATAAAGCAAATTATTTCATTAAGCCCCTGCCGACAAAGACAGATCCAAATAATGGCCTTCCGATTGGCGCGAATTACGTAAATGCAATTGATATAAACAAAGAACCAGCGATCAAAGAAATCATCGCCTCTTCTCCACAGTGGGAGAAGTTAAGCGAGGAACAATTTGCTAACGCCACATTTATGGAAATCTATTTGGACACGCACGAAAGTCCCTGCACTCAGATAATTTCAATAATGCAACAGAAAAATTACTCGATTACCCAGACCGGAGCTACCCTTAACAAATATGGATATGTCTGGGTTCCTGGGGAAGGACACCCGGCATGCTGGAGAGGTCGTTCCCTGACTGAAGACGAACTCAAAAAAATTCAAAAAGAAGGCGGACCCGGCTTTCATCCGTTCGGCTATTCGAATTCATCCTAAATCAAATGAGTCTCGGTTGGGGCTAATATTTTGGGAAGATGGTGGCTCTAGATCCCCCAAAACCCATTAACGAGGAACCCCGCCGCCCCCGAAGGGACGCCCCCGCGGCGGTTTAGTGACCAAATAGATGAAACAACGTTGCCCCCGCCGTGCCTCGGAGAGGCCATGAGGAGGGTAGCCATCGCAATTTCGATTCGCTTTTACGATTACAAGTGCGGATACCTTGCCTCAACCCATTTTAATATCCCGGCAACAAGATCTCTTAACCAATGAGTGCAGCAGGTTTTCTCGCAATTACCCGGCCGGTGAATGCCATCGTTGCCGGTCTCGCTGCTATCGTCGCGTATCTCATCGCGACGGGGACGCTCATTCCTGCTGCAGACTCTCCTCTTTGTCATCGTTGCGCTCATCACCGCTGCAGGAAACGTAATCAACGATTATTTCGATGCCGGGATCGATGCGGTCAACCGGCCTGACCGCCCGATCCCGTCGGGTTCCGTGAGCAGGATATCCGCGAAAAGGTTTGCCGTTGTCCTGTTTGCTGCCGGCATCATCGCGAGCATCTTCACGAACCCGCTCTGCATTGCCATCGCGCTCTTCAATTCCCTCCTTCTCGTCGCGTATGCCGCCCGGCTCAAGGGCTTACCCCTCGTGGGAAATCTCTCTGTCGCCTATCTTTCGGCAAGCATGTTCCTGTTTGGCGGGGCCCTGAGCGGATGGGAGAGCATGGTCCATATCCTGCCGGTCGCGGCTATCACGTTCTTTGCCATGCTGTCGCGTGAACTGCTTAAAGCCGGGGAAGATGTCGAGGGTGACCGTAAGGGGGGAGCCGACACCCTGCCAATCCGGTACGGGATCCCGGCAACCGTGCGCCTTGCGTTTGTCTGTGCCGGACTTGCAGTTGTCACGAGCGTGATGCCCTACTTCTGGTGGGGGACGTGGTATCTTGCCGGGATCCTCATTGTCGATATCGTCATACTGTTCGCCGCGGTGAAATCAGTGTCATGCCGGACGCCGGAATGCCTGAAGCTCTCGAAGGCATCCACGGTCCTGAAAGCCGGGTTTTTTGCATCCCTTATCGTCTTTACCCTGTCGGCGATCCTTCTTTAGAAATACTAAATCAGGTTTTGCCGGACGCTTTAAGCAACAAGTTTATCCCCCTCCCGTACCACATCTTTCCTGTGGGACCTAAACCAACAGTCAAGCCAACGCTCATCAAGGAAGGGGACACTTTTTTTGCACAGAAAGGGTCCTATTTCGAAGGAAATGTCAAAATAGAGGGGAATTTCGTCGTTCCTGCCCATACGCATTTCTGGGGCAGGCTGAACGTCTCCGGGACGCTCGAACTGGGACCCCGCTCCAGCGTCGCGCTGGATGTTACCTGCTGGAATGCAGTTATCGGGAGCCAGGCAAAGATCAAGGGACCTCTGGTCGCCCACGGCGATGTCGCGGTCCTCGATCATGCCGCAGTCCATTCCATAACCGCCGGGGGAAAAGTCATCCTGAGGCCCGGTGTCACGGTGGGAGATGTGACGAGCGAGGACACGATCTTCGTCCACGGGAAGATAAAAAGCGGGAAATTAACCGGCAAGAATATGAAGGTCCTCGGGAATTGAGGCCGGGTCCATCCCGAGAACAGCGACCTCATACACATCCGCCCAGTCGACCAGCGTCTCGACGCACCCCTCTTTTACGGTAACGACCCCCATAGCGACGAGCCCGATCTTGTCGGCCATGTCGATTCCCTCTTTCACTTCGGTAAGGCACCCGACGCCGACTATCAGCTTTCGGGCGGTACTTTTTCACCATTCGCTTGATGAACGATGAACCGGGGACGATGAAGACCCGGTATCCCATTTTTTCGAGAAGGATACGTGCCTCCCCTACGGTGCATTTGCCGCAGGCAACACATTTCAGGCCTTCCGGAGTAAGGTTGGCTGGGCATTTTGAGGATCGCAGGCACTGGGGCATGAAGATTGCCCGTTCGGAGACCGGGATGCGTTCGAAGGCGGACTTGTTCATAGCATTCTGGAGCTTGACAAAAAATGCAAGCATATCCTTGTCCTCAAGACCGAGGAGCCGGAACATCGCCTGCATGAGCCCTTCGAGGAGTGCAAGACCGGCTTTGAGTATTCGCGGGAAATACAGTTTTCCTTTCTTTATCGAATACAGGGAGATGATGACGAGGACAAAGGCAATGATAAACGCGGAGGCGAGGATGATGACGGTTGCTTCGCCGATGAGATACAGGATCGAATTCAGGGAGAGATCAAGTGCCATGGGAATCAGGGGCTAATCCGGGATGGATTCATTTGTCGTTTTGGCCAGATAAAAGTGCGCCGATATCTATTGGTTGCCGGAAGACGCCTTTCTCGGTGATGAGAGCGGTTACAAGATCCATCGGGGTAGCGTCAAACCCGAAATTCATCACCTTCGCATTGTCAGGAACAAATGTCCTGTTCCCCATCGTCGTCACCTCATCCCGGCCGCGCTCTTCTATGACAACGTCCTTTTCCCCGTTCCACCCGTCGAATGTGGAGAGCGGGGCGGCAACATAAAACGGGATCCCGTGGTGTCGTGCACAGATGGCGTGCATGTAGGTCCCGATCTTGTTGAAGACCGCGTCGTGAGTTATCCGGTCAGCGCCGACGATAACCGCATCGATCTTCCGTGTTCTCATGACATGCGCTGCAGTGGAATCCGTGATCACTGTTACATCGATCCCGTCCCGGGCGAGTTCCCATGCGGTGAGCCGTGCTCCCTGCAGGAGCGGGCGTGTCTCGCAGGCGATAACCTTTACGTCTTTTCCAACCTGTACCGCAGAGCGTATTACCCCAAGCGCTGTTCCCCACGAGGAACAGGCAAGGGCACCCGCATTGCAGTGGGTCAGCACGGTGCACGAGTCCGGCAGGAGCGTTGCACCGTGGTCCCCGATCGCATGGCAGGACGCCGTATCTTCGCGGGCAATTGCTTCTGCCTCGGCAATCGCGGCAGCCCGGGCGGCAACAATGCCGGTCTCCTGGCTCATCCGGGCGAAGACCCGGTCAATTCCCCACGAGAGGTTGATGGCAGTCGGCCGGGTCGCTTTCAGGGTACTCTGCGTCCCGTCGCACGGCAGCGGTGAATGGTCCAAAAGAAGTCTCCCGGCAAAGTTTTGCAGCAAGAGGCTACCCCGTAGGCACCGGCAACCCCGAGAGCCGGGGCCCCGCGGACTTCGAGCCTCCGGATGGCGGTTGCCCACCGTTCGATATCCCGGCACTCTTCGATTTTATATTCTCCCGGAAGGAGGGTCTGCTCGATGTACCGGATGCTCCCCGAACCATCCCACCAGAGTGTGGGGGTCTCGTTCACGCCGATCGCGTCCTGACTGCATCGATGTATGCCCGCATCGCCGCCGATCCCCCGGAGGCAACACAGTCAGGGATATCCTTCGGTGCATACGCGGTCCCGGCGATATATATTCCCGGGCGGATTGTTGCGACGGTGTCTACAGCGTCGTTGACCGTTTTGAAGAAGCCGGAATCTTCCAGGGGAACCCCCAGCATCTCTGCAAAAACCGGTACCTTGTCCGAGGGCCCGATCCCGACTGAAAGGACGACGAGATCCGGGTGAAGCAGGTGGACTTCTCCCTTTTCTGTGTCCTCGATCTGGATGGTCAGGCCCTTTGCATCTTCCGTTATATCTGATGGTATCCCGCGGAGGAACCGGACACCCTGCGCTTTTGCCCGTTCGAAGTATTCCTCATACCCTTTACCGTAGGAGCGAATGTCCATGTAACAGAGGACTACATCGGTGCCGGCATCTTTTTCCCTGATCAGCATCGCGTTCTTCATCGCCTGCATACAGCAGACGCAGGAACAGTACGGCCGGTCGATGGTCATGTCCCGTGATCCCACGCACTGGAGGAAGACTATGCTCCGCGGGGTCTTTCCGTCACTGATGCGTTTTATTTTTCCGCCGGTCGGGCCGCTCGCATTGATCATCCGCTCCAGTTCAAGACTTGTGATAACGTCGGGAAATACGAGGTGTCCGTATTGCGGTTTACCGCGGGCATCATAGGTAGCATAGCCGGTTGTTATCACGATGCTCGAGGCGTCGATTGTGAACTCCCGGCCCTTATCTTCATGAAGGATGGCACCAGGACCGCAGGCGTCGTAGCAGAGGCCGCATTCGATACAGTGCTCAGCGTCCTTAACGACAATATCGGGAACGGCCTGAGCATGGGGCTTGTAAATTGCTTTCCTGACTCCGACCCCGGCGTCAAACCGGTTGTATACTTCCACGGGGCAGATCTGCACACAGTCCCCGCAGCCTGTGCAGGTAACTTCATCGACATAGCGCGGGAATTTTTTCACCTTAACGGTGAAATTACCGACACTACCTTCGATACTCTCGACCTCGGTGCAGGTGTGAATCGCGATGCCCGGGTGCCGGGCAACTTCCACCATCTTGGGCGATAGGATACACATTGAGCAGTCGTTTGTGGGAAAGGTCTTGTCGAGCTGCGCCATGTGGCCGCCGATACTGGGCTCACGTTCGATCAGGTGGACATGGATACCGTGACCGGCAATATCGAGGGCTGCCTGGATTCCGGTTATCCCGGCGCCGATAACAACAACGCTACTCATTGCGGGCATACTCCCGGCCGAGCTGGACATAGGATGAGGCATTGGCAAGGATGCCTTTTTGCTGGGCTTCATCGGACTGCTTGATAATTTTGCCGGGAACGCCGACTACAACCGAGTTTTCAGGAATTTCTGCACCTTCCTTAACAACGGCACCGGCCCCGATGACTGATCCCCTGCCGATCCGTGAGCCGTTGAGCACGATCGCACCCATACCGACGAGGACCTGGTCGCCGATCGTGCAGCCATGGAGAATTGCCCCGTGACCGACCGAGACATCGTTCCCGATTTTTACGGGAAATCCCTTGCTCGTGTGGACTACACAGTTGTCCTGGATATTTGATCGGTCACCGATTATAATCCGGTCCTTGTCTGCCCGGACAACGGCGCCAAACCAGATCCCCACCTCGTTCCCGATCGTAATGTCGCCCCTCAGTGTCGCACTGGCTGCAACGAACAGCGGCTCCCCGGAGATCCTGGCATCCATACCCATAATAACATAGAAACTTAAGAACCAAAGAGTATGAAGGTTATGGTCGGGGGTACGTTCGATCCCCTTCACGACGGGCATAAGCAACTCCTCAGCCGCTCATTCGAGCTCGCCGGCCCTAAAGGACATGTCGTTATCGGCCTTACAACCGACCCGTTCGCGAGCCGGAAAACCCACCCTATCCGGCCTTTTAAAAACCGGCGGGATGATCTTGAACATTTTATTATGGGAAAAAAGTTCCCGGCATCCTGGGCAATCGAGCCCCTCACCGACAAATACGGCTCTGCAATCGACGCCGATTTCGATGCCATCATCGTTTCGGAGGAGACACTTCCTGTTGCGGTCGAGATAAACAAGCTCCGCCGGGAAAATGGCAGGAAGAAAGTAGATATCCACCAGATAAGTCTGTGTCCTTGCCGAGGATGGGAAATGGATCTCAAGCACCCGGATTTACCGGGGAGAGATCGACGTCCACGGGCACATACTCCCGTGAAGTAAAATCAAAAAGATTCCAGGCCCCAAAAAAAGGAAAAAACCCGGGGGATACTGGTCCCGGAAAAAAAATTAATTTCTTCTTTTTATGATCACAAGCGTCACCATTGCCGTGAGCGATGCAATTAAGGTGATGCCCGCTGGCAACGGAGATTTTGTCGTCGCTGGTGCGCTCGTCGCTGGTGTTGTCACAAGCGTCTGTACTGCCGGGGTTGTGCTCACCACGGTCATTTCCGGCGTTGTTGTGACGACGACTGGTGCAGACGATCCGGATTTGAACATTGTATCGGATCCGTACTTGTTGGACACGGTAAGCCGAACGTCATAGGACCCTTCGCGCATGTAGATATGGCTTGGGTTCTGGTTGGAGGATGTCGTTCCGTCACCAAAGTCCCATGCCCACGAGGTGGGGTCATTTGTGGACAGATCAGTAAACTGGACAACGAACGGCGCCTTTCCAACCTGCCGGTCTGCCTTGAAATCTGCAACAGGTCCAAGGGTCGTAACGATATAGTTGGAAAGAGTCTTGGTATCCTGTCCATCCTTGTTGGATGCTGTAAGCGAGACGGTGTAGATGCCGAGGTTCAGGTACGAGTGCTTGGGATTCTGTTCGGCGGATGTTGTACCATCTCCAAAGTTCCAGTTCCACGCAGTCGGCGAATTTGTAGACTTGTCCGTGAAGGAAACCGTCATGGGTGCTCCGCCGCGGGTCTTGTCGGCAACAAAGTCAGCTCGTGGGATGAGGAGCACGGTGATATACTGGTTCTTTGTCCGCGAATCGGTGACCGATGGGTTTGATGCAGTCAGCGTGACGTCGTACACACCGGGTGCACGGTAAACGTGGTCTGGTTTTGGTCCTGTACCGACAGTCCCATCGCCGAATTCCCATACCCAGTTGGTGGGGTTATTCTGGGAGAGATCGGTGAAGGATACGACACTGCCGACACTGGCCGTTGTCTTGTCCGCCGTAAAGTCTACTGCTACTCCACCACCGACGTTGATGAGGTCTTTTCTGACCTTTGAGTCAGTGCCAAAGAAGTTCTTTACCGTAAGCGTGACGGTGTACGTGCCCTCTTTCATGAAGAGATGGGTCGGGTTCTGCTCAACGGAAGTCGTGCCGTCCCCGAAATCCCACTCCCATGATGCCGGTAAACCGGTGCTCTGGTCGATGAACCTGACCGTCATCGGCACTTTGCCGATTTCGGTTGGCTTGATAACGGGAATGAAATCAGCTTTTGGGGGAATACCAACATTCACGTACCCCTTTTTCGTTTCCGTGTCTTTGCCATTTACATTGGTTGCAGTCAGGGATATCGTATAGATTCCCTTCAGCTGATAGGAGTGAAGCGGGTTCTGTAACGAAGATGTCACGGTGTCGCCAAACTGCCATGACCACGCTGTCGGTGAATTTGACGATTTATCGGTAAACTTGACAACTTCGTTGGTATTCACCTGGAGGGGTGTTCCCTCGAAATCAGCGTTGGGTACTCCACCGGCGTTCACATTCTGGGTTGACATGTCAGAATCGGATCCACGGGTGATGGTAAGATTCACGTCGTAGGACCCGAGGGCGAACGTATGGGTTGGATTCTGGTCTGATGACGTCGTTCCGTCAGCAAAATCCCAGTTCCACGAGGTTGGGGTTCCCAGGGAGCGATCCGTGAACTTCACCGTGAGCGGGGCCCTCCCGGTCGAGGGAACAGCATCAAACTTCGAGATAAGGTTCGTGTTGACCGTAATGAACTGGGATTTCACCGCATCTGAAGATCCATAGTCGTTGGATGCGGTGAGGATAACCGTATACACTCCGCCGGTCTGGTAAACGTGGACAGGGTTTGTTTCAGTTGATCTCTGGCCATCGCCGAAATCCCATGACCTTCCCGTCACCAGCCCGCTCGTCTGGTCGGTGAAGGCAACGACCATCGGTGCCGTTCCCGACGTGGGGTTGGCTACGAAGTCCGGCAGGGGAGCCATGCCAATAGTAATGAAATTTTTCTTGATCGCTGTACTCGCACCGTAGGCATTCTTTACAACAAGAATTACGGTATACGTGCCGCGCTGGGTATAGATATGACTGGGATTCTGCTCATATGAGGTAGCACCGTCACCAAAATCCCACGACCATGTCAGGGGGGCTGACCCTAAGGAATGGTCGGTGAATGTTACCGTTGTCGGTATGGTCGGGAATGCATAGGACGCTTCAAACTGGGCTACCGGTGCAACTCCCACCGTGATATAACCCGACTGTGTACTGCTCTGTGCTGAGACACCGGGGATTACCAGTGCCAGCACCAGGATCAGCGACGCAGTTAACAAGAATAACCGTTTCGATATCATGCTGTTCACAAATTACTTTTCGAAAACATAAAGACTTCGAAGATTAAACTAACCCGGGCCATCCTCGCAAAATAAATAATAGTTACGTTTTGAACGGAAAATCAATCATTTTCAGATTTTTTTTATAATCAGTATCCGGATATAATGTACACAGCTTGAGCGGGCACTAAAAGATCATATTCTAAAAGTTATGATCGATATGTCCTCAATGGATATGCACCATTTCGGTTGGATCTTTGCTTACTAGTAATAAGGACGATGATGCCCTGTTACTGGTGGGCAAAACTGCTCCTTTATTTTTTTAGAAAAAAGAGACGATCCGGTTTTTGAATACCCTTGCCATATCCACTAATCTGTAAAGACGCCAATCCCACCAAAAAAATAATGTCGCGGTACAAGTCTGCCCGGCGATTACGATCCAATACGTAAAAAATTCCGCACGAAAAAAATTAACCTGTCCCCATCGCCAAACGCTTAGGCGAACCTGGGCCTCTCCTTCCGGGGTAATCCTATTGTTTTACGCAATCATATAGGTGAAGAAATAAAATGCAATCATGGGGATAAACAACACAAGATATACCGTTCGGTTCCACTTCCAGACCGCATACCCGTCCATTGTTTTTATCGGCATAAGGCTGTATACCGCGGTAATGAGGTTGATGGTAAAACCTACACCGCCGGCAATTGCAAAGATCCCTCCGAGCGGGACTAGAGCAAGGAACAGGAGCATGAGGATGATGCTGATACAGGGCCCTGACACCATCTCGATCCCGTTTTGCCGGAGGTCTTCCTCCCCTTCCCGGTTAACGATGTTCCGGTATGACTGGGCGAAAGCATTGCCATAGAGCCATGCCGTGATAAACATGACGACCGTCCCCAGTCCCCAGAACTGGATGTCGGCATCGGAACCGTGCTTAGTTGCAAAATACCGGTGGGCAAAATCGTGGAGGACAACAGACACCGCACCCACTGCAAGGTAAATAAGCACCGTCATGAGCGACCATTCCGCACGGTCGGCAATGACGAATGCGAGGGCCATCATGATGACGGCCACTTCAATGATAATCACTTCGACCGGGGATAGTCCAAAATAGCTTCGTTCAAGCTTGCGGACGGCAATCCCGCGTTTTTCAATTTCAGCTTCGCTGATTTTTTCCACTGCATGCCCGCCCATAAGGTCAGCAAAAAATTTTGCAAGTTTCGTCCCGATCTGGGAGAGCATGCCAATATTGCTGACAAGAAGGTTGAGGAGAACAAACCCCATGCTGGTGAGGGCTGCTGCCAGTGCGAGGAACTGCGGAGGAATTATCCCGCTCGTCGGGAGATTTTTTTCAGCAGACCCGCGGGCTTCGAGGATTAATCCTATCAAGCCGCCGGTTTTATTGACCGCCGGAATTCCGGGAATCAGTACCGTTGGTTCCCTCGGGGAAACAGGGAGTGTCGGATTTCCTACCATTATATGATTGGTCCTCGTAAGGGTATCGACCCCGAATGCATTTCCTGCAGTCAGGGTCGTGTTGTAATATCCGACCTTCGTATAGGTATGGACCGGGTTTTTCTCGGTGCTGGTTGTGCCGTCCCCGAACTGCCATAACCATGCCGACGGATTTCCGCTCGTGCCGTCATGAAATGCAACGGTGAGTGGCGGATCGCCGGTCCGGATATCAGCAAAAAATTCCGTGCTGGGAATTGAGCCGGGCATTGATAAGACCCGGCATCGAACGGTAACCCTCACCATACCGGTTCACCGTTGAAAGAGACACCGTGTACGTCCCGGTTTTTGTATAGATGTGCGTAGGGTTCTGTGCTGACGAGGTCGTGCCATCCCCGAAATCCCAGTGCCATGACGTGACGCCGTTCCCTGACGTGTCCGTGAAGTTCACGGTGAGCGGGATTGTCCCCTGCAGGGGAGCAGCGTAAAAAGATGCTGCCGGCATCGTTCCCACGGAAATGAAATCAGGGATGGTTTTTGTATCCGTTCCGTACCGGTTCGTTACCGAAAGACTGACTGCATACCGTCCATCGCGGGTATAGGCATGGGTTGGGTTCTGGTCGGTTGAAGTACTCCCATCCCCGAACTCCCAGAGGTACGTGAGAGGAGGACTTCCCTGGGATCGATCTGAAAACGTGATAAGTAACGGTGCAGTGCCAAACTGGGTGCTGGTAAAAAATTCAGCGACCGGCGGATTGGTCACCGTAATAAAACCTGATCCGGCATCGCCGACAGGTTCAGCACACATTCCCGCCGGAATGAGTCCCGAGATAACAATTGCAGCTAGCAGTATAAGGTATACCGGATTTTTCATAGGTCTCCTGAATCGTAGGGGTTGAACTTTTTTAGTCCACAGAAATCAATGTGTGTCTTTCCCATTCTCTTTTTTTGCCCTATAAAGAAGTCGGTGGATGCAAGGTTCAGACAGGTCTTTTTTCAGACGTATCAGGTCATGACTATTCCTTCTTTACTGAACTCTTCGACTATCCGGGTATTCAGAAAATCACGGATGACGCTGTTGTTTTTAAATTCCCGGGAATAAACCGTCAGTTCGAAGGTCATGCCGGATTTATCCATTTTTATGAGATAGACCGTAGGTTTTGGATCTTTTGTAATAATCTCAAACTGGCTGACCAGGGCCCCGTCTGCGATCCTCGTAAGGACATTCTTCACTTTATCGATTCCTGTGCCATAGGCGACCGAAACGGGGATCTGGATCCGCACCTGGGGGCTCGGCAGGGAAAAATTGCGGACAACGCTTGTGGTGATTTTGTTATTGGGGATGGTAACTACGTCCGAATCGAGCGTAATAATACGGGTGCTTCGCGGACCGATGTGGGTGACATCACCGAGAATATCGTTGATAAGGACACGGTCGCCGACCTTGAACGGCTGGTCGGTAATTATGACGGCGCCCCCGAAGAAATTTGAAAACAGATCCTGCGCGGCGAGTGCAATCGCAATGCCGAAGATCCCCGCACCCGCGATAAGGGGGGTTATATTGATATCAAACAGGGTAAGGACATACAAAAGACCGGTAAACCAGATGAGATATTTTGCAATCTTCTGGAGAATTTCGATTATCCTGTCATCGAGATCCGTTTCCGTTTTTTCAGCAAGTGCCCGGCCATACGTCAGTAAAAAACTGTCTACAAATGAAGCGACAATCCACGTGCCGACAAAGATATACAGGCCGAGCAGGAGTTTTGACGAAATAATCCACTGGTACTGGGGATAGACAAGGATTGCCTGCTGGATAGCAAAAAAGACCGGGATAAAAAAAGCGAGAATTGTAAGGGGAGTTCCCAGGGAGTGGACTATCAGATCATCCATTTTCGTTTCTGTCTTTTCAGCCTGTTTTTTTAAGAAGGCAAAAACAAAATAGACAATGACTGCGGCGACGATGCCTACCCCGATGAAAATAAACGACTCCACAAGTGCCGGTTCCATGGCATTACTATTGGATTTTGTGCCACTTCAATTTTCAGGTTTTATGATGGTCACTCTCCGTGGGTCGTAAATGAACCCGGGTAAAAATAACGAAAAAGTTGTTCTGTTGAAAATGGGCATGACCAAAGTGTTCACACTCAATCCATGAAAATTTGGTACAATGAATGTGGAGATTGCGATGGTTACCCGCCTCAGGGCCTCTCCGAGGCACGGCGGGGCAACGTTGTTTTTCCCGTTAAATGTCATTGATCCGTACGGGGGCGCCCACGTCAGACGGCAGCGGAGTTTATAGTATTTTGGGGCATGGGGGTCTGGAGCCCCCATCATAATTAATGGAAGAGGTCAATTTTCATAGGAAAACCTCATAATCGCTACGTTCTCTGGGGTTTGCCCCCGCCGCTCTGGCACCCCAGTTGCGATGACGACATATTACCTGTTATTTGACCTTGGTCATCGCATTGCGCCCTGTCCCCCGTGGGGACTGGTAGCGCAAGTGAGAAGGCATCACATCTTCGAAAAAAATGAATTCTATCGTGCAGAAGAAGTTAAAAAATCAGATGATATAACTGGTCAGGTCCTTTGTTATCAGCCAGTCGCAGTAGAGGCAGCGGAGACCTTTTTTCGTGACCTCGAATTTGCTCTGGATCGGTTCGTTGGTATTTGATATGCATCCCGGGTTCGGGCAGCGGACGATCCCGATGATCTGGTCGGGTATCTCTACCCCCTTTTTCTCACAGACCTTAAAATTCCTGATGATATTAATCGTCGCCCGCGGCGAGATCAACGCAATCCGGTCGACCTCCTCCTTTGAAAGCTCCCGGTTCGTCAGCTTGACGATATCCTTCCGGCACATTCCGCCGCTCTGGACATTGGTTGCTATGGAGAGAGCTTCCTGGGTCGTGCCGGTGATCCCGAGAATCTTCACGACATTCAGCGCTTCGCCGCTATCGATGTGGTCGATCACGGTCCCGTTCTTGATCCGGCGAACGAGAAGACCTTCATTTTCACCGGTTTCGGGGTTTTTCATTGCATCACCTTCAAAAGCATCGCCATTCTCACCGGCACACCATTCCGGGACTGCTGGAAGTACCGGGCATGGGGCGAATCATCGACCCGGGGGTCAATCTCATCGACCCGCGGAAGGGGGTGGAGGACGATGAGGTTCTTGCGGGCATCTGCGAGAAGTTCCGGCGTTATCCGGTAACTGGAAGCGACGTTGAAGTATGAAGCGGAGTCGGGGAACCGTTCGCGCTGGATCCTGGTTACATACAGGACGTCGACGGCGCCTATCACTTCGCTTATATCGTCGTGTTCGATGATCTCCATCCCCTTATCCTTGAGTTCTGCGGCCATCGGTGCAGGGAGTTCAAGGCCCTTTGGTGAGATAGTGTGGAGGTGAGCGCCATAGAGCGAAAGGGCCGATGCAAGGGAGTGGGCTGTTCTCCCGTACCTCAGGTCACCCACCAGCGCAACGTCAATGCCATCGATTGGCATCGACTGGCTGATCGTGTACAGGTCAAGGAGCGTCTGGGAAGGGTGCTGGCCGGCGCCATCGCCGGCATTTATTACCGGGACTGTTGCGAATTCGGCGGCGAGGCGGGCTGCTCCTTCTTTCGGGTGCCGGATAACGATCGCGTCTGCGTACCCGCTTACGACACGGATGGTATCGGCAAGCGTTTCGCCCTTTGCCATCGAGCACGCCTCGACGCTCCCGACAGATACTGATGTACCTCCAAGGCGGGCGATGGCAGATTCAAAGGACATCCGCGTCCGCGTGCTCGGTTCGAAGAAGAGGACGGCAAGGATCTTACCGTACAGGGCATTCTTATCATACTTTTTCTTATCGATCTGACGGGCATGATCGAGCATGCGGTCGATCGCGTCCCGGTCAAAGTCCCCGATGGATATGATATGCTGCATGGATACCCTTCTCTCGGCTTGTTTGTAGGATTATATTGCGGTACTCCACTAATTATCTATCTCCCGGTCGCGATCTCACCGGGGATTCCGTTCACCAAACTGTGAACGCGATCGATCGTTTTGTTCAAAAAATCTAAGGGATTCCCGTTTGATCCTCTTTACAGGTAGGCCCACCGGCAACAGACAACACGTGAAGCTAACGTATAAATTCGAACTGAAGATACCTATTACTGGAATGTTTTTGCTCATCGGTATCGTCATTCTTTTTGCGGCGGTATTTCCGTATATCATTTTCCTGTTGGGCATCTTTTTTGGGAAAAAATCGGCACCCTGTCCATTTCCCTCAACCTGGTCGAATGTCAGCATCATCATATCGGCCTATAATGAGGAACTGGTCGTTTCCGACAGGATAGCAAATCTCGCATCGTGTCATTATCCTAAAGAATCATACGAGGTCATCTTTGTCGATGACTGTTCAAGCGACAGGACCCTCGAACGCGCCAGGACTGCTCTTGAGACTGCAGGGATCCGCCATACCATAATCGCCAATGCCGAACGGTTTGGGACCAGCCGGTCGTACAATAACGCAATGAAAACCGCTCAAAACAGCATCATCCTTACAACCGACGCCGATGTCTTTTTCGAGCCCGATGCACTCAATTTCATGATCGCCCGGCTCATAAGCGATTCGAAAATTGCCGCGGTTACCGGGGAGCTTCAGCCCCGGATGAATGCCAACAGCACAACAAAACTCGAGGGTGCATACCGCTCATTTTATGGCCGGATGTGTGACTGGGAGAGCGCGATCGATTCAACCTATAACTTCAATGGCGCTATCGTTGCGTTCCGGTCCGATCTCATCAGGAGAATCGACGATAAGCGCGGAGCAGACGATGCAAACACTGCTTTCGAGGCGATCCGACAGGGATACCGGGCAGTCTACGAGAAGCAGGCTTTAGTATACGAAGATATTCCGGAGAGTTTCAAGGTCCAGTACCGGCAGAAAATCAGGCGCGGGAAGCAGCTGATCGATGCGACCCTCGCAAACCTCGACCTCCTGCACCAAGACCGGCCGTTTTCGCGGTTCATTTATCCCCTGCGGATTTGCCTCTACCTTTTCACACCGGCGTTATTCTTCGTCTCTCTTGTCATCCTGGCTGCAGGGATTTTCCTGATCAGCCCGCTTCTTCTTGCAGGTATTGCGCTCCTGGTGCTTGTCGTTGCCGCTGTCTGGCGGGACAATCTGCTTGTGGCATTTACCGTGAACCAGTTCTATCTCCTGATGGGACTCACAAACCATTGGAAAGATATGCGGGTGTGGGACAGTACGTCGAAGAAAGGGAAGGCGTGACGAGATTACCGTATACTACGGATAATCGTTGGAATGTGGTTGCGGCCTTTATTCAAATATTAGCCGTTTTCATTGAACGACCGTACCACAATCAAAACCTTCGAGTGGTTATTTGGGAGGCTCCCCGCCTCAGGGCCTCTCCGAGGCACGGCGGGGCAACGTTGTTTTCTTTTTATCTGGTTATCGAACCGCCGCGGGGGCGTCCCTTCGAGCAGCGGCGTTTATCCTTATGGGGCATGGGGGCATCAGCCTCCATTGAAATACCAAATCCTGACCCATTTTAGATATCCGGAAAACAGAAACGGTGAAAATAGGAGGTGGGTCAAAAAATTTCAAGGAAGGTTAGGTGTCCCGGAAATCTCCTCAAAAAATGTAAACCGTCTTACTTCCTGGCGATCGTTACGTACCCTGAATGACACACGCTCGTCGATGGCCGGGTTCCCCGCTTCGACCGGGTCATCTCCCGCTCAATCAGCTCATGGGTGTGGACCTCGGTGAACAATTCCGCGGCTCCGTCTACCACAATCGCCATCTGCTCAAGGAATGGCGTATAGACTGCAAGATATCCGCCTGACCGAAGAAGTGAGAATGCATGTTTGATATGCTCCGGCTGGACCTGCATGTCGAGGTGGACAACATCGAAGCTGCCTTCGGCTGCCATAAAATCGGCTGCGACCGCCTCGACATTGGTGAGTTTTGCCTCATTGATGTTTTTCATCGCGAGCGTTGAGAACTCGGGCCGGACCTCATAGGTCTTTACGGTCTTTGCGACGCACGGCAAAATAGATCGCTGCAATCCCGCTGCCGGTTCCGGCATCGAGAACATCATCATTGTGATTCATTCCCGTATACGCGATAACGAGCCCGATGTCTTTGGGGAGCATCGGTGCACCGGACCGCTTGCCGAACGCAAAAAAATCGGTCGGGCGGGGGATCCGTATCGTGAACTTCGCACCGTTATGGGTCTCGATTACATCGCCACCGGAAGCTCCGACAAGGGATTCCAGGTCCAGTTGTCCTTTATCGGTGGAGAGCTTGCCCGGCCCTGCTTTGACAAAAAACTCACGCCCTTCCCCGATGAGAAGGACCCGGTCACCGGGTTCGATCATGAAGAGGTGAGCCTGATAATCGCGTCAGCGATATCGCCTTTGGCAGCAACAAGTGCCTCTTTTGCTTTCTCTTCAGAGACATTAGCCTGCGAGGCGACCATGGTCACATCTTCTTTTGGGATCTCGACGGCTGCCGGTTCGAACCGGATGTCGCCCGTGATCTGGTACGTTGTCGTGCCCTGCATGGTCATCGCCTGGACCTCTGCCGAATCAAAGACGTAGTTGCCCTTCGGTGTCTTGATGATAATGCTCTGCACGTCTTCAATCGACTCGACATTCATGCCGAGCTTCTTCATCATCGCCTTCATCTGGCGTGGATTGATATTTCCCGGAAGCATCTTTTTCACTACCCTGCCGTACTCTTACAGCTACTCCATAATTAAATGCAATCATCTCCGCACCCGAAACGACCGCTGCCCCGCAGGCAATAAGGCGATCGTTTGCGGCTACGACCATTACGTCATCGCCCGCGCGAATTTGTGGATCCGCTGCGACCACATGTTTTGCAAACGCGTTCTTCCCTTTCGCGACAAACTCCGCAACATCTTCCCGGATGATGACCCGGTATCCCGGGGCCGGAAGGCATTCCTGGAGGCGCTTTGCTCCCTCGATGCCGAGCGTGAGCCTGCCATCCGATGCCCGGACGGTTGCCAGCCGGACTCCCTCAAAGAGGATCTGCCGTATCCGCCCCGTTGTCGAGAACTGGAACGTGCACCCTTCGGGGAAGAGCCCTGTGCCCGCATTGCCGCCGAACTGGTAGTCAGCAATGGTCTGGACGCGCCTGATTAAACTGTTCTCCGAGTATCCTGTTGACACGAATCACAAACTCCTCTTCTGCTGTTTTCGGAATATACGCGCCCGCCGCGATCTTGTGCCCGCCCCCGCCGCCGCCATATTCGGCCGATGCATCGCAGAGAGCCTGCTGGAGGTCTACCCCTTTTTCAACAACCCGTTCCGTGGTCCTCATGGAAACCTTGGTGAGGTTATGGTCCTCGGGAACCTCGCACATAACGAGGATGGGCTTGCTGCTGTTGAGCTTCGAAAGCGCCATCCCGGCACCTATACCTACTATGGTATCCGGGAACCGGTCACCGACATGGAGCCACTGGAGGTTTTCCAGTTCCTTTACTCCGGTATCGATAATGAACTGGAGCAGGTTGCGGATAATGGCACGGTGGTTGTTGAGCATGTGCTCGGCGTCCCGGTATGCCATCCCGCGGTCGCCCCGAAGAATCGCGCCGCCTACCTGGGGCTTTGACCAGCGCCCGCAGGCATTGAGCAGGGTCGCGTATTCCTGTGCGTTGCGCATCGGCGTGCGGGGGAGTTCGTCAGGGAACCCATAGGACTCCATAAGGAGCCGGTCGGTCTTCTCCCCGTTCGCCATCAATTGCTGGGCGAGCGCGGAGATTATGGTCTTCCGGTCCTCCGGTGAAATCTCGTCCCAGACATACCAGCGCCCATTCTCGGTCTGCTGACGTATCCCGAGTTTCTTCAAAAACTGGCGGGCACCTTCGGGGTTATTGCTGATACCCTTGATGAACGGGTCGTCGTTGTACGCGAGCGAGAGGTGGACCGGGCGGGTCGCCGTCCCGTAACAGTTCAGGTCGCGCTTCCGCACCGCGACATTACCATGGCGTATCCCGTCTTCGACGATCCTCTCGCGGACAATCCCCGTGAGCCCGCACTTCTCCCGCGCCATCATATCTCCGACATTCCCGATGACGGCGAGTTTTGCGAGGTCGATATTCCCGCTGTCCATCTCTTTTGCAACGAGGTACGATACCCCGGCAGCGCTCATCCGGGTATGTCCGTAGGGAAGGCAGTTCACCTGGGTGTACTGGCGCTCGACCGGCTGGCCAACGTGGTGATCGATTATGATGACCTCTTTTTCCGTCATGCCCCGTTCAAGGAGCAGGTTCTGCTGCCCGGCACCGAGATCCGAGAAGATCTTGAGCGATGAGTCGGAGGGGACCTGCGGCATCGTGAGCGGCTCGAAGCTGCCGGACAAAAACGGATTTGACAGAGACTTCCTGCCGGGATATTGCCTGCGAGAGGATCGCCTCGCAAGAGATGCCGTCCGCATCGATGTGGGAGATGATGGTAATTTCTTCAGCCGCTGCGATCTGTTCTGCGGCTGCTTTTATATCATCACAAAAACCCATTGCCTATTATTTAGGAAGTCCAAACAGATGAAATGTGCTTTGAAGTGGTGCGGGTATGTCTGAAAATTTCATCGAAGCGGGAATAATATCCCCCGCGAGGATGCGGGCGGTTGATGCCAACGCGATGGCGCTCGGGGTAACGGAACTCCAGCTGATGGAGAGCGCCGGCCGTGGGCTCGCTGATATCGTGCTTGCAACCAATCCGGACTGGGTTCTCGTCCTTTGCGGAAAGGGAAACAACGGAGGGGATGGGATGGTCGCGGCCCGCCATCTCTGCCGGAGTGTTCGGACCGATGTCTGTTATCTCGATAACGGCAAACGCTCCCCCTCATGTGAACACCAGCTCGCTGCGCTCAAACACTGCCGAATACCGCTCCACCCGTTTACGTGCCGTGACGATCTTGAGGCATTGGATTCCCTGTTCGGCAGAGCTGATGTTATCATGGATGCCCTTCTTGGGATTGGAGCGTCAGGTTTGCTGTCCGAACCCCTCGCCACAATCGTCACAAAAGCGAATGCATCGAAAGCAAAAATTATCGCAGCCGATGTCCCGACTCCGGGAATGCGTGCAGACCGGATCTGTGCATTCCACCGTGCCAAGATCGAAGGCTCGACCGTCATTGATATCGGGATTCCGGTTGAGGCGGAATGTTTTGTCGGCCCCGGCGACCTCACTCTCATCCCGGCCCGGGTTAAGAATGCCCACAAAGGTGTCGGGGGAGAGGTCCTCGTCATCGGCGGGGGGCCTTACCAGGGTGCACCGTATCTCGCAGGGCTGGGAGCTCTCCGTGCCGGTGCAGATATCGTTCGTATTGCGTCTCCGGTCTTCGAACCGGTTCCCGATCTCATCTACGAGCGGCTTGAGGGCAAGAAGATTGGAATGGAACACCTCGACCGGCTCATCGCTCTCGCGGAGAAGGCTGATGTGGTCGTCTGCGGCAATGGGATCGGGACGGAGAGCCATGACGTTGTAACTGCGCTGGCACCGCATTGCAAAAAAGCAGTCTTCGATGCAGAAGCACTTAGGCTACCATTGCCGGTTGCAGCAAAGGAGACAATCTACACGCCCCATGCCGGCGAATTTTTTCAGGATGACCGGCAAAAAACTTTCGGACGACTCTATTGGCCGTGCAACAACAGCAAAAGCTGCCAAATTACCCGGGAACGGTGCTTGTCAAGGGACATATCGATCTCATCACCGATGGGAATCAGGTCAGGTTCAACCGGACCGGCGATCCGGCAATGACGGTCGGAGGAACGGGGGATGTCCTCGCCGGCATCTGCGGGGCCCTCATGTGCCAGCTCCCCGCATTCGATGCAGCCTGCATAGCGGCGTATGTCAATGGAAAGGCCGGGGAATTTGTTGTATCGCAACGGGGTGGCGGGATGCTCGCATCCGATCTCGTCGACCAAATCCCAAGAGAACTTTTCAGGAAAGGTGAATAATGGTCGAGTTTACACACATCCAAAACGACAGGGCACAGATGGTCGACATCAGCGCGAAGGGGGACGTTGTACGTGAGGCAATCGCGAGCGGGAAGATCTTTCTCCGGCCGGAGACCCTTGCGGCGATCCGCGAAGGCACCGTGGTGAAAGGCAATGTCCTCGCGACTGCTCGGGTTGCTGCCACGCTTGCAGTCAAGAATACCCCTAACCTGATACCGATGTGTCACCAGATTCCTATTTCTTCGATATCGGTTGATTTCGTTGAGGGTTCCGGGTTTATTGAGGCAACGGTTATAGTGAAGATGACCGGGAAGACCGGAGTCGAAATGGAGGCGTTGACTGGTGTCTCGGTAGCTTTGTTGACGGTGTGGGACATGGTGAAGTCTGCCGAGAAGGATGCTCAGGGGCAGTACCCCGTGACACGAATCACTGATGTGCGGGTTGTTGAGAAGAAGAAGGGGAAGTGAAGTTCACTTTTTTTTGTAGTTCGAACGATCCCTTTCCTTAATCAAAGATGGGGGCTGACGCCCCCATACCCCTATTGTGATGAACGCCGCCGCCCCCGAAGGGACGCCCCCGCGGCGGTTCAGTAATGTAGATCCCTTAAACCAGCCTGCCAAGCGAGGACCCGACGAGGCGTCCGAGCGACCCCGAAGGGGTGGGAGTGCTCCTAAATTCTGAAATTATACATTGGCAACCAATGAGGATCTTGCTCAAATAACCCGGTAATTCTACACTCATGCAACAATTCAGTAACGGTGACCTAATCCCGGGTCATTATAAAGTTGTCGAATGCGAGGATTCGCGGGAATTGGAAATCCAAGCATCTCCAGCAATTACCACGCCCTCTCACTGAACCCCTGCCCCATCCCCATTCCTTTATTATCCCTCATATCCTAGTATGTGGGAATGCGGGATCCGTCCCGTGTGAAAAGGAATGTAGCCCTCTTTGGGCCGAACCTTAGGAGAAAATCATGGTAAAATCGATGTACGCCTTCGTCAGGGAGGCATGGAAAGTACCGGCAAAGAGCGGGGTCAAGGAACTCCTCTGGAACAGGATGCAGGAATGGCGCCGTGAAGGCAGCGTCGTCCGCGTCGAGCGCCCGACCCGTATCGACCGCGCCCGCAACCTCGGATACAAGGCAAAGCAGGGCATTGCTGTTGCACGTGTCCAGGTCCGCCGCGGTGGACGCCGGGCATCCCGGTACGTCCGTGCGCGCCGTTCAGCCCGCATGGGTAAGAACAAGCTCACGGCCGGCAAGAGCATTCAGCGGATTGCCGAGGAACGCGCGAGCAAGAGATTCCCGAACATGGAAGTCCTCAACTCGTACTGGGTAGGACAGGACGGGAAGCTGAAATATTACGAGGTCATTCTCGTTGACGGCCACCACCCCTCGATCCGTGCAGACAAGAACCTCGCATGGATGGCAGACCCGGTACACCGCGGTCGTGCAGAGCGCGGCAAGACCTCGGCAGGTCTCAAGGGCCGGGGCATGCTCTACCGTGGAAAGGGTACCGAGAAGACCCGCCCGAGCATCCGCTCCCACGCCAACCAGGGCAAATAATCTTATCCTCTTTTTACCAGACTCATAGTTCATGAAGATCACCGACTCCTGTGTCTGTCCCTACCCGCATGGCGATTCATCGGTACGGCGGATGGCGCTCGCCGCACGGGACCTCGGGTTCGACAGTATCGTTGCTATTGATTCTCCCCCTGGCGAATATGCAGGAGTTGATATCCTGTCCGGGATCCTGGTACGGGAGCGTGCAACAAAGGACGTGATCAACCGGGTCAAGCGGGCCCGGGAATCAAAAAGCGTGATCATGGTACAGGCCGGGGACAACGGGTTTAACCGGGCGATAATCAGCCTCAAGGGTGTGCATGTCCTGACCGGGATCCATCTCGCGGATAAGAAAGCGTTCGATCACGTTACCGCGAAGATGGCTGCCGACAGCAGCGTCGCGGTGGACATCGATCTTTCGCCACTCATTGCCGGCCGGGGAATCGCCAGGCAGCGGGCGATCCACCGGTACCGTGATATCCTGATGTTTGCAAACCGGTTCGGATTCCCTGTCACCATCTCCTCACACGCCCGATCCGTCATTGAGATGAGGGCTGTCCGGGAGATAAGCGGCATCTGTTCCCTTATCGGAATGGATGTACCCGATGTCGAGAGGGCGCTGGCCGGGATCGAAACTGTGACTACCCGGGGGAACCCGGCCGTGAGGGTACTGTCATGAGCCCGCGACCACCGACCATGCGGGAAAAACGTCGCTACCTCCTCCTCCGGGTCGAACCGGGCAGGAACCGAAATCGACCAGAAAGAGCTCTATTACGCAGTTTCTGACGCAGTTACAACACTCTGGGGCGATTCTGCGGCTGCCGTAATCACCCCTGCAGTTGTCGCGGCGGAAAACGGGCATGTGTTCATCCGGTGCATTTGGGGGTCCGAGAGGGAACTGATAATCGCACTCTCAACCGTGACCGGGTGATCGTGACGTACGGCTTGCCCTCCGGATGGTGGCTGTATCAGGTACCATGGAAAGCCTGAGGGCGAGAATCCGGAAACCAGAATTTTCAGAACCTGTTCCTGTTCCCCCGGTTGAACCAGAAGAAACGGTTCCCGAGGTTGAGTTTGCCGGCAAAAAATTTATTGTCTTGGAATGCGAGGGTGGGAAGGTTGATGTAATTGAAAAGGGATTTAAAAATACAAACCGTTTATTCTTGACAAGCGAAGATTTGGAGGAATTCTAATGCAACCACAATACCAGATGGGATATGACCGGGCTATTACTGTCTTTTCGCCCGATGGCAGGCTTTACCAGGTAGAATACGCACGGGAGGCAGTGAAGCGCGGGACAACAGCAGTCGGTATCAAGGCAAAGGACGGCGTCGTCCTGATCGTCGACAAGCGTGTCAGCTCAAAACTGCTCGAACCGTCGTCAATCGAGAAAATATTCAAGATCGACGAGCACATCGGTGTCGCATCGTCCGGCCTTGTCGGCGACGCCCGTGCACTGGTAGACCGTGCACGGATCGAGTGCCAGATCAACCGGGTCTCCTATGACGAACCCATTGAGGTCGAAGCACTCTCCAAGAAGCTCTGCGACCACATGCAGACCCTTACCCAGTACGGCGGCATCCGCCCGTACGGGACTGCGCTCCTTATCGCTGGCGTCAGCGATGGAGAATGCCGGCTTTTCGAGACCGATCCCTCGGGCACGCTTCTCGAATACAAAGCAACCGGCATTGGTATCGGCCGTCCGGCTGCAATGAAGGTCTTTGAAGAGGAGTACAACCCGGAAACCGTGATGAAGGACGCAATCCTCCTCGGTCTTAAGGCGCTCCACTCGGCAACCGAAGGAAAGTTCGATGTCGACACCGTCGAGATCGGCATTATCACCCTCAGCAGTGCGCTCTTCCGGAAGATGAGCAAGGAAGAAGTCGCAACCTATGTCGGCCAGTTCAAGCAGTGAGCCGTCATGATACCGCTCGACAATGCAGTGGTAGCACGGCTCGAAAGTTTTGGCGAGCGGTTCGAGATCCTCGTCGACCCCCACCAGGCTGCCCTCGTGCGCCAGGGACAAACGGTCGACATTGAGGACGTCGTAGCGGCGCTTAACGTCTTCTCCAATTCTTCAAAAGCAACGCGGGCTTCTGACGAATCACTCCTGAAAGTATTCAAAACCACGGATTTCGACACGGTTGCCCGGCGCATCATCGAAAAGGGCGAGATCCATCTCACCTCCGAGCAGCGCAAAGAGATGATCGAGGCTAAACGCCGCCAGATCGTTGCTTTCATTGCGAGGAACGCGGTCAACCCCCAGACGGGACACCCCCACCCGCCCCACCGGATCGAGATGGCGATGGAAGAGGCCCGGGTCAACGTGGATCCGTTCAAACATCTTGACGAGCAGGTCAAGGAAGTGGTCAAGGCACTCCGTCCTATCCTCCCGATACGCTTCGAGGAACTCCGGCTTGCGATTAAGATCCCACCGGATTTCGCCGCAAAATCGTACGGCGACATCGCCGCAGGGTCGGTGATGGAAAAGGACGAATGGTTAAAGGACGGCTCATGGGTCTGTGTCGTCCGCATCCCGGCCGGTATCCAGGTCGAGTTCTACGACCTGATCAACAAGCTCACCAAAGGGGAAGGGCAGGTCAAGATCCTCAATCAAGTATATTAATTCAGAGGACAAATTAAAGAAGACAGATTGGTGAGGATCCACTATGGCAAAATCTACACATAAGGCAAAAGGAAAAGTTACCATGAGCGCCGGTCGCTTCGGCTGCAGGTACGGAAGATTCTGTACGCAAGCGAGTAGCCGAGATCGAGGCAATCTCCGGTGCACTCCACCGCTGCCCGAAGTGCGACATGGATACCGTGCAGAGAAAAGGCACGGGTATCTGGGGATGCAGGAAATGTGGGTTTAAGTTTGCCGGTGGGTACGTACGTGCCACAGACGCCTGCAATGAAGCTTGTCCAGCGTGCACTCGACCGGACAGTTGCCGCAGAAGCATTAAAGAAATAATCCGGATCACCTATGGCAAGTACAGTACAAATGTGCACGGTGCAAACAGAAAGTTGAGATCGACGTCAACGTCCGGTGCCCCTACTGTGGTCACCGGATCCTCTTCAAAGAGCGCGGCGCCGCAATCAAAGAGCTGAAAGCCCGTTAAATACGGCATATCCGCACCCCCGGTTCAGATACGGGTGCGGCTGATACCTTTCATTTTATTATCTTTTTTTACTAAAGTAGTATCTTTGAAGATCCCCGTGTCTCACGAAGCTACGTTTCGGTTTACTACTGAATATGCCCGGATGATTTTCCGGTCGATCGAGCCGGAGCTCTGCGATGAAGTGAACTCTCGGTCGGTTACCCGGGCCTGGGTGGAAGGTGAGAATGTTCTTGTGCTTTGCATTGAAGCACAGGATTCCGCAGCTCTCCGGGCTGCCCTCAACATGGCGCTGAGGCTCGTCAATGTCGCGGATGAGATGCAGAGGATTGTTTAAATCGGACCCATAGATTAGAACCTGCTTGCAATCGATCAAGAACATGAAATTCGATCGATATTTGCGATGAACGCCCGCCTCAGGGCCTCTCCGAGGCACGGCGGGGCAAGGTTGTTTTCGGGCAATTTTTTATCTTTTGTCGGTTGATCCGCCGCGGGGGCGCCCCGTCGGGGGCGGCGGGGTTCATCACAAAGGGGTATGGGGCATCAGTCCCCATTCAGTATTTCCGAATGGTACGCGGGTTCAAAGAAAATTTTGACTTCACATCGTACGCGTTCCGGGATGATCGATATTGTTATGAACACCCGCATCAGGGCTTCTTCGAGTCGCGGCGGTGTTTATTTTTTGTTGGTTGATCCAGCGCGGGGGCAGCCCTCAGGGGTGGCGGAGTTCATCGAAAGGGGTACAGGGGTCTTTAACCCCACTTATATATTTTCGGAAATCCTGGGTTTGATCTCAGTTACCCTGCGAGAATTTTTCTAGAACCAAATACCCTATCTTTTATTTCATCGGGCGTTCAACACTACCTGAAACACCGGGACGTCCTTTGACGCACCGGAATATTCCCCTTACATTTTATCGATTAAACACGGAGGCAAGAAATCATGAACAATATCTCACCCAAAGTGCAGAACCAGCTTGGCATGCTCCAGCAGATCCAGCAGCAGCTCCAGAATATCCTCACGCAGAAAGCCCAGTACGAGATGGCAGTGCGGGAAGCGAAGCGCGCCCAGGAAGAGATCGCAGACTCTGCTGACGACGCGGTCATGTACCTCAGTGTCGGCACCGTGATGATGCAGAAGAAAAAAGAAGTCGTCAACGCTAAGCTCACCGAGAAAGTCGAGACCCTTGAACTCCGCATCAAGTCCCTTGAGAAACAGGAGAAAATGATGCAGGGCAAGTTCGAGCAGCTCCAGGCGCAGATAAAGGCCGCAATCGAGGGCAAAGGTGCCCCGCAGGCGGCATAATTCTTTTTTATCAATTGTTGTTTAAATTCCGGATTTTTAAAAACACAAAGCAGTGCCTTGACGTGCTTGTGGAAATCGGGAAATCGAAAATAAAAAAGAGGTGACCGGGTTCTTTACGCCCGGTTGATCAGGTTGATGGCGTTCACGAGCGCCTCGACCGAAGCGAGGACTATATCATCACCGCTCCCGCTTGCATCGAAGATCTTACCATGATCGTCTTCTACCGCGATCGTCACGTGACACATCGCATCCGATCCTCCTGATATTGCCTCGATGTTGAACTCTTTGAGCTGGAGCTTATTCGGGGGTCATGCCCATGATTGCCTTGAGCGCTGCATCCACCGGGCCGTTACCGGTCGCGGAAAAGACGTGATCCTCTCCGTTCACTTTTGCCTTGACGCTTGCGGTCGGGATAACATGGTTGCCGGTCATGATGGCGATGTCCTCGAGCGCAAACATCTTCTGGTTCAGCTCGATGCCCATCACGGTCTCGGCGATCTCGTAGAGGTCGCCTTCGGTCACCCGCTTCCCTTTATTCGCGATTGCCTTGACCTTCTCGACAATTACGTCCAACTGGGGATCGGAAGGATCTATCCGGACATCCGTCAGCATCTGCCTGACCGCGTGCCTGCCGACATGCTTGCCGAGTGTCAGCCTGCGCCGGTGGCCGACCATCTCCGGCGTCATGATCCCCGGCTCGAACGTAGCCGAATTCCTCATGACGCCATGGGAGTGGATGCCGCTCTCGTGGGAGAAGACATTCTCGCCGACAACAGGCTGGGTGGGCAGGATACCGATGCCGGAATACCGGGAGATCAGCCGGGACGTTTCCACGAGCCGCTCCTTTTTGATCCCGGTTTTGATCCCGTACATCGATTCCATGATCATCACGGTCTGGGCAAGATCGGCATTGCCGGCCCGCTCTCCAAGCCCATTCACGGTCACCTGGACCTGCGAGGCACCTGCCTCGACAGCCGCAATGGTGTTTGCGACCGCGAGCCCGAAATCGTTGTGGCAGTGGACGTCGATCGGGCACCGGACCTCCCTGTTGATCCGGCTCACGAGCATCTTCATCGCAGACGGTGAGATGACGCCGACCGTGTCCGGGACATTGATGATCGTTGCCCCGGCATCCGATGCGGTCTGGAAGACTTCGATAAGGTAATCCCAGTCGGTCCTCGTCGCATCCATGGCCGAGAACATGCACAGATCGTACCCTGCTGCGGACATAGCCGATGATGTCATCCGTTATCGCGAGCACTTCTTCACGGGTCTTGTTGATCGTGTTCTCCCGCTGGATATCCGATGTCGGGATGAAGACGTGCACCATGTCGACATCGCAGTCAAGACAGGCATCAACATCACCCTTAACCGATCGTGCGAGTCCGCAGATGTTCGCTTCGAGACCGAGTTGCTTAATAGCGGTTACCGTCTCTTTCTCGGCTTTCGATGACGCAGGGAACCCTGCCTCGATTACGTGGACACCGATATCAGAGAGCTGACGTGCGATCTCAAGTTTCTGTTCAAAGGTAAACGCTATGCCCGGAGTCTGTTCTCCATCGCGGAGCGTAGTGTCAAAAACGGTTACTGTTTCGTGTGCGGAGCTATCGACAAAGAAGACGATCCCCCGCAAAATCCTTGCGAGCAGTCATACACACATTATGAGAATGCGGGATTATTTAAAGAAATCCTGCAACACGCGAAAATTGCAGGTTTTTCCGGCACAAAAACGGGGCATATTACGATACGTTTAATACGAAACTTGCCCTACATTAGTAGCGCAGTGCCCCGCCTTAACTCAGCTTGGTAGAGTGCGCGGCTGTAGATTGGATTACCGTCATAGGTAACTGCGCGGCTACCGCGATGTCCCCGGTTCGAATCTGGGAGGCGGGATTAACTGTACCAAATGCCCAGGTAGTGTAGTGGCCTATCATGATTGCCTGTCACGCAATCGACTCGGATTCGAATTCCGACCTGGGCGTTCCTGTTTTGACACGTCTTAATAAATTTCCTTCCGCTGAATTATACTTAAAAATGGCTCTTAAGAAATGTGCATAAACAAATTGTTTGCACTAAAAACCATGAAAATTTTGTAAAATGGATGGAGAGATTGCGATGGTTACCCGCCTCAGGGCCTCTCCGAGGCACGGCGGGGCAACGTGTTTTTCCGTTATTTTTTTGTTATTAATCGTCATTGATCCGCTGCTGGGGCGCCCACGCCAGAGGGCAGCGGAGTTCATCGCTTTTGGGGGCATGGGGGTCTGGAACCCCCCCATCATAGTTTATAGAAATTGTTGATTTTAATGGGAAATCCCGGTTTTGGCTCTCTACGTTCTTAGGGCCAGGAGCGTTGGATCCTCTGCCCCGCATTTGAAGCACCCCTCGTAACAATATCACCTTATTATTCCCCGATAATATCGCGAACCACTGTTTTGCCGAAGGGAGTAACTGATTGATCCAGAAAAGGTTTTGAAAAAATCAGGGAGAAATAATGGAGCCATTGGCGGGATTGAGTGACCTGCTGCAGGGTGTTCTGGAGATTGCCGGAAGTATTTGCAGGACCGTTCAGATTTCCCATCCCAAAAACGTTCATTATCTGGTTAAAAAATGACATCATCGAAGCAGCCATGCTACCCATCCAATTGTTATACTGTGACATTTCTTCTGACACATTCCCACCCGGGGCACCGTTTATCGGAGCAATCTTCGAAAGGTTCTGGAAATTATTCATCAGGTCAGGTGGCGTCTGGGTCGCCGGAATGACTAAGAGAGCGATGAAGAGAAAAATTCCCGCGGGACGAATGAGATCAAGAAGGCTAATCCCCGGGTCTTTGCTTCCGGACCTTGCTTTCATGAATGGCCCTCTTCACGATACCACACGATAAATTTTTTGATCGGGAAAATTTTCTCCATAATGCGGGTATCTTCGGATAATGCAATTTGATTACCTGTTGCCCGAATGTGATAAAGGTGGGACAGATATTCAGGGCGTCTCTTTTAACCCGATTGCCAAATAAAACGAATCATCAATGAAAAGAAATTGCCCGCTATTCTATACGATAACCCCTGCTTTCCAGGAACTCCCTGAATCGCAATTCTGCATCCGGATGAAGGTCTGATATCGTTTTCCCGGCTTCCTCCCACGCTGCACGGAGGGCCGGGTCACCGGTGTGGAGCGCTAGGTCCCGGTAACATCCCCGGGATGAATCCCCTGCGAATCAAACACTTTCATTACAATACACCGGTAAAATTTACACTGGGGCGGGCTGTCCCGGTGGATGGTGCATCGGATGAGATCCCCATCCGGCCGAAGGAAGGGGCAGGCGGACGGGTGCTTTTTGGAGAACGAGAAGTCGGAGAAAATCTCACGCTTATCCTTATCGACACAGGCCCTGAATGGTGTTCCGGTGGAGACCGACTCACAGCAAAACTCGAAGGTGTCGATCTGCTGCTCGATGATAATGTAATCACCAAGATACATACAGCAGGTCCCGCACTGCCGGGAGGTAAACGTCATAAATTTCCCCGTAGTGTGCAATCACCTGATCTTTGCTACAGCAGTCATTACCACGGATTTGAGCGTTTCATAATCGGTCGTTGTGCCGCTCATGGAAATTTTCTCAAACACGTTCTCCGGATGAAAATTACGGAATACGTTACTGTACTGTAGCGATTGACCATGTCTGTTTCCCTGACGGCGATGCTCCGGTCCCCGATGATCGGGAACGGGATCTCATGGCGTTCGACAAACGCATCCTGGGCGAGCAGGGTGTCATTTTCAGTGGCAAAAAGGCGGTTCATTTTTTCGAGAGGATATATCCCAATCGTCTGGGTAATGCCGGTATAGTCCTCATTCT
>CAVWXD010000002.1:0-412771 GCA_963758935.1 uncultured Methanomicrobiales archaeon | reverse complement strand
AGACAAGGCAATCACCGCTGGACTTGTGGCAGACAGTTCATCAGTAGGTCCGCTTACAGCCTCGACCACCCCGTATTCGTACACCGCTCACTACAACGGTGACAGCAACTACAACGAAGCTGACGCATCCAACGTTGAACAGGTCTGGGTCGACAAAGCCGACATCACGTTCAACACAACGATCAAGAATGCGAACGGTGACGCAGTAACCGGTACTCACGTACCCCTTGCAACCATAGTCCACGACACCGCAGCATTCGGTGCACACGTTGACGGAATCCTGCCAACAGGAACAGTCACTTACGACTTCTCAACCACCGCTCCAGAAGACAAGGCAATCACCGCTGGACTTGTGGCAGACAGTTCATCAGTAGGTCCGCTTACAGCCTCGACCACCCCGTATTCGTACACCGCTCACTACAACGGTGACAGCAACTACAACGAAGCTGACGCATCCAACGTTGAACAGGTCTGGGTCGACAAAGCCGACATCACGTTCAACACAACGATCAAGAATGCGAACGGTGACGCAGTAACCGGTACTGACGTACCCCTTGCAACCATAGTCCACGACACCGCAGCATTCGGTGCACACGTTGACGGAATCCTGCCAACAGGAACAGTCACCTACGACTTCTCAACCACCGCTCCAGAAGACAAGGCAATCACCGCTGGACTTGTGGCAGACAGTTCATCAGTAGGTCCGCTTACAGCCTCGACCACCCCGTATTCGTACACCGCTCACTACAACGGTGACAGCAACTACAACGAAGCTGACGCATCCAACGTTGAACAGGTCTGGGTCGACAAAGCCGACATCACGTTCAACACAACGATCAAGAATGCGAACGGTGACGCAGTAACCGGTACTCACGTACCCCTTGCAACCATAGTCCACGACACCGCAGCATTCGGTGCACACGTTGACGGAATCCTGCCAACAGGAACAGTCACTTACGACTTCTCAACCACCGCTCCAGAAGACAAGGCAATCACCGCTGGACTTGTGGCAGACAGTTCATCAGTAGGTCCGCTTACAGCCTCGACCACCCCGTATTCGTACACCGCTCACTACAACGGTGACAGCAACTACAACGAAGCTGACGCATCCAACGTTGAACAGGTCTGGGTCGACAAAGCCGACATCACGTTCAACACAACGATCAAGAATGCGAACGGTGACGCAGTAACCGGTACCGACGTACCCCTTGCAACCATAGTCCACGACACCGCAGCATTCGGTGCACACGTTGACGGAATCCTGCCAACAGGAACAGTCACCTACGACTTCTCAACCACCGCTCCAGAAGACAAGGCAATCACCGCTGGACTTGTGGCAGACAGTTCATCAGTAGGTCCGCTTACAGCCTCGACCACCCCGTATTCGTACACCGCTCACTACAACGGTGACAGCAACTACAACGAAGCTGACGCATCCAACGTTGAACAGGTCTGGGTCGACAAAGCCGACATCACGTTCAACACAACGATCAAGAATGCGAACGGTGACGCAGTAACCGGTACTCACGTACCCCTTGCAACCATAGTCCACGACACCGCAGCATTCGGTGCACACGTTGACGGAATCCTGCCAACAGGAACAGTCACCTACGACTTCTCAACCACCGCTCCAGAAGACAAGGCAATCACCGCTGGACTTGTGGCAGACAGTTCATCAGTAGGTCCGCTTACAGCCTCGACCACCCCGTATTCGTACACCGCTCACTACAACGGTGACAGCAACTACAACGAAGCTGACGCATCCAACGTTGAACAGGTCTGGGTCGACAAAGCCGACATCACGTTCAACACAACGATCAAGAATGCGAACGGTGACGCAGTAACCGGTACTCACGTACCCCTTGCAACCATAGTCCACGACACCGCAGCATTCGGTGCACACGTTGACGGAATCCTGCCAACAGGAACAGTCACTTACGACTTCTCAACCACCGCTCCAGAAGACAAGGCAATCACCGCTGGACTTGTGGCAGACAGTTCATCAGTAGGTCCGCTTACAGCCTCGACCACCCCGTATTCGTACACCGCTCACTACAACGGTGACAGCAACTACAACGAAGCTGACGCATCCAACGTTGAACAGGTCTGGGTCGACAAAGCCGACATCACGTTCAACACAACGATCAAGAATGCGAACGGTGACGCAGTAACCGGTACTCACGTACCCCTTGCAACCATAGTCCACGACACCGCAGCATTCGGTGCACACGTTGACGGAATCCTGCCAACAGGAACAGTCACCTACGACTTCTCAACCACCGCTCCAGAAGACAAGGCAATCACCGCTGGACTTGTGGCAGACAGTTCATCAGTAGGTCCGCTTACAGCCTCGACCACCCCGTATTCGTACACCGCTCACTACAACGGTGACAGCAACTACAACGAAGCTGACGCATCCAACGTTGAACAGGTCTGGGTCGACAAAGCCGACATCACGTTCAACACAACGATCAAGAATGCGAACGGTGACGCAGTAACCGGTACTCACGTACCCCTTGCAACCATAGTCCACGACACCGCAGCATTCGGTGCACACGTTGACGGAATCCTGCCAACAGGAACAGTCACCTACGACTTCTCAACCACCGCTCCAGAAGACAAGGCAATCACCGCTGGACTTGTGGCAGACAGTTCATCAGTAGGTCCGCTTACAGCCTCGACCACCCCGTATTCGTACACCGCTCACTACAACGGTGACAGCAACTACAACGAAGCTGACGCATCCAACGTTGAACAGGTCTGGGTCGACAAAGCCGACATCACGTTCAACACAACGATCAAGAATGCGAACGGTGACGCAGTAACCGGTACTCACGTACCCCTTGCAACCATAGTCCACGACACCGCAGCATTCGGTGCACACGTTGACGGAATCCTGCCAACAGGAACAGTCACTTACGACTTCTCAACCACCGCTCCAGAAGACAAGGCAATCACCGCTGGACTTGTGGCAGACAGTTCATCAGTAGGTCCGCTTACAGCCTCGACCACCCCGTATTCGTACACCGCTCACTACAACGGTGACAGCAACTACAACGAAGCTGACGCATCCAACGTTGAACAGGTCTGGGTCGACAAAGCCGACATCACGTTCAACACAACGATCAAGAATGCGAACGGTGACGCAGTAACCGGTACTCACGTACCCCTTGCAACCATAGTCCACGACACCGCAGCATTCGGTGCACACGTTGACGGAATCCTGCCAACAGGAACAGTCACCTACGACTTCTCAACCACCGCTCCAGAAGACAAGGCAATCACCGCTGGACTTGTGGCAGACAGTTCATCAGTAGGTCCGCTTACAGCCTCGACCACCCCGTATTCGTACACCGCTCACTACAACGGTGACAGCAACTACAACGAAGCTGACGCATCCAACGTTGAACAGGTCTGGGTCGACAAAGCCGACATCACGTTCAACACAACGATCAAGAATGCGAACGGTGACGCAGTAACCGGTACTCACGTACCCCTTGCAACCATAGTCCACGACACCGCAGCATTCGGTGCACACGTTGACGGAATCCTGCCAACAGGAACAGTCACTTACGACTTCTCAACCACCGCTCCAGAAGACAAGGCAATCACCGCTGGACTTGTGGCAGACAGTTCATCAGTAGGTCCGCTTACAGCCTCGACCACCCCGTATTCGTACACCGCTCACTACAACGGTGACAGCAACTACAACGAAGCTGACGCATCCAACGTTGAACAGGTCTGGGTCGACAAAGCCGACATCACGTTCAACACAACGATCAAGAATGCGAACGGTGACGCAGTAACCGGTACCACGTACCCCTTGCAACCATAGTCCACGACACCGCAGCATTCGGTGCACACGTTGACGGAATCCTGCCAACAGGAACAGTCACCTACGACTTCTCAACCACCGCTCCAGAAGACAAGGCAATCACCGCTGGACTTGTGGCAGACAGTTCATCAGTAGGTCCGCTTACAGCCTCGACCACCCCGTATTCGTACACCGCTCACTACAACGGTGACAGCAACTACAACGAAGCTGACGCATCCAACGTTGAACAGGTCTGGGTCGACAAAGCCGACATCACGTTCAACACAACGATCAAGAATGCGAACGGTGACGCAGTAACCGGTACTCACGTACCCCTTGCAACCATAGTCCACGACACCGCAGCATTCGGTGCACACGTTGACGGAATCCTGCCAACAGGAACAGTCACCTACGACTTCTCAACCACCGCTCCAGAAGACAAGGCAATCACCGCTGGACTTGTGGCAGACAGTTCATCAGTAGGTCCGCTTACAGCCTCGACCACCCCGTATTCGTACACCGCTCACTACAACGGTGACAGCAACTACAACGAAGCTGACGCATCCAACGTTGAACAGGTCTGGGTCGACAAAGCCGACATCACGTTCAACACAACGATCAAGAATGCGAACGGTGACGCAGTAACCGGTACTCACGTACCCCTTGCAACCATAGTCCACGACACCGCAGCATTCGGTGCACACGTTGACGGAATCCTGCCAACAGGAACAGTCACTTACGACTTCTCAACCACCGCTCCAGAAGACAAGGCAATCACCGCTGGACTTGTGGCAGACAGTTCATCAGTAGGTCCGCTTACAGCCTCGACCACCCCGTATTCGTACACCGCTCACTACAACGGTGACAGCAACTACAACGAAGTCTGACGCATCCAACGTTGAACAGGTCTGGGTCGACAAAGCACCGCTCGTCCTCACCACAACAATCATGAACACAACTGGTCCAGTCTCTGGAACGATTGTTGGTGGATCTGTCGTATGGGATACCTCAGGTACTGACCGGAATGCTTGGCGGTATTACACCAACTGGCAATGTAACTTACACATTCGACACTAACCTTGGTGAGATTAAGACAGTAGATGCAGCAGGATTAATACCCGACAGTTCAGTAACTGATCCTCTGACCGATGGTCAACACGGGTATCAGGCAGTCTACAGCGGTGATCCAAACTACCTGCCAGCAACTGCTGAATTTGAACCTCTGACTGTATTTACACCGCCAACCGGTTGCACCGGCACCATCGGTTATTGGGCAAACCACCCCTGCTCGCCTCCGATTACAGTGCCAATCTCAATCGGATCCACTACCTTGCAAAATATTGAACAGGTGGTAAACGTTGAGAGCATAAATAAGAAAATAGATTATGCTAATGACGGGACTATCTGTAAAGATGGGCCATCCAATGGGATCGTAATGCTCGATGCCCAGTTCTTGGCAGCCAAACTCGCTGCCGCCCAGACTGGCCCCAACAAGGCAGACACATCGAATGCCACACTCCAGGCTGCATGGACCGCTGCTGAAGCGTTCCGTACAACATACGACTGCACAGACTGGACAAATGCGGAAGTAAATCAAACAGCTGTCAGAGAATGGACTGCCGTATTCAATGACTTCAACAATGGTCTGTTAGGTCCAGGTCACTGCCAGACACAGCAATGCCCGGCTGCACCAAAGAAGAACACGATCCATCTTGGTGGCGGCAATAAATTATAAGACTCACAAACTTTTTTCTTTTTTAACCAAAGTCTGGCACATCAAAAAAAATGTGACCCCCGACTATCAATCAGCACACATCAATGACAAATGCCTCTCGGTGGGTGATCCTATCTCGTCGATGGGGAGTTAGTGGTGGTGAAATAAGATAGGACCAACAGAACCCGTTTCAGTCCTCTGACTACCCATTTTGTGTCCAATCGACACTGTAAGGAATGCGAAACGGCACAGTAGTTTTAGAAAACGTTCATTTCAACCCCCAACTGGCGAAAAGATGTTCCCTTCTATGCCCGGAACCGGCCAATTACTATCAACATTACAGCAGCCCTTTTCGGAAACGGGTTGGGGTAACGAAACAAAACCCTAAAAAAAATGGGTTGGAAGCGACTCAGGAGAAATTCTTTTGATGTGGGCCATGCCCCCAGCACAGTTTTTTATCAAATGCTCACTTCAACGCCGGTACACCCTCAGCCCACTCCTCAATCCGGGTACGGATCGAGTCGTCTGCATAGGATGAAATCGTCACCTTGTCGCGAGCGAGGTTCAGGAAGTAAATCTCGCCGTTCGGATCATGGCACTTCAGGGAAACCGCGTAGAGGTCAGCGGACCGGTCCCGCTTGACCGCACCGCCATGCGCCGCGATGTTTGCGAGGTTAGAAGTAACAGCTGCAATTCCGGCGTGGAAACCGGCGATGCTTTTGTAGACCTCAGAATTGCTCCCGACACGCTTCCCGTCTTCGTCTTCGTACACGAATTTTGCCGTATACATCTCCCGGACTTTCTCTACCGGCGGATGATTTTTTCCCGGGACGCGGTACGATACACACCCGAATGGGTTATTCCGGATAATGTTCTGGACAAGACCATCGAAAGCGACAATATCCTGGAGGGGAGCAGAAAGTTTCCTGACTGCACTTTTGTCTGGTTTTTTCTGGTGAAAATCTGCCATGGGGTCACTCTTTTTTCTGGCTCCGCTGTCTTTTCTCAACAACCTCTATAGGGATTCCCGATCCTTCAATTCTGCATAATTGAGGATTGAAAGAGGCTTTCAATTCAAAAATCCTGCCATGATCGTTCTTGAGAACCAGGCCTTGAGTTTTTCATGCACTAAGATGAGCCGGGAAAATAAATGTTCGCTGGTTGATGGTCGCGTAGGGTCACACCATTATAGAGCCTGACCCCCCCATCAAAATTTGCATTTCTGCTTTCAAATATTTCCCCTATTTACAGACGGAATTCTGCCTGAGAAAAGCGAAAGGTTTGAATTCTGTTTGGTATGGAGGGGGTCGCACCAATATCATGTGTGACCCCCATGGGAGGTAATCCATTTTGTGGCAGCGACCCCCTATTACAGCTCAAACGATTGTCTCATTGCAAGCGCAGTTTTTTTTGAATAAATGGTTGGGTAGTAGGACGAAATCATCGAAAAAATGGGGTCATTCGAGCCGGTAAAGGTCTGTCGGGGGAATGGATTCTCTAGGACATTGAGATCCCGAAATAGAATGGACCGAAGTCCTGAAACCGCACCGCAAAACAAAAATTAACTCAATCGAATCAAAAAATCCGTTCAATCATTCCGGAAAAGTTTTCTTTATAATAGAATTCTCCCGTGCGCTTCGCCTTGCATCAAAGCCATGCAATTTTATTAATATAGGGTTCGGGATCAGGAACGCTTGTTTTTTATTAACGAACCGGAGTTCCGGTTAGAAAATGGTGATGACTATGAGAAACATAAAGGGAAAACCAAAAGGATCGAATGTAAAAACATTCGTACTTGGAATCACGGCATTTCTGCTGCTTATCTTACTGGCCCAGCCAGTTGCAGCAAATGTTGGTGTTGCATTCCAACAGTGTTCGAATAACAACCATCAGGCTTTAGGAACATGCGACTGGATCAACAGTATCCTTCAGGACCATAACTCAGTCTATTTTGAGGGGATGTCTACTCCCCAGCGTGTTGTACTGACGGATATTGCTCCGGTTACAGGAAATACTCATTCCCTTGGCTTCCACATGGAGGCATCCAAGGGAGCTGACACGCATGCCTACGACTACCCCACTTCGTGGCACCAGGCACAGCTCGCAGCGAATGCCATCCAACCAACTCCCGCTCTTATGGTAAATTTCCGGAATTGCGGGGATTTGAAGGGAGCGGATCTGGCAACCTGTACCGCCATCGAAGGTGGAGCTGATAGCATTTCTCCCAGTTTCCCCGACGATATCGGGGATATACCCACGGAAACTGATGCCGATCCTGATGACTCCGCGAACAGCATAGCGGCGTATGAAGGAAAGTTTGGCGATCGTACACTCACGATCTATGGAGACCAGCCAATCGACTCAGCTTCCGTGACCTTCCTCGGGTACACCGGAACAGATCCGACGGGGAACTATCTCATTACCTGGCATTCAAGCTCTACAAAGATCGTGATTGAATTTGCAGGTCACCTTGCAATGGGTGCTGATTTCCTTACATCCCCGTTAGGAACGGGAGACATTGGGTATGGAGTCGGTGAGGGCTCATCGGACATCAACGGTGGACCGTACCATATTCCGCTCGATCTCCTCGATGGAAGTGTTTCGCTCGGCAACCAGGACAACCAGATCCAGGGTGCAAGCATCCTGATGCCCCCGCCCCAGTTGAGACTGATTAAGATTGTGGACAACACAAACGGCGGCACCAAACAGCCGGCTGACTGGACTCTGAGCGCAACAGGAACTACTGGTAGCTTTAGCGATTCCGGTGCTCCGGTTGGATTCCACATGGTAAACGGCGGGGTCCAGTACACACTCTCGGAGAGTCCAAATCCGGGAGCTGGGTATTCCACGAACGGAACCTGGTCGTGTGATAATGGAACATTTGTTACTCCAAACAAGATCACTCTCCAAGATGGTTTCCAGGCAACCTGTAGGATTACCAATGTGGCAAATCCAACGCCGGTAGTTCACACACAGGTTCACAACACCGTACACGCGGACATAACAAACACCGCTGTACCCCTCGGATCAGTTGTTCACGATAACGCAAGTCTTACCGGAGGAAACAGCCCTACGGGAACGATTACCTACGGGTTCTTCGTTAATGGAGACTGCTCAGGGTCTCCGACTTCGACTCAAACCGTCGCTCTTGGTACTGAGTCCTCTGCGACCAGTGCACTGGCTGCCGGGAGTTATGGATACCTCGCCAGCTACAGTGGGGACGCTCATAACAATGCCGCAACAGGTGTTTGTGAGCCATTCACCGTTAGCAAAGCGCAGTTAACCGTAGTCACGACAATCAAGAACGCAGCAAACGACCAGCCCGTTACAGGACCGGTACCACTCGGCACGTCAGTCTATGACAACGCCACAGTAACCGGTGCTGTCCCCGGCTTTGCGATCGGAACAGTCTCGTATACGTTCCGAACGGATGACGGCGCCTGTGCAACTGATGGAGTTGCCGCCGGAACTGGTGGAAAGTCAACCGTAGAAGGCCCGCTCGGCGCCGGAGCATATAGCTTTGACGCAACCGTTGCCGGTAACGCCAACTATCTCGGCGACACAAGCGACTGCGAGCCGCTGACCGTCGAAAAGGCACAGTTAACCATCGTCACGACAATTAAGAACGCCGCAAATGACCAGCCCGTTACCGGCCCGGTACCGCTCGGCACGTCAGTGTATGACAATGCGACCGTAACCGGCATGGTAGCCGGGTTCGACATTGGAACAGTGTCGTATACCTGGAGAACCGATGACGGCGCCTGTGCAACTGATGGAGTTGCCGCCGGAACTGGTGGAAAGTCAACCGTAGAAGGCCCGCTCGGCGCCGGAGCATATAGCTTTGATGCAGCAGTTGCCGGTGACGACAACTATCTTGGCGACACAAGCGACTGTGAACCACTGACCGTAAACAAGGCTCAGTTAACCATCGTCACGACAATTAAGAACGCCGCAAATGACCAGCCCGTTACCGGCCCGGTACCGCTCGGCACATCAGTGTATGACAATGCGACCGTAACCGGCATGGTAGCCGGGTTCGACATTGGAACAGTGTCGTATACCTGGAGAACCGATGACGGCGCCTGTGCAACCGATGGCGTATCCGCCGGAACCGGTGGAAAGTCAACCGTAGAAGGCCCGCTCGGAGCTGGAGCATACAGCTTTGATGCAGCAGTTGCCGGTGACGACAACTATCTTGGCGACACAAGCGACTGTGAACCACTGACCGTAAACAAGGCTCAGTTAACCATCGTCACGACAATTAAGAACGCCGCAAATGACCAGCCCGTTACCGGCCCGGTACCGCTCGGCACGTCAGTGTATGACAATGCGACCGTAACCGGCATGGTAGCCGGGTTCGACATTGGAACAGTGTCGTATACCTGGAGAACCGATGACGGCGCCTGTGCAACCGATGGCGTATCCGCCGGAACCGGTGGAAAGTCAACCGTAGAAGGCCCGCTCGGAGCTGGAGCATACAGCTTTGATGCAGCAGTTGCCGGTGACGACAACTATCTTGGCGACACAAGCGACTGTGAACCACTGACCGTAAACAAGGCTCAGTTAACCATCGTCACGACAATTAAGAACGCCGCAAATGACCAGCCCGTTACCGGCCCGGTACCGCTCGGCACATCAGTGTATGACAATGCGACCGTAACCGGCATGGTAGCCGGGTTCGACATTGGAACAGTGTCGTATACCTGGAGAACCGATGACGGCGCCTGTGCAACCGATGGCGTATCCGCCGGAACCGGTGGAAAGTCAACCGTAGAAGGCCCGCTCGGAGCTGGAGCATACAGCTTTGATGCAGCAGTTGCCGGTGACGACAACTATCTTGGCGACACAAGCGACTGTGAACCACTGACCGTAAACAAGGCTCAGTTAACCATCGTCACGACAATTAAGAACGCCGCAAATGACCAGCCCGTTACCGGCCCGGTACCGCTCGGCACGTCAGTGTATGACAATGCGACCGTAACCGGCATGGTAGCCGGGTTCGACATTGGAACAGTGTCGTATACCTGGAGAACCGATGACGGCGCCTGTGCAACCGATGGCGTATCCGCCGGAACCGGTGGAAAGTCAACCGTAGAAGGCCCGCTCGGAGCTGGAGCATACAGCTTTGATGCAGCAGTTGCCGGTGACGACAACTATCTTGGCGACACAAGCGACTGTGAACCACTGACCGTAAACAAGGCTCAGTTAACCATCGTCACGACAATTAAGAACGCCGCAAATGACCAGCCCGTTACCGGCCCGGTACCGCTCGGCACATCAGTGTATGACAATGCGACCGTAACCGGCATGGTAGCCGGGTTCGACATTGGAACAGTGTCGTATACCTGGAGAACCGATGACGGCGCCTGTGCAACCGATGGCGTATCCGCCGGAACCGGTGGAAAGTCAACCGTAGAAGGCCCGCTCGGAGCTGGAGCATACAGCTTTGATGCAGCAGTTGCCGGTGACGACAACTATCTTGGCGACACAAGCGACTGCGAACCGTTGACCGTTGAGAAAGCTCAGTTAACCATTGTCACGACAATCAAGAATGCAGCGAATGACCAGCCCGTTACCGGACCGGTGCCACTCGGCACATCAGTGTATGACAATGCGACCGTGACCGGCATGGTAGCCGGGTTCGACATCGGAACGGTGTCGTATACCTTCCGAACCGATGACGGAGCCTGTGCAACCGATGGCGTATCCGCTGGAACCGGTGGAAAGTCAACCGTAGAAGGCCCGCTCGGCGCCGGAGCATACAGCTTTGATGCAACCGTTGCCGGTGACGACAACTATCTCGGTGACACAAGCGACTGTGAACCGCTGACTGTTGAGAAAGCGAATCTTGGGTTCACAACAGCGATCCTGGATTCAAGCAATGTAGATGTAACTGGCCAGACGGTACCTGCAGGAACTGTCGTTCACGACACCTCTGCCTTGACCGGACAGGTAGGGACATTCATACCAAGCGGCACAGTAGACTATGTGTTCAATGGCGGACTTCCGGAACAGGTTACCGTTAGCGTAACCGGAACCGTGCCCGACAGCTCAGCCACAGGAGCGCTTTCCGCTGGAGATTACACATATACTGCAACCTATAGCGGTGATGACAACTACTTCGGCCTCGCTGCGACTAATATTGAAACAGTGACCGTGTTCACACCCCCGACCGGCTGCACTGGCACTATCGGCTACTGGGCTGGACACCCATGTGCCATGGTCCTGCCCCAGACTCTCGGACTCCCACTCGGATCCAAGAGCAATGTAGTTGATACAACCACGGAAGCTGTTTCGATCGAGAGGAAGATCGATCCAGCCTCTGATGGCACAACCTGTAACCAGCCCTCTAACGGCATCGTTATGATGGATGCACAGTTGCTCGCTGTCAAACTGGCACAAGCCCAGACTGGTGCGACATCAACGAATGCAACCTTCCTCGCTGCCTTAGTGAATGCCGATGCATTCCGTGCGACTCACGACTGCAACGACTGGTCCTCATTGACTACCTTCCAGAAACAGCAGGTCAATGCATGGGAGAGCATATTCGATATGTTCAACAATGGATTGCTCGGACCAGGTCACTGTGCGACCACGAAATGCCCGGCGGTATCAGCAAACAAGATCACAATCCAGTTAGGAGGAGGTCTATAAGGGAAAAAAATCTACAAATTTTTCTTTATTTTTATTAAATTACCCGGCAATTCCAAAAACTGGGGCAATTCTATTTTGACTTAATTCTCATGAAGAAAGATATGAGAACCCGCATATGCAACCCATTTTTGCTTTAACATTTAAATCCGCTTTCGGCGTGGCAAGCCAAAGCACGATAAGATCATTCATTGTCTTGCATCTGCATGGCATCAGATTTCTTTGCAAAGCGAATAGGATCAAGTTCTCATACTTTGGAATTGACGGAACGATCCCGGAAAATGATCAACGAATTCCTGAAAAATAGGGTTCCATTCGCTGAGGCTCCTCCTGAATAAGCGCTGTAATAATATCAAAAAATATCAAAAAAAGGGTTTACCTGAGTGAAAGCATCGTCCCCACACCGTCGCGGGTGAAGAGCTCCAAGATGAGGTTGTGCTCGATATTGCCGTTGATAATATGTGCAGAAGCAACACCGTTTTCAACGGCCTTGATGACCGAACCAACCTTGGGGATCATCCCTTCGCCTATCGCACCGGACTTCTGCATCGCCTTTGCATCATCGATGGTCAGTTTCCGGTATACTTGGGTACGGCCGGCATCCATCACGCCGTCAACGTCGGTCATGTTGATGATCTTGAACGCCTTCAACGCAATCGCGATATCGCCTGCCGCTGTATCCGCGTTGATGTTCAGGCTTCCCCCGAACCGGTCAATCGCGATGGGTGAGACAACGGGAATGTAGTCCTTGTCGAGTAAGGTGTTGAGGAGAGCCGGGTCAATCCACTCAATCTCGCCGACGTGCCCGAGATCGACTTCTTTCTGGACGCCACCGACATCCACTTTCTGGAGATCCATTTTCTTTGCGATAATGATATTCCCGTCGATTCCCGAGAGACCAACCCCACGGGCACCGCACTTTGCGATGAGGGAGACGATGCCGCTCCGGATCTTCCCGACGAGGACCATCTGGGCGATCTCTAGGGTCTCCTGGTCGGTAACCCTCAGGCCACCGACAAAGACCGATTCCTTGCCAAGCGCCTTCATCTTCTCGCTGATCTCCGGGCCTCCGCCATGCACAAGGACAACCCGGATCCCGACGTAGTGGAGGAGAACCGCATCGCGGATGGCATTCTTGAGGACAACCGGATCGACCATGGCGTGTCCACCCAGTTTGATCACAATGGTTTTTCCGTGGAACTGCTGGATGTAGGGAAGTGCTTCCATGAGAACGTCTTCGCGTTTCATCATGTGGTGTACCTTCCGTTTATCTCCACATAGCGTTCTGTTAGATCGCAGCCCCACGCGGTCGCTTCTGCCTTCCCGGCTGCAATGTCGAGGACAAATATCACTTTTTTGCCGTGCATCGCATCCTTTGCCAGTTTGAGGTCGGCGATAATCTCACCGGATTTCACCAGGGGGTGCATCTCTTCGCCACCGCTGATCCAGAGGGAGACCGCGTTTGGATCGAATTCAACCCCGGCCCTGCCAGCCGCTGCGACTACCCGTCCCCAGTTAGGATCTTCGCCGTAAACAGCGGTCTTCACGAGCGGCGATTCGATGATCGTGCGGGCAACTTTTGCGGCATCATCTTCTTTCTTTGCTCCTTTGACCGTCACTTCGATAAGTTTCGTCGCACCCTCACCATCACGAGCGATCTGCTGGGCGAGCAACCTGCAGCATTCCTCAAGGGCAGCCGAAAATTCAGCAGCATCAGCTTTACCGGACTCCCCGGTGGCGGTGCAGAGCGCGATATCGTTCGTGCTCATGTCCCCATCGACGACAACCCGGTTGAAGGTTCGTTTTGTGGCCTGTTTCAGTGCCAGTGCGAGAGGTTTTTGAGCGATTTCTGCGTCGGTGTAGATGAACGCGAGCATCGTTCCCATGTTAGGAGCGATCATCCCGCTCCCCTTCGTTATCCCGGCAACGGAAAACGTCTCTTTTTCCACGAGTGCGTGCTTCGGGAAGGTGTCCGTGGTCATGATTGCCTGACCCGCGAGGATCTCGGCTTCAGGAGTGTGGGCAAGCTTTGGCGCTATCGTTTTGCACTGGCGTTCGATCAACGGGAGATCAACGTACCGCCCGATGACCCCGGTGCTTGCAACTCCAATACGTGCCGGTTCGATGCGAAGCTCCGAGCCCGCGATTTCTGTCATGGCGACCGCGTCCTTGAACCCGCGTTTCCCGGTGTACGCGTTCGCACACCCGCTGTTTGCGATCACCGCATCCATTCTCCCGCTCTTTATCTGTTTGCGCATGAGCTCGATGGGTGCGGCTTTTACAAGGTTCTCGGTGAATACACCGGCAACAGTTCCGCGTGCCCGTATCAGGGCAAGGCCGAACTTACCTTCTTTCATTCCCCAGGCATCGACGCCCTTTACTGCACAGATACTCTGGAACGTCATGCGCTTCCTTCCCCGCCTTTTTCGGCATACCGGGACCCGACGGCGTGAATAATATCCTCGCGGGTGATGATCCCGACCAGTTTTTTCTCCCGCATTACCGGCACACGGGCAACCCCTTCACGGATCATAAGAGCCGCTGCGGCTTCAACGTCCATATCTTCGGTCGCCGTGATCACGCGGTGGGTCATCACTTTTTTGACTGGCATATCCCCGATATTCCTGAGTGCATGCTTCGTCTTTTCCCAGTTGATATACTCGCGAATAGGGATCTCAATTATCTCCATCGGCGAGGGTAACCAGAGGTCATCAGATACCCTCTCGGATTTGAGCAGGGCAATCAGGTCAGACTCGGTGACCATCCCGACGAGTTCCTTCCCGTCAACAACAGGGAGGCCCCCGATATGGTGTTCCCTGAGGAGGGCAGTCGCTTCACGGAGCGGCGTATCCGGTGAACAGGTCACCGGTTTTTTTGTCATCGCGTCTTTTACCAGCATGTTCTCTCCTACGGCAGCATTCCTGCGGCGACCAGGCCGTCCTGCTCTTTTAACCCGCACATGATGTTCATATTCTGGATAGCCTGTCCGCTTGCACCCTTTACAAGGTTGTCTATTGCCGATACAGCAACTACCCGAAGACCTTCGCTTTCGACCATGACATCGCAGAAGTTGCTGCCCCGGACTGCCCCGAGGATGGGCTTCTGGTACCGGAACGAAATACTCATTCCGGTAGAAATCCTGGTAGAGTTTCTCAACCTCTTTCTGGCCGATTGGCTCATTGAGGAGGATATGGGCGGTTGTCAGGATCCCGCGGTTCACCGGCACGAGGTGCGGCGTGAAATAGACGTTTGCCTTCGATCCGAGACACTGGAGTTCCTGCTTCATTTCAGCAAGGTGCCGGTGGCTCGTCCACTTATAGGCCCCAACGTTGTCGCCGACATTCGGGTAGTGGGTCGTTGCAGAGGGGTTATCCCCCGCTCCGCTCACGCCGGTCTTTGAATCAAAAATTACCGTGTGGGCAAGTTTTGCAAGCGGGGCTGCTGCGAGGGTCGCACCGGTTGGGAAACAGCCGGGATTCGAGACGAATTTTGCCCCGATAATTTCCTTCCTGCGAATCTCCGGGATACCGTAAGGAGCGCAGAAATAGTCGGTGTGCGGAACACCGTAGACCCGTTCGAATACTTCTTTTGGCAACCGGTAATCCGCGCTGAGATCTACAACCTTTATTCCCCGGGAGAGGAGTTTTCCCACGTGGGTCATAGCTGCGGTATGGGGGACCGCGAGGAATGCAACGTCTGCATCAATCGCATCGATATCCGGGTTTTCGAATTTGAGATCGGTAAAACCCTTCAGCTGGGGATGGATTTGATCGACGGGAGTTCCTGCGAGTTTCCGTGACGTGGCACAGACAACCTTCGCCGTAGAATGGTGCACGAGGAGGCGAATCAGCTCACCGCCGGGCATAGCCGGAGGCCCCGATAATCGCAATTTTCATAGAACAGTATCCGATTGTAAAAATTTAATGCTTTTTAAAGCCGGTAATGCTCCTACGGCCAGGAGAGTTCCAGAAGAATTGCTGATTACTGGCCCAATTTGCGATCGTAGACCAGATGCAGTCTCTGAGCCAGCAGCTCGATCCGCTGCCGTTCTTCAAGGCCTTCTATAAGATCTGCGGGCAACGCATCCTTGCCTTTCGCCGCCCCGATATACGCCCCGCAGATGAGGCAGATCGTATCGGTGTTCCCGCCGGTGTTGGCTGCTACCGTGAGAAGATCCGGGGGGTGCTGCTGGTACCTGCTGATGAGGAAAAACGCTATCGGCAGGGTCTGGAATACGGAAACGTCATTTCCTATCTTGAGCAGTGCTGTCTGGGTGTCCATGCCATCTTTCTCAAGAATCAGAGCGTTGCGTAATTTTCCCCCGAGAACTTCGTCCTCCGCCTGGGCTTTTACCAGCGCCTTCTCGATTGGATTTGGGGATTCGTGAAGCGCGTGGTAGAGGAGCGTTACGTACGTCGATACCGCCGCGTGAGCTGCCGGGTGCGTGTGCGTCACATTACATGCACGCACAGCGCGTTCCCGAGCTTCGTTCATGTCGGGAAATGCAAGGGGAAACGGGACAGAGATCGGAAGGCAACCGGAGGTTGTTGACTTCACTCCTTTCTGGGGGACATTTTCCTTCGCCTGGTGTTCGCAGGCCGCAGAAACCGATCCATCGGGAAACCGGAGCGCTCCCCGGTTGTAAAGGTCGCGAAGTGCATTCGCATATCGTTCTTCGTTGTATTTCCCGTCAGCGAGGAGCGTGCCGACGAGGATCATCATCTGTGTATCATCGGTGAATTGCCCGGGATTCAGGCCTTCGTTCGGGTGACCCTTGTAGGGCTTGCGATACCCGTATTTCATTTTATTGAGGTTTGGGGCGATGCTCTCGTTGGGCATACCCAGTGCATCCCCGATTGCTGCACCGAGGAGACACCCTTTGAATTTTTCGAGCATTGATCCTATATTGAAAAACTCGCTAGATAACACTTGTTATACTCTGCATAAACAACACATTTTCCGGACTGTGGATTTTTACCCGTTCTAATCTCAAAATACGGAAAACTTTTTTTTAGCTTGGCGGTAGTATGAGGAATCAGTCAATTGAGCCAGAAGTCTGAATAAATTTTAAATATCATGTTTGACATGATTAATAGTGTAGAATTAGGTGGGGAATGACAGAAGACTTTGATGTCAGACTCGTCGAGAATGGCAAGTACTACACGCCAGACCCGTCATACAAACGAGATGCATGGATGGGAGACTACCAGAAAGCCTACGATACTTTTCTGGCAGATCCGGATGCCTTCTGGAGCTCCATGGCAAAGGAACTGGAATGGATCCGGCCCTGGCGTGCGGTAAAGGAGTGGAAGCACCCCTACGCGAAGTGGTTCCTTGACGCACAACTTAACATAACCTCAAACTGTCTTGACCGCCACGTCAGCAACCAGAAGCGCAACAAGGTCGCGCTCATCTGGCGGGGTGAGAACGGCGCTGAGCGGATCTTTACCTACCAGCAGCTGCTGTCCCGGGTGATGCGGTTTGCAAACGCACTGAAAAAGATCGGCGTAAAGAAAGGGGACCGGGTCTGTATCTACATGCCACTTGTTCCTGAACAGCTCGTTGCTATGCTTGCGTGTGCCCGGATTGGGGCGGTCCATGTCGTTGTCTTCGGGGGATTTGGTGCCGCGGCACTCAACATGCGGATCCAGGATTCAGAGGCAAAAGTTATCATAACTGCAGATGTCGGGATACGGCGGGGGAAGACTATCCAGCTCAAAGCAATCGTCGAAGAGGCGATCATCAACGCATCGAGTGTTGAACACGTCGTCGTCCTGAGGAGACAAACACCGCAGGTCGAGCTCAGGTCTCATCTCGAGTTAGACTTCTACGACATGATGAAAGAGGTGCCCGCGGAGTGTATTCCTGAAGTCATGGATGCCGAAGACCCGATGTTTATCCTCCACACCAGCGGATCGACCGGAAAACCCAAGGGGATCCTCCACACGTGCGCCGGCTACATGGTCGGGACTTACTACACGAGCAAGTACGTCTTCGACATCAAGGACAACGACATCTACTGGTGCACCGCCGACCCCGGTTGGATTACGGGCCACAGTTACATCGTCTATGGGCCCCTTGCAGCAGGGGCTACCGTGTTCCTCTCCGAACTGACACCGGACTATCCGGACCCGGGAGTTACTGGAGCCTGATAGAGGAACAGAAGATCTCGATCTTCTATACCGCTCCGACCGCGATCCGCATGTTCATGAAGCTCGGGGAGACATGGCCGAACAAATACGACATCAGTTCCCTGCGGATCATCGGCTCAGTGGGAGAGCCCCTCAATCCTGAGGCATTCGAGTGGTACTATCACGTTATCGGCAAGGACCGGTGCCCGGTACTCGATACCTGGTGGCAGACCGAGACCGGTATGCACATGATCACCACGATGATCGGCGAACCGATGCGTCCGGGTTTTGCGGGAAAACCCATTCCGGGGGTTGTTGCAGACGTTGTGGATAAAGACGGGAAAAGCGTCGCACCCGGAACCGGAGGCCTGCTCGTTATCAAGTCCCCGTGGCCTTCCATGCTGAGGACGGTGTATAAGGACGACGACCGGTACCGGAAATACTGGGAATCCATAAACGGGTATTATGCAGTCGGAGATCTCGCCGTAAAAGGCAAGGACGGGTACATCATGATCCTCGGCCGGGCAGATGACATCATCATCGTCGCCGGACACAATATTGGCACGGCCGAGGTTGAAAGCGCCCTCGTGTCTCACCACGCGGTTGCGGAAGCGGCAGTAATCGGGAAGCCCGATCCCGTGAAAGGCAACTCGATCAAGGCGTTCGTCATACTCCGTGTCGACCACCAGGCGAGTGAGAAGCTGATGAACGACCTGATGTATCACGTCAGGATGACGCTTGGGCCTATCGCTGTCCCCCACGAGATTGAATTCGTCGACAAACTGCCGAAGACCCGGAGCGGGAAAATCATGCGCAGGGTTCTCAAGGCAAAGGAGATGGGAATCGATCCGGGGGATATCTCAACCCTCGAAGAATAAAAAATAATTTTTACCCTCTGTACGATAACGTCGAGCACCTTTACGAAAAGTGAAAACCATGAAAGAAGTTACCACTGAAGCGATTCTGGGTATGGAAGCCGACAAAGGCCGATGGCTGCTGGTGATTCTGGGAATGATCATCAACCTGTGCCTCGGCACGATCTATTCCTGGAGCGTCTTTGTCGGACCGTTGACAACCTACTTCACAAAAACCCTGGGGCAGACGGTTACTGCAAGCGATATCCTGTTGCCGTTCTCGGTCTTCCTTGCATTTTTCGCGATTGCGATGCCCCTCACCGGGAAATATATCGAACAGTATGGTCCGAGAAACATCACCATCGTCGGGGGTATCCTCACCGGCCTTGGCTGGCTCCTCGCATCATTTGCGACCTCTGTCCCGATGCTGTACGTGATGTATGGCGTTATCGGCGGTATCGGTGTCGGTATTGCGTATGGCGTGCCTGTTGCCGTTGCTGCACGCTGGTTCCCCGACCGGAGGGGGCTTGCCGTGGGTCTCACCGTTCTTGGGTTTGGGTTCTCCGCGTTCTTTACGGCGAATATTGCAGGCTACCTGATCGGTGCCTACGGGGTTATGGATACCTTCAGGATCTTTGGGGTCGCGTTCATCATCCTGACAATTCTCCTCGCGCTGCCCCTTAAGTTTCCACAACCCGGCTGGACGCCCCGGGGGTGGGCACCTCCTGCACCAAAACCCGGTGAGCAAAAAGCCTGTGAGCTTACCCGGCCACAGATGCTCCGGACCACGTCATTCTATGCACTCTGGGCATGCTACTTCATCGGCTGCCTCGCGGGGCTGATGGCAATCTCAATTGCAAAACCCATGGGCACAGATGTCGGTATTGAAACCGGCCTTGCAACCGTTCTCGTCGGCGTCTTTGCGATCTTTAACGGGTTTGGGCGGCCGGTCTTCGGCGCACTTACCGACAAGCTGACCCCCCGCAATACTGCAATGGTGTCGTTTGTGTTGATCGGCCTGGTCTCGCTCCTGATGTGGCAGATTCCGACGGTGCCGGTGTACCTTCTTACCTTTGTGGTACTCTGGGGATGCCTCGGTGGCTGGCTTGCGATAGCACCGACATCATGCGGCAATTATTTTGGCACGTGTGACTACCCGAGGTGTTACGGAGTCCTCTTCCTTGCCTACGGGGCAGGAGCAATTGCCGGACCGCAGCTTGCAGGTGTGATCAAGACTTCAACGGGATCGTACCTTGGCGTGTTTCCATATGTTCTCGTCCTGGCGTTTATCGGGTTTGCAATCGCATTCACCCTGCTGAAACCGCCAAAAGTGCCCCTGACCTCATAATTTTTTTAGGTTTTCCTGATTTCGAATTATCCTTCAGGTTCAGCAAAACAAAAGAGAAGGAATGGGAAAACCCGATAGCTATCAACCGGGTTATTCTTTTTTTCCGGTGCCGTGCTGGTGGATCTTTTTCCGCTGGGCGATCCGGTATCCGGAAATCACCTGGATGGAACCCCCAAACTCCCGGTCAATCGACGGATCACCGGTGTCGACATAAAGTTCAGGTGTTTCACGGAGTTTGTGCGGGGTCGCGACGACGATGATATGGTTGACCCCTGCACGCCGGACAACCTCATCACTTATCTGCTGGTTTCCCCGGCCAAGGATAAAACCCTGGGCACCGATGGGGCTGACCAGGATTCTTACATCTTTCTCATCCCGGGTCAGGGCAATGAGGGCTTTTTCATCAGCATCGGCAGCTATCAGTGCTCCGTTTTTTATCACGTCAACGCCGAGGAGGGTTTTCTTGATGCCGAGACGTTGCGCAACGGATTCGAGCGTTGTCCCTGCGCCGAGTATGTAGAGGGTATCGGGGAGCAAAACCTCCTCGATAAAACGGGCAATTTCCTCTTTTGCCCGTCCTTCATCTGCTTCCTCAAAGACCTGTTTTGAGACCTGCGTTTTTCCCGGGAGATAGGGAACCCGCGCAAAACCATAGAGACGGGTCGTCAGGACACCGGAACGGTACGCCTCTTCATCAACATCCAGCACCTCAGAATCCCGCAGGGATGACGCATTGTAGCCCAAAACGATCTCCGCTGCAGTCTCCGGGTCTATTGCAAATACCGCGGAATACATCTTAACACCGGCGGGAATACCGAGAATGGGGATTTCTTTCCCGATGATATCCAGAATATCCCGTGCCGTGCCATCCCCCCCGCAAAAGAGAACCAGGTCAACACCGGCCTCCTGGAATTTTTTCGCCGCTTTTTTTGTATCTTCGGATGTTGTATCCCCGGAAAAACGATAGACTGTTTTATAGAGCTTCACCCCGGCAGTTTCCAGGATCTGCCCACCCATCGAACCCGAACACGTCAGGAAACACAGGTCCGGCGAACCCGCGAGTGCTCTAAGCGTCAGTCCCGCTCTCCCTGGCGCTTTTGGTTCTGCACCCCGTTCCCGGGCCTCTGCAACCTTGCCGTCGGTTCCTTTCAACCCGACAGATCCGCCCATCCCGGCAACGGGATTTACAAGAAAACCGATACGGCGCATAAAAAAAGTACTCAGGAAATTTTTGGTATCCGGTCGAGCGACTCCTTGATCAACTCATCGGGATATTCGTAATCGACCAGCTGGCCGGCGTAGTACGCGTCGTACGCGGACATGTCGAAGTTGCCGTGGCCGGAACAGTTGAACAGGATGGTCTTTTCCTCACCGGTAGTCCGGCATTTGAGCGCTTCATCGATTGCACATTTAACCGCGTGAGAGGTTTCCGGGGCCACAATAATTCCTTCGGTCCGGGCAAACGTCTGCGCCGCGTCAAAGACTTCGGTCTGGTGATAGGCGACTGCCCGCATAACCCCGTCATGGACAAGCCGGGAGACGATCGGTGAATCGCCATGATAACGGAGTCCGCCGGCGTGCATGGATGGCGGGACGAAATCGTGGCCGAGGGTGAACATCTTGAGGAGCGGCGTATACCCGGCCTCGTCTGCGAGGTCGTAGGTGTACAATCCCTTGGTAAGCGTCGGGCAGGATGCAGGTTCGGCGCCGATTATATCGACATCTTTGTGCTTCCCGGTGAGCTTATCGCCGGCAAACGGGAACGATATCCCGGCAAAATTCGATCCACCGCCGACGCAGCCGATGACAACGTCAGGGTAATCGTCCACCATCGCAAGCTGTTCACGGCACTCAAGCCCGGTGATCGTCTGGTGGAGACAGACGTGGTTCAGCACCGAACCGAGGGCGTAATTGGTGTTCCCGTGAGACGCTGCATCCTCGACTGCCTCCGATATGGCGATGCCGAGGCTTCCCGGTGTTTCTGGATCCTTATTGAGAACAGCCTGCCCGGATTTTGTCTTGGTGCTCGGGCTCGGGATGCACTCTGCTCCCCATACATGCATCATGGATTTCCGGTAGGGTTTCTGGGCGTAGCTTGACCTGACCATGTAGATGGTACACTGGAGACCATAGAGCATGGTGGCAAACGCAATTGCCGACCCCCACTGGCCGGCCCCGGTCTCGGTTGCGATCCGCTCGACTCCTTCTTTCATGTTGTAGTAAGCCTGGGGAACCGAAGTGTTCGGCTTGTGGCTCCCGGCAGGGCTAACCCCCTCCCACTTGTAGTAGATTTTTGCCGGCGTTTTCAGGAACTTCTCCAGCCGGTGGGCGCGATAGAGCGGACTCGGTCTCCAGAGCCTCAGGACATCCCGTACGTCTTCAGGAATATCGACAAAACGGTCGGTCGTGACTTCCTGGCGGATCAGCTCCATCGGAAATATTGCTGAGAGGTCCGCAGGCCCAATCGGTTTGTGGGTCTGGGGGTGGAGCGGTGGGTCGAGGGGCGTCTTCAGGTCCGCCGCGACGTTATACCACTTTTTTGGCATCTGCTCCTCATCGAGGAGGATTTTTGTCTGCATGGATAAGTTATATGAATTGTATAAATATATACATTGTGGAACACTTTTGTTCTCCAGTAATTTTTGATGTTCGCCGGATTTCCAAACCCGGATTCCCGGGATTTTTTCCTGTCAGGTTAGATTCTATGGAAATTCCGGGAAAATTCCCGCCGAAAATGAGGTTTCCACTGCATGATCTTGAAAAAGGCCCTTTGTTTTTACATTTTGGGTGCTATAAATAACATTATTATTGTACAGATAAGATCTGTATAAGAATTGCAATCGTAGCAACAGCAGAGTTGTCCTTAACGCATTAATTGGTGATAATCAGATGAAAAATTCCATTTTAACTGTCCTCCTCAATCCCGATGCATTTTTCGAAAATGCGATCCGGGAAAAAGAGAGTCTCAAAATCCCGGCCCTCATTATACTTGCCGGTGCTGTCGTAGCAGCTGCGTATGGATACATGGTAGGAGGTCCGGTTTCCGGGCTCATGTCAGGAGCAATGCCCTCGCTCGGGACCATTATCCTTCTCGGGGCAGTCATCGGCCCCCTCATTGCGACGTTCGTTTTCTGGGCTCTCTGGTCCGGGCTGATCTTTGGTATTTCAACCGTGTTCGGCGGAAAAGGCTCGTTTAAGAGAACACTTGAATTCGTCGGGTACGGGTATATCCCCCAGATCATCGGCTCACTCGTAAGCCTTGTAGTCGCCCTCGAATATATTCCGAAAGTCGTAATCCCTCACATCAGCTTTGATCCGAATGATCCTAACTCAGGACAGATCCTCCAGGACGCAATGAAATCCCTGATGCACGATCCGGCGATGATGGCGTTCACCCAGATAACAACCATCATTTCGATTATCTTCCTCCTGTGGAGTGCCAACATCTGGATCTTCGGCGCAAAGCACTCCCGCCAGCTGACGCTCCGGAACGCAGCGATATGTGTCGCCTTGCCCGTCGTCATATTTGTTATCTACACCGTCTATGGAATGGCAGTGATGTAAAAATGAAAAAAATTAAGGCAATTTCAATCATCAGCATTTTCCTGTTCATCGTAATGCTCTCTACCTCGGTGAGCGCGTTCTCAACCCCGGAATCAATCGTGGCAGCAGGCCAGGTTTATGTATCCAGCACGACGTACGACCCCGCAGTCTTTTTCCCCGGTGATACCGGGACCGTCACCTTCGTCGTCACGAATGGTAATGCAGATACGGGCATTGTCATAAGCCATGCTACCCTGATCGACAAAAACATCCAGTTGTTGAGCCAGACCTACGACAGTTCTTCCAATATCGGCCCGGGACAGTCGGTGTCGTTCACCTTCAACGTCCTTGCCGATGGGACCGAAGGAACCTATTACCCGGAATTCTCGGTAAGCTTCCGGGATGCGGGCAGCCTGTTCACGCGTCAGAATGTCCAGATTGACAGCACGCCTCTTATCATATCGGTAGTTGACAAACCCGATGCATTTGCTGCCGGAAAGAAGAAGACGATCTACCTGCAGCTGGCAAACCCCCGGAAAAACGATGTCAAGAATGCCATCCTCGAAATTTCCGGGGCTGATTTAACGGCATCGCCATCGACCGTATTTATCGGGAATATTCCCGCCGGGACCAAGATACCGGTCAACTTCTCGGTAACACCGGATAAACCAACAACTGCGATCGTTACCCTGAATTACGATAACGGGGACAATCTTCACAGCGTGACAACAGAAATTCCCCTGAATTTCGGTACAGACAAGAAACAGGCGGATCCTGTCGTCAGCAATATCCTCGTAAAACAGGAATCTGGAGTCTACCATATTACCGGGGATATCAATAATGCCGGGCTTGAAACAGCAAATACTGTTCTCGTAACCTCGATGAGCCCAGCTGTTCCCCAGGACCCCTACAAGTCCTTTGTCGTCGGTGCGCTCAAGCCGGACGATTTCGGCAGCTTTGAGGTAACCTTCACGGCAACGAACACCACTACCGTTCCCCTGCAGATATCCTACAAAGACGCAGACGGAAATGTGTACAACTCCGTGCAGGACGTGAAAATTTCTTCGACAGTGGCAACCACCGGATCTCCAGTCACCGGGAATTGTTCCGGTTATTGCCATAATCGCCGTCATTGTCATTGTATTTGTCGGAGGATGGATCCTTTACTTAAGAAGGAACAAGAAGTGAGCGGCATCGCGGACGACCAGCCCGTAATGCTCTTCCGGGACGTTACGAAAGTCTACCCGCTCCCGGCGGGCGACGTTCTTGCACTGGACGGTGTCTCCTTCCAGGTAGATCGCGGGGAGTTCATCTCGATTATGGGGCCCTCCGGCTCAGGGAAATCCACGCTCCTGAACCTGATGGGCTGCCTCGACACCGCTACCGGGGGGGATATTTTCATCTCCGGGAACCGGACCAAGGAGATGTCCGATGCCGAGCTGACCAACCTCCGCAGGGACCGGATCGGGTTCATTTTCCAGTACTTCAACCTCTTCCCGCTCCTCAACGTCATAGAGAACGTCACGTTCCCAATGATGCTCAAGTCCCAGAAAGAAGTGGACCCTGAACGAGGAAAAGTCGTCCTCCGTGCGGTCCAGCTCGAAGAAAAACTCTACTCCCATACCCCGACCGAGCTTTCGGGCGGGCAGCAGCAGCGGGTCGCGATCGCCCGGGCTCTCATCAATAACCCGGACATCCTTCTCTGCGACGAACCGACCGGCAACCTCGATTCAAAGACCGGTACCGGGATTATGGAGCTGATGACGGAGCTCAACCATAACGGGACGACGATCATCATGGTCACCCATGATCCCAACATCGCTAAGTACCTCGGCCCGGACGATCCGGATTGCGGACGGGAGGATCGTAGAATGATCTTCTGGGAGATAGCAAAACGGAACGTCAGGATCCACATGCTCCGGTCATTCCTCGCGATGCTCGGGATCGTAATCGGCGTCGTCGCGATATCGACGATGGGAATCCTCGGGAACAGCATGGTCCTTGCCGTAAGCGACAGCCTCCGGTCCGTCGGGGACAGTGTCATCGTCACCCCTCACATCGGAGGAGCCGCAAATCCTTTCGGCGGAGGTGGTGGGAGCACTGCAAATCTCAAGATCAGCGAGCAGCAGTTCCAGCAGATAAAACGCACGTCTGCCCCGAATGTAGCAATCCCCATCCTCCAGACCTCGGACCGTATGAAGTTCGGGGTAGGGAAGGATGACATTGTCTCCGTTATCTACGGTATTAATCCGGATGACGTTCCCGACCTCCTCAAACTTAAGGAAGGGGCGTACAGCAGGGGAAATTCCGGCTGTCTCGTCGGATCGAAATTCGCTGATGATAACAACATCAAGGTCGGCTCCCGGATAGCGTATCGGGACTGACGGGGCCCTCGGGACACTCAGGGTCACCGGCATCATCGAAGAGCGGGGAATGGCCTTCGATGTGAGGTACGGACTCAGCGGTCGTCGCGACACAGGACTGGTTCGATACCGCCTATAACCGGAACGATTACGACAAGGTCGTCGTAAAAGTCAAGAACCTCGATGATCTCGCCACGGTCAAGACAGCAATCGAGAACCAGATGAACAAGCGGGACAAGATTGTCGACGTCGTGGATACCCGTAAGACCATGGAGACGATCTTCCAGACCTTCGGCCAGATCACGACCTTCGTCTCGGCTATCGGCGGAATCTCGATGCTCGTTGCCGGCGTCTCAATCCTTAACATCATGATGATGTCAGTCACCGAGCGGATCAAGGAGATCGGCATCATGCGCAGCATCGGGGCCCAGCGAAAAGAAGTGATGGCGATGTTCCTGTACGAGGCGCTTATCCTCGGGGTTGTCGGGAGCCTTATCGGTGGCGTAATGAGTTTGGTCGGAGGTTATGCTATCAGCAGCCTGATGCTGCAGACGACGAAGTACCTCTTCGTGCCTTCGAGCATGATCAGCATCGTGTACGGTGTCTCGTTCGGTATTGTCATCTGCCTGATCTGCGGTATCTACCCCGCCTGGCGTGCGGCCAATCTCAGCCCGATCGATGCCCTCCGCCACGAATAAATCTCTTTTTTCTTCCGGGGCCGCCTGCGCACAGGGCAGAAACCTATAACCGGTACAACAGATACCTAGGTGATATGAGTCCCGACCCTTCAGCGGCCTGCTATGACGCGGACTGGAATGAGATCTGGAAGGCGAGGCAGCTGCGGCACGAATCCTCAAAGCACTTCGACGACCCTTCCCACAACTGGAACCGGAAGGAGAACGCCGAGCGCTATGATGCCAATTCCCGGAGCAGGTACGACAACCGGGTGAAACTCACCATCGAAGGCCTTGCTATTGACACCTCCTCCCGGGTACTGGATATCGGTTCCGGGCCGGGGACGCTCGCTCTCCCGCTCGCACCTCTGGTGAAGGAGATTACCGCGGTCGAGCCGGGGAAGGGAATGGTCGAGATACTCGGGGAACACGCTCGGAAAAACGGGATAACCAATATATCGTGTGTGGAGAAGCGCTGGGAGGATGTCGATCTTACCCGGGATCTCGACGGGCAGTTTGACGTGGTCGTTGCTTCGCTCTCCCTCACTATGCATGATATCCGGGCTGCCCTTGAGAAAATGGATTCGGCATCCCGGAAATACGTGTACCTCTTCTGGTTCGTAGACTCGCCGTTCTGGGAGAAGATGTATGACGATCTCTGGATGCCACTCCACGGGAGTCGTTATTATCCCAGCCCGAAAGCCGACTGCCTGTTCAACGTCCTGTACCAGATGGGAATTTTTGCGAATGTGGAGATGCTCCCGCTCGATAAGGAGTACCGGTTCTCCTCAGAAGAGGAGACGTTCGCATTCTTCCGGAGGAGATTCAATGTCACGACCCCGGATCAGGAGACCGTGCTCAAAAAATACCTTTCGCCACTGATCCAGAATGTCGGGGAGGAGATCGTCATTGCGGGAGACTCGACGTTCGCAAAGATTTGGTGGAAGAAGGCCGACGGGCAATGAACGGAGTGTAAAAAAACAGGATCCCGTTGGAACGTACATGAACGGGAGTTCATTCCTGAAAGCGAAAAAATTGGAAAATTGAATTCTGATTTTTATTGAGGATTCCCCGCCTCAGGGCCTCTCCGAGGCACAGCGGGGCAACGTTGTTTTCTTTACCGGTAATTGATCTACCGCGGGTGCGTCCCTTGGGGGCGGCGGGGGCTGAGGCATTTTACTGTGGAGCCTAAAAGTGATTACCCGGTAATTGTGGGATTTCAACAGAATCCGATATTAAATGAAAAACCTGTCAATATTAAAAAAAGCTAAATTCAGTTACCGACCCTTCTAATTCTCGACATCGCTTCCTTGAGCCGGTCCATCGATGCAGCATAGGAGATCCGGATCCATCCCGGTGCGTAAAACGCACTGCCCGGTGTCGTTGCAACATGCCCTTTCTCGAGCCAGCGGCTTGCGATCTCCATATCATCGCCGCCGACTTTCACGAAGGCATAGAATGCTCCGTCAGCGGGTGCCGTCTCGTATCCCATGAGTTTGAGCTCAGAGATAACGTATTTCCGCCGCCGGTCAAACTCAAGCCTCATCTCCTCGACGCAAGCCTGGTCCCCGGTGAGTGCGGCAACCCCGCCCCACATCGCAAACGTCGTCGCCTGGCTGATCGAGTGCTGCTGGACTTTTGAGATCTCACGGATGATCTCGACCGGGGCAACCGCGTAACCGAGACGCCACCCGGTCATCGCATAGGACTTCGAGAAACCGTTGATGGTGATCGTCCGCTGCGCCATGTCACCAATCGATGCCAGCGAGATATGCTCCTTCCCATAGATCAGTTTCTCGTAGATCTCGTCGGACATTGCGTAGACATCGTAATCGGTACAGAGATCGGCAACGAGTTTCATCGATTTCTGGTCGAAGACCGCCCCCGATGGGTTAGACGGTGAATTGACGACGATCATCTTCGTCTTCGCGTTCACTTTTTCAAGAAGAGAATCATCGAGCTGGAATGTCTTCTGGTTGACCGCGTGCTTCACGATCTTCCCGCCAGCGATCTGGACGCAGGGCTCATAGGATACCCATGCCGGGGTAAGGAGGATCGTCTCGTCACCGGGGTTCAGGACCGCCTCCATCGATTCGTAGATCGCGTCCTTCGCCCCGCAGGCTACGATGACCTGCCCGGGGGTGCAGGGGAAGTGGTTCTCCTTAACGATCTTCTCGCTGATGGCAGAGAGCAGTTCGGGGATGCCGTTGCTCGGGGCGTAGTGCGTCTCCCCCCTGTTCAGGGCGTCGATGCAGGCATCGGTGATGTGCCGCGGGGTATCGAAATCGGGTTCCCCTATGGAGAGGCTGATGACGTCGATACCCTCGCCCTGCATCTTCTTTGCCCGGGCTGAGATCGCGAGCGTCGCAGAGGGTGCTACCGCCGCGATCTTCTCCGACAGTTGTCTCATTTCAGTCGCTGGACGAGCTTGATTGCCGATTCAACGGCCCGCTTTGCGTAATCGATCCGCTCGTTCGCTTCGAGACGGGTCATGCCGGGCCCGGAGATGCCGAGAGTGACCGGCTTGCCGAACTCTAGGGAAAGATCTATGATCTTCCGGGCTGCGTGCTGGACGACGATCTCGTCATGCTGGGTCGAGCCCTCGATAACGCAGCCGATGGTGACGACCGCGTCAACTTTTCCGCCGGTGAGCATTTTCTTGATCGCGAGCGGCATATCGTATGCCCCGGGGACGTAGAAGGTCTCGGTCACTTCTGCGCCGAGGAACGCTGCGTGTTCCCTGCCTTCGATCTCCATCATGTACGTGATGTCGCGGTTGAACTCTGCGACGACGAATCCCAGTTTTATCGGTTTTGTATCACACATAGCTAATCATCTCTCTGATTCCTTCATATATTTTTACGGTCCTATGCTGCGACGTGATTAACGGCGGGCGGGACCGACGTCTTCGAATCCCTGCCTCTGCCCCGTTCCTGCATTTTTCTCCAGTTCCCTCGGATGAAGAACGAGTTTTATCGCGTTGACCGCGTGCTCTCGGGTCCGCTGCTCCATGAGCCATGCGAGCTCCCGCTCGTCTTTTGCCTCATCTTCGTGGACGAACACTTCAATGATGTGGGTGTTCGTCATCAGCTGGCACATGATGAGCCCCTGCGATGCCTCGTGGGCGCACATCTTGTCCTTGTCCTTGCCGCCCGGCATCCCGAGCGCCATCACGATATCGCACTTGCGCTGCTCAATGAGGCGCTTGCAGGCGACCGGAAGGTCTTTCATACCGGGAACAGTGACCCGCTCGATGGAGACGCTGGCGTGTTTCTTGAGCTCATCGATGGCGATGGCTCCCATATTGACGCGCGAAAAAGTGGTGTCTGCAACACCAATTCTCATCCGAGGACCTCGCAGGCCGCTTCGACGCCGTCGCCCTTTGTCTTGTAGCCCAGTTTCTTGAGCGCGTACTGTGTCGCACCGAGCGTTGCGATGAGCTCGGGGGCGCTGACCGCCCCCATGCTGCCGATGCGGAAGATCTTGCCCTTGAGGTGGTCCTGGCCACCGGCGATAACGATGCCCATCTTCTTCACGATGGCCCGCATCTCGTCGTCCTTGATTCCGTCAGGGTACGAGAACGCCGTAACGGTGTTGGAATACCCGCTCTTTGCGTCGAGCTTCGGGAACAGTGAAAGGCCCCATGTCTTCGCTGCAGCCCTCATCGCGTCTGCCATCTTCTGGTGGCGTGCGATCCGTGCCGGCATCCCTTCTTCCTCGATCATCAGGCACGCCTCACGGAGTGCGAGGAAGAGCGGAACGGCAGGAGTGTAGGGGGTCTCCATCGGTTTCCCGCTCGCGCTCTTCTTGTACGCGGCGAGGTCGAGATAGTAGGGTGGGTTCTTGCAGAGCCGTTCCCACGCCCGGCTGCTGACCGAGACCGCTGCGAGGCCTGCGGGAGCTGCGAGACACTTCTGGGAGCCGGTGATAGCAATATCAACGCCCCACGTGTCGGCTTCGACGAGGTCGCCGCCGATTGAGGTCACGCCGTCCATAATGAAGAGCGCGTCGTGCTTCTTCGTGAGCTTCCCGACCTCCTGCGCCGGGTTCTTGATACCCGCCGAGGTCTCGTTGTGGACCATCGTGACGACCTGTGCTCCCTTTTCGAGCTGCTCTTCGAGGGCTGCGAGGTTGACCGGCGTTCCCCATTCAGAGGCAATCTCGTGTGCTTTTCCGTACCGCTGGCTGATCTTTAAGAGGCGCTCGCCAAACTTCCCGTTAACAAGACAGGCGATTTCCTTGTCCCTGCCGACGTTGGCGATGGCTGCTTCCATCCCGGCGGTTTCGGAGCCACTGATCACGAAGAGGTCGTTTGTGGTCCCAAAAGCGGTCTTCAGTACCCGTACACTGTCTGCATATACCGCGCCGAACTCGGCGCTGCGGTGGTTGATTGCCTGACGCGACATCGCGAGCCTTACCCGTTCCGGCATAGGGACGGGGCCCGGCAGCATCAGGAGAAGTTCTTTTTCCATAGGGATCTGCTCATAGTATTTTAATAAAGACACAATATAAGTTTGGATAGAAGGTATGGCAGACGTAGCGATTATTTGTGGATCCGCATCGGACAGCGCGATAGCGGACAAGGCAAAAGCGATCCTCGAGTATTACCGGATCTCTTTCGATTACCAGGTGATATCCGCTCACCGGTACCGGATAAGCTCGATGCCTACATCAAGGAAAGCGGGTGCAAGGTGTTCATCGCCATCGCCGGGCTCTCCGCCGCGCTCCCCGGTGTTATCGCGTCCAAGACCCAGAAACCGGTCATCGGTGTTCCCGTGAGCGGCACCCTCAACGGCATGGACTCGCTCCTTTCCATCGTCCAGATGCCAAAAGGTGTCCCGGTCGCGTGCGTGGGCATCGATAATGGGGAGAATGCGGCCTATCTCGCGGTGCGGATACTCGGCCTCCTCCAGAAATAATTAGTAATTCTTTTTCCAGTGTGACTGAGATACGGTCATGTGGTATTCCGACCTGTTTTTCTCCCGTAAGGGCAAACGTACAGGCACACCCCGCAGACCGCGACACCCTTCTCCTGTTCAACCTTTGCGAAATATTGTTCACAGGCTGCGGCATCGAACCGCGCTTCCCGGGGCTCGTCAGGATGAAACTCCCGGCCGGTAAACGCATGAGATGGGCAGACATCCACGCACTTTGTACACTTTCCACACCTGGATTTCATTGGGGAACCCGTCGGAGCGAGCGAAGCGTCTGTGAGGATCGTAACCCACCGGACCCGGGGCCCGTTTGCCGGCGTGATGAGGAGACAGCTCTTCCCTATCCAACCTAAACCTGCGAGATTCGCTGCCAGCTTTTGGGAGAAAATGCCGCAGATATTCTCGTCGTCAGTCCGCTTCGACGCCGGAATGGGGAAGGCTTCGAACCCCTCCCGCCGGAGGAGATTTGCAACCCGGAGGGCGATCTGGTCGAGGGCCAGGTTGACAACGTCGTAAGTGCAGTGTCGGTAGAGGATCGCCCCGGCTTTATCCCCGTTCGGGAGAAGATCGACAATACTGTCGTTGAGAACCATCCCGATCACGACTGCGCGCCGGAACCGGGCGACAACCTCCCCGCCCTGATTGCGGATGAACTCCTTGGCAGTTGAGAGGTCGGCGATCCCGAAGTAATCAGCATCGAGCGATAACGCGACTGTCAAGATCGTTTCATCCAACGGTTCTGGCATCAATACGTACTCCTGAGTCTACACCAGCATATCCTGTTTGTGATCGTGGTCACGGGTTCTGCATGACAAAGAACGTGTACCCGTAATACCTTTTGTACCTGCGGTACATCTCCGCCTCGTGCTCCAGGGCGTCCATGATCCCGGCAGCGACGGGATCCGATCCATGGGACTTCCGCAGCTCCGCGATCAGGGCGAGCTGCGGAACATGATAGTGCTCCCACCACCCGGCTTCGGGCAGCCGGTACGTGGCGACGAGCCGGAGCCCTACCCGCTTCACCCGCTCCTTCATCTCGTCCTCGGATGCGGGGATATAGCCCGCGCTCTCCCAGAACTGCATGAGCTCGGAGGGGGGACTCGCCTCGAACCAGTCTGCATCGGAGACAACCATGAACCCACCCTTCTTCAGGAGCGGTTTCCATGCACGGAGCCCCCCTTCAAACCCGACGATGAAGATGGCTCCTTCGGACCATATAAGGTCGAACTGACCCGGCTCAAAGGGGAGGGCATCCATCGAGGCATTCACGGTCCGGATCCTTCCCTGCAGGCCGGCTTCTCCGGCCCGGGTGTTGAGCATGTCCAGGAACGGCTGGTGGTTATCAACCGCCGTAATTATTCCGGTCGTCAGGCCCGCAAGGTCGCGGGTCTGGGCGCCGCTCCCGCATCCGATATCGAGAACGGCAGCATCGGCAGGGAGAGGCGGAAGGAACGAAAATGCCTTTTTCGTGGCCCCCGGACAACCGGGTCCCTGGCGGGGAAGATGCTCAAAAACCTGGTAAAAAAATGGAGGTAGTGACATGATATCAAAACGTTAGAAGCGGGGATTAGTGTGCTTTGCCGTCGAAACCGGGTGCAGTACCCTCATCTCTGATCAGGATCCACAGTTTTCCATGAACGAGCCAGCCCGGAAGCGGATCCTCCTCATCGTCTGTTCCCTCGCCTCATTTCTCGTACCGTATACCGTCTCGTCCCTCAATGTAGCCCTCCCCGCGATCAGCGCTTCGTTCGATATCGACGCCGTGACACTAGGCTGGGTCACCTCCGCATACCTCCTCACCGCCGCGATCTTCATCGTCCCGTTCGGCCGGCTCGCCGACCTGCACGGGCGCAAGAAGTTTTTCATCCTCGGGAACCTCCTCTTCGCGGCAGGATCCCTCCTCGCTGCGGTTTCGTGGTCCGGGTCAGCGATTATCGCAGGCAGGATCATCCAGGCACTCGGGGGAGCGATGGTATTCTCGACCTCAATTGCCATCGTGACGGCAGTCTTCCCGCCCGGAGAGCGGGGGAAAGCCATCGGGATCATCACCGCAACGGTGTATGCTGGTCTCTCGCTCGGGCCCTTTATCGGCGGTGTGCTTACCCACAACGTCGGCTGGCCGAGCATCTTCCTCGTCAATATCCCGCTCGCCCTCATCGTCGTTGCTTTGACCGCACTGTACATTCCCGAAGAGTGGGCGGACAGCGGGAAAAGGAAATTCGATCTTCCGGGGGCTGTTCTCTATGGGATCATGCTTTTCTGTGGGATTTATGGGTTCACCCTTCTTCCCTCAGCTGCCGGCATCCTCCTCGTTGTCTCCGGGATCCTCGTCGTTCGGGCTTTTTGTCTGGTGGGTGCAGAGGATACCTGCACCGATCATCGACCTCTCGCTCTTCACGAAAAGTCCTGTTTTCTTCTTCTCCAACCTCGCGGCACTCATCAACTACGCGGTGGTCTTTGCCGTCGGATTCCTCCTCAGCCTCTACCTCCAGTACAACCGGGGTATCGACCCCCAGACTACCGGGCTGATCCTGATAGCCCAGCCGGTCGTGCAGATGATCGTATCCCCGATATCAGGCCACTACTCGGATACTATCGAGCCCCGGTATCTCGCAACCGCCGGGATGGCCCTGACCACGCTCGGGCTCGGGATACTCATGCTGATATCCCCTTCGACCCCGCTTATCGTCATCATAGCCGATCTCCTGATCCTCGGCCTCGGGTATGGTCTCTTCTCGTCGCCGAACACGAACGCTATCATGAGTTCGGTCGATGTACGGCACCTCGGGATTGCCTCCGGAATGGTCTCCACGATGCGGGCTATCGGGCAGATGCTCAGCCTTGCAATAGCGATGCTGGTATTCTCTGCAGTGATCGGCACCGTTCAGATAACTCCCGCAGTTTACCCGCAGCTCCAGCAGAGCGTGAACATCGCGTTCATGGTCTTCTTCATTCTCGGGATCGTCGGGATCTGGGCTTCGTTTGCCCGGGGAAAGACCCACACATGAGTTGTCAGATCTGGAGGGGAATTATGTGGGAAGCGTTCCAACGTACTGATCAATGCCGCTCCTAAACATACCGGCCATCTCCCTTGAAAGCGTGAGGGTCACCGAAATCTCGCTGGCATCCCTTGGGCTTGAAGTAATTCTCCGGGTCGTCAACCCCAACCTGTTCGGGGTAACCCTGCGGGAGGTTCCGTTTACGGTTTCGTGCCAGGCAGGAGATCAGGAACACCAGCTTGCGACCGGAAATACCGGAACGGTAACGATCAGCGGGAACGAAAGCACCGTCCTCACTATCCCGGTCACGGTGCACAATGCCGGGATAATCCGTGCACTGACTTCCTTTGTTGCGGAAGGCGGCGTCGAAGTAACGGTAAAGGGGACTGCATCCCTCGACTGTATCGTAACCTGCCGGCCCGTTCCGTTCTCAAAATCGGTCCTGTTGACAACCCGGCAACTGGCCGATTCCCTGTCGGAAGCGATCGGGCAGGGAGTAAAGTGATTAGGGCGATATCGCGATAATTCCTGTTTTTACCCTGTCCGGATACCGTGAGCATTATCTGCGGACGTATCCAAAGGGATGACCATGCAGGAGCTGAAGGAACCCGTTGTAAAGCTTGAGCAGGTGAGGATCCAGGGAATCCACCTCACCTCCCTTGACTTCGAAGTTACCCTTAAGATCCTGAACCCCAATCCCATCGACGCGATCCTACGGGAAATGCCGTTCACTATCTTTTTCAGGGACGGGACTCACGAGAAGGAGATCGCGTCAGGGAACACCGGTAAGCTCGAGATCCCTGCGGACGGGATTACGGAGATCGTCGTTCCCGTCACCTCGTACGACCTCGCGCTTATCGAAGCACTTGCGACTGTCGTGGAAACGGGCGGGATCCGGCTGGAGATCCGGGGAAACGCGGTGATCGATCATATCCTTGGGTGGACGCTCCCCATCAGCGAAACGGTTGACCTGACCGGGAGGCAGGTCCTGGATGCTCTTGAAGGAAGAGGGGAGAAGTAACAAACCCGTGAAAATTCCGATTCCGGTTTTAGTCTTCTGATTTGATTTCCCGCACCAGACTCTTCGTCTTCCGGTTCCGATGCACCATACCAATGGGTATCCTGTTGATTTTGGTGCACAATTCTGATCCGGGGCATGCTGGATTCCGGCCTCACTGAACGCCCGGACAGGAATTATTTTCCGATCCGGAGGACCGGCAAATAAAAAAATCTGTGGGGGGTCCGGTTTTTTTCGAAAAATAATCGGAGGGGTCTGCCTTAGCCAGAAAAAATATTTTGGGGGGTGGGGGCCGGCGATTTTAAAAAACCGGAGAGATCCGGTTTTTCTGCAAAAATAATTGGGTTGTGGCCGGTTTTTCCGGAGCCGGTTCAGACGTGAGAGACTTGCGGAGAGGGGGGGTCGGACCTGTTTTTGAAAAAACCCGGAGGGCTGGGAAATTCAAAAAACCGGAGGGGGTCGGATTTTTTTATAAAATAATTCGTGGGGGGTCCGATTTTCCGCAAGAAAAAAATTGGGGGTAGCTCTTGCGCTGAAAAAATAAATTGGAGGGGGTCCGTTTTATTTTTCCGGATTGGTGATGGGTGTAATTGATGAGGGTCTGGTGCAGCTGGATGGTGCAACCTGCGGGTTTAGCCGTTCCGGAAAAATAGTCCGGGTTTTCCGATCACATCATTCCAGCGTCAAGTCCCTCATAAGTCCTGCAAAAAACAACAGGAGGATGCCAAAATTAAGGATGTGGGCTGCAGGCTCCAGCCATTCTGCTTTTACAAATGCCTCAAGGATAAACATGAGCCCTTCAAGGATGAACAGGAAAAAAGCGCCTGAAACGAAGAGGTCCCGCACTTTCCTGCCCTTGCGATAGGAGTGAATTGAGACAATGAACAGAATCCCGGGCAATGAGGGTCGTTGCCGTGGCGATGAAGAAATCCAGTTCAAACCCAAAGCCGATTGCCGTGTCGTAGCCCGGGAAGCTCCCCTGCGAATAGACTAGGACGCCGGTCAGTATGAGCGTCAGGATCATAATGCCTGAAAAGATTGTAAAATCAAATCGGTTTCCCATGATTTGGGTAGTGGATTTTTTAGTAAATATATCCTGCGGGATTTTTGAAACGACGATATTTTCAGAAAAAACCGAGAGGGTGGGGGAGTCCGTATGTGCTTGGTAAGTCAGGGTATGGGGGCATGTCCAGAGGCTTTTTTCCACAGGAAATCGTGGAAGCGAGCATCGAAGTTCAAACCGGTGAGCCGGAACCGGGGCCATCTTAACCGGGTAACCCCGTGGTGGGGAGGGGGATGGCCTGTTGAAAATAAAAACTTTTTTTAATCATTTTGGCCAAATTAAAATTTTGAACGTTTTTTTCAAAATTCAAACACTCGTTCTTGGGGGTGCAACAAAACTAGTTCAATGATTGATAATGAAACGACTTTGGCTGAAGAAAATTAGAAAAATTATGCAACATCTCCTTTTTCGTCAGCGGGCGGAGAGAAGATTGTTGTTTGTAATTTTTTCATTACTTCTACGGTTGAATTAATTTCGAGTTTTTTCATTTCTTCAATACCGACATCTAATATTGAAGTGACTTTATCATCTGCAACCCATAATGCAACATTTTTTGTGCTAGTCAGGACATGCAAAACGGCCAAATCTGTCTGACCGCCCACATCTCCAACACGCTGCGCGGCTTTTTTTGAATTATACACCCGAACAATAGCTTCGGCCAATTGAGTATTAGGATGGTACGCATATTTGGTAATTTCAGGGAATGCCATTACTTTCCCACTACCAATAATTGCATACCCAACAAAATCAGAAGACTGATACTCACCTCTTGCATTTATTGTGAAGATATGCGGTTTTGAATCTATCCCCAAAACAATAAAATCCGCTTCAAAATCATATTTAAAATTTCTAAATTCATTAACAAGTTCACCAAGCAGTTCTTTTGAAAGATCGATAGATCTGTTGATAAAAGTCTCATATGTTAGTCCATATTTTGAAAGGATTCTTCTTTCCCTCTCATATTGGAGCCGTTCTTTGCATTTTTCGGACAATATCTCTACTATTTTCTCTATTGAAATTTTCTTTCCTGAAGTGGTAAGTTTTGCAATTACTTTCTCGGAATTTGAAATTAGATCTGCACTCGTCAATGTGTCATCAGATGCGATCATTACAGCAGCATAATCGGTGAGCATTTTTATTTTTGAAACACCGCTTTCGTAATTAATCCATGTCGAAATAAGTTTGTCCGACGCAAAGACCAATTTTGGAGATGTCGTACTTGCATCAGCTATAACAGCAATACAGACCGTCATGTGATTTTCACTAAGAATACTCTTTTCTATTATACTTCTTTTATTTTCCTCTTCTTTTTTTTAAAGACTCAAACGAGAAAAAAACATTAGGTCATCTTACCACCAGACCATATGATCGGCTTTCCCGGGCTTTAGTGGGCTTGTGATGAAGCCGCATAACCGCTCATCAGATTTTTTGGAAAAGTGGGGGGGGAGGTCGATTTCTCTGGTAAACCAGATTCGACATGAAAGGCTATATCTGAAGTAGACAGTAAAAAAATCGGAGCGGGGAGGAGATCCGACTTTTAAAATTTGGAGGGATATCCCTCAGCCACAAATAAAAACCCGAGGATACCTGATCGGCTGAAGATTTTTAATTTATCGTAAACCTTCAATAAACATATGTATAGGATTTGTTATCCTTCTGGACACTCATTCGAATAATTCATTTTTGAATCACAACATATTGTTGAAAATCGGCAACTATTACAATTTTTTAGAGATGGGTTAGAAATATAAGATTTCGGCTCTAAATCTTCATTCATTCTTCTGAAATCTTCAGTGATCGAAAATTTAATTTTCTCTAAATCGTCACAACTGAAATTGAATGATCTCATGTTTCCAGTAGTTAAATAGACCAATTCGCTGTGGATTTCAGATGGCATTAAATTGAACTTTTCTTTCGCCCATAATACATAAGTTGCAATTTGGAGATCGTTTTCATAATCCTCGTTATCTGCACCTGTTTTCCAATCAGAGATTACCAAAGATCCATTTTTCGATTTACTCACGTAATCGGGCTTTAAAGTAATATTGATATCATTAACTTTAAAATGTTCAAATTCTTCATGCACAACATATTCTAAATCTTTCAAATTTGGCCATACAATTTCAAAAAATGTCTTAATTTGGGCGACGCCATTTATTGAAATAGAATTAAAAAAAGCATTGTCTAACGGTTCGCCATTATAATATTCAACGAACGAATTAACTGCTGATTTTTTTTATCTTCGATCCATTTTAAATAGAGGTTAATTGCGCTACTTTCGTTTAGCTCTCGTCCCAATTTTTTTTGCCCGATTTGATTTTTGATGACATCGTGAATCAACGAACCTTGTAAGAATTTTCTCGAATTGAGTTTCTTCAATCGGGTGATTTTTGAGACGTCATAGTCTTTTTTCCCAGTGAAATAAAGGGCCATATATTGAAAAAAATATGCTCTCTTACATTGATTCCAAAGATTATGTCGGGAATAAGACCATCCGTTTAATTCATGAAATCGTGAATCGAATAGAGCAATAAAGATCAATTCTCTATTTAATTAAAGAGTTTATAAAATATTGGATTTCCAATAAAAAAAGTAAAAACTAGGTTAGCTCTTGATATTGTTCCATTGCCCTTAAAATTCTCTTTTTATAATCATCATTTTTGGTATAAACTGAACTTATTCTCAAACTTGATTTTGCAAGTTGTTTAATAATTAGCGAATCTTCGCTAACTAAAAGGATCGGCTCGCTTCCTTCATGTTCAATAAGAATACTTTCTTCTTTATCTCTTGGGTTAACATCTGCACTATCTATCGGTATTAGTGGGCTTAAATTCGTAATTGAAGTATTGATTTCCGATGGAATGTACCAATATTTTTCGATTCCAGATAATCTAACTACCTCTTTAATAACACCTGGTTCTTTTACATACTTATCAAACGGAATTGCATTTTCAGTTTTATTCACAATTCTTTGTTCTTCAATAACTAACTTCAACGGAACACGCTTGATTATTTTTTCACAACATTCTTTTATAAGATTTGAATCTCGGCAGTAATTTCCATGATTATCAAGCGGGAGGTCACCTTTTGCAACAGCTCGAATTTTCTGAAGGATCGATAAATCGTTGTAGTTGTAAAAATCTTCAATATTATCATCATCGAAATATCGGATTATATCAAAATATGATTCAAACTGTTCTCTTTCAAGCAAACCGTCATAAACGATATTTGCCATTTTATGAAAACCTATTGAGGTTTTCTGATATATCACTGTACTGTACAAGAAATAACGAGCAAGAAGATAATCTTCAACTGCTTTTTTTCCTTTTTTTCTGATGAATAATCCGCTCGTTCCTTCAGGTGCTTCCGAAGAGAAATCTAAATTTCGGATAATCTGATCAAGATCAAACAAGCCATATGTTACTCCGGTTTGTTTGGAATCTCTCAGTAAATAGTCAAATCTGTCGGCATCTAATTCGGAATGAATAAGTGCCTTTTCAATACATGGAGTTGTTCCAGCAATAATCTGTGATATTTTTTTTATGTCTTCTGGAGAATATTTTTCCGATAAAATATCTTTTATTTCAGTTTTTTCAATTACGATAGTTGCGAGTCGTTCATGATGGGCAAAATCAAAAGAATCGTTTCTTGATTCGTGAAAAGATTTATTTATTGCATGGCTTTCGCTTTTTGTCAATAATCCTTCCTTTTTTTGATCTGTTGGTTCGTCTGATGCTGTCCCATTTGTTTGAGAACTTGTTACAATGATTTTTTCATCGGGAGTAGGAAACGAGCGAATTTTTTTCTTCAAGTCTGCTATCACAACTTGTTCCGTAACGTGCGACCAAGGATAATGTCCAATATCGTGTAATAATCCTGCTAATCTCACAATCTGGCGGTTTTCGTCACCATTAAACAAATGACCTTTGCTTTGCAGAGAGGTCACCATTTTATCCACGACGTGGCAAACCCCGATAGAATGGTTGAAGCGAGTATGTAATGCACCAGGGAAAATATAATTCAATAATCCCAATTGGCGAATGTTTCTAAGCCTTTGGAATTCTTGGGTGTTTATAATTTTAAATTCAATATCGGTTAAATGAATGAAACCATGAACATTGTCAAAAATTGTATTCTGAAGATCTAAAAATTGTGGTTGTTGTCTTAATATATCCTTATCCGGGGGCATGATTACGTGATGAATCTCGGCAATAATCTAAATGCATCACTGAAGATTTGTTCAAAGCCTGGATTATCTTGCAATTTAGGTTTGCGTTTTAATAATTCAAGTTTCAAAGTTTCCAATGGAATTTCTCTTTGTAAGAACTTACGGATAAAAACGATTGATGCTAAAACTTCGAGAAAGAAGGGGTCTTGAACTTTTTCATTTAATAGCACTTTGATTTCATTGATTTTTCTAACAATTGTAGCATCATCTTGGAATCTGAAGTTATCACTTTCTGAAAGAGTTTCAGAAGTTATATTGAAAAGCGATTTTGTCAATTCAGGAGAGTATGGCCCTTTAACATACCAGTTATAGCCGTACCCTAGCGACAGTCCGTAATTCTGAGTGAGATAAACAATTTTTTGATACTTAAGTCTGTTATCAAAATTATCCATATCAATTTGATTAAAACCTAGTAATTTGAGTATGCGACCTAATATCAAGTTCTTTTCATTCTCGGACATCTTACTTCACCACTTTGGTTATGTCAGAGATTAATCTTTGGATATATATTCTAGCAGATTGCGTAGTGTGAAAGTGCTCCTAATCCGGCCCGCAACGTTCTCCAACCTAAACCAGCAATGGCGCTTCACCCATATTCCCCGAAGGTAATTCTAATCAGCCGTAAAATACGCGCAAGAGGCCGTTCTTAGTAGGATAGAACTTTAGCGTTTGAGATTAATCCGGGGCTTCCTCTCCTTCTTCCCACCAGTCCCGAACAGCTCATTCACCATCTTGACCGCACATAAATCCCCGCACATCGAGCAGGTCTCGGTCTCGCCATCCCGTTCATGGATCTTCCGGGCATTATCGCCATACAAAGCGAGCCGGAACTGCTCGTCCCAGTCGAGCAGGTGCCGGGCCTCCGCCATCTGCACCTCGCGCTCCATCTTCCAGCCTTCAGGCTTCCGGACCGTATCCCCGACGTGTGCCGCGATCTTCGCGACCCGGGTCCCTTCGATAATGTCGTCGACATCAGGCAGTGCCAGGTGTTCGGCCGGTGAGACCATGCAGAGGAAATCGGCGCCGTTCTGGCAGGCAGTCGCTCCGCCGATTGCCGCAACCACGTGGTCATAGCCGGCCCCGATATCGGTGACGAGCGGGCCGAGGAGGTAGAGCGGGGCGTGGTCGGTGATCTCCTTGATCATCCTGATGTTGTAGGCGACCTGGTCGAGCGGCATGTGGCCCGGCCCCTCGATCATCCGCTGGACGCCCTTCTCCTGCGCCCGCTTTGCGAGGGTTCCGAGTGTGATGTACTCCACGGACTTCGCGAGTTTTCCGGCGTCCTGCAGGCACCCGGGGCGCATCCCGTCGCCGAGGCTTATCGTGACGTCGTGCTCCGCGAGGATCTCAAGGAGATAATCGTACTCTGAATAGAGCGGGTTCTCTTCCTCGCGCTGCATCATCATTGCGCAGTGGAACGACCCGCCCCGGCTCACGACACCCATCAGCCGCGGGTCTGACTTCAGCGCAGCAAGCGCCTGCCGGTTTACCCCGCAGTGGAGCGTGAGGAAGTCCACGCCCTGCTGGCAGTGTTCCCGGATGACCCTGAACAGGAGGTCGGCGTCGACATCTCGTGCGCTCCCCGCCCGGCGGAACCGCTTCATAGATCGGAACGGTTCCGACCGTTGTGTCGAACGCGAGGATCTTCTTCCGGATCGCAACGAGGTCGCCCCCGGTCGAGAGGTCCATCAGCGCATCGGCGCCGTTGTCCAGCGCTGCTTTTGCTTTTACTTCTTCGAGCGCCGCGTCGCACCGGGCTCCTGAGGTGCCGATATTGACATTGACCTTGACCGTGCACCCTTCGCCAATCCCGCAGAGCTGGTGGTTCCTCCGGGGATTTGCCGGGATTACCACCCGGCCCGAGGCTACCAGCCGCGCCATTTTCTCGGGCGCCATTCCCTCGGCCTGTGCCACGCTTGCGACATTTGCGGGGACGCCGCACGTGCACCTGCGGATGAGCGAATCCATAAGAACCATCTGTTTTGAGTCCTTATTATTGTGCATGAAGGTCAGGAGCATACTCGACAGTTCGGTCTACGGGAATTCCTATATCTTCGGCACTATCCTCGTCGATGCCGGTGTACTGCCGATGGCCATCCATCCGTATAAGGATGAGATCGACACGATCGTCCTCACCCACTGCCACTTCGACCACATCGCCCACCTGAAGGAGATTGCGCACATGTGCAAGGCAAAGGTTGCGATCCACAAGGAGGATGCCCGGGGTCTCCTGGATGACGCCCAGAGCCTTTCCATGCACTTCGGGTCCCGGTCGCCGATGGTGGTGCCCGATATCAAGCTCGCCGACGGGGACACGATTGGCGACCTGCGGGTTATCCACACCCCGGGTCACACCTTGGGCAGCATCTGCCTCTATTCCGAGGCCGACAAAGTGCTCATCAGCGGGGATACCGTGTTCACCGACGGGGCGTTCGGGCGCTTCGACTTCCCCGGCGGGAGTCGGGCAGCACTCACAAAATCGCTTGAAACTCTCGCAAAACTCGAAGTCCATGGGCTGTACCCGGGCCACGGGGAGCCGGTCGATGAAGGAGGATACCGTCACATCGCGGCCGCACTGCAGCTCATCAAGGGTGGATATGGATAAAGGCATCTATTGCCTTGTTTTTAACAATCCGGGCTGTACCGCCAGGGTCGGTGCTCTCGGGGAAGTTCAATTCAGCGCCGGCTGGCACATCTACGTTGGATCAGCACTGGGCAGCGGCGGGCTGAAGCGGCTCGACCGCCATATTGCTCTCGCCCGCGAACATAACAAGCGACCGAAATGGCATGTCGATTATCTCCTCGTAGATCCCAGCTTCACCCTATCATTCGTGGTCTCCTCATCAACTACAGACGCTCTCGAATGCAGCATCGCCCGGAATCTCGGTGAACCAGGAGTCCCGGGGTTCGGTTGCAGCGACTGTTCCTGCACGACGCACCTTTTCTACCGTAGCCATACCCCTCATGATGAGATCCTGACCGCTTTCCGGGATCTGAACCTTGTCCCGACAGTCAAAAGTATCATATCCCGAGAAGGTGAGTGAGGATTATGAAGGTCCTCGGTTTGTCAGGTAGTATGCGGAAGGATGGGAATACCGCCCAGTTAATCAAGGTCATCCTCAAGCGGTGCGAAGAAGAAGGTATCCCGACGGAGTTCGTGTCACTTGCGGGTAAGAAGATCTCCCCCTGCCTTGGCTGCGAGCTCTGCAAGGAGAAGATGTGGTGTGTCCAGGAGAAGGATGACTGGGGTGAAATCATGGAGAAAGTGGTGGAATCCGACGTTCTCATCATAGGTTCCCCGACGTACTACTACGATGTCTGCGGCCACCTCAAGAACTTCATCGACCGCAGTTATTCCCTGTATCACGACAGGAAACTGGCAGGACGGAAAGGGGTTGCCGTTGCGGTGCAGGCATCGAAAGGGGCGAGCAGGACCGTCCAGACGATCGAGGGATTCCTGAACACCCACGAGTTCTCCTCCCTCGGGTCGGTCAAGGGGAACGGTTTCGAAGCGGGTGCAATCCAGAACGACAAAGAAGCCATTGCAAAAGCGCAGAAAATCGGGGATAAGATCGTCAGGCTGCTTAAGCCAAACCACGATTAAAAGCCTGAAAATTTACCCGCATTTCTTGCCGGTCATACGGTCGATGTCGATCCTGATGACGCAGACCTTCGCAAGGGACGCTTCCGTGAACGGGGTGGGGCCGGCCCCGTAATGGTTGAGAATACAATCCAGTCCCTTCTGTTTTTCCCAAGCCCCGGTCAGGAAAATCGCGGTCCCCCAGCAGATCACGCTCTTGTATCGCATCTCCCACGCACAGGGGTTCTCATCCGGGATGGGGCCGGCAGTGAGATCGACTTCCACGCAGACCCGGGGATTCTTCCCGAGCAGCGTGATCTTCTCTCCCTCGCACGCGGAATGGATATAGATCGATCTGTCTTTGTACCCGAAGCAGACCGGCACGACGTATGGCTCTCCATTGACAGCCATCCCAAGCCTGCAGACGGGTGCCGCCTGGAGGATCAGTTCCATCTCTTCCCGGTCCGTTATCTCACGGTCTTTCCGTCTCATCAATACCCCCCGGAAATTTTCATTTCCGTTAGTCTCCTTTGCCTCTACCCGTCAGAACCGCTCGTAGAGCGTGGTTCGCCGCTGCAGGGGCCGGCCAAGGTCTTCTGCTACCCGCTGCATCTCCTTCGGGTCGAGGTAATCGGTATTCTGGGCTCCTGCCCCCTTGGAGATGCTCTCCTCGAACATCGTACCCCCGAGGTCGTTTCCCCCGGCAATGAGGCCCAGCTGGGCGAGCTTGATCCCTTCCTTCACCCACGAGACCTGGATGTTCCGGAAGTTGTCGAGGAAGAGGCGCGAGATCGCGACCATGAGGATATCTTCCCTCCCGGTCGCCCCGGCTCGTGCCAGCCCGCTCCGGTAAATCGGGGTGTTCATGTGGATGAACGAGAGCGGCACGAGTTCAGTGAACCCATGGGTCTCGTCCTGGATCTTCCGCAGGATCGAGAGGTGCTCAACCCGGTCCGCATCGGTCTCACAGTGACCGTACATGATCGTAGCAGTCGACGGGATGCCGAGCCCATGGGCTTCCTTGATTATGCGTATCCACTCCTCGGTGGAGATCTTCTGGGCGCATATCCGGTCCCGGACCGAATCGACGAGGATCTCGGCGGCGGTCCCGCAGAGAGAGCCCAGCCCGGCTGCTTTCATGGCTTTCAGCACGTCGACGGTACTGATCCCGCTCTTCCGTGCAGCATAGGCGACCTCCATCGGGTTGCTCGCGTGCAGGTGGATGCCCGGGGCTGCTTCGTGGATCCACGTGTAGACATCGGTATATGAGGATGCGGTAAAATCCGGGTGCAGTCCGCTCACGGTGCAGATCTCGGTTGCACACCGTGATTTTGCAAGCGCTGCTTTTTCCTGGATTGTGGCCTTTTCGTGAAAATAAGCCCCTTCTTCGCCTTTTTTCTTCGAGTAACCACAGAACCCGCAATTATTGACACAGATATTGGTGACGTTGATGTTCTGGTTCAGGACCCAGGTAATCGCATCTCCGGCCCGGCGTTCCCGCATCTCGTCGGCTGCGCTCGCAATCTCCCAGACCTGCCGGTCACGGACCCGGAAGAGTTTCTTCGCCTCGTCGTCGCTGAGCCGGTGACCAGTCTTTACGTCGTCAAGCAGGGTTCTTATTGATGGGTCCATTGTTCTCTTCCGCGATGTCTCCAGTGAGTATGGTACAGGGGAAAAAGTAAAGGTATCCACAGGGATCGTGCCGGGCCGCATGATTATTATCCCCTCGCACCAACCATCAATGCAGGATCCTATGGAGCAGGAAAAAGTTCAACTGACGAGAAAAGTTGCCGAAGGGTTTGTTATCCCGCTCGGGCCGGCAAACCTTGTTGCTGTGAAAACCGACGTGGGCATGGTCGGGTGCGGTGCTTTCGACGTGGCTGCGCTCGATTCGTTCAGTTACCCTGCGGCAAAGGTACGGCCATCAATCGGTCCTTCGATTGTCGATGTCAACGACATTCTCAAGGGGATCGTCAAGGAAGCCAACCGGTCGGCCATCGGGCGCGGGATCCGCACCGGGATGACCGGGCGGCAGGCCCTCGAACTTCTCTAAAAAATTTCCTGCGACTCTTTTTATCGGTTTTTACACCAGATCGTACAGTGTCGTCCTCTGGCGAAGGTTCCGGCCGATATCGGCGACGATCCGTTCCATGTCTTTCGGGTCAAGATAATCGGAACCCGAGGCCCCGGCATTGCCCGAAACATCGTCGGTGAACATCGTGCCGGCCAGGTCGTTTGCCCCGGAGAGAAGCGCGAGCTGGGTCATCTTGAGGCCCACTTTGCCCCATGCGACCTGGATATTGTCGATATTATCGAGGAACAACCGTGAGACTGCGATCATCAGCAGGTCTTCCCGGCCGGTCGGCCCTGCCCGGGCGATCCCCTGCTGGAACAGCGGGGTATTGGTATGGACGTACGGCAGGGTGACGAGCTCGGTAAACCCGTGGGTCTCATCCTGGATCGCCCGCAGGATACCGAGATGCTCGACCTGATCTTTTGCGGTCTCGTACGAACCGTACATAATCGTCGCCGTTGACCGCAGGCCCATCTTGTGTGCTTCACGAATGATCCTTACCCAGTCAGCGGTCGGGACCTTCACGGGGGCAAATTATCTGTCGCACGGAATCCACGAGAATCTCTGCTGCCGTCCCCTGGATGGTTCCGAGCCCCTCTTTCCTGAGCCGGGCGAGGACTTCGGGCGTTGAGATCTTCCCTTGGTGGGCTGCGTGGGCGACTTCGTCAGGACTGAACGCGTGGATATGGACCCCGGGGGCAACTTCGTGGATCCAGTGCATCATATCAACAAAGGTATCGAGGGTGAACCCTGGGTGCACACCTGAGAGGAGGCATATCTCGGTTACCTTCCGCTCGTATGCGAGTTTTGCCTGTGCCTGGATCCCCTCGCGGTCGTGGCAGTATGCCCCTTCGTCGGTTGCCTTCCGGCCAAACCCGCAGAACCCGCAGAGGTTCTTGCAGATATTGGTGACATGCAGGTTCTGGTTCCGCACATACGTCACCGTTTCCCCGACCCGCTGCTCACGCATCTCGTCTGCGGCGGAGAGGATCCGGAGAACTGTCCTGTCCCTGGTCGTGAGGAGCAGGACTGCCTCGGGTTGAGTCAGCCGGTGACCTGCGAGAACATCGGCGAGAAGTGTGGGAATATCGGTCAACAGGGCACCTAAAAATTATCGTTTCTTCCCGGTCTTTCTCTGGGGTTTTTCAGCATTTTCCCTGGATCGGAGATACATCTCGTGCAGGATCATGGCGATGACGGCGATGATGGCCACCAGCCAGATGTTGAGCGGCAGATAGCCGACGAGCGGGATAGCGAAGAGTGATTTGCCTACGATCCACTCATCTTTGACCGGTTCGGGAGTCCCTATCACCGGGTAACTCGCAAGCTGATCGGGAGCCGGGTTGTTGTCGCCCCAGGTTATGTAACCGGCATGAGGTGCGGTATAATTCGAGACGAGTTTTCGACCCTTGATCTCGGAAACGTTACCCGCTTCGATATATTGGATTGCCCGGTGGATGATCGGGTGGACGTCGGTCCGGCCATTAGGTTTGTAGATGATGACGTCGCCAGGCTCCTCGTATTTTATGAAACCGGATGTCAGGCCTTCACTCCAGGTCTGGAACGCACCATACCGGTCCTTCTGTACCACGAGGACGAGATCGCCGATCTTCATGTGGGGGTCCATGCTTTTGGACTCGATGGTGACGACCGCGGGCCAGGTCCCGCAGATGAGGTACAGCGCAAGGGCGATTCCCCCGACAACGGCAACAATCCAGAGGAGGTCCCGGGCGAGGGATACTGCCCAGTGCTCGCTCGCCCGGAACTGTGCGATCATCGTGCGGATATCCCGCTTGGAATCTTTTTCTGCCATCAATTTCCCCGGTGAAATTTCGGAATTGCCTGATCCTTCATAGATTGTTCACAACTCATTTTATACATGACGCACAGGTTATTGCGGTACCAGGAAACGTGAAAGGTAGTATACTCCGAAGAGAATAAGAAAAACTCCGCACGCAGCATTAATCTTTTTATACGCGGAGTCCGGAAGGATTGTTTTTCCCCGGGAAACGCCCGTGGACACGAGGGTAAACCACCCGGTATCTGCACTCCAGTGCCCGATCATGAATGCCCCCGCAAGGACAAGACCCCCTTCAAGCCCGGCAATCACCATCGCGCTCCCGACCGAGAGCCACCAGATCCAGAAATAGGGATTTGCCGCGCTCGTCATCAGGCCGGCGACGTAGGGACTTGTGGGTGCAGTTGCTTCACCCTGCGGAAGGGAGATGCTTGCCTTCCTGCTGCCTGCGATAGTCAGGGCACCGAATGCGATAAGTGCGACTCCTCCGACCCCCGCAATCGCGTTTGTGTAGGGAAGAGCCACCGCAGCAAGTCCCATGATAATGAGGATGAAGATAACAGACTCGGCGGCCATGTGCCCGAGGGAAATCTTCAGCCCGGCAGTCCAGTCACCGGTAAGCGAGGAGTTGATGGTTGCGACAAGCGTCGGGCCGGGTGCAAGTGCGCCGGTCAGCCCGATGACAAAGCCGAGCAGCAGCATCTGAATGAGATCGTACATGGGGAAGATCCAAATATTGTTATTACTGTGGGAGCGGGACGGTGATATCAATCATCTATCCGTCGATAACCATCATGCAGTCCCGGCAATGGTTGTGCCGGAACACCATGCTATATTTTCTCCCGCGGCGATATAATTTCCATGCTCGATGCGCAGGAGATCGCCCACCGGTTCCTCGACACCCGATTACAGGTGCACCCGGACGTTGTGCGGTACATTCAGGAACAGGATGAACCTGACCTGATCGAGCGCATCATATCACAGATCCCGGCAAATACCATCGTTGTCTCGCCCAAGCATATCCCCGGCATGACCTCGACCCGGGACGGGACCAGGTTCCTCCTTGACCCTGAAGTGGAAGTCGTCAGCGGTATCGCCGGGACCTCTGGCGCCATCAATGGGACCGGAGACTACCTCCACTATTTCCGGGACCGTTATACCCGGCTCGGTGGCATGATCCGGAACCGGGTCAGCGCGATGCCCATCGAAGGGCTCACCCGGTCCGCCCGGTACCGGCAGGAAGAGTGCACCGTGATCGGCATGGTCACCGAGGTCAAGACCACGACCAATGGGCACCGTATCGCCGAGATCGAGGACTCGACCGCGAACCTCACCGTCCTCTTCAGGAAAGATCTCCCCGTTTTCGCCGACGCGGAGCGGCTCATCCACGACGAGGTAATCGGGGTCAAGGGCAAGCTCTCGAGCGATGGGAAACTCTTTTTCGCCGATACCCTGTACCGGCCGGATATCCGGGTCGACAACCAGCCGTTCCGGAGCGAGAAGCCGGGGAAAGCCGCGTTCATCTCCGATGTCCACGTGGGGAGCGATACGTTCCTTGCCGATGCATGGCACCGGTTTGCTGACTGGCTCCATGCTTCGGATATCTCCTATCTCCTGATCGCAGGAGACCTCGTTGACGGGATTGGTATCTACCCCGGGCAGGAGAGCGAACTGGTCCTCAAAAATATTTACCAGCAGTACGACGCATTCGGCACGATGATGAATGATCTCCCCTCGCGGATCAAGATCATCATATCGCCGGGCAACCACGATGTGGTTCGCGGTGCCGAGCCCCAGCCGGTGATCCCGGAGCAGTTCACCAGAAACTTCCCGAAGAACTGCATCCTCGTCGAGAACCCCGCCCTTGTCAACCTTCAGGGCGTCAGGGTGCTGATGTACCACGGCCGCTCGATCGACGACATGATAGGGCTCATCCCCGGGGCCTCCTACGAGCAGAGCGGGCTCATGATGCAGGAGATGCTCCAGCGTCGTCACCTCGCCCCGGCATACGGGAGAAGGACTCCTATAGCCGCCGGGAAGAGCGACCGGCTCATCATCGACCCCCTGCCGGAGATCCTCCACACCGGTCATGTGCACATACGAGGACTCGCTCAATACCGTGGCGTGCTCGGCATCAATGCGGGGACATGGCAGTCCCAGACAAAGTTCCAGAAACAGATGAACGTCAACCCGACCCCGGCGCAGGCCGTGGTTGTGGATCTGCAGACGCTGGTGCCGGAGACGTTTACGTTTTTGGAAAACGCGTAATCAAAAAAAGAAAAAAGTGGGAAATTATTCCTTCGCCGGGGCAGGACTTCCTGCTGCATCAGCGGCGGGAACCTTCTTCTTGGGCCCTGCAACAGGCGTCATGAATATCCCCGCACGGGTCGTCATCGGTGCTGTATACTGGGTGTCCATCGTGAGGCACTTGGTCGGGCAGACCTCGACGCACGCGTTACACACCACACATCGCAGGCGGTCGATCTGCCATGTCTTTTCCTTAACCTCGACACAGATGGCACCGGTCGGGCATTTGCGCTGGCACGACCGGCAGAGGATACAGTTTTCCTTGTCAATAGTGACATGACCACGGCTCAGGCTGACTTTTTTCGCCGGGCGAACCGGATACATCAGCGTTGCCGGCTTTTTCAGGAGGCTCCTGATCACGGTTCCCGTCATCTCAAAGAATGTCATCGCAATTTCACCTCTCCGCACAGCCGATACAGGGGTCAATGGTCAGGACAACAATCGGCACATCGGCAAGGTCAACACCCTTGAGCATTTTTACGAGCGGAGGCAGGTTGGTAAATGTCGGCGTCCTCACCCGGTGCCGCACAAGGTGCTTGGTGCCGTCTCCTTTGATGTAGTGAACGACTTCGCCGCGGGGCTGTTCCGCACGGGAGAAATATTCCCCATTGGGCGCACCGGTCACTTTCACGTCGATTGGTCCGTCGGGGATCTTCTTCACGCACTGCTCGATGATGTCGATCGAGGTGAACATCTCTTTTGCCCTGACTATACACCGGGCATACGCAGTCCCCTGAGGTCTCGACGACCGGTTTGAAATTAATCCGGTCGTATGCCGAGTATCCGGTCTGTCGCAGGTCAATCCCGAGGCCGCTTCCACGGGCAGTCGGACCGACAGCGCCAAGATAATAGGCATCGTCCTTGCTGAGGACCCCGACACCTTTGAGCCTGCTGGCGATGGACTTGTCGTACAGGAAGACATTGGTGAGGGTCTGGAGTTCCCGCTCCAGTTCTTTTAACCCTTTTACCATCTCGTCCAGTCTCTCGGGGGTGATATCACGCCGGACGCCCCCGACCTTGCAGACCCCCTGGATAACCCGGCCACCCGTTGTCGCCTCCAGGTCGTCAAGGATATGCTCCCTGAGTCTCCATGCGTTCATGAAAACGCTCTCAAAGCCCATGCCGTCAGCAAAACAGCCCAGCCAGAGGAGGTGTGAGTGCAGCCTTGAGTACTCCGACCAGATCGTCCTGAGATATTGTGCACGCTCCGGGACTTCGATCTTCATGATCTGTTCGATGCCGTTGACATAGGTCAGGCTGTGGATAAAACTGCAGATACCGCAGATCCTCTCGGCTATGAAGACGTACTCGGTGTACTCCCGCTTCTCGACGAGCTTCTCAAGACCGCGGTGCACGTAGCCGATCGAAGGGATAACATCGACAACCACTTCGTCTTCCAGTACCAGGTCGAGGTGGAGGGGTTCCGGCAGGACCGGGTGCTGCGGGCCGAACGGGATGATTATTTGTTTAGACATGGGTTGTCCTCCTTCCCCGTTGTGACACTGAAAGCGTGTTTGACCGCGGTCCGGTAAAACGTCCCCTTGAAATCGATATTGATATCGGTAACGGTGATCCCGTAAAGGTCGAAGATCTCATTCTCGTACACAAAAGCTCCCCAGTAGATCCCGCTGACGCTGGGCACTTTCGTATCCTGCGTAACGGTAATCCGGAAGTTCTTAAACACGTAGTCCTTGTCAAAGGAGTAGTTGATCTCAAAGAGATCACCGACTTTTGCGCACCCGATCTGGACTAACCGGTTCCCCTCCTTTTTCATCTGCTCTGTACGGGAGAGGAGTTCCCCGACCTCGATCGGTGTTGTTGTCTGTTGCTCAAAGCTCATTGTGCACCTCCGGCTTCCTGGCCGGTAGGCTTTTGCTCGATTGCCGGGCTGTTCATTGCCTTGCGTTTCTCCTCGAGAATTCCCCAGGCCGTGACGATGCCATCGATGATCGATTCAGGCCGTGCGGCGCAACCGGGGACATACACGTCGACTGGGATGACCATGTCTATCCCGCCGGCGACGTTATAACATTCCCGGAATACACCCGCAGATGTTGCGCAGATTCCGACGGCTACAACCGCCTTAGGGTTGGGCATCTGGTTGTAGATGTTGAGGATGATCTCCCGGTTTTGTTCGTTGACAGTCCCCGTAACGACGAAAATATCCGCGTGTTTCGGGTTGCCCGTATTGATGATGCCGAACCGCTCGACATCGTACATCGGGGTGAGACAGGCAAGTATCTCGATATCGCACCCGTTACAGCTCGAAGCGTCGTAATGAATGATCCATGGTGATTTTTTCAGGTATGCCATTTTACACCCCCATGAGGAAATATAGGGCCGCAAGGTTTACCACACCGACTATTGCGGCAATTGCCCACGAGCTCTTTACGGCGAGCTGCCACTTGACCCTCGCATTCGTGTTGTCGATAAGGATCTCCAGCAGGTAGACGATGATGATTGCGAGGACGGCGATAACCGGGTTGAAGCCGAAGAACAGGTACACGATCCCGAGCAGGAAGACCGTCTCATACCAGTGGGTGACCTCGATCAGGCCAAGTGATGGCCCCGAGAACTCTGTGGTAACCCCTTTTACGATCTCCTGGTGGGCGTGGTGGGATGTCGAGATATCGAACGGGGATTTCCGCAGCTTGATGGTCAGGACATAGAGAAAGCCGAGGAATATCCCGGGTATGAGGAGCACGACCGGCGATGAGTAACCCGCGATATCGCTCACGTTGAAGCTCTTCGTCACGACAAACATCCCGACCGCGGTCAGGATCAGCATCGGTTCATATGCCATGATCTGGAGGAGTTCCCGTTCGGCCCCGATATGGCTGTAGGGGGAATCGGATGAATATGCCCCGAGCACGAGGAAGATCTGCGCCACGGTGAGCGCGAAGATCACGAGCAGGATATCGGCTCCCGCAAAGAAGAGCCCCCCGGTGAAGACGATAAAGACGAAGTAGCAGATCACGTAGAAGAGCTGCGTCTCGTTCACGAGGATATGCTCTTTTTCGAAGAGCTTGCCGACATCGTAGAACGGCTGGAGGATCGGGGGTCCGATACCTGCCCTGCATTCTCGCTGTTATCCTGCGATCGATACCCGCAATAAGACCGCCGGCGACCGGTGCAAGCAGGACAAACACGATTGCCCAGACGATGGAGATCATAGTATACCTCCGGCGAGGACAGCCCCGACAAACATGATCGCGATGAGCACCGTGCAGATATAGATCCCGGCGGTCCTGAGTTTCGTTTCGCCGAAATATTTGTCAAGGTAATAGTTCGAGAGCTCCATCTGCCGCTGCATCCCGAGCGAGCCGGAGAAGTGCATGTCCGGTGTTGTCGTTCTTCCACCCATATACGCGGAGACATGCCGGTGCTGCCGGTGGGGCAGAAGGATGCCCAGGGGAAGGACAACGAGGAGGAACAGCATCAGGATCATGATGATGATGTTGTCCTGCGAGAGCAGGGCGGCGGTATGACCGTAGTTTGCGAGGAGGAACGGTTCCAGAAGATAGGTCGAGATCAGCGGGAAGATGAAAATGGTCACGACCGTGAGACCCGCCATCGATACCAACGCGGCCCATTCATTCGCATCGACCCTGCCTTCGATATTGACCTTGTCCGGAACGACCGTTATGAGTTTCCCCATCCACTTCGCCCAGAAAAAGACCGTGATGGCACTGCCGAACGCGAGGATGATAACAAACAGGAACCCAAGGGGAGCATCGATGAATGCCCTGATGGCTGCCCATTTCGATATCAGCATACCGAAGGGGGCGAGGAACATTCCCGCGATACCGATCACCATCATGGCGGCGATCTTGGGCATGCTGATAATCAGGCCTTTCATGTCTTCGATGTCCCTGCTGCCGATCTGGTGCTCTACGGTACCGACGGCCATGAAGAGGAGGGACTTGGAGATCGCGTGGAAGATGATCAGCAGGATCGCGGCCCATATCGCCTCATATGTCCCGATGCCGGCGCAGGCTATCACGAGGCCGAGGTTTGCAATCGTTGAATACGCCAGCACCTGTTTTGCATTGCTCCGCGAGATCGCAATTCCGGAAGCAATAAGGAATGTCAGTACGCCGACAAATGCGATCGCATACCCGGTATAGGATGACTGGAAGATCGGCGCAAGCCGGACGATGATATAGACACCGGCTTTAACCATGGTGCTCGAGTGCAGGAGGGCAGAGACCGGTGTCGGTGCTACCATCGCACCGACCAGCCACGATGAGAAGGGCAGCTGGGCTGCCTTGGTGAGGCCGGCAAACCCGATGAGAGCTGCGGGGATGAGGGCAACGACCTTACCCGAAGCGAGCAACTGGTCAAGTCCCATGACACCATTGCCGAGGGTTGCGAGGTAGAGTATCGCTGCGGAGAACGCAACACCGCCCAGCAGGTTCATCCAGAGGGCGGAGAACGCGTTTCTGGTCGCCTCTTCGGTCTTTGTATACCCGATGAGGAGGAACGAACAGAGCGTGGTGATCTCCCAGAAGAAATACACCCAGATGATATTGTTGGAAAATACCAGACCGAACATCGCAGCGATGAACACGAACAGGACGAAGAAGAACCAGCCGCGCCGGTCGGGAACTGCCTTGTTGTGTTCGTGGAAGTGCTTCATGTAGCCGAGGGCATACACGCAGATGAGGGTGCCGATAATCCCTATGATCAGGGCCATGATTATCGAGAGCTGGTCAATGAACAGGTTGTACTGGACATCAATCCCGTGGGCATAGGAGATCTCGAACCAGACCATCAGCAGCGACTGCACGACGATAAGTCCGACGACAAGGTAATTTTTGTACCTGATACCCATGTAGAGGATGAAAACCGCGACAATCATCTCGATAAGGAACATGAGCTGCCCGAACGGCTCAGAACCAATCGAAAAAAACAATGTCCCCTTATCAAACGCCGTAGCCAGCAGATAGACCAGCACCGCACCGATCCCCAGTGCGGAGAGGCTGACAATCCAGTTGCGTTCCACATCCTTCCGCACCACCAGCATAAACACTGCGGTGATCAGCGGAAAAAGGATGAGGAACAGTAAAAGCTGCAAAACCTGCACTCGATACCCTCCTTTTCAGTTGAATATTGAGAATCTATCATTATTAATCATAGTGAATTGAGCGCGATACTTGATTTTTATATTCTGTGGAAATCTATAAGAAAAAAACGAAATTTCGTGTAAAAATTGTAAAAAAACAAGCAATCTGCAAAAAAAATCAAAAATATTGCGTACAGTCAACAAGAAAGTATATATTCACAACCACAGGTATACCAATTGATTGTTTTAGAGGGTGTCCAGACGTATGGCTGCTCAGGATATCACAAAAGTTGTCGATGGGTTACGTCAGGCGGCCGTAAGAAAATGCAGGGAACGCCTTGAGAACGCAGCCCTCAGGGCAAAAAGACTGATCGATAATGGGCAGCCTCAGGCAAAAAAAGAGGATAAATCATCCGAGCCTCCCCAGTACGGGGTGACTTCTCTGCTTAAGCGCAAGCATGGTTTGTGAGGGAATCTATGGTTGATGATAAGACCCTGTTACAGCAAATCCGCGATAAGGAGCAACAGGTTTCCAAAAATATTGATGCTGTTAAACAGGAAACCGAGGCTACAATTGCGATTGCGAAGAGCGATGCTGAAAAAATTATCAGGGAGGCGGAAGTGTCAGGAAAATCAGCCGCTGATGAGCTGTATCGTACAGAAAAAACAAAGATCCTGGCCCAGGTCGAAGAGATGAAAACGAAAGCTTCAGCGGAAGTGGAAAAGGCAAAAACACTGGGCGAGAAGAATCTGAATTCTGCAGTAGAGACAATTGTGAACCGGGTGACAATGGGTTAGGATCAGCCTTTACCCGGAGAGGATTTATGCTTCTGAAAATGAAGAGAGTCCAGGTAATCGGGCCGAAGAAGGAATTAAACCGGGTAGCCGATCTTTTGTATAATGAAGGGTCCCTTCACCTTGAAAGCGTTTCAGAATCTGTTTCTCCTGAGGAGATACCCCTCGCAAAGGTAAAACTCGAAAGAGCTGGCGAAATCTCAGATATTCTGGGGAAGATCGATGGCATATTTGTCACCCTGCCTGAGGTGAAGGATGATCCGGTCCTCCAGGACAAGCTCCGCGAATCGCTACAACAGAAGACCCACGACCAGATCATCGAGAGGGCTAAAGAAGTCATAACAGAGCTCGAATCAACGACCCGGGAGCTGGCGTCGAGGAAAAGCGAACTTACCCTGACGGTTACCTCCCTGAACCGGTATGCGAAGGTTCTCAACATCATTCAGCCAGTCGAACGCGAGCTTCCGACGCTTGCGGGGTTTGAAGTAACGATCCTCCTGATCCAGAAAGAATACCGGGAAATTCTCGAGCTCATTAAAAAAGAACTGGAAAATATCACCAATAACCAGTTCGAAATGACGTCTACGACTGTCGATGCCGATACCCTTGCGGCAATCATGGTCTTCAACAAGAAGTACTCCGGGCAAATCCACTCGTTCATCTATTCGGTCAATGTGAACGAGGTGAGGCTCCCGAAGGAGTATATGGGACGGCCATTTTACGAGATGTATGCCATGATCGAGGAGAACAAGGTCGCCGCTGAGAATGAGATACATCAGATCAATGACCGGCTCTCCCGGCTTGCAGTAACCTGGTTCCAGGAACTCGTTGTATTGAGGGCATTCATCGAGAACATCAATAATGAGATTGTTGCGTTTTCCAGTTTCGGTGTTTCTGAGTACACGTTCGTGATAATGGGCTGGATCCCTAAGAAGCTCCTGAAACATGCCAGAAATACACTGAAAAAAACGTTCGGTGACCGGGTTGTCATCAATGAACTCAGCACCTCCTGGAAAGACATGGAAATGGCACCTACCTGTTACAACAACCCGCGGTGGGTGAAACCGTTTGAATTTATCATGCAGCTGATATCGCCACCCCATAGCCAGGAGATCGATCCTTCCCCCATCCTCGCCATATTCTTCCCGTTCTTTTTTGGGATCATGGTCGGTGATATCGGGTACGGGCTCGTTATCCTCACCGTTGCTCTTCTTATTAAACACCGGATGAAGGCGATGAAATGGGCGTCCGACATGGCAGATATCCTGATTATATCGTCGATACCGACCATATTCTTTGGATTTATATTCGGTGAATTTTTTGGCGATTTTGGCGAGGTAATGGGATGGCTCCATCCGATAACCCTCTTCGGCATCACATGGAACCGGGTAGAGGCGATGATTCCGATGCTTATCCTTGCAATCGCTATTGGAATTGTCCATATCTTCCTTGGACTCATCCTGGGAATTTCCAATGCCTACACTATGAGAAGTAAAAAGCACCTTTCCGAGAAAGCGGGGATGCTTCTCATGCTCATTGGTCTCATTGTCCTCGTCCTGATGCTGGCGGAGGTTGTGCCACAGAGTGCGATCTATCCAACTATCGTCATGATAATTATCGCACTCCCGCTCATTCTCTACGGCGCCGGGGTGTTCGGGACCATCGAGATCATGAGTACGGTGGGTAACATCCTCTCATACGCACGTCTTATGGCAATCGGGATGGCCTCGGTCATTCTCGCCATGGTCGCAAACCGGCTGGGTGTCGCGTTCGAGATTGTCATCATTGGTATTATTGTTGCAATTCTCCTTCACGCGCTCAATATTGCGCTTGCAATGTTCAGCCCTTCAATACATTCGGTAAGGCTGCATCTGGTTGAGTGTTTCTCAAAATTTTATGAAGGGGGTGGAAAAGAATACCGGCCTTTTGGGAGAGCGCCGGAAGAGACAATCGCATCTCCCTGACCGGATCTCTTTTTTTTAATGTGACAGTTGTTTCTTTTTTGCGGCTTTCTTCTTCTTTTCGATGAGGCCTTTTACCTTTTTCAGCCGGAAGAGGTCCCTCTCTTTCTCTTTCTTCGATTGCATTCTTGATGTATTTCGCCTGGCTCTTCAATTCGGGGATAAGGATTTGTTCGAGGGCGTTCACCCTGCGCCGGTTCATCTGGATCTCAGTGCCAAGACGCCGCATAGCAGTCTCAGTCTCGGCAAGCTCTATCAGGAGATCGAGCTCCGCCTCGTACCGTTCAGCCGTCTCATCAATCCTGCTGCTTGTTGAAATAATGCCGTACCCCCGTTCGAGCATGGTCTTTGAGATCCGCTTTTTTTCGATTACCGGGACAGGTACTCCCATGATATTCTTGCCGGTAATATCAACGGTGATGTATCTGCGGGTTGCGTAAGAAGCAGACTTAAGGGTCACGGGGTCATCGACCGCCTGAGCGATGAGGAGTGCCCTGTCGGCTGCACGGGATACCTGGTCAAGCTCATCACGGGAGTTGGAGACTGTGTTGAGGATTTTGAAGAATTCCTGGATGAGCGCGTCCATTTTTTCACGGAGGAGATCCCTTCCCTGTTCCGCAAGTTTGATCTGCGATTTCTTCTTCATAAGTTCCATCCGCGTCGGCTTCACCTGCTCCATGGTTTATCCTCCTTCTTTTGCTTTGTATTGTGGATGGTACTTCCCGATGTACTCACGCTTGATCCTCTTCAATTCGTCTTCCGGCAATAGGGCAAACAGCTCCCATGCAAGGGAGAGGGTTTTTTCGATCGAGCGCTCGTCATTTCCCTGTGAGATGAATTTTCTCTCGACTTCCTCGGCAAATTTCAGGTATTTCCGGTCGAGGTCCGTGAGCGCTTCTTCACCGACGATCGCAACGAGCCTGCGCAGATCCCTGCCATAAGCATATGATGCATACAGCTGGTCAGCTACCCCGCGGTGATCCTCCCGGGTCTTGCCGGGGCCGATCCCGAGGTTCATCAACCGTGACAGGCAGGGAAGGGCATCGACCGGGGGATCGGCTCCCCGGCGGAAGAGGTCGCGGGAGAGAACGATCTGGCCTTCCGTTATGTAACCGGTGAGATCGGGAACGGGGTGGGTGATATCGTCATCGGGCATCGTGAGGATCGGTATCTGGGTGATTGAACCTTTCTTCCCCTTGAGGCGCCCCGCCCGCTCGTAGATTGACGCAAGATCGGTATACATATATCCGGGGTATCCCCGCCCGCCCGGGACTTCTTCCCGTGCCGTTGAGATCTCACGAAGTGCCTCACAATAATTGATCATATCGGTGAGGATCACAAGAACGTGGAGGTTATGAGTGAACGCGAGGAATTCGGCAACCGTCAACCCACACCGGGGGCAGCGAGTCGTTCAACGGTAGGGTCATCGGCGAGGTTCATAAAAAATACGACACGCTCGAGGGCGCCGGTTCTCTCGAAGTCCTGCATGAAGAACGAGGCCTCCTTATGGGTGATCCCCATGGCTACAAAGACGACCGCGAACTGCTCACCCTCCCCCAGCACCTTTGCCTGCCGGGCGATTTGTGCGGCAAGCTTGCTCGCGGGGAGACCAGAGCCGGAGAAGATCGGGAGTCTTCTGGCCACGGACAAGCGTATTGAGTCCGTCGATAGTGGACATGCCGGTCTGAATAAAATCGGATGGCTTGTCCCGTGCGGACGGGTTGATCGGCGAACCGGCAATATCGAGAATCGCTTCAGGAATGATTTCCGGCCCCCCGTCCCGTGCCTTTCCAACCCCGCTGAAGACCCTTCCCAGCATGTCGAGAGACACATCGATCTGCGCTGGTTCCCCGGTAAACCTGACATTCGTATATTCAGTATCGATTCCGCGGGTCCCTTCATACACCTGCACAACCGCGAGGTCTTCGGAGATATCCAGTATCTGCCCGGTTCGTTCCTCTCCGTCGCGCAAGGAAATTTTAGCAATCTCACCAAACGATGCCCCTTTGACCTTTCTCACAAATATCAGGGGGCCCGAGGCATAATCGACGGTGCGGTAATTTTTCGTCAGAAGGGAGACCCGCTTCATTTTTCCACCTCAATGGCTGCGATGGTAGGACCTATCTCATCGATCATCTTCCTGATATCGGTGGGATCCTTAATTTCCTTCATCCGGCCGATGCTGGCTTTCAGAGGGAGACCCTGGATCTGTTTCAGCGAGATCCCCCTGTCGAGCGCCTCACTCACGGAAGCGTAGTAGGTCAGGATCGTTTTGAGCATGAAGTACTGTTTTTCCATCGGGCAGAACGAGTCGGTGTCGCTGTACGCGCTCTGCTGGAGAAAGTCTTCCCGGAGCATCCGCGTAACATCAAGGATAGCCTTTTCGCTCTCGGGAAGCGCATCCGGTCCGACAAGCTGGACGATTTCCTGTAACTCGACCTCCTTTTGGAGCAGGTACATTGTCTTCTCGCGGAGCCCGCGGAGATCCTTTGCGACATTCTTCTCGTACCAATCCTCAATGCTGTCAAGGTAGAGTGAGTAACTCTTTATCCAGTTCACCGAGGGAAAATGCCTGCGGTACGCGAGATTTGAATCCAGCGCCCAGAATGTTCCGACAACCCTGAGCGTGTTCTGTGTTATGGGCTCGGAAAAGTCTCCCCCCGGAGGCGAAACCGCTCCAACCACCGTGACTGACCCAATCCTCTCGCCCTTCCCGATGCAGATTACCCTTCCTGCTCTTTCGTAGAAGGCCGAAAGCCGGGTTGCCAGGTAAGCAGGATACCCCTCTTCACCGGGCATCTCCTCGAGGCGTCCGGATACTTCACGCAATGCCTCTCCCCACCGCGACGTGGAATCAGCGAGCAACGCGACATCATATCCCATATCCCGGAAATATTCCGCGATAGTAATTCCGGTATAGATCGAAGCCTCCCGGGCTGCCACCGGCATGTTTGAGGTGTTTGCGATGAGGATGGTCCGCTCGATCAGGGGAAGGTTCGTACGGGGATCGACGAGTTCGGGAAATTCGGCAAGGACATCGGTCATCTCGTTGCCGCGTTCACCACACCCGATATAGACCACGATCTGGGTGTCGGACCACTTGGCAAGGGTCTGCTCCGACACGGTTTTCCCCGTCCCAAACCCCCCGGGGATCATCGCCGTGCCTCCTTTGGTCACCGGGAATATACAGTCAAAGACCCTTTGACCGGTTATCAGGGGGAGGACCGGGTCGAGCTTCTTCCGGATCGGCCGGGGAATCCTGACAGGCCATATCTGCATCATGGCAATCTGTTTTTCCCCGTCGAGGACGCAAACCACATCCTCAACTGTGAACAGGCCACTCTTTATTTCGGTTACAATTCCCGAAAGTTTCGGCGGTACGAGGATCCTGTGCTCGAAATGGAATTCCTTTACGGTACCGATGACATCGCCCGCAGAGAGTACGTCACCTTTTTTCACGGTTCCTGCAAATTCCCATCTCTTATCCCGGTCGAGCCCGGGTGCCGATATCCCCCGTTCTATAAAACTTCCACATTTTTCGAGAAGCTTCGGGAGCGGGCGCTGGACGCCATCGTAAATCGAAGAGAGAAGACCGGGACCAAGTTCGACCGAAAGCGGGGTTTCAGTGTTCACTACTTTCTCTCCGATGGTGAGTCCAGTCGTGTCTTCGTATACCTGGATTACCGCGTCCTCACCATCAAGACGGATGATCTCCCCCCTCAGGGCCTCCTCGCCAACGGTCACTACGTCATACATCTTCGAGCCTTTCATTCCGCCGGGAATTATAACGGGCCCCGACACTCTTGAAATTTTTCCTGGCAGCATTTCCGTCACCTCCTCAGAACAATGTTATAACCGATTGCCTTTCGCAGGAGACGCTCGATATATGACCTCCTGTCAAGTTCCCGCGATTTGGATGGGATGGGAATTATGAGCGGGCGGTGCATCTTCTCAATCCGGTCCATCAGTTTTTCATCGAGCGAAAGCATGTAATCCTCGTTCACCGCGACGATGCCGATGTCATCTTTGTAGAGCAACGGCGGGATGACCTTCTTTGCCTCTTCAGAAGTGTCTGCTTCAAGGACCTCCACACCTGCAAGGCGAAAACCGGATGCCCGGTTGCGGTCCGTCACGATAACAAATTTATACATACACCAGTTCCTCCTTGATCTGGTCTTCGGTCAGATCGGTGGTTTTGCACCGCGAAATGATCCGGATATTCGTGATTTCGTTATATTTCGCCCAAAAATATCCGATTACAGAAGCAATACTCAGGGGCTCTCCACGAAAGGAATTCACTCCTTTTTTAATGAGGTATTTCTCCAGCCCCTTTTCCAGGACCGAGATTTTCTGGTTTTTTATTGCATCATCGGGAACCCCGGAGAGGAAATCATATCGTGTCCGGGCGAGTTCTTTGAGAATATCTTCGATCGAATGCAAGCCGATAAACTGTTTCAGCGTTTTGAGATCGAACTCTTTTCCGCCGTCAATGAGAAACTGCTGAGCCTCATTCCACTCGATATGGTCACGGACCATCCTCAGGGTGGTCTTAACATTTATGACGTCAATTTCGGTTGTAATGACATCCCTGATCAGCATATCGTTGTAGGATCGAGGTTTGAGCCCGGAAAGGGCATCCTGATAATAAAATCTGTCAAGGGCGCACTCGAGAATAGCAAGATCCCTTTTTTCTGAAAATTCAGGATAATTTTTTGTCAGCGGTTTTGCATATACAATATCCCATGTCGCGAGCATATCGATGACTGCCCGAACGTCGGGTTGCTTGATAAGCTCTGCAAGGGTCGCCTCATCAAGCTCCCCGGCAGGTACGAGGCATTCGAGGATCTCTTCATTCGTGACATGGATATTCTTCCCGCGGAGGATGGTCTTGATATTCTGGACGTCCCACCGGTGCAGGAAGATCCGCGTGTACCGTTCAGCTTCGGTATCCCTGACGATCTTTAAAATTCTCCTGAACGTACGGGTAAAATTTTTTCTCAATGCCTGTTCAATGCAGAGGATGCCGGTATACTGGCTTTTTGCATCGACAATATCATCTCTGTACGGCGTCTTTTCAAGGTCAGCAATAATAGTGTCCAGGTCCGGCCTGAACATCATTTCGTCGAGAGCATGGCGGTCAAGTAAACGGCTTTTCATACCGCGAATCCGTGCGTTTACATAACCGTAGTCCATCTTTTTTAGCCCCCGGAAAGAACAGAATAAATTTCAAGTCTTAATCGTTCTTTTCCCCGTTCGAGTCGCGACTCCACCGTGTTTGAAAATGTTATTAACCCGTCTGATGAATTCACGACGAGCCCACCCATTGTCTGAAGGTCCGGCACGATCTCACAGGACTGGTTAAGGGCGGTCATGACCTTTTTGCAGAGCTTTTCATCGAGTTTGTCAATATGCACGACGCACCCTTCAAGCCCCGCCGATCCGATGGCTTCTATTGCCAGTTTTTTGAATATTTCCGGGTATTCCGGATCTTTCCGCAGTTGCGCCAGACGCGATTGCGCACTGGCAAATGCCTGAGAATAGATTTTCTCTCTGGTAGTAATCAGGAGTTCCTTGCTCTCTGCTTTGGTGAGATACACCAGTTTATTTCTCTCTACTGTCGCCGAACGTATCGCGTCATCGAGGAGCCCGCTTCGGATCGATTCTGCCTGTTTATGTGCTTCCGCTTTTAGTTCGAGTACTGTATTTTGTGCTTTTTCTCTAAGCTCCAGCTCCCGCTCATGCGCACTTTCCTCAACAGATTTTAGTAAATTTTCATATGCCACTTGAGATCACCCGCTCATACCCTTGAGTGAGAGTAATACCCGGATTTCTGACCTGTCACCTCCATTGTTCCCGTATGGAGGTTTGCTGCAAAAGCGTTCAGGGGAACGTACTGAATGGTACTATTTGGCGCCTGTTTTCTTATTTGACCATCAGGATGATCATCGACGCTACAACAAACCCAAGAATTACCAGTGTCTCCGGTATTGCTTCAAGGATGATCATAGAACCGATCGTTTCTGGTCTTTCCGCGACAGTTCCTGCTCCCGCTGCGCCGATACGGGACTGAGCCCATCCAGTGCCTATAGCACCGCCGGCAAAGGCAATTGCTGCCCCAATCGGGACCTCCCAACCAACCATCTTTTTACACCCCCTTAATGATAGTATGCTAAAAGTGTTCCACTATATTATTGTATTGTGAAAAATTACGGGGAATTGGATTAAGGCGCGACGGAAAGGAAGGAAATTGCTATCAGGTTAACATCAAATTTTGTTATTAAAAATATCATCAAGGAGCTTTTCAGATATCTCAGCGGAACTCCGGTCAGTTTTGATCTTTTTCCCGATTTCGATGAGCGCTTTCACGTCGCTTCCCAATAAGTCTGAAAATGAATAGGATTCCCACCTGACCCGATCGGTCCGTGTCCACACGTCTCCAAGAACCTCTTTGAGAATTTCGCGATCCTGGGAAGAAAGGGATTCCCAACCCTGCGCGGTAGCACGACGAATTTTATCGTACGCAGTCTCAACCGCCTTTTCTTTCTGGATCTGAAAACGTCGCCTTCCCAGTTCTTCATTGGTAATTTCGGACATACAAGTAGTATTTGAGGAAATTATATGATACCGGTATAAATTATTTCCGTTGGTCGATCGCGGAAAACCCGATGGATTCGTCCAGAAAAATTTTCTGAATAAATTGTCGCAAAAAGAATATATGGTTGAAACGGGATTTCTCTTCAACCGAGTTTTTGAGGTGAGGAGTGAATTTGAAATGCCAGAAGCAACTAAAAAGGAGGTCGGAAGGCGGTTGTACCTTGTTCACCGCGAGAAACGTATAGAAAATGCAATGAAAAAGATGAAAATCACGTTGGGTGCCGATTGGAAGGTGCTCACACCGGATGAGATTCGGATTCTGGGTCACCTCCTGCAATGCACATGGAATGTTATCGACCAGAAGGTCTGGGACACGATCCCATTTGGTAAAATAACAAAAACCGATATCGACAAGATCCTGTGTTACGGCGAAGGGGTATGCCCGGGAAATAACCCTCCGCGCGAAGCAGTCGAGGAAATTAAGAATATCCTGCTTGCAATTTCCTAAAACCATATTTTTTCTTGCAGCTGAAACGCCTGTTTTCTGTTCCGGATTGATAATTTTCTGGTCTGATTCATTAAAACAAAGTCTGAAAAACCAAAATATTCCGATCGATTTAGGTTATCGTCAGATGCTAATAATCTCCACCGTTGGAGGTAGCGTCATGCGGTCATTAATAATCAAAGTGAACCTGAGTCCATCCCGGTAGTCAACCCTCTACAAGACGGGATAAAACCGCTGCTATTTCGTCCCAAACCAATTTGGGAACAAATTGGAAATTTTCCTCTCTTTCCCGCGAATGATAAATGTTTAATGTTCCAAAATTGAACCTATTACTGCTCAGGAGTATCTGTACGTAGTTCCGGTGAACTCCGGAACACGAAAGGACGCTCCTCTGGAGTCATTTGAGCAGGTTTCTGCCGGTGAATATTTCAAACCTTGATTATGTCGTCTCTGAACCTGAGCCAGTCCGGGTCCGGAAAAAGAAGATGATGGGCTTTGTGGTCGCTGGTCCGGGAATGGCGGCATATCGGGGAGGTTAACGAATGATCGACTTTGTATTACTAATCGTGATTGCGATCTGTATCATCGCACTGGGTCTTGCGGCAATCCTGACGCGTAATCTCCTCTCACAGGACGAGGGTACGCCCAAGATGCGCGAGGTCGCCGATGCGATCCGGGTGGGTGCGGAAGCATTCATCAAACGTCAGTACTCGACTATCGCCATACTGGCCATCGTGTCCGCTGTGGCGATCTTTGCGGTGTATTATCTCACCGGACAACAGTCGATTGCCCTCGCAACCGCAGCTGCATTCATCGTTGGTGCGGCGTGCAGTGCAGTTGCCGGTGTCGTCGCCATGTGGATTGCCGTCAGGACCAACATCCGCACGGCAGCAGCAGCCCAGACGAGCGACGGGAAAGCCCTCGACTTCTCGTTCCGCGGCGGCGCCATCTCCGGCCTGATCATCACCTCGATGTCGCTCCTCGGTGTCTCGCTGACATACATCGCGCTCGGTGCAGACCCGACCCACACCCCGTTCGTCATCATCGGGTTCGGGTTCGGTGCCTCGTTCGTCGCACTCTTCGCCCAGCTCGGTGGCGGTATCTATACTAAGGCCGCAGATGTCGGTGCAGACCTTGTCGGCAAGGTCGAGGCCGGTATCCCTGAAGACGATGTCCGGAACCCTGCAACAATCGCTGACCTTGTCGGCGACAATGTCGGTGACTGTGCAGGCCGTGGCGCTGACCTCTTCGAGTCCACTGCAGCCGAGAACATCGGTGCAATGATCCTCGGTGTCGCGCTCTTCCCCATCTTCGGCGTGAACGGTATCTTATTCCCCATCGTCATGTGTTCGCTCGGTCTCCTCGCGAGCATGATCGGTATCCTCTCTGTCAAGGGTGTTGACGGTGCCGACCCGATGGACGCTATGAACCGCGGTTACTACATCACCGCAATCATCTCGGCGTTCTTCCTCGCTGGCGGGGTCTATTATCTCCTCGGGGCAACTCCCGGCTGGATGTACTTCGTCCTCGCGGGATTCGTTGGTATCGCCCTCTCTGTAGCCTTCCTCAGGGTTACCCTCTACTATACAGACCACCACTACCGCCCGGTTCAGGATATCGCTAACGCATCTGAGACCGGAGCGGGAACCAACCTCATCATGGGATTCTCGGTCGGACTCGAAACGACTGCAATTCCGGCGATCCTCATCGGCGCTTCCCTCTTACTCTCCTACTGGTGTGGTACCATGACCGGCATCCCGAGCGGGGGCCTTTACGGTACTGCTGTTGCAACCATCGGTATGCTGATGGTCTGTGCCTACGTCCTTACCATGGACACCTTCGGCCCGATCGCAGACAACGCCGGCGGTATTGTCGAGATGAGCCAGGCTCCAGACGAAGTCCGGCACCGCATGGATAAGCTCGATGCAGCCGGCAACACAACAAAGGCACTCACCAAGGGATATGCTATCGGCAGTGCATCTCTCGCGGTATTCCTGCTCTTCAATGCCTATATGGCTGATATCTCGAAACTGCTCGTTGAACGAGGTGGAGCCGCATTTACGGTGGTCAATCTCGCATCCGTGCCGGTTTTTGTCGGGGCACTCCTCGGCGCGATGCTCGTCTTCCTGTTTGCGAGCCTCGCCATCCGGGCAGTCTCCAAGACCGCACAGTCGGTCATCGACGCAGTCCGCATCCAGTTCAAGGACCCGGCAATCATGGCAGGCACCAAGAAGCCTGACTATGCAGCAGTCATCGATATCACGACCCAGGGTGCCCTGAAGAACATGATTCTCCCGGGCATCCTCGTGATCGGCTTCCCGATCATCATCGGTATCACCATGAAGCACGAGGCCCTCGCCGGCTTCCTCATGGTCGCGACGATCACGGGTATCCTCCTTGCACTCATCCTCAACAACAGCGGCGGTGCATGGGACAATGCCAAGAAATACATCGAGACCGGTGTCCATGGCGGCAAGAAGAGCGAAGCCCACAAGGCAGCGGTCATCGGCGACACGGTCGGCGACCCATTCAAGGACACGGCAGGTCCGTCGCTCCACGTGCTCATCAAGTTCCTTGCGACGCTGACGCTCGTGCTCGCGCCATTATTCATCTAAATCCAATTTTTTTGTTTTTGGCTTCGGCCTTTTTCAGAACACCGTTTGCATCATACTGAAGCGGACCCGAATAGTGCAGAAAAGGTCCTGCACGTCATTTAAAAAGAAAGTCCGGTTACTTCGCCAGGTACTGCGGCCATCATGGTGATGCCGAGGAAGATGTTAATCGCCGCAAGGGCAATTGACAACTGACCAAGCTTCGGGTGAATCGCGTGAAGTCCCCTCGTTTTTGCCATTCTCCTATAGAGAAAATACCCGATTATGATTGTTGTCACCGCTATAAACACAATTCCGGCTCCGAGAATATCGTGGGTGTCGGAAACGTGTGGAGCTCCCGAGAGACCGACCATGAAAACTCCAACGGACAGCCCTGCCATTATTGATCCCCCGCCAGCGGTCTGGAGCAGCGCATGGAATCTGAACTTGTCAGGACTTTTGCGAAAACGCATGACGATAATACCCGACAGGAAGAAAACAAATCCTGCCGACATGAGCAACGCATGATATGGCCAGTAGATGGGAATACCCTGGTCGTACTGGTCGGGTGCGACCCCCATTTGTGCCGCAGAGTGGGCAAGTACGGGGGAAATTAATATCGCAGCTGATAAGACCGCGAACAGGCTGAATGTGAAAATTCTTTGATACACAGGATGTCTTTTGCAGAATGGAGGACGGTTACATCTGGTTCCAAAACAAGAGGTCAGGCCGGGCATCTGGATCCTCCTTAACCCGTTCAGATATTAATTTATTGTCCCGACGGGTGGTTTGTGTATACCACATTTTTGGGACAATACGGGAAGTTTAAGTTCGCTTGAGAAAAAGGATAAATTCGTTTAAAACTGCTTATGTCGATTGCTTCAGGTCAACTGTGGCGTCGTTCGCCAGCAGGGAATATCTCTTGGGGTTTTCATCGAACTTTTTTTTGCACCAGTTGCAGCAAAAATAATACTCGGTATCCCGGTACGTGCTTTTGTGCGGGGTCGTCTCTTCGTCAATTATCATAAAACAGACAGGATCGGTTGCCATCTTTGTATCACGTGTTCCTTACACCTAATATGAACTGCACCCTAAAAGCCTGTTGCCTTTGCACCCGGCGCGAAGCACTCACCGGTGCCCTTCATCCAAAATGAGTCATTGTGAGTCCGCCGCATAACAGACCGATCTGGATCAATCCCGGGAAAAATCATGTCCGGACAGGATCAACAAACCGTAGCATCGTTATTTTCTGACTCTGCCCGGACGAATGAAGTTGCCTGAACGGGTAACTCCTTTATAATCCAACTCCGGATGATAATCATGGACCGGCAGGAACATATCCACATAATCAGTGCGGGGGAAACGATCCACAAGAGTTATCCTGCTGTTCTCAAGGAAATCGGGGTCGTAACGCACACGTTTATCTTCGTTGAAAAAGAGGTCTATACCGACTCGCCCCGTGACGATACCCAGCGACGGGCATGGAAGAGCGGAATCCGGGACTCCATCGGCGCCATAAATGCACTGTCCCTGCCTCGGAATATTTCCTGTGCCCTTGTCTTTGTCGACGCGGTGACTTTCGAGTCTATCCGCGATCCGGTTCTCCAGATTCTCAGCGACCACCCCGATGCCCGGTATTCGTTCGATATCTCCGCCGGCTCAAAACGACTCTCGCTCGGGCTGTTCGCCCTGTCACTCTGGGTCGAAGGAGACACCTATTATGCGTTTGGGAATTCAGCAACACGGAGAGTTCCCGTCCCGGCACTTCCCGCAAAAAGCCTTCCCTCGAACCCGTACTATCTTGTAATCCTCGCGATCCTCTTCCGAAGTCGGGGAGACGGGAAAGCGGCAAGAACACAGGTGCCGAAGGATACCCTCTTGAACGAGGTAAGGGCATGGCACGTGCCGGCCCGTGACACCGAAACACCGGGTCATGAACTGACTCCCGAAGCGTTTTCACGCCTGTTGAACAATCTGACCGGATGGGCACTGGTTGGGGAGGAAGCTGATCCGGAACATCCTCCTGCAAACCTCTACAGTATTACCCCGGATGGCGAAATGGCACTCTTCGTGTTTTCCGCCCGGCAGAAACGGCGGGTATTTACCGGCCCCCCGGTCTTCGAGTGATTTACCGGTATGCGGTTTTAGCGGCTATTAAAAAGAGAACATATCCTGATGCGGATTAAAGAGGGATTTCAGGTAAAGGTTATCGGGGAAATTCTGCTCCTTCGCCCAATAACCGTTCATCCTCTTCAATCCACGTCTCCAGTTTCCGCATACCTTCCGCGATATCCTTTATTCGCGCCTGCGTCTCGGTCAACTGTGCGGTTGCCTTTGCAACCAGTCTCCGGATTCCCACAGGAATCGATATATTCCCGTAAATTTGCAGCACCGATCTGGAAGTTCAGAAGAGCCCCGGCAGCTTTCCGGTAACGTTCATGATTGGATTTCAGGTTTTCCCTGATCCGGGATTCAGACCCGGCAGGCATCCGCAGTTTTTCCGGGCTGATGTTTTTCCACGCTGCGTCGTGAACTTTTCGGATCTCCTGGATGCGGTCAAAAGAGGCTTTTTTGTGTTTTGCCAGCATCTCGTGTTTGTATTTTCCGAGGAGATCCCCGGCTTTTTTGAGCGCTTTTCCCCGATCCTGCAGTTCCCGTACATCCTGCTGCCCTGTGCACCCGAGAATGGCTTGTTCTGTAAATTGTTCGATCTCATCGAAATGCCCTTTTGAGAGGGATTCTAGCGCCCCATATTCGGAACGTTGTTGCGTCTTTACTTCTCCGCAGAGATCATTGAACTGTTTCCAGAGCAGGTCCCGGTCTTCCCGGGCAAGAGGTTTTAACTCCTTAAAAAGGGTCGATATTTGTTTTGCCTGGTTCCAGAAGTCCTGGTACTTCGTAATTATGGGGAGATTGGAGGCTATAGGGCAGGTTAGCAGGGATAGCTTCCGAACCGCCTCGTCCAGTTGTTCGGCGTTTTTATGGGCTTGTGATAGCCAAGGATCTTCTTCCGGATTCATGAGATTTCTCTATGATGACAGGAGTCTGGATTGCCTTATGTGTTTCTGCCGGAAATTAAAGACAATGGGACAAAAACGCGATGCCTTAGTTTACGATACAACCCAAAGGGTTCCGCCGTAATCGGGATGTTTTCCCAGGTTCATAACGATTAAGACTGTTTCAGGAGCTCAAGAATTCCGATCTCTCCCCGGCCGGTCCTAAAAAACAATTATGGGAAGAGTATCGTAGTCAGGATAATAAAAAGTGCAAACAGGATGGCTATCACGATCACCACGACGGCAACTGCAAGGGGTGTGGGGAGCTTTTGCGCATTTTTGACTCCGCAGATCCACAGGTACGCAGCCCAGGCGGTGAATACCAGTTGTTCCCCGTAAATAATGCCGGTAAGTACCATTGGGTGTACCGATGAGAGAGCGGCCTCATTCTGGGTTATGAGTGCAATAGTGGAAAAAGTGAATAGCCCTGAAAAAGCGAGCGGCATCATCCCGTATCCCGTATCCACGAGAGTAAGGAGGTATGTTCCCTTCCCTGAGAAGGCTCGGGAGAGGAGGTACAGGCCGGTAGCGATGACAACCCAGGTAGCGAGCGCTACGGCAAAAAGTGACAGGAATGTTACGGAATATTGTATGAATGGGTCCGTCACGGGGGGAGATGTACGACTGCACCGGCGAAGTTGACGATACTGACAAGGACTACGATTATAACAGGCCAGATAAGCTCTGTCCTTTCTTCCGGGATCTCCGCGAAAAATGTACCGGGATGAAAGAACAGGTCGTTTACGGTTTTAACCATACAGGAAGTCTATCGGGATGTTATACTATTTAATGACCTCACAGAACCCCGTTTGGGTTCCAAAAGAGACCCCGGTATCAGCCATTTTACTTATGGAAATACGGTAGTTAATCCCGGGAGCCAGATCGAAAAGATCATCCACCGGCATTTTTATAGGGATGTTTCGTAAAATATCCATTGAGGGAGAATCATGGGTGCACGGATACTCGTCGCATACGCATCAAGGAACGGATCTACCGCCGAAATTGCCCAGGCGATTGGGAGAGAACTGCAGTCCGCGGGATATGCCGCCGATGTAGCTGAGGTAAAGACGATCTCTTCTCTCGAAGGATACCAGGCAGTCGTCATCGGCGGGCCGCTCTACATGGGTAAAGTTGTCAGCGAAATTGGAAAGTTTGTCGGCCGGCACGCGAAGGAGCTCGGCAGGTTGCCCGTAGCAGCGTTCGCCGTGGGGACAACACCGGTCAATGGAACTCCCGATGCTCTGGAGAACGCCCGGAAGAGCCTGCGTACGGGTGTTACCCCGCTTGTTCCGGTGGCAGAGACCGTATTTGCCGGGAGGTTGATCCTTCGAAACTTCCGTTCCTCCAGAGAAAGATGATAGAAATGGTAAAGTCACCTGTCGGGGACTTCAGGGACTGGGACGCAATCGCGAAGTGGGCCCGGGATCTGGGAAAATCATTCGGAATCTGAAAAGACCCGCTTTTCCGGATAGATGAGACAACAATCAAAATGTCTCACGAGGAATCGCAGGGGTGAAGAAAAAATTATCCGGGAACAAAAGGGTATTTTTTAAAGTCGATAAATCCATCCATTTTCGACTGTATTGATATCAGACATATAGTATTTATCTCGCGGGAATCCCCGGATAAAAAATTTTTAATTTTCCGGTAGTGATACCTAAAAATTAGGCACATCCTCCCGAAGATGCAGCGGACTGGGCTAATGACGGGAGAACGGTAGCGCACTCCGCCGGTTTAACATCAAAGCTGTTACAGATCGCTGTCTTGTAGTTATCCGGTGTACGGGCTCCATTAAACTCGACACCATTGACAATCAGGGTTGGTGAGGCGGACGCACCATCGGTATTACTATCTGCTTCGTCCGTGCGAAGGGTATCGAGTGCTTTGGCACTTGAGGCACAGCTCTCAAGAGCAGTCTGAGTCAAAGCCAAGGGTTGCAGAAACATTCTTCCGGCATGTGTCAAGGAACGTTGCATTCTGCCATTGTGGATAACACTGGGCGTTGAATGCAGTCAGGTACTGCCAGTATTTTCCTGGATCCGTGTTCCGAACGCATACCTGGATAAGATCTTCATGTGCCTCTGCCGGCCCGTGCAGGGAAGAAACGGACCCGGCAGTCGTTCCACTGACCGACGTGATGTACCGGATGCGGATGTCAGCTTTGTTCCCGAGCAGATCGACAACGGGCTGCATGGTACTCTCTGCCTGGGTACCGTACGGACAGAATGCCATGACATACAGGTCGGCAACAGGCCGGGCAGTTTTCTTCAGGGTCGGGGTTGGTACCGGGGTTGGAACGGGTGCATCCATGTCATAAGAACTCGTGAAGAGGAGTGAGCACTCCTTGTTGGTGTAGAGGGTGATCTGCTTGGACTGGTACAAAACCTGGACATCGTACAACCCCTTGCTCTCGTTCACTGAAACAAAAGAAACCTTCGAACCTGCCTGCACAAGGTTACTGTTTGCATATGCTACTGCCTTGTCAGCACACGTAGCTGCCGGAATTCCCTGTGTGCTGGTGTTTGCACCGGTTGTTGTAAGTAAGAAAATTATCACGAGGATTACGATGATCCCCCCGATGGCTATGATTAGTCCTCGTCCAAACAAGGGATTTTTTCCCCCTTGTGGTACATCAGGACTCCGTTTGCCCTGTGCTTCGTCTGGTTTTGCGCTGCTCAAGATAATCCCGGATCAATTATTCCGATGTTTGACAATAAACAATTCTATCCATTCAAAAAAATTTGTGGCTTTACCCGTGTCGGGGAAAATTGGATGTGAGTCTTATATTTTGGATGATTCTCTTCTCTCCATAAATTCCTGCTCCGGTAGATCTCGCGAACAAGGTCCTCGATTGTTTTAGAGAAAATTTTATGTCGTCAACATTCATATGCTGACACATGCTGCCCATGAACGAAAAACAGTTCACGTTCTGGTAAATGCGGAGAAGCGGAACGTCGAACATCACCATAGCTACCATTAACCTCTGTTCGTATGCGAAGCCCGTATGATTCCCGGAGCACATGAGAACACGCCCGCCTTATAACCCTCCGTGGTCAAATGTCTCTCAGACATCAGAGCGTCTCGCTGAGCCATATCAGTTGTCAGTGTGGCGCAAGACGGGTTGACTATCCGTTGCGGGTGTCATTGCAATTGGTTAATAGCGGAAAAGTGAAACAGGATGGTTCGGGATTTAGTACCATTGGGGCAATCATATCAGGATAATGTATGAAAGACGCCACATTAGTTGCCTGCCCGGGATGTGGACTCATGCTTTCCGATCGGCAGTGTGAACCCGCTAAACAGTTCAATGCCTCGGGAGAATGCCTGGAAAAGTTCCACGATCTGACGTGCTGGACGCTCGCACACCGGGATGGCAGGTTCATCCACCAGCACGCCGTCGATGCATACGAGTCACAGCATGCCGGGGGAAGGACCCGACCGATAACTGTATTCTTTGGTCTTGTCGGACTGTACCTTGCACTTGAAAAAGGGTATACCGGGCGGCAGGTCCAGCTCGCCCACATAAAACTCGGAAGAACCAGAAGGGACTGGCCACTGCTGGAACACCCAGGCCAACAAGCCGACCTCACGGTTATTGATGTCCTTCGTGCAGAGACCGACAGGGAGAAAGAAGAAATGCTGATGCGGTGGGCAGCATCTGTATGGAAGATCTGGGAACCCAGACACTCATTGGTAAGAGAAATCGCCGATACGTTACTTTTTTCACGGCATTGATCCCGGTGATTGATAACCCGTGAATACCTGCAAAAGAATCCCGCGGTTCATCTCTTAGTACATCTTGCTTTAGAATCAGGGGAAATTCAAATAGTGAATTATCATTGAACCTGCCGGAAATTTTCTTTGTTAATAAATGGGATTGTTTTTTCTGAATTTTCAATAACCCATCAGACCGAGATTTACTGTTATTTCCTGATTTCTGAACCGTATCTCTGGATTACGGTGGTTCGGTTCCAGCTCATAACTTTTCGGTTACCTAAAAAAACCCGAACAGTTTTAGCAATATATATTCCCGGCTCCCGGATTTCTAATTACATGGCGGAATCGCCATTTCGCGCAGAAAATGCCATGGAACCTGTTGAGCCCGACGAAAACATGGAGATTCCACGATCTGATCGCCATGGAAAAAATGGAATACAATAAAAGGAGAATTCTATGAAGAGAATATCCATACTCGCCGTCGTGCTAGTATCGCTCTCGCTGCTCATCTCTGCAGCAGCTGCAAGCGTCATCACCATCGAAAACGGCCAGATTGATACTATAGGAGGTTCGGCATCGATGAACCTGACTCTCGATTCTGCGCCTGCAGGCCTTGCAGGCTATGATATTACCATTGCCGTCGCCGATCCGGCGGTCGCAAACATTACAGAATTTTCGTTACCCTCATGGGCATCATTAACCGACAACATCACGCTCCCTTCATCACAGGTACGTGTTGCGGTATCAGACCTGAATGACGAGATCCAGCCAACAACGTCACCGGTGTCTCTTGGCACGCTTACGTTGACCGGCCTCCAGGAGGGTTCTACAGAAATCCAGGTAAATGTAAGCCGCATGAACGATGACGTCGGAGAAAACCTCACGGCCTCAGTCGAGTCTGCGATCTTCACCGTCAGTATCCCCCCGACTGTCGGTTCAGTCTCAGTAACCTCAGCACCCGAGGGAGCAGCAATTGCTCTCGATGGAGCTGACAGCGGAAGCGTCACCCCGTTCACGTTCGACAACCTCGTACCCGGTGACCACAATGTCTCAGTGAGCCTCGAAGGCTACAACTCAGCATCAGCAACGGTATCGGTAATTGCCGGAGAAACCGCACCTGCAGACTTCCAGCTGGTTTCGATCCCGCAGACCGGTTCAGTTCTCAGTAACCTCGACTCCAGAAGGAGCAGCAATCGCTCTCGATGGAGCTGACAGCGGAAGTATCACGCCGTTTACGTTCGACAGCCTCGTCCCCGGTGACCATAATGTCTCGGTGAGCCTTGAAGGCTACAACTCAGCATCTGCAACAGTAGCGGTAATTGCCGGAGAAACAGCATCTGCAGACTTCCAGCTGGTTGCAATCCCACAGACCGGATCAGTCTCAGTAACCTCAACCCCGGAAGGAGCAGCAATCGCTCTCGATGGTAACGATACCGGCAGCGTAACGCCATTCACGTTCGACAACCTTGTTCCCGGTGACCACAATGTTACCGTGAGTCTCGAAGGCTACAACTCAGCCTCCTCAACCGTATCAGTAATTGCAGGAGAAACCGCACCCGCTGACTTCCAGTTAGTCGCAATCCCTCAGACCGGTTCAATCTCAGTAACCTCAACTCCCGAAGGAGCAGCAATTGCTCTTGATGGAACTGATACTGCCAGTGTCACTCCGATCACGTTCGACAACCTTGTTCCCGGTGACCACAATGTTACCGTAAGTCTCGAAGGCTACAACTCAGCATCGTCAACGGTGACCGTAACCGCCGGAGAAACAGCATCTGCAGACTTCCAGCTGGTTGCGATCCCTCAGACCGGCTCAGTTTCAGTAACCTCGACTCCCGAAGGAGCAGCAATTGCCCTTGATGGAGCTGACACTGGCAACGTAACCCCGTTCACGTTCGGCAATCTCGTGCCCGGTGACCACAATGTCTCAGTGAGCCTTGAAGGCTACAACCCGGCCTCAATGGCCGTGACCGTAATTGCCGGAGAAACTGCACCCGCAGACTTCCAGTTGGTTGCAATCCCGCAGACCGGTTCAATTTCAATAACCTCAACTCCCGAAGGAGCAGCAATTGCTCTTGATGGAAATGACACCGGAAGCGTCACCCCGTTCACGCTCGGTAACCTCGTGCCCGGTGACCACACAGTCGCAGTAAGCCTCGAAGGCTACAACCCGGCCTCGATGACCGTGACCGTAACCGCCGGAGAAACAGCACCCGCGGACTTCCAGCTGGTTGCGATCCCACAAACCGGTTCAATCTCAGTTACTTCAACCCCCGAGGGAGCAGCAATTGCTCTTGATGGAAATGACACCGGAAGCGTCACCCCGTTCACATTCGGTAACCTCGTGCCCGGTGACCACACAGTCGCAGTTACTCTCGAAGGTTACAACTCATCCTCTATGTCAGTAACCGTAATTGCCGGAGAAACCGCACTTGCAGACTTCCAGCTGGTTGCAATTCCGCAGACCGGTTCAATCTCATTAACCTCGACACCCGAAGGAGCAGCAATTGCTCTCGATGGAAATGACACCGGAAGCGTCACCCCGTTCACGCTCGGTAACCTCGTGCCCGGTGACCACAGAGTCGCAGTTACTCTCGAAGGTTACAACTCATCCTCAATGTCAGTAACCGTAATTGCCGGAGAAACCGCACCTGCAGACTTCCCGCTGGTTGCAATCCCGCAGACCGGTTTAATCTCAGTAACCTCAGTACCTGAAGGAGCAGCAATTGCTCTTGATGGAAATGACACCGGAAGCGTCACCCCGTTCACGCTCGGTAACCTCGTAGCCGGTGACCACAATGTCTCAGTGAGCCTCGAAGGCTACAACTCGGCCTCAATGTCAGTAACCGTAATTGCCGGAGAAACCGCACCTGCAGACTTCCAGCTGGTTGCAATCCCGCAGACCGGTTTAATCTCAGTAACCTCAGTACCTGAAGGAGCAGCAATTGCACTCGATGGCGCTGACAGTGGAAGTTTCACCCCGTTCGCATTCGACAACCTCGTACCCGGTGACCACACCGTAGCAGTTACTCTCGAAGGTTACAACTCAGCATCAGCAACGGTAACCGTAATCGCCGGAGAAACCGCTCCTGTTGACTTCCAGTTAGTCGCAATCCCGCAGACCGGTTCAATCTCAGTAACCTCAGTACCTGAAGGAGCAGCAATTGCACTCGATGGCGCTGACAGTGGAAGTTTCACCCCGTTCGCATTCGACAACCTCGTACCCGGTGACCACACCGTAGCAGTTACTCTCGAAGGTTACAACTCAGCATCCGCAACGGTATCGGTAATTGCCGGAGAAACCGCACCTGTCGACTTCCAGTTAGTCGCAATTCCGCAGACGGGTTCAATCTCAGTAACCTCAACACCGGAGGGAGCAGCAATTGCGCTCGATGGAGCTGACAGCGGCAGTGTCACCCCGTTCACATTCGATAACCTCGTCCCGGGTGACCACACAGTCGCAGTCAGCCTTGAAGGCTACAACTCAGCATCAGCAACGGTAACCGTAATCGCCGGAGAAACCGCACCTGTTGACTTCCAGCTGGTAGCGATCCCGCAGACCGGTTCAATCGCAGTAACCTCAAGTCCCGAAGGAGCAGCAATTGCACTCGATGGAGCTGACACCGGAAGCGTAACTCCGTTCACGCTCGACAACCTCGTGCCCGGTAACCATACCGTCGCAGTCAGTCTCGCTGGATACACACCAGCCTCCCAGACCGTAGTGGTTTCCACTGGATCGACATCCACCGCGAACTTCATACTTGTCCCACTGGTTCAACAGCCAAAAAACCAGGCGAATCTCGCAATAACCAAGACATCATCGACCACAACAGCATACGTCGGTGATAACGTGACCTGGACAATTACTGTCACTAACTTCGGTCCTGGTGATGCGAAAAATATCCTCGTTAAAGACGATGATGGTCCCCAGTCAAAGGGAATGAACAAAGATGAGATCAGAACACCCAGTGCGGGGGACGTCAATGGCAATACCTGGAAAATTTCCACGCTCAGGAGCGGAGACAGCGCAACCCTGACCGAGGTAGAAGTTTACAACTCCCCGGGAACAAAGACAGAAACCGCCACAATCCAGAACTCTGCAACAAAGGACCCGGATAATTCAAACAATGCAGCAACCGCGTCGATAATCATCCTCGCAAAGCCAGCATCCAGTAGTGAAACGTCCGTTAAAGTCTCCAACCAGCACTCACAGGATACATCAATAAAGAGTGAACCGGTGAGCACGGTAAAGGAAACACAAAAAGCCCAGGACTCTTCAGATAAGGGCCAGTCAGTAAAAGCAGTTAAAGAAAACTCCCAGACTGCCAAGAACTCATCAGATAAGAGCGTAACAGGAAATGCCGTGAAGGACACATCTAAACAAACCCCGGCAAAATCCCAGAAACTTACCCCTGCAACGGGGAACAAAAAATAATTTTTTCGATCGGAAAATTAAAATCATTGTTCGGGCTTGACTCCAGTTGAATGATACTGTCGTGGGTGAACCCGAACCGGTGGATAATCCAGAAAACAGACCTTTTGACCGATCAATAATACCAACCCGATTGGCTTATTCTCCTCAACGATAAATTTCATTCATGGATGCGGTTATCAAAAGGATCCGCCAGGATCTGAAAGCCAAATCAGACCCGGAGTCTCCAAAGGACTTCGAAACGCTTTTTTAAAGAGGACATCCTCTGTTACGGTGTAAAAACAGCCGCGGTGTCAGGACTCGCGAAAACCTATTGGAAAGAAATTAAAGATCTCCCAAAACAGGAAATCCTTGATCTGTGTGAAGAATTATACACGTCGGGATATCTCGAAGAGGCATTTATCGTCTCAACCTGGGCTCATCTTCTGAACAATCGTTATGTGCCGGAAGATTTTCCCGTGTTTCAGCGATGGATCGCTACCTATATTTCAAACTGGGCCGCATGTGATGGTTTTTGTAATCATTCGATGGGTGACTTTATCGAAAAATACCCGGAATTTATCGAAGAACTCAAAGTGTGGACAAAATCGGACAATCGATGGGTCCGGAGGGCAGCAGCGGTTTCGCTCATTATTCCGGCCAAGCACGGAAAATTTCTCAACGACGCTCTTGAAATCGCGGGTCTTCTTCTCACCGATGATGACGACATGGTGCAAAAAGGGTATGGCTGGCTTCTCAAAGAGGAGAGCCGGAAACACACTGACACGGTGTTTACGTTCGTAATGAAAAATAAGAAAGTGATGCCCAGGACAGCACTCCGGTATGCTATCGAACTGATGCCGAAGGAGCTCGAAAGCGGATGCAATGCGAAAGGACTGGTAGTGAGAATAAAGTCCTCTCTCCTCGCATTTTAGTGTATACCCCGGTGAGACAAGCGGTATACAGGAAGTTATTGGCAAGGAGCTCTTTTCCGCATCTCCGGCGGTTTTGCCCTGAGAGATGTGAATAATAACCCTGAATGTTTTCAAAAAAGAAAAAAAATACTCTTCCTTATTCCATTTGACGGATGTGGTGGCCGCTCCCGTCTTCGAGTCCTGCTCAGTTACCTTGGTCTTAAGTTTCCCCAGCATATCCGGCGATATCAATTTCCCTGCCATAACGTGAATTTCCTTTTTGTCTGTCGTTGGATTGATTTCATAGGTAAGGACAAAGTCCTCGTGGTTAGCCATCGCGGAGAAGAGCAGGTCGGTGACTGCTTCATGGAATGGTTTTTCATTATCCTTCCGGCGCGTTTTTCTGATAGTCATTATGGTACGTATAGTCTTTTGATAATAAAATAGTCAGTCGTTCAAAAATCCCGATCACATAATTTTCCCAAAAAAGATCAGTTCAGCTTTCACTCCTTGACGCTTCCGGGACAATTTTTATCTCATATAAGAAGATGGTATAGTGCTATGCCTCTCTTTATGGGATTCTTTGGACACTCCGATGTAGTCGTCCTGAAAAACAAGAAGGATGTATACGGCCTCCAGAATATCCTCGAAAATGAGAAGAACCTGCCGGTCCGTATTGCTGCTGCAGAAGCACTCGGAACGATCGGGGATGATCGTGCAGTTAACTCACTTGTATCGGTCCTGAGCCATGATTCGGAGGAGGTCCGCATGTTCGCAGCAATCGCCCTTGGCAAGATCGGGGATGAAAAGGCGGTTCTCCCTCTCATCGATTCGCTTAATGACAAGCATCATATGGTCCGCGAATCTGCTGCACTCGCTCTTGGGACGATTGGTGACGTCCGGGCAATTGATCCCCTGCACAAAGCACTCGATGATCCCTATGAGGAAGTCCGCAAGGCTGCAGCAGACGCACTGGATGCGCTTGATGAAGACGATATAATAAGTCCAAGCTACCGGAAGATTGGGAACTCTAAGTAAAAGGCCCAGTCAGAGGAAAAAACAGAACAATCAATTTACCATGAAACCCACCATGCTCCTTTGGGCTGTGATGTGTATTCTCATTTTTGCAATCATCGGGTCCGCATGTACTACCCAGCCGTCAGATAAGCCGGTTTCACTTCAACCGACTATCATTACTGCAGCTCCTACCCAATCCCTGGAGCCAACGCCACTGCCAACTCCATCTGGAAAAAATGTCTCGTCGGGTTTGCTGAAACTGGACAATTCACTGCTCCAGCTCGTTGACCCTTCGACGCTATCCTCAGCCAGCTCTATGTCCGCGATCAAAGCATCGATGCAGATGCGGGATCAGTGGTCCTGGCGGGAAATGCTGCAGGCAGGTTTAATTTTACGAACGGTACCGGACCCGTTGGGGATCAGGTCCACGTATCCATCCAGCTCAAAACCTACTCACGGACAAGTGCAATCGATCCGTACGTGACGCAGGTGACGAGCCGTGATGAAGCATTCCATATAGCAGTCGCCTGGGTTGATGTAAACAGGCTTGAAGAACTCGCATCACTCGATGATGTCCGGGGCATTCGTCTTGTTGAGCCGCCCGTTACTACGCAGCCGGCAGACATTACCGTCATCCGTGGGCATTCGTTCGGGATGGATATGACGCTATAGCTCCACCGTGAAAATGTTCAAAGAGAAAACATCAAAAGAAGTAGCGAGGGATGGATTTGAACCATCGATCTACGGGTTATGAGCCCGTCGGGATATCCTGACTACCCTACCTCGCTCCACAGTCAGGGTTATACTATAGGCCAGTCGCGCTGATATAGTTAACTCATTTTTTTATTGTTTGCTCCCGATCATCTTTAATTACCTTTTTGTATATTGAGACGTATGGATGATGAGATAACCCGGATACGGGAAAAGCGGATCCAGGAGTTGAAAAGAACCATGAAGCGGACGGAACCTCAGGCATCGGTTGAGCACGTCGATGAAACACATTTCCAGGAATTCATCAAGACCAATAAGTTTGCCGTCATTGATTTCTGGGCAGAATGGTGCGGTCCCTGCCAGAGAATCGGACCCGTGATGGAAGATCTCTCAAAGGAATTCGCCGGGAGAGTCGTTTTTGCAAAGGTCAATACGGATGACAACCGGAACCTGGCGATGCAGTTCAACATCTCCGCCATTCCGGCGATCATGCTTTTTGCCAACGGGCAGCTCGTGGAGAGGATAATCGGGGCTTATCCAAAAGACGCAATACGGGAAAAACTTGTCAAAAGATTCAACCTGAAATAACTATTTTTAAAGAAAGTTATTCACGGCCTTTTGCGTTCAGCTTTGCTGCCATGATAAAATCATTCAGGGTAAGGCCGCCTGCCGGATAGGTATAGAAGGAGAGGGTCACAAATTTTGATTCTTTCATAGCAAAATCCGGAATATGTCCCTCCTGCATTGCAAGGTTCATTACTTCGTTGAAGAAATCAATGCACTTTCCGGCGATTGGGAAACTCAAAATTCCGGCTCAGGTGCCCCTCGTCGAGCGACCAGCCGGGCACCTCGCCGAGAAGTTCAATCGTCTCCTTTCTGGTTAATGGCGGCGACCCTGCCCGGTATGTAGTACATTTTCTCTCTGCGAGATCCATGGTAATTTCTCTTCTTTTAAAGGAAAAAAAGTTTCTTACCGGTAAAAATGAGATTGCCTTTCCCGGCAGCGGTGAATATTTTTGTATTGATCGTTATTGTGCTGGAACTCCTTCTGGAGGTTGTGCTTTGCCATTTCTCACCTGCATGACCACCATAACGATCAGGGAAATCGGGAGGGCGATGACGATCGGATCGACAACCGACCATGGAAGGGGAAGGAGTGATGCCTTGCCAAACAGCATCTGGCATAACCCGAGGGGTTTTGCTTCTGCAGCATGAACGAATGCTGTCCAGAGGAACCATATCGCCGCGCCGGAAACCATGCTGCACAAAGCCGCCTTCGTTGAAGGGACTTTTGCATAGACGCCGACTGCAAATGCAGGAAGGAACGCCGCTGCACAGAGCCCCATGAACATTGCAGTCGCTCTTGCTATGATGCTGATCGGGAGAGCGAACGCGAGAAGGGTGCTGACAATCATCATGATGATGATACCGTACTGGTGGTGCCGCATGGTGAGCGAACATTCCCGTCCTCTTCCCCAGAGATCGCAGGTAAGTGCAGTCCCCATTGCATGGTAGAGTGCGCTCAGGGTTGACATTGCGGCTGCGAGGAGTGTCAGCAAGAATATGACGACGAAGATATCGGGCATCGCCTGGTTGATGAAGAGGGGCATTATCGCGTCGACGTTTCCTCCGGCAGCGTCGATTGCCAGCTTCCCTGAGGTCTGGTAGAAATAGACGTTGGTGAGGGCACCTACCGTGAACGCTACGCCGGTCATCATGAGGATGAACGGGCCGCCTATGAGGACTGCCCGGTTCAGGGACTTCGAGTCTTTTGCGGTCATAAACCGCACAACCAGCTGTGGCTGGGCGAGGACACCGATACCAACGCCGAGAACGATTGTTGTTACAAGCGTGAACCATATCGGCGAACCAAGGGACGGCATTGTTGTCCACCCGGTCATTCCCTGGTCAGCAAGAGCTTTCGGGACAAGGTTTGCCATGTTCGTCAGTGCTGTGTTGCCTGCGGAAATCCCGCCAACCGCGATATACGAGAGCACCAGGAGGACAGTCATACCGATCAGCATGATGGTTCCCTGGAAGGCATCGGTATACATTACCGCGATGAGTCCGCCGAAAACAACGTAGACTGCAGTGATGAGCGCGAAGAGAATGAGTGAGCCCGTGTATGAGATATTGAGGGTAGGTTCGATAAACCGTGCCCCGCCTATTAGGATAGCGGCTGTGTAAAGCGGCATCGAGATTACAATGATAAACCCGCTGATGTACTGCAGGAGAGGCGATTTGTAAATTTTACACATCAGGTCCGGGAAGGTTACCGCGCTGAGCCGCTGCCCGATTTCGCGGGTTTTTTTTCCGAACAGGACGAATGCGAGGAGGATACCAACACCGATATTCAGGACCGTGAGCCAGATCAACCCCATCCCGAGATTTGCAGCCTGGCCGCCGAACCCGATGATGGCAGAAGTCGAGATAAATGTGGCGCCGTACGAAAGTGCGATGATGACCGGATGACTGCATCGCCCTGCGACAAGATAGTCCTCCGAATTTTTCGTCTTTTTATACCCAAGATACCCGATGACGAGGGTCGCAGCGAGATAGATCAGGACCAGCGCGGTCATCGTCAGGGGATTAACTGCCATCGGGCTTCTCCTCCTCATTCCAGTACAGGTATCCGTACACTATGCATGCCAGTGCCAAGCCGACGGCAAGGCCATAGCCAATCAATATCTGGGGATCAGGGATTCCAAGAATCATAGAAAACCTCTGGTAAACTCTTGTATGACGACATTAAACGGGAACCTGGAGTATTCCAGGTTCCCTATCTAAAAAGGAATGCGTAACATGGGAATGTGGAAAAAATTGCAGATAAAACCCATGGACGTTTCATTGTTTACCGGAATGTAATCTGGAAATTTTGATATATAAAATTTTCTTCTTGCAATTTTCCGGCTCATTTTTTCCCGGTGCTGATCACACAAAGACCATATTCCGTCAGGAACTACGCTAATGCAGGAACGTGTCGACTGTATTCTCAAACCTGCATGAATCTCTCCAGCAGATCCTCTCGAACCGGCTGGGATGGACAGAGATCCGCGAGGTGCAGGAGCAGACCTATACTGCTGTATCAGGAGGTGCCGACGTCCTCGTCATTGCACCGACTGCCGGGGGAAAATCTGAAGCTGCACTTATTCCCGTAATGGATGATATCCTGAAACACGGCAGGGCGGGAGTATGCTGCCTTTACATTTCGCCCTTGAAAGCGCTCATCAACGACCAGGAAGAGCGGTTCAGGGCCTTCTGTGTCCCTGCTTCACTCTCGGTTATGAAATGGCACGGCGATGTTGCGAAGGGTGACCGTGGCTGGAAAGATGGGGAACCCCCCCATTTCCTTATGATCACGCCCGAATCTCTTGAAGTTGTCCTGCAGGAAAAGGAACCTTTCGAAGGATCTTCGCAGGGTCAGGACGATTATCGTCGACGAGCTTCATGCCTTCGTTGAATCGGAGCGGGGCGTTCATCTCAAGGTGTTGCTTGACCGGATGGACCAGCTGACGAAACGAGAAGTGCAGAGAATCGGACTATCCGCTACAGCAGGAAATCCGGAAGAAGTGCTCTCCTGGTTTTCCGACAACCGGCACATCACCCGGCTTGTTTCTGTACCTTCGCTTCCTCAGGAAAAGCACTTCCAGTTCATCGTCAGGGAAGAGGAGCAGGACAGGATCGATGCGCTCGTCTCTATTGTGGCAGGGAAGAAAGCGCTTGTTTTTGTCAACAGCCGGAGCGAGGCCGAGAAGATCATGAAAGCGTGTTCCGGGAGAATACGGAACCTGCACATCCACCACTCCTCGCTGTCAACGGCGACGCGGAAAGCCGCTGAAGAAATATTCCTGTCACAGGACGGGGCCTGTGTCATCTGCACGAGCACACTTGAACTGGGAATCGACATCGGGAACCTTGACATTGTTGTACAGGTCGGACCCTCCCCGTTCGGTCTCCTCATTCCTGCAGCGCCTCGGCCGGAGCGGAAGACGGGGAAAGCCTGCATACATAGCCTGGGTGCTTGCAACGCCCTGTGAGTTGCTCTGCAGTGTCGCCATAATTGAATGCGCGATTAAAAAAGAGATTGAGAATCTGGCACCGCTTAAAAAACCCTATAATGTTCTTCTCCAGCAGGTTTTCCTCTTCCTGCATTCCCACCCCCGGGCAACCCGGAAACAAGTAACTGTCTCTCTTCTCGCACATCACGTTTTCAACTCAATAAAGCCCCAAATCCTTAACCGGATACTGGATCACCTGATCGCAGAAGGTTACGTCACGCCGGATGGCGAGGTGCTTATGCTCGGTCTCCAGGCAGAGAAGGTGTTCGGGAGATCCAACTGGAAAGACCTCTATTCGGTTATTGGCGGTGGTGAAGAGTACCGCGCTGTCACACCCGACGGGGAAGTAATCGGCAGGCTCGATGCCCGGTTTGTCAGCAGCCACGAATCTGGCGAGATATCTCTGGGGGGCAAAGGCTGGTCGATGGTTAAATGCGACGAAGGTCATAACATAGTCGTCGTCGTTCCTTCCGATTCAGGCACGTCCCGGATTTTCTGGACCAGCGGGGAGGATTCAGGATTTTCACCCGTAATAGGAAATATGGTGAGACGCATTCGTGCCCAGGGGGTCCAACCCTCTTAATGCAGGATTCCGATAAGGAATTGATCACTACCGCTCTTGCAAAAATCCCGGAGGGGATTGGATACGAGGGGTTGTTTTGTGTAAAGAAAATTGAATCAAAAGGAAGGGATGCAGTCATTTTCTCCTTCCATGGGAGCAGGTTCAACCGGATACTCTCCCTGCTTCTCGGATACTGCCTGGATAAAAAGGCCCGGGTACGGTACAACGATTTTGTCGTGAAGATAGAATATCCGGGAAAAGATGGTGCCTGGGACAAGACCATAACTGCAATGAGCAGGATCCGCGAGATGAACGAAGACGAAATGGGGACGGTCCTTCCTCTTCCTGCCATGGATTCATGGAAATTCGTCTGCGCCCTGCCGGATTCACTGGTCCGTGAAATGGTGCGCTCGGATTATTATCATCTTGAGGATTTTGTTGAGGATTTGAGGGAAATGAATTTTATTTTCCGGGAAACTTCCCCTTAAAAAGAACCCTTTTCCGGTTGAGCACACTATTTTTTTATCGAAAGACCGATGTTGACGTGAGACTATTTTATTCGTGGATTTTACGCGGAAAAAAACCAGGATTCCGCAATAAAATGATCCCTTTTAATTCGTGAGAGGGCGTCTGCTCATGCCGGATACCGTATTTCATTCTCGTCGCAGTGAGCCATTCAGGGTCACCTGTTTTAGGTTTTTTGATTCATCCCCGACACTTCGCACTCTTGTGGGATTTCAGAACGCCCGCCAGGACTGCCGGAACACTACACCTCCGGCACAATTGAGATTGCTATCCCGATTCGGTTAATTTAGTGGAAGATATTAGGTTTTTCACAACCGCTCCACTGAGGCTGAAACTACACCACATTATTAAGGAAAACCTCTGAGATCAGTTTATGAAAAATATTCTGATACTCCTCGTGCTGGTTATTTTAGTTCTTGGGGTAAGTGGTTGTGCACAAACCTCCCCCGGAACAGCAGCACCACCTGCAACAGCTCGCGATCACAAAGTCTCCGGTCACCCCCCAGAAAACACTTGCTACAACGCGACCGACCCCAATCCCCCTTCCTACGGCCGAACAATCTTCAACGGTTTCTGATAACACCGTGCTTATCCAGAACTTTGAGTTCGTCCCTCAGGTGATAACCGTAAAAGCAGGAGATATTGTGAGATGGCAGAACACCGATGACGTAACCCACAGGATCCAGTTCGTTGACAAAAGTTTTTCTGCATTCCTCCTCTCCGGAGGGCAGTCATTCAGCCAGCGGTTCAGCCGACCCGGAATTTACGACTATACCTGCCTGATTCATCCAAATATGCACGGGACCGTGAAAGTAGAGTGATTTCCTGTTCCAGGTTATCACTCAACACCCTTTTTCTGACGACCTGTGACCGGTCCTATAATCTATTCCTGGTTCTTGCTTCATACCAGTCACTGCTTTTACTGCAAAGCTCAACGTTACGGGTATCCGCACAATAGTTTTTCGTCAACCCGTTACTCGCTGCTTCTCGATTATCTTGACGTTCGTTCCATGGGACACTTTAGGATCTTGCATATTTTAAAAAAACGAACCCCTGAAAGCAGGTGCCGGTCCCTTTATATCCACCGCGATCCATTGCACAACCGGGATAACGATGATTTTTCGCGGAGACAACCCCGGTCCCGGAAAGATCCATGGAAGAGCTGATGCCATCATGAATGAGATCCGACACCCCGGAAAGATCGGAGCAGGTTGCGTTATGTGGGGTATCCTGATCTATGGGATTCTCAGTTGCGGTTGTTCCGGACCACTACAGCAGGAAAACCCTTCGGTGATCATTCTTACGCCGCCATTCGACAGCGGTGTCATGGCCGGGAATGTCACGGTCGTCGTCCAGGTATCCGGCTTCACCCTTGTCCCCCCCGGAAAGAATACCCTTCCCGGAAGTGGTCATCTTATCTTTTACCGTGATACGGTTCCTCCCGTTACCGCCGGTATACCTGCCATCGCATCACCCGGATCTTACGGAATAACATCCTCCCCCGAATGGACATGGTACAACGTTTCCCCGGTACCCATACATTTGCCGTCCAGCTGGTGAATTCTGACGATACACCCCTCGCGGTACCGGTCGTAGATGCAACCGACGTTACTGTCGTGACCAGAGCGATGATCGTCTCTCCGGGTGGTCAACCTTAAATACCGGATATGCAGATTCACCCGCATGAATAAGACAGGATATTTCCTGGTATTCCTGCTTGCAATTACATGCGCTGTTATTGCCGCGGGATGTCTTTCCCAAACTCCGGCTTCTCCGTCTCCAACCCCCGTTTCAACCACGTCCATCCTGCCGGATCTTACCAACCAGAATTCCCCTGAGGCAGCGAGCTTCTCGGTTTATCCCTCGGTGACAAAGCTGCATACTCCCCCTGTTTCCGTTGGCCTCCGGTTCGTTGTTGGCGGGCTTACCGCACCCATGAATATCGCATTCCCCCGTGACGGAACGGGACGTCATTTTATCGTCGATCAGTCCGGTTACGTAAAGATCTTTTTCCTTAACGGAACAATCCTTGATACTCCCTTCCTCGACGTTCGGGACAGGATGATAAAACTTGATCCAACCTATGACGAACGTGGCCTCCTTACCATCGCATTCCATCCCCAGTATGCGACGAACGGGAGGGTATTTGTCTATTACAGCACCCCCGTCCGTGCCGGTGTGGATCCGAACTGGAGCTGCACGAACCGGCTCTCAGAATTCCATGTATCCCCGACCGATCCAAACCGGGTCGATATGTCCTCTGAGAAGATCCTTTTCCAGATTGACAAACCGTACGAGAACCACAACGGCGGCCAGCTCCTTTTCGGGCCCGATGACGGGTACCTCTATCTCCCGCTGGGGGATGGTGGCCGGGCAGATGACACCGGCATGGGGCACATTCCCGGCACCGGGAACGCACAGAACATGACTGCCCTTCTGGGAAAAGTGATCAGGATAGATGTCGATCACACGAGTCCTGGCAAGGCATATGGCATCCCGGCCGATAACCCGTTCCTGAATGATCCTACCGCTCCCCCTGAGATCTATGCCCTGGGTTTCCGCAACCCCGCGTATTCTTCGTTCGATTCAGGAGGGAGTCACAAGATGTTTATCGCCATGGCGGGCCAGCGCCTCTTTGAGTCGGTGCTGATGGTATATCGTGGCGGAACCTACCCATGGAACATCCGCGAAGGAACGCATTGTTTCAACCCGACAAATGACTTCCAGCCGCCGGCCGGAACGTGCCGGACTACCGGGTATGATGGGCAACCACTGATCGGCCCGGTCGTGGAGCTCGGTCATGATGTCGGGGACACGGTTATTGGCGGAGCGGTCTACCGGGGCAGCAGCGTTCCCCAGATGGCCGGAGGCTATGTATTCGGGACCTGGTCGGATGAGAACCGGATCGCAGGCAATGGAACGCTCCTCGTAGCGACCCCTCCTTCAGGTCTTGATCCCGCAACTCTCCCCCGTGATGCGTCTGCGCTGACGCCAGCCCAGAATGCGATGTGGACAACCCGGGAGGTAACCGTGGCCAACAATGCGAATGGTCGTATCAACGCATTTGTACGCGGGATTTTCGAGACTGAAAACCACGAACTTCTCGTCCTCATTAACCAGAACGGCGGCCCCGGCCTCACTCCCCAGGGTTCCGGTGAACTCTGGATGATTGTGCCCGCAGACACTCCCGGTCTCAAGAGTACAGGTGCCAGCGCTCCCGGAGCCGCGACGACGACCCCGGTTCCCACCAGTTTCTACAGGAACACCGGTGACCCTCAGTCTAACGATAAAAGGTGACAAGTTTGATCCACAGACCCTGACTGTTCCTCCGGGAGCACAAGTTTCCCTTGTCTTTAACGATCAGGATCTCGATCCCCACAATTTCGCCCTGTATCCGACATCTTCGTCTTCAGACGCGATCTTCCGGGGCCCGGTGATCACCGGACCGATCACCCAGACCTACCACTTCACGGCACCTTCGGTTCCGGGGAACTACAGTTTCCGGAGCGATCCGAAACGCCGGTGTTTCCGGCACGATACGGGTAGTTGCAGGAACGGTTCCGGCAACGACAACTCCTCCTGCGACAGCTCAGACGAAGATAACGCTTACTTCAAAGAATGTCTTGTTCGACCAGTCGACTCTCACCGCACCCGCAGGATCGACGGTAGTAATGACGTTTGTCAATAACGATGTTAATATCCCTCACAATTTCGCACTCTATACCGATTCGAAGGCAACGACTCCCATTTTCGTGGGCAACCTCGTGAGTGGGCCGGTAACCGTTACGTATACCTTCACCGCCCCGGCGACGCCCGGGCATTATTTCTTCCGGTGCGATGTCCACCCTGAAACCATGACAGGCACATTTATCGTGACGTGATTACCAGCGATTCTTTTTTAAACCGATTTTTTGTTCGGGTTCAAAGGTGGTTCACATTTTGATTTTCGGTGGATCAAAATGGATATTTTATCACCGGATTCCCAAAGCTTGCGCCGATATAGATTCTACAAATCTGCAGACCCTGTTTATAAGTAATAATTATCGGTAATCAATTTTTTCTGAACTTAAAATGGGACCGAACGGAAATTTTCGATGGACAAAAACATATTCGATGAACTTATTTTACAAGCCCATAACGCGGAGAACTGCACCGACAAGTATCCCGAACATCGAAGTCGATGCCGAAAGCATCCCGAGAAGGATATACCCGGCAATTGCCCCGATTTTAAGCGGTGTATATGTCCGGTTCAGGTTCAGCCTGCGAATGGCACGGAATGCACGAGTTTCAGCGGAAATCTGCGGTCGGTTTTTCTTTATGCGTAGCATGGGATCACTGTCCTCGTATTGAGATTCTTTCTCCGGATTTCCAATCCGTCACATTATCATGTTATTATTTTGATGATTAATTACAATTGGTATCTTATACTAGTAACAGGACGTATATATTTTTTATTAATTCGCCCAATTTCCGGATATCTTAATTTTCAGGCTTTTTTGGACCATCCGTCGAAAATTTCCACTCATTCAGCATTCAGACAAAGGATTATCGATATATTTCCTGAAGTGGTTACCAAAACTAAAAAGGTCTTCATCGGTTACCAAACCCCGGGGACAACGATCACAGTTCTTTTGAGATTATGAAAGTTAACCCAAAAAAATCCACATAAAAAACGTTTACGCAAAAACGCCGAGGGGGAGATTTGAACTCCCGAGGCGCGAAGCGCCAGTAGCTTTCGAGGCTACCGCCTTCCCGGGCTAGACTACCTCGGCATCCGGTTCTGTTATTTTTTTCATCAATTGCTCTAATAGTTATCTGACAAATCCAGGTTCCGGTAGACCAAAATGACTCATGACATGTCTTTGAATTGAAAAATGAAGATTTGAATTTATTGAAATCAGAAAAAAGAAAAAGAGCTGGGATCCGTCCAGGAATGCGATTTTTACCGCTTACATTCTTGGTTTGTTCTGCGTGATCATCATGTCATCGACGCGGATGAGCATAATTGCAGTCTCGGAAGCGCTCTGGATGGACTGTCGCTTTGACCTGAGGGGTTCGATTACGCCAGCTGCAAGCATATCGACGACGGTGCCTTCGTACACATTCAGCCCGGCGTTCTTCTTCCCTTTCGAGTGGACGTTCTTGAGCTCCACCAGCTTGTCAATTGGATTGAACCCTGAGTTCTCCGCAAGGGTGCGGGGAATTGATTCGAATGCCGCTGCATAGGCTTCGATTGCGAGCTGGACACGTCCACCGACGGTCGATGCATAGTCGCGGATTTTCATGAGAAGTTCTGTCTCGACTGCGCCGCCACCGACGACATACGTGCCGTCTTCCATCGCGTCCATTACTACGCGGGTCCCGTCGACAACTGCACGTTCGAGTTCATCGAGAAGGATGTCGCTTGTTCCCCTGAGTAAGATAGTGATGGCCTTCGGGTTTTTGCAGCCCGAGATTCTCGTGATCTCGATATCGTTGTCTTCGACAACCTCTGCGGCGATACCGAGGTCTTTTGCGGTAAGGGCATCTGCTTTGTTAACAATGGTCCCTGATAATGCCCGTGCTGCATATTTCATATCCGCTTCAGGTACGTCTTCAACAGCGTAGATCCCATGTTTTGCAAGATAGAACTGGACCGGTCCGAGATACCTTTCTGACACAGGAGGACATTTGCACCGCTGTTGATAACCGCGTCTGCAAGTTTCTTGAGTGCATCGCGTTCCTGTTCGCTGAACGCGTTGATCTGCTCGGCGCTGGTGATCTTGATCTTCGCCTTCATCTGGGTTTTGGTGATCTCAAGGGGCGTGGCAATAAGGGCGACCTTTGCCTTGGTCACTTTCCGGGGCATTCCTTCATTGACCCGTTTCTTGTCAATAACAATGCCACGGATAAGTTCAGCCTTATCCATTGCCTGGCCCTTCTGCTTCTTGATCATCACATCTTCTTCGTCGACCGTGATCTTCCCGTTGACCTTCTCTGCGACGGTCATCACTGCATCGACAATGATCCCGTCAAGCGTGCTCTTGACCTGTTCAAGGGATTTGCCGGTTATTGCCGTGTCGGCAATCTTCATGAGGGTCTTGCGGTCAGTTGCATCGACTTTGAATGAAAGGGAATCAGCTATTGTCAGGGCCTTTTCCATAGCCATGCGGTAACCCTGAGCGATTACCGTCGGATGAATGCCGTCTTCGAGCATGCTCTCTGCCTGTTCCATCATTGCACCGACAAGGATGACTGCGGTTGTGGTCCCATCGCCAACCTGCTCGTCCTGGGTCCGCGCGACTTCGATGACCATTTTCGCACCGGGGTGCTGGACGGATATCTCTTCGAGAATCGTCGCGCCGTCGTTGGTAATGACGATATCCCCGGTCGAACTGACAAGCATCTTGTCCATACCCCGTGGACCGAGAGTTGTCCTGACAGCTCCGGCTATAGCCTTTGCTGCCGCAATATTCGAGCGCTGGGCCTCTTTGCCGTAATTACGCTCGACATTTTCCTTTAGAATGATAATTGGCTGTCCTGCTAGCATAATTGATCCTCCGATGATGTAAAAGGTGGAATTGAACTTCTATATAATTATATTCCAGATGGTTGCGGGAAAAGAGGGAGATTAGTCAATCCGGGATATTTTGAAGAGCGAATAAACCGGCACACCGTCAATATCCCTGATACCGCGCTTGTCAAAGATCACGAGAATTGCAAGCGGAGTTGCCTTGTGTTTCCGCAGGTATTTTACAACTTCCCTCATGGTATTGCCTGATGTAATGACATCGTCGACAATAATGCATCTCTCGCCACTAATGTTTGCAAAATTCCCGCTGATCGATCCCGTCGGGTGCTCGCTCTGGCTCTGCTTCGAGGGGTGATAGATGGCAAGTTTCGCAGCTTCCTGTGCTGCGATCAGGGTTGCAAGCGGGATTCCTGAAAGTGCGATTCCCACAAAAACTTCTGTTCCTGTCGAGCCGACCTCTCCCGGGGTATCCTTGCAGGCATCTGTTTCTGTCTGAAGGGATTTTTCTGAATCCTGTCCTTCGTAATACCGGTTCAGGAGCATCAGGGCTGTTTGTTCAAGGAGCGGGGCGTTGCTGCTGACCGCAGTCCAGTCAATATGGACATCTTTTGGGGCTGCCGAACCCTTCACCTGGGTCAGGAGCCAGGTAACGGTTTCCATGGAAAGAGAGAGCTCATCGGCAATCTGACCCGGACTGTGCCCTTCGGCGAGGAGCATCTTTGCCCTGCCGATCAGATCGTCTAGGGAAGACATGGAAAAGGATTTGCCCGTATCTATTTAAGTTTTCTTTTAATCTCCGCACCGCAGATGGGGCATTCCCCGGCATGATCTGCGTATTTCCCACACCCGCAGCAGCGGTATCGCCAATTAATTTTTTTCAGCTCTTCGCTGATGCATAGGTGTTACTGTCACGCCAAGTCGTGCAGCCACATTCTGAATCGCAAAGTCATCGGTGTAGAGCACTGCATCGAGTTCCAGTGCGAGGGCGAGGAGGTCCCGGTCGGTGTCAGAGATCACCCCGGTGTCTCCACTTTTTCTGGCTGCCTCCGTAACAAGTCTTACGCTCTCGTTTTTGGGTGATACAATCTGCAACCCAAGGGCACAAAATTTTTCAAACCTACCCTTTGACCGGATATCGAGCAATTCGTCGCACACCGAATGTGTTGTAAAAAGGTCCCCTTCGATGGGGAGATCATAAAAAAAGAATGAAGTATCGAGGACGGCTCTCATGCAGAGAACTCCACGACTTGATCAGCATTACAGGTCACGTCATATCCAAATTTTCCGAGGAGCCAGAGGGTCGTTTCAGCATGGGAAGATAACGAACCGGTTGTGTATGAACCCCCGAAAAGGGCAAGCGGCATCAGAAGTTGATCTGACAAAAATACATCGACGTCTCCCGGGCTTTTTACTTCTTCGAGCATTGTGCAGGCAGCACTCGATCCGACCTTTTCGGCAGGAATCCCTCGTTTACCAAGTGCACACGCCCCTTTGGATCCCCGCCATATCGTGCATGAGCTGCCAGTACTTAGTCCTGACCGACGGTCGAGGATAATTTCCCCAACGTTTGACATTGCATCATGAATAGATTTCGCTGCTGCTGATGCCTGCCTTTCTGCGACATTATCCGGGAGATTTGAAGATGCCGAGACAATTGTAAATGAACATTCCACGTTGTTCGGGACCAGGATCGGCTTAAGGTTCCTCTTCTTTACCGTGATTACTACTTCCCCGCCCCCCTCGGGAAAATACCCCCGTTTCAGGATTTCAATCTGAATGTCGGCGCTACCGGCCCGTAACACTCCTGCAAGAACGTATGCAAAATAGTCGATCGTCGGACTTTTTGGAACCTCGGTCCCCCGGTAACCTGAAGCCTGCCCCCAGCGACGAGGGCGACCGAAAGCCACGCCTGTATGACCAGGGGAATACTCCCGGCAGTTCCCACAGCCACCGACACATCGCATGCTCGTAAATCATGGGGAGAAAAGGAAATTGAATCCGAACCCGGGACAATTCCCGAGAAAGAAGCATCGCAGGCACATGCTACTGATTTAATCGCGGCAATATGTTGTGCTCCGAGGCCTTTTTTGTCTCTCGTCGCCCGGATCCCGTTAATCGTAATGGGTTCACCGGTAATCGCTGAAAGGGCAACAGCATTCCGGACGAGCTGCCCACCTCCTTCCCCGTGTGAACCGTCAATCGTGAGCATTTAAGAGTGCGGCTGCAACCTGGTTGGTGGCAGATATCCTGCTGCAGCCCCGTTCGATAGTGTCACTGCATACAACTTCCCGAATCCCTGTAGACATAAGGCGTGCGTAAGCCCCCCCGGTAAGCACCCCGTGGACACATGCTGCGTACACATCTTTTGCGTCCTGCTTATAGAGCATACCAGCGGCTGTTGCTATTGTACCACCGGTTGAGATGATATCGTCAACGATTACGACGGAGCGTGAAGTCTGCACACAGTTTTTTCGGCGCCATCTTCACTTCAAGCCCACTCAGGCGGGTCTTCTCGAGATGATCGCAGTCCCACCCCCCGGCAGATGCTACATCCTGCGCAAAAGCAAGTGCTCCCTCATCCGGTGCAAGAATCAGCGGGTTGTCGAGATCGAGGGTTTTGACATATCCCCCGATCTCCGTCGCCAGGGAAATATTCCGGACAGGCACCCGGAAATATTTGAGGACCTCTTTTTCGTGGATATTGACCGTAAAAATGTTTTTTACCCCGTTGTGAAAGACCTGGGCAATAGCGCGTGCACTGATGGGCTCGCCCTGCTTAAACCGCTTATCCTGCCGGGCATATCCCATATAGGGAATAACCAGCCGGTTTACTGAATTGTCACATGCATCAATCATCAGCAGCAACTGGACCAGTGAATCATTATCCACAATACTGCCGACGATAATTGTCTCGTCATCGAGATCGCCTGCGGCCAGGTACAACTCCCCATCCGGAAACCGGGAAAATTTGACATCTACCAGCGGGACGTTGAGCTCTCTCGCCAGACGGGATGCAAGGATCTGGGATTTTTCAGTGCAGATTACTCTCATGGTATCATTCCTTATGAACCGGGGGACTTTCACTCAAGCGAATTGTCGTTTGCCTGGCTTTGGGAATCTATATGCTTGATTTTAATTTTGTTTTTTTGTATTGAATACTATTTGCGTATTTCTTATGGCATTTTTCACTAAAGGAGCCAACAGCTGAAAGTACTTAAACTATCGGAAGGCAAATTATGTGAACACTTGAAGGGAAAAAGAGGTAAATTCCGTAATGGATACATCTGAACAATCACCGTCGCAGACCGATAGCGCGAAACCCGAAGCAGTCGTTACTGAGGAACCGTTGCAGCATCGTCAGGTAGCGATGTCGTAAAACCAGAAGCAGTGATTGCCGAAGGTGTAGTTGCGACGTCGTCAAAAATCGAAGTCCCCGCAAAGCTGATCGATCAGGTAATCGGCCAGGAGCACGCGGTAGAAGTAATACGGAAAGCCGCAGTCCAGCGCCGGCACGTCATGATGATAGGCAGTCCGGGGACAGGCAAATCGATGCTCGCAAAGGGGATGGCAGAGCTCCTTCCCAAGGAAGAACTCCAGGACATTTTAGTATATCCAAACTCTGACGACAATAACAACCCGGTCATCCGGACCGTAGCTGCCGGCAGGGGTAAACAGATCGTCGCAGCCCACAAAGTAGAAGCGAAGAAAAAAATCCAGTTCCGAAACACTCTGCTTCTGCTTCTCGTCATCGGGATCATTGGCTATGCATTCATCACCTACCAGTGGCTCCTCGGTATTATCGCAGCAGCGTTTGTTTTCATGGCCCTCAGGTATACCACGCCTCGTGAAGAGGCGATGGTACCGAAGCTCCTCGTTTCCAATGATACAAAAAATATCGCCCCCTTCATCGATGCAACCGGCTCCCATGCAGGTGCACTCCTCGGCGATGTCCGGCACGATCCATTCCAGAGCGGAGGCCTCGAAACACCGTCCCACGATCGGGTAGAGGCGGGAGCAATTCACCGGTCTAATGGTGGAGTCCTCTTTATTGATGAGATTAACACGCTCGATCCTCACTCCCAGCAAAACCTTCTTACTGCTTTACAGGAAGGCGAATTCCCGATCACCGGCCAGAGCGAACGCTCGAGTGGCGCTATGGTCCGGACGGAGCCGGTTCCCTGTAAATTTGTCATGGTCGCTGCAGGGAACCTCGATGCAATCCAGGGCATGCATCCCGCACTCCGATCACGTATCCGCGGGTATGGCTATGAAGTGTACATGGCAGAGAGCATGGAGGATACACCGGAGAACCAGCAGAAATACGTCCGGTTCATAGCGCAGGAAGTCAAAAACGACGGCAAAATTCCTCACTTCGACCAAAGTGCGATCGATGAAGTTATCCGCGAGGCACGAAGGCGCTCGAACCGGAAAGGCCATCTGACCCTCAAACTCCGTGATATGGGAGGGCTCATCCGTGTAGCTGGTGATATTGCCCGCCAGGAAAGTGCCCCTATAACGACAGCAAACCATGTGATCACCGCGAAGGTAACGGCCCGGTCTATTGAAGATCAGGTTTCTGATGAATACATCCGACGGAGCCGGGAGTACGAGCTCACGGTCGTTGAAGGGACCCGGATCGGAAGAGTGAATGGTCTTGCCGTTATGGGAACAGATTCCGGTTCAGTTCTTCCGATTATGGCCGAAGTTACGCCGGCGCAGGGTGCAAGTGGAAGTGTCATTGCAACGGGAATGCTCAAGGAGATCGCCCAGGAATCCATCAAGAACGTCAGTGCGATTCTCAAGAAATTCACCGGCCGTGATGTCAGGAACGTCGACATACACATCCAGTTCATTGGGACGTATGGCGGTGTCGAAGGCGATTCGGCTTCGATTAGCGTTGCTACAGCGGTCATCAGTGCAATCGAAGGCATTCCTGTGCGTCAGGATGTCGCAATGACCGGCTCCCTCTCGGTCCGGGGGGATGTCCTCCCCGTTGGCGGGGTTACGTTTAAGATTGAGGCTGCTGCAAAAGCAGGAATAAAAACCGTTCTTATCCCGAGGACCAATATCAACGACGTCCTTATCGAGGAGCGGTACAAATCAATTGTTACGGTCATTCCCGTGGACACAATCGATGAGGTGCTTAAGATCGCACTTGTCCCGGAGAACACCGAAAGCTTCCTCATGAAACTCAAGAGAATGGCGATGAGATCGACGACCATGATCGCCGAACCCCCCGCGTGCACTCCTGTGGTCTGACGTATTATGGCCCAGCTCTCGTATTATGACCTGAGGCATGTAACCGGACAGGTCACCCATATCGATATTGATAATGGCGTCGTGGAATCCGGGGGAACATCATTTTTCAATAAGGCAGTATTACGGGTTCTCAATTCTTCCGGCTGGGGAATTCTCCAGATCGATAACTACACCCCCGTCAAAGGAAAAAAATTTGACGAACTCCTCGAGAAGGCAATCGCACTCGCTGATATTACTGAAGAAAAAGTCGTGTTGGGAGAGGCCTCATATAGCGTTCTTCCCGTACCCCCGATGGTTGAAGATCCGCGTAATGTGAGTATCGAGGAAAAATCATCAATCTTGGCAGAAATTGAAAAAGCAGCAACGAACCCTGAAGTGATTAACCGTCGGGCAAATTATATCGAACGGATTGAACAGGTTAATTTCTCGGATAGTTCAGGCAATGAACACTCGTTTGAGATGTGCAGGTCGGGGTTCAACGTACTCGCCGTCGCTTCCCGGAACGGGAACGTCCAGATGGGGTATGAGAGAGAGCATTCAATCCGGGGTTTTAACCTGAGGCACAAACAGCCTCTCGGAAAACAGGCAGCTGATATTGCGGTCGCACTCCTCGATGCAAAACCCGCAAAAGGGGGAAAGATGCGGGCGGTACTCGATCCTGAACTTGCCGGGGTTTTTGCCCACGAAGCAGTCGGGCATGCAAGCGAAGGGGATCTTGTTGCTGAAGGGAACTCGGTTCTGAAAGGGCGTACTGGCCAGAAAATCGGGAATGAAATACTCACCATTGTCGATGACCCGGGCCTTCATGAATTTGGTTTCGATCCTGTCGATGCAGAGGGGGTTGGGGTTCGCCGGACTGAGATTATCAAAGACGGTGTAATCAGTGAATTCCTTCATAACCGGGAGTCACTCGGGAAGGTCGGTGGCGGAAAAGCCGGCCATGCGAGGGCGATGCCTGGTGAACCGCCCCTCGTACGAATGAGTAATACGTTCATAGAAACCGGTGATGCCAAAGAAGCAGAAATCTTTGAGGAATGTAAAAATGGAATCTTCCTGAAGGGATCCCGCGGGGGGCAGGTCGATCCGGGCAGGGGGATATTCCAGTTCAATGCCGAATACGGTTACCTCATAAAAAACGGGGAGTGTACAACCATGGTCCGGGACGTTTCTCTTACTGGAGAGATCCTTACAACACTTCACGGAATAGTGCTATGTGGAAATTCCCGGACCATGAGTCCGGGATATTGTGGGAAAGGCGGGCAAAGTGTCCCGGTGAGCGACGGAGCGCCCCATGTTCTCCTGATCGATGCGGTGGTTGGTGGCAGTGGCGTGGATTGATGAATTATTAGCCGAAGCGGCTAAGGCTGTTGACGAAGCCGAGGTCTTTTACGTTGAGGGGAAATCGGTATCATCCGATCTCAAACAGAAAAAAGTGAATCTCGCTACGACATCGGTTGACTGCGGTCTGGGTATCCGGACCATTCACGAGGGAAGAATCGGGTCATCGAGCACCAACAATCCTGAAGAGTGGAGGGATTGCCTCCGCGCTGCAGTAGCAAGCGGAAAGCTGGCTACACCCCAGCAGTGGGACGGGTTGCCTGACCCCAGACCATTGTCGATGACGCCACTTTCGTACGATCCGTCGATGAAAATCGAACCAAAGGTAGCGAAAGATTACCTGGAAAAAATGCTCGAGGGATCCTCCGAGCATAAAGCAGATGTGACTTCGGGTTCTGCGTCATTATCCTTTGCAAAGGTGACGCTTGCCAACAGCAGGGGAATCCGATATTCAGATCAATATACGAGTGTTTCACTTTCGATGGAAGCGATCCACGAGCAATCCACCGGGTATGAATTCGATCACGCCAGTTTTATCGATCAGGTTGATCCGGTGCATGTCGGCGAACGCGCAACATTTTTCGCCAGGGAATCTTCAGGGGGAAAGGATATACTAACCGGGGATTACCCTGTTGTTCTCTCCCCTCTCGCCTATGCAGAACTGCTCGGTAATGTTTTCATACCTGCCTTAAACGGGCGGAATGTTCATGCTGGGCGATCGCGGTTCGCACAGTCTCTCGGCACTTCAATCACCGATCCCCTTCTTTCAATGTACGACGATCCATGGATCCCGCGTGCATCCGGAAGCGTCCGTTGGGATGCAGAAGGGACTCCTACAGACCGGGTGGATTTCATCCGTAACGGAACGCTGGAAAATTTCGCTTATGATCTCAAGACCGCGTATCGTTACGGTAAAAAGAGCACGGGAAGCGCAGTGCGGGGTGGATATGGCGGCCTCCCCTCCATCGGACACCACAATTTTGTTGTTGATGGAAAACGCGAAAATATTAACGACGAACGGGTGGTGTATGTTCACAACGTCGTTGGAGCCCATACCGCAAACCCCATGAGCGGAGAATTTTCGGTCGAGTTGTCCAATGCATTCTGGATGGAGGACGGTTCTTTTGAAACCCCGGTGAGAAGCGCAATGCTCTCGGGAAATGTCTTCGATCTGCACAAAGAGGTCGCAGGGTTAAGCCGCGAGTCACGCGTAATCGGATCGGTAATCCTGCCTTCGATACGGATAAATAACCAGCATATCATTGGTAAATGAGAATCGGAGAAGAATCGTGAGCGCAATACTTATCGCAATAGTGCTTATCGTGGCGATTGCAGCGATTGCCTATTACCTCGTGAAAAAATTCTCGCTCCTCGTGGTTAATGCGATCCTTGGATTTTTTTTGTTATTTATTTTCAATTTCATGCATGTCATGCAGTGGGTTGGTAAACCTGACCTCGGGTACAGTCTCGCAACAATACTCATATGCACGATTGGCGGGATTCCCGGAGTCCTCATTCTGATACTCCTGAATATTTTCGGAATAACGATATGAGAAAACTGTCATCCGTTATCCGGGAACGGGTAATTTACGGGAACGTGCAATTACATTCCCGTGTTACGATGATCTTAGAAAAATTGGATCAGAAAACGTTTGCCTCGGAATAGACCATTACCTGATCCTGCATGAGATCGTAGGGTTTTATCTCACGGGAATGGGCAGACATTCGCATTTTTACCACTTCGAGGGCCAGATGGACATCAGTGGTATCCGTCGGCCGGACATAGCGTAAAAGAATGACCGCGTCAGCAAGATATTCTATGAGACCATGCCTGCTGGAGAACGGGTTCTTGCTGTCAGTTTCTGAGGTCATCATGATTGTGTATTTATTGTCCCTCAGCCCTTCAACAAGCCTGAACATCTCTCTCCGCCGGTCTGCGTCATTCCCGAAGAGTTCCTCAAAGAGCGAGATCGGATCGATGATGACCCTTTGGGCGTTGACGGCTTTGATCAACAGGGGAAGTTCGTTTTTTATTGGATTATTGGCAATATTGAAATCATTGGGATTGAGCTTAATGATAAAAAGGGATTTATTGAGATATTGCTGGATATCCCAGCCTTTCATCTGCATATACGTCAGGATCCTTTCCTTCTGCTCTTCGAGACTGATGTAGATGACATTTTCTCCTTTCTGGAGACCTTCCCACGCAAACTCGAGGGCAAATGTTGTCTTCCCGGTACCGTGACCATCCGACAACGGCGCAGATACTTCCCGGAATAAGGCCACCTCCGAGCATATCGTCAAGGCCCGGAATTCCGACTTTAATTCTCGCTGCGCTCATATAATCACCCGGATGTTGCTCACTTCAAATCCCCCCGCCGTAGAGATGCGCACAGCGAATTTTACCAGGTCCCGCTCCTCAAGGTGGGGCATAACGCCCCTGAATTTTTCAAAATACATAACCCGCTGCCTGCGTGCACCCATGCTCTCTTCCCACTTGAAGAGAAGGACCGCATCTGCCATGTCTGCAAGTTCCAGTTCTTTTGCAGTTTCGAGAACTCCCCGGCTCAACAGGAGATAAAGTGTAATATTTTTCTTTTTTGCTATCCTCTGGAACCCCCTGAGAAATCCGATGAGGTCATTCCAGAGGTTGGGGATGTTATGCTGGGTCGCGATGTCAGTGATTGAATCAAGGATGATCAGGCTGTCATTTTTTGCATTGTTCATCACGTCGAAAAGCACCGAAAGAATATTTTTATATTCAGACCGGTTCTCCATTCTGGAAATGATATCACCAGGATTATACCAGTCGTTGGGGACGACACTCGTATCAAAATACCTTTCCGACAGGTCATCGAAATGGACTGAATCGAGGACTTTGCGTCCAGGCCTTCCTTCGGGAAAGAACGCTGGATTTCCTGCCTGACATCCTCTTTCAGACCGGGTGAAGGTTATATAGTGGATATCGTTTGGGATCAGAATTCCCCGGCGAAGTCCCTGTCTGCATACGATCCAAAAGATTGGCGAGGGAACTGTAGGCAAATTCGTAATTACCCCCGCCAACATCCCCGAGAAGGAGAATGACAGAACCTGGCGGAACCCCTCCATCAAGAATAGGATCAAGTGAGCTGATACCTGTCGGCATTTTCTGGCTGGCTGGTTCTTTCAATTGCACACCCGCTGATAGTAATTCAAAGGCATCTGGATTTTTTTAAGTTCTATGATTAAGATATCTCCACTTGTAAATAAATTGAGCAGGGCTAAACCGGCGCTGAAGGACTAAATACAACCCCAAATACCGGCAGTGTGGAGCATAATTATATAGAATGATCTATCGAAATAGTATCCGGGAGCAAAATCCTTTTAGAAATGGGGGATTTTAACCGACATGGATCTTTCCGAGTTCTTCAAATCCGTCAAAAGGAACGGACGGGCAACCGATGCCGTAAATAAACCAGCAATTCCGGAAATTGCCCTTTCTGATGCCGGAGTTAAAAAGACCACCAGTCCAGAACCCCTTGGGAGTGACTCAGCCAATCGCCGGTTCTTTCACTTCCTGAAAGGAAAAAACAAATCAAAAATCGAAGAATACCAGTTTGAAAAACATGGTTCTCTTGTGGAACTACTGGTTCCGGAAAACTATGAACACATAGATGACTACTGGGTCGACAAGGGCCGTTCTCTCGTTCTGATCGCTTTGAATAAAAAAACGAACCAGAACGAGTACCTTCTCTATGAGCCGACTCTTTCTGATTTCGAGTACGAGTTGCTCGAACGCCTTCATGAGGACCTGCGGGATGTCCTTATCCTCACGTCGGAAGAAATCAGGAAGGATCGCAAAAATATCCTCCTTGAAAAAATGTATGGGCTCATTGATGATTATGGTCTTACTCTAAATCCCCTGACACTTTTCAAGCTCCAATATTACCTGATCCGGAATTTCATCGGGTGGTCCCGCATCGATCCCCTGATGAAAGACCCACTTCTGGAGGATATTTCCTGCGATGGGAATAAAATTCCCCTGTTCCTCTATCACCGCCGTTACCGGAACATAAAAACAAATATTTCCTTTGAATCTGAAGTTCTCAATTCACTTGCCATCACGCTTGCACAGCGGTCCGGCAAACACATCTCAGCGGGTTCGCCTATTGTGGACGCGACCCTTCCTGACGGCTCCCGATTGCAACTCACCCTCGGGACAGAAGTGACGACGAGGGGAACCTCGTTTACGATACGAAAATTCCGGGAAGAGCCATTCTCTCCCATTGAACTGATGGAGAACGGGACGTTTAACGCCGATGCCCTCGTTTATTTCTGGCTGGCAATCGAGAATAACAAGAGCCTTATTTTTATCGGGGGAACCGCATCCGGGAAAACATCATCATTAAACGCTGTCTCTCTCTTTATCCCGCCGGTTTCAAAGGTTGTAAGCATCGAGGATACCCGTGAAATAACGCTCCACCACGACAACTGGATCGCGAGTGTAACCCGCGAGGCCCTCACTGAAGGTGGGAATGCGATCACCATGTTCGACCTGCTGCGGGCCGCGATGAGACAGCGCCCGGAATATATCCTTGTCGGGGAAGTCAGGGGAGCAGAAGCCCAGACGCTGTTCCAGGCAATGAATACGGGTCACACCACCTTCTCGACGATGCATGCAGGGAGCGTAGACGCAGCGATCCATCGCCTCGAGAGTGAGCCGCTTAATGTCCCCCGGAACATGGTCCAGGCCCTGAATATCATCAGCGTCCAGGGACTTATCTACCGGGGGACCGAGCGGGTCCGGAGGGTAATTGAAATTGTTGAAATTGCGGGTATGGACCCCTCGACCGGGAACCTGCGGGTCAACAATGTTTTTGTATATGACCCCCTCCGTGACGTGATCAATTACACCGGGAGGTCTCAGATTTACGGTGATATAGCCGAGAAGCGGGGATGGACCGGGAGCAGCTCGAATCGGAAATCGCCGTCCGGAAAAAACTTCTCGATGAGATGAGAAAACAGGACATCATGGATTATATCTCAGTTTCAACCATTTTCCATGCCTATAATATCGATCCACAAAAAGTTATTGCAGCCATTGCCGATCTTCGCAAGGTAATCCAATGACCATAAGGAATTATTTCAGGACATGGGTTCGCCGCGATCCTCTCCGGTTTCAAAATCTTCATGCCGATATGATCTCGGCCCGATCGGGAATAACCGTCGAGCAATATGTCTGGAAATCGATCAAATATGCCCTGTTGACCGGTGTGTTCTTTGCACTTGTCGGTTATTTCGCAAGTGAATTTTTGACATTATCCGGTGTCGCAGGTAAAGCCGGTATCTCGAATGTACTGAATATCCCGTTCCCCGATTTTATCAGTGGAATCTCCTCTATTCTTTATATCAGGGGTTTGGTCGCCGCGATTGCTTTTGTTGTTGGGACGTATGCTGGATACGTCCTTTTTCTGAGACTTCCCGGTATTGAGAAAAACAGCAGGGCAATAAAGATCAACCTGACCCTCCATAATGCCGTTGCTTATATGTATGCAATGCGCCGGGGTGGGGCACAGCTTATGCCGATCTTCCGGTCGCTTTCCGACCGGGCAGATGTGTATGGGGAGGTCGCTCTCGAGTTTCGCCAGATCGTCAGGGATGCGGATTTTTTCGGGTATGACGTCGTAACCGCAATCCGCCATCTGACAGAAACAACACCTTCCGAGAAACTCAAGGATTTTCTTGAAGACCTGTTATCTGTCATCGAGAGTGGCGGGGACATGGCGGAATTCCTCTCAACGCGTGTCCGGCAGTACCAGGACGAGGCCCGGTTTGAGCAGAAGCAGTTTCTCAATATCCTTTCAATCGTCGCTGAATCCTATGTCACCCTTTTTGTGGCAGGGCCTCTCTTTCTCATTATCATCATGGTCGTTATGGGCATGATGGGGGGTGCAGCGGTTTTCCAGCTCTCTCTTGTAACGTATGCCATAATGCCCGTCGGGTCGGCTGTCTTCATCGTCATGATCGACGTTATCTCGGTTAAATCTGAAAAAACAGAGCGGTATATGCGGACAACATGGCTGCACACATACTCGGATGTCCCAATCGTCAAAAAATCCAATGAAGAATCATTGTTTTTACAGCTGAAGCAGTACGACCGGCTCAGGAGTTTTTTCCATCATATACGGCACCCACTTGAGAGTTTTATCAGCAATGTCCGTCTCACGTTTTACGTGACCGTGCCGGCAGCAATCCTTTACATGGTTTTTATCCTTGTAAAGACGCCCCACTATGCAGATATTGAGACATTCATCAGCGTCGTCGATGATCATATCGTCATAGCTGTTCTTTTCATTCTCATCCCGTACGCAGTTTTCTATGAAATCTGGGCAAGAAAAGTCCTCGGAATTCAGGCTTTGTTACCTGATTTCCTCGAACGGATGGCGGGCATCAACCAGGTAGGCCTCACGATCGCGCAAGCTATCGCCATAATGGTAAACACAAATCTCGGTCTCATAAGTTACGAGATCAGGAGGATCAAAAAGGACATGGAATGGGGCGCAAATTTTACCGAGGCGCTGGTCCGGTTTGAAGAGCGGGTGAGCACCCCGTCGATTGCGAGAACAGTCACCCTTATCACGAAAGCCAGTGAAATGAGCGGCCAGATCGGCCAGGTCCTCACAATTGCCTCAAGCGATGCGAAGATGAGTGAAGTTCTGAAAAAAGAACGTCTCGCAGAGATGTTCATCTATACCGCAATCGTTTATCTCTCGTTTTTTGTCTTCATTTTCGTGGTCGGGGTTTTAACTACCCAATTCCTCCCCGTTCTTGCCCATATCAATACATCCGGGCTTCCAACAAGCGGCGCTCTTTCGGGAATCGGGTCGATCCCGATCCAGACTTTTGGCCGCCTGCTGTACCATGCATGCCTGATACAGGCTATCTTTTCGGGACTAATCGCCGGACAAATGGGGGAATCCTCACTATCAGCCGGAGTAAAACATTCCTGTGTCCTTCTTATAATCGCCGTCGTCACCTTCAATTTTATTCTCGTTTGACGACGGCGGCCCGTTCTTTTGCGTTTATTGAAGATAGGATTAAATAATGCAGCGAAGACTTTCGTAATGGTGATAACAGATGTGCAGTGTAGGTGGACCCACGGATATTGACCTTCCCCCGGATCGGGTAAAAGGGAAGGACTACCGCTGTAACGAGTGTGGCGAACGGTTCAAAGGAATCGGCAGAAAACCCATTTGCCCGAGTTGTCAGTCAGAAGACGTGAAAGAAATATGAATTATCCCCTCGGTGACGAAATCGCGCTCATCCGGGGAAAGCACTCTTTTTTACTCGTTGCAAAAGCAAATTCCCGGTTTCCGCTCTGCATTGAGACAACGACCGAAGAATTCTGTCAGGGGATTGATCCTACCGACCTTATTGCCGTCTCTGCTCCTGAAGGAGGTGAGGTTGAGCCGGGCATACTGCTGATAGAAATGGTGCGGAAATATCACCTGCCGCTTCTCGTCCTGCCGAAGAACCACGCGGGATCACGGCGTGTGTCTTATGTAACATCTGTTGGACCGGTGATCACGACAAACTGTTCTATAGTGAGAGGGACCCACCCCGAACAACACCTGATCTGTTCCCACGATGAACTTGCAGGGATGACCCTGACGGGAATTGAAAATGGTTTTAATATCAGCCCGGTTCCTGATGGAATATCATTCCAGCGTGTAAAATATGCGCTGGAAACCACGTTTACTTAAAAATTTTCTTCACAATTTTTGGTAAAATTTTTATCCGGTAAATGCCCGATTGATCGTAAATAACAATACATATATTGATTTTTTACCAATTATTGTGTTGCCGTGAGAGGAGGGTTGGATGAAGACTGAGGTCCTAAAAGACATCAAAAAAACAGAAGAAGAGTACCTATCGATGATCAGTAAGGCTCAGGATGAGAAGAAGCATAATCGGTCTCAGGCCGAGCTGGAATCTGACAATCTGGTCACTAAGGCGCAAAGCAATGCAGAACAATACAAAAAGCTGAAACTGGACGAAGCACGGCACCAGGCGGCACTTAAGCACGCTGAAATAATCAAGAGCGGCCATCAGCGAGCAACAGCACTCAAAGAGAAAGGAGAAAAGAATCTTTCTAAAGCGGTGCAGTTGCTGGTTTTGCGGTTTAAGGAGCAGCTGAATGTTAGCGCCTAAACAGATGAGCAGGCTGCTCATCGCTGCTTCCCGTGATCAGTTGTCAACCGTTATTACAGACCTGTATCGTCATCACGTGTTCCATATTGAGGATTTTGTCGATCAGGGAGCTGAGGGCTATGAAGGCTTTAAGATCGGGACACCTCTGTCGGGGGCGAGTGAGTCGTCAACAGATCTCGTCAAGATCAGGGCAATAGAAAATGTCATTGCCGTTAACTCCGATGCGGTTGAACCAAAAGCGACAACCAGCAGCCGGTCGGAACTTAAAGGCAGAATCGAGCGGGATCTTCCCATACTCGAGCGTGAAGTTGAAGCACTGACGAACCGGCGCTTGAAGCTCGATTCACAGGCAAAAGAACTCGAACAGAAAATCAATGATATAACGCCTTTTGTCAATGTACCTGTTGATCTGGATCTTTTACGGGGATACAAAGGATTTTCGGTCTATGCCGGATACGTCGCCCGTGACGTAAATCTTACAGTTCCCGCCGAAGTATATTTCGCCAAAGGTAAGGACAAAAGCCTGATTATCGTTGTGACCCCGGCGGAACACCGGAGCGACGTAGAAAAGAGTCTTTCGGATTCAGCATTCCAGGCGATTACCGTTCCTGTGGAATCGGGCATTCCCAAGGCGCGGATCGACGAATTTTCCGGAAAGATTGCCGAACTTAAATCGGAAATTGATGAAATCGGCGTGAAACTGGAAACAATCCGGCTTGAGCACGCGGATTTCCTTGTAGCCTGTGAAGAAGTGTTAAAGATGCAGGTAGAGCAGACCGAAGCACCCCTCCGGTTTGCAACCACAAACGAAACTTTCGTCGCAGAAGGCTGGGTCCCATCTGATCAGGTCAATGCGATCAGCGATTCCCTCGTTAAGGTGACGGGTGGAAAAATTTTCGTCACTGTGCTGCCGATTGACTTCGAACACGACTCAGTTCCGGTAGAGTACAATAATCCGTCATTCGCAAAACCGACGCAAATGCTCATGGATGTATACGCCCGTCCACGGTATTCGGAAATAGATCCGACCCTGATGGTCTCGATTGTGTTTCCGCTTTTCTTCGGTTTGATCCTCGGAGATGTCGGATATGGTCTGATTCTTCTCGTGATGGCGTACGGGTTACGCAAATTCCTGAAGGGTGAAGAAGGCAGACAAATGCTTACCGTGCTCCGGAACGCCAGCCTTTCGAGTATAGTATTTGGTTTTCTGTTCAGTGAGTTCCTCGGGTTCCCAATCCCGGGACTGAGCCCAATCCTGTTCTCCCGCCATCTTATGGCAGAGGGTGGCGGACATGGGCCCGCAATTCCCCAGCTGATGGTGATGTCGATCTGGATTGGTATCCTGCACATTACCCTGGGTCGTGTTCTTGGCATGGTTAATCATGCACGCCAGGACCACGGAGAAGCACCGGACAAAAGCAGTGCTCGCAAATTTCGGCTGGCTTGCCGTGATGTGGGGCCTGATTATTGCGATCTGGTGCATTGCCGCGGTACCACTGATGCCCGATTTAACGGGACTCCCCGACATAATCCCCGGAATTAACGTGGGGATTATCATCGGTGCGATTCTGATCGTCATCGGGACTGTTTGTATTGCACGTGACTCGGTTCTCGAGATTGTGGAAATCCCGACAATCGTCAGCCACGTGCTCTCGTACGCCCGTATCGTAGCCGTAGGGTTGTCGTCTGTCGCAATCGCGATGGTCGTTAACTTCATGTCAATAACCATGTTCATCGAACCACAACTCAAAAATTTTTCAATCTTCAGCATTTTCATCATCATCATCGGGTTAGGTGTATTCCTCATCGGGCATGCGCTTAACACGGCTCTTGGTATACTGGGTGGAGGGCTCCACTCAATTCGTTTGCATTATGTCGAATTCTTCACCAAGTTCTACAAAGGTGGAGGCAAAAAGTACGTTCCATTCGGAATGAAAAGAAGATTTACGGAGGATTAATTATGGCAGATGTAGCAACAGCAGCAGCAGTAGCAGACCTCGCAACGGTCCAGGCATCGCAGATGGGAATGAAGGCTCTCGGCGCAGGTATCGCCGTCGGGCTCACCGGGATCGGCACCGGCGTAGCAGAGATGGGTATCGGATCCGCTGCAGTCGGAGCAGTCGCTGAAGACAAGGACATGTTCGGTCTTGCGCTTCTCTTCACGGTCATTCCTGAAACCATCGTTATCTTCGGGCTGGTCGTCGCTCTCCTTCTGTTGTTCGTATAGACGAGGCGGACAATGGGACTGGAAGCCGTAGTTGAAGAGATCAGGGCAAAGGGCAGAAAAGAAGCAGAAAAGATACGTGCAGAGTCGAAACTGGAAACAAACCAGATACTTGCAACGGCAAACAAGCATGTCGGAGAAATAAAACTTGCCGCTGAAGCAGAATCGACAAAAGCAATATCACATATCGTAGATCAGGAGATATCCGCAGCGAACCTTCTTGTCAAGCGGGAACAGCTTAACACACAGAAGGCATTGCTCGATCAGGTCTACGAAGCCACAAGAAAAGAAATCGGGGCCCTTCCTGAAAGCTTCCATCGTGAAGCCATTAAAAAACTCCTCACCGAGGCAAAAAAAGAGATCCCGAAAGGCAGGATACACTGCAACACCCGCGATATGGCTGCAACAAAAGCCATTATTTCAGAAAGTTCTGAATTTGCAGGGTTTAAAGTCGGGGATCCAGTTGCCATAGACGGGGGAATTCTCGTCGAAAGTGAGGGTGGCGATTTGCAGATTGATTACAGCTACCGCACCTTTTTGACAAAGGTGTGGGAGACCGGGTTGAAGGATGCATCCGATATCCTGTTTGGTTAAGGAGGTCCACGTATGGCAGGCATGAGGCTAGTCTCAGCACCGTACATTTACGTGTGTACCAGGATGCGGGTAAGGAAAGCAAAGTTACTCCCGCGTGACGAGTACATGAGGATGCTCAACATGAGCCTCCCGGAAATTACCCGCGTCATCGAAGAAACCCAATACAAACAGGAAATCGATGAACTTGGCACAGTTTTCAAGGGAATTGATCTCATCGAAGTCGCCCTGAGCTGGAATCTTGCAAAGGAATACCAGAAAATCCAGGATATTACTCCCGGGACCCTCAAGCAGTTTACCAAAGCATATCTCCGGCGCTGGGATATCCAGAATGTCCTCACCATTCTTCGCGGGAAAATGCAGGGGGAGAAGCCGGGGAAAATCAAGGAAATTCTTATACCGGCGGGAAGTCTTGACAAAGACGTGCTCGACAGGCTCCTGGCTGAAGAAAGCACAGACCGGATTATCGACGCGCTCAAAGGCCACAGGATGTACCCTGTGCTTACCCGGGAATTTCCGGCAGCAAAAGAGGAGAGGTCCTTCTCCCACATGGAGAATGAACTCTACAAACAGTTCTACAGCGAAATCATTGCTGAAGCCGAAAGCGGCATCAAGGGTGGCCAGCTCTTCCTCGATTTCATCAAGCTTGATATCGATGTCAAGAATGTCAAAACGCTTTTCCGGCTGAGAGCGGATTCCTTTGAAGAAGACGCCCGGGAAATGTGCATTCTTGGCGGAGTATTGTCTGCACAGGATTTTGTGGCACTCAATGGTGTGCATGACCAGGGCGAATTTGTCGATGCCCTCAAGGCATTGATCCGCCACAAGCCACTCCTCGCCCTTCTCGATGAGATGAAAGGCGAAAAGGCAATGAGGGACATCGAAATCCGGTTGACCCGCGTTCAGCTGGAACAGATGGAGAAGCTCTCAAAACGTCATCCCATCTCGATTCATCCGATCCTCGTGTATCTCGAAAAGAAGAAATATGAAGTATTTAATCTCAGGGCGCTCGCACGTGGGAAAGAATCGAAACTGCCGTCGGAAAAGATCGCGGATTACCTGGTGATGTAAGATGGAGATAGCGGTAATCGGTAACAGTGAATTCATCCTCGGGTTCAGGCTCGCAGGAATCCGCAAAACGTATGCAGCGGAAAGCGACGAACAGCTTGTCGCAAGCGTCTCCTCTGTGCTTCAGGACGTGGATATCGGAATTCTTGTCCTTAACAGCAGTGATATGGAGCGCATTCCCCGGAAGCTTCGCACTACACTCGAAAATTCCGTCAAACCGACGGTGATCGCTATCGGTGGCGAAGAAGGGGGATTGTCCATGAGAGAGAAAATCAAGAGATCGGTGGGTGTTGATCTGTGGAAGTAAAAGATAAAAAAACCAAGGAAACAAAAGGCGGGGTTCTCAAAAGAATCGCCGGCCCTGTCGTTACGGCAGTCAATCTTGACGCCCACATGTACGACGTGGTAAAGGTCGGCAACGAAGCGCTGATGGGAGAAGTCATCAAGATCCAGGGTGACAGTGTCATCATCCAGGTATACGAAGATACATCGGGTATCCGTCCCGGAGAGCCGGTCACGAACACTGGTCTCTCTCTTGCGGTCGAACTCGGCCCCGGGCTCCTGACAAGTATCTACGATGGAATCCAGCGGCCTTTATCAGTCCTCGTTGACAAGATGGGCAATTTCATCCAGCGCGGTGTAACTGCACCCGGACTCTCGCACGACAAGAAATGGACGTTTAAGCCCCTTGTGAAAGCTGGCGACAAACTCGCACCTGGCGCGATTCTCGGTGAAGTGCAGGAGACCAACATCGTTCACCGGGTCATGCTTCCGCCCAATGCGAAGGCAGGCACGGTCAAGACGATCAAGAGCGGGGACTTCACCGTCGACGAGATCATATGTGTTCTCGATGACGGGCGCGAGTACCCGATGATCCAGCGCTGGCCGGTCCGTGTTCCCCGCCCCGTAAGAGAGAAGAAGAACCCGACTATCCCCCTGATCACCGGTCAGCGGATCCTCGATGGTCTCTTCCCGATTGCAAAAGGCGGCACGGCTGCAATTCCCGGACCATTCGGAAGTGGCAAGACTGTTACCCAGCAGCAGCTGGCAAAGTGGTCGGATGCCGAGATTGTGGTCTATATCGGATGCGGTGAACGCGGTAACGAGATGACGGAAGTTCTTACGGAATTCCCCCACCTCGAGGACCCGAAGTCAGGCAAGCCCCTCATGGAACGGACTGTGCTCATTGCAAACACGTCCAACATGCCGGTGGCTGCTCGTGAAGCATCGGTTTATACCGGTATCACCATCGCGGAATACTTCCGTGACATGGGGTACGATGTCTCGCTGATGGCTGACTCAACATCCCGTTGGGCAGAAGCCATGAGAGAAATCTCGTCCCGTCTTGAAGAGATGCCCGGCGAAGAAGGGTACCCTGCGTACCTCGCGGCCCGGCTCTCGGAATTCTACGAGCGTGCTGGCCTGGTCGAGACCCTCAACGGTGCATCCGGGTCGGTTTCGGTTATCGGTGCGGTCTCACCGCCCGGCGGAGACTTCTCCGAGCCGGTCACCCAGAACACCCTGCGTATCGTTAAGGTCTTCTGGGCTCTTGATGCCAAGCTATCCCAGCGCCGGCACTTCCCGGCTATTAACTGGCTCAACTCGGTACTCGCTGTACCTCGATGCTCTCCACGACTGGTATGACAAGGAAGTCTCACCCGACTGGAACAAGATCCGGTCATGGGCCATGGAAGTCCTGCAGAAGGAAGCTGAGCTTCCAGGAAATTGTGCAGCTCGTTGGTTCAGATGCCTTGCCCGAGTCAGAACAGGTAACGATCGAAGTCGCCCGTATGATCCGTGAGATTTTCCTCCAGCAGAACGCGTATGATGCGGTAGACACCTTCTGTGACATGAAGAAGCAATACGACATGTTGAAGTCGATCAAGACTTTCGCAGAACTTGCCTATGCCGCCCAAATCGCTGGTGTCAGCCCGACACAGATCAACGGTGTCAAGGCAAAGAACGAGCCTGCCCCAGATCAAGTTCATCAAGGACTACACGCCCGAACTTGCAAAGATCATGAAACAAATGGACGATGAGTTCAACACCCTGAGGTCGGCAGCATGAAGGAATACAGGACTATCAGTAAAATTGCAGGGCCCCTTGTTTTCGTCGAGAAGACCGAACCGATCGCCTACGGCGAACTCGTAAACATTGTCCTTTTCGATGGCACTACCAAGCGTGGCCAGGTGCTCGACACGAGTGATGACCTCGTAGTTGTCCAGATCTTCGAAACCACTACGGGTATCGGCAAAGACAGCGGTGTCCGGTTCACCGGCGAGACAATCAAGATGCCGGTCGGCAGGGAGATGCTTGGCCGAATCCTGTCGGGTGGCGGTAAGCCAATCGACGGCGGCCCGGAGATCGTTCCGGAGAAGCGCCTCGACATCACCGGCGCTGCGATCAACCCGTACGCCCGTGGCATGCCTGCGGATTTCATCCAGACCGGTATCTCTACAATCGACGGTACCAACACCCTCGTCCGAGGCCAGAAACTCCCGATCTTCTCGGGAGCAGGTCTCCCGCACAACAATGTTGCGCTGCAGATCGCACGGCAGGCAAAAGTGCCCGGCTCAACCGAAGGGTTCGCCGTGGTATTCGCCGCGATGGGTATCACGAAAGAAGAAGCCAACTACTTCATGGCGGACTTTGAACGCACGGGAGTGCTCTCGAACACGCAGTCGTGTTCCTCAACCTTGCCGACGACCCCGCCGTCGAACGTATCATCACTCCGAGGCTCGCTCTCACTACTGCAGAATACCTCGCTTTCGAGCTCGGTATGCATGTGCTGGTTATCCTGACGGATATGACGAACTATTGTGAAGCGCTCCGTCAGATCGGAGCAGCCCGTGAAGAAGTTCCCGGTCGCCGTGGCTACCCGGGGTACATGTATACGGATCTCGCATCGCTCTACGAGCGTGCAGGTATGATCAAGGGTCTGAAGGGTTCAGTTACCCAGATCCCGATCCTGACCATGCCCGGTGACGATATCACCCACCCGATCCCCGACCTGACCGGTTACATTACCGAAGGCCAGATCGTGGTCAACCGTGATCTCCACCGCAAGGGTATCTACCCCCCCATCAACGTGCTGCCATCGCTGTCACGGTTGATGAACCTCGGTATCGGGAAAGGAAAAACCCGGGACGACCACAAGAAGGTCTCCGACCAGATGTATGCCGGGTACGCAGAAGGCAACGACCTTCGCGGCCTCGTCGCAATCGTCGGCAAGGATGCTCTCTCTGAGCGGGACCGCCTGCTCCTCGAGTTTGCTGAACTCTTCGAAAACAGGTTTGTCCGGCAGGGATATGACGAAGACCGCACGATCGATGATACGCTCAACCTCGGCTGGGACCTCCTCTCGACCCTGCCGGTAGAACAGCTGACCCGTATCGACCGTGAACTGATCAATAAATACCACCCGAAATTCCGCACTGGTGCGAAGAAGGAGTAAAAAGTCCATGGCGCTGCGCGATATCAAGCCAACCCGGTCAGAGCTGATCAACCTCAAACGGAAGATCCAGCTCTCCGAGCGAGGCTACAAGATCCTGAAGATGAAGCGCGATGGACTGATCATGGAATTTTTTAAGATCCTTTCGAGTGCAAAGGACAGCAGGGGAGAGCTCCTTGCACGGCACAAGAAAGCAGTCGAAATGATGGCCCTTGCAAACACCGTAGAAGGTGCAATCGGGGTTAAGTCTGCGGCATTCTCCGTCAAGGAAGTACCCCAGATAGAGCTCAAGAGCAAGAACATCATGGGGGTTGTCGTCCCGAAGATCGAATCTTCGAAAGTGAAGAAAAGTCTCGTCGATCGCGGATACGGGGTTCTCGGAACATCGACCGTTATAGACGAGACCGCTTCTGCGTTCGAAGAACTGGTCGAATCGATTATCCTGAGCGCAGAGATCGAGACAACTATGAAGCGCCTGCTTGACGAGATCGAGAAGACGAAGCGCCGGGTCAACGCCCTTGAATTCAAGGTAATTCCGGAACTCACCGAAGCCCGTGATTTCATCAAGATGCGCCTCGATGAGATGGAACGCGAAGAACTCTTCAGGATGAAGAGGATCAAGGCGCGGAGCACCTCCTAATATTTTTTGGAGTGATCGGATGCCGATTGGAACAATCCGGGACCTGGAATGCAGCGGAAAAACCGTTCTTCTCCGGCTCGATCTCAATTCTCCCATCGATCCAACATCCAATTCTATTTTAGATGATAAACGGTTCAGGGAACACCTGCCGACAATCCATGCTCTCTGTGAGAGCAGGGTCGTTATCGTTACCCACCAGAGCCGGCCGGGGAAAAAGGACTTCACCACGCTCGAAGCTCATGCCCAGAAACTCGAACATTTGCTCGGGAAACCGGTATGTTATGTCGATAGCATCTTTGGCAAGCATGCCCGGGATGCGGTCCATGCTATGAAAGCCGGCGAGATCCTTATGCTCGAAAATGTCAGGTTCAATGCTGAAGAGAACCTGACCATGAAGCCGGAAGAAGCAAAAAAAACCCACCTGGTCCGGAAATTGTCAACGATGGCTGATTTCTTCGTGAACGATGCATTCGGAACTGCCCACCGATCCCAGCCAACAGTTGTCGGTCTTCCTCTCGCAATGCGATCTGCCGGCGGATTGCTCATGGAGAAAGAAGTATCAACCCTCTCAAAAGTTTTCTCCGGAGCCCCACGCCCCGTATGCATGGTTCTTGGCGGGACCAAAGTCGACGATTCGATTGCCGTAGCCCGCCACGTCCTTGAAAATAATATCGCCGATAACGTGATTGTAATCGGTGTAGTTGCAAATATCTTCTTAATCGCTGCAGGGTATAACATCGGGAAACCCTCAACCCAGTCTGATTGCCCAGCTCAAATACCAGGGCGAGGTAGATAAGGCCAAGGAGATCCTCCTTCATTTCCGCGACCGGGTAATTATGCCGGAGTCGGTAGCAGTCCGGCAGGGCAACCGGAGAGTAGAATATCCTGTTTCTAAGATCCCGGAGGACACACCCGTGCTTGATCTCGGTATGGATTCGCTCGAATCGATGGTGCAGGCACTAAAAAAATCAGGAACCGTGGTTTTTAATGGACCGGCAGGTGTCTTTGAGGACGCAGACTTTGCGACAGGAACGTATGAAATGCTTAAAGCTGCTTCTCAGGTCGAGTTTTCAGTTGTTGGCGGCGGTCATACTGCAGTCGTGATCGAAAAGATGGGGCTTGAACATGACTTCACTCATATTTCCACCGGCGGAGGGGCATGTATCGAATTCCTGACCGGAAAGAAACTACCCGCAGTCGATGCGCTTGAGCAGTCGAAAAAGATATACGGTTAATTTTTAGTCTTTTTTGAGCAGGGTATCGAACATAAAGCTGGATACCCGCGGATGATATTTTTTCCTCGTCATCGGAGCTGGCAGTGAGACCCGATCCTGGGGAAGAGAAATATCATTGAATGTGGCGGGGATTGCCTGAATGACCGGAGCATCTTCCACTTTTCTGCGCTTCCTCATCGGTACTAAGAACTGCGAAAGAGAAGACCAGGGCAGTGAACATGAACAGGCAGACAGCAGCGAGTGTGGTGATACCTGCAATCATGATTATTTTACTCTCGTTGAAGATCGCCCATGCACCCGGGACGAACAACAGCCAGAAAATGATCACGGCAAATTTGGTAGACTCAATCGGACTTGAAATGCTGCGTTCCCGTGACGCCTCATCCCCGACCGGATACCGGTCGATCATCTTTCCGAGCGAGAGCAGCGCGACGCTGCATATCAGGGAAAATATCCCCACAATCCCGAGGAGTAAAAGTATGACTTCGTTCACGTTCTCACCTCACGATAGTCTCTTATTGCCGGGCGCGCTATAAAAAGAATTCCATATGTATTACTTAAGGAATACAATGAAAAATTTGAATTACTTAAGGAATATCGCCAGTTTATTTATAGTATTTTGCCCAAGTTTATAGGGAATGGCTGATAAGATACCGGCGACCCGGGGCGAGAGAGTTGCAATCTCCTATAAAATGCCCCCCAATATCTTCGAGAAGGTCAATAAACTCGTTTATGAGGAAAAGAAGTTCTCTACGGTCTCCGATTGCATCACGCAAGCTTTATTATCTTTCGTCGATAATCACCACGATATGGGACAGTTTAAGGACCTGTTCCGGGACTATATGTCATCCGAAGAGGGTCGTGAACTCATGAAAAATATGATGAAAGAAGTGCTCCTGGACGTGCTCTCCTCCCAAAAAATAGAGACAAAAGACCGCAAAAGTAATCCATAGGAAATATCATTCCACCCTCCACCTATTTTGTTACCTAGCATGTTCTATGGCCGGGTATTCAGTTGAATGAATGGTTAACCAAAAAATGCAGATCACCATTATTGCTGTCGGGAAGGTAAAAGAAAAATACCTGCAGGATGGTATAGCGGAATATGAAAAGCGCCTTCGACCGCTCTTGAAACTGAGAATTATCGAGATTGTGGAGGAGAAACGTCCCGCGCATACACCTGCATCCCAGGAAATCCCGGTAAAAAATGCTGAAGGGAACAGGATAATTGCTGCTGTTGCCCCGGAATCATACCCGATAGCCCTAGATGTTTACGGGGTGAATTGGTCCAGTCAGGATCTCGCCCGATCAATGAAAAAATGGGAGATTGCCTGCCGGAACAACATAACCTTTGTTATCGGGGGTGATCTTGGGTTGTCAGATAGCGTGGTTTCACACTGCCAGCTCAGACTTTCTCTGTCCCCACTGACCTTTACCCACCAGATGGCCCGGATGATCCTCCTTGAACAGATTTACCGGGCAGAGAAGATCAATCGCGGGGAGCCTTATCACAAGTGAAGTTAAAGGATACCCTCCTGAGTGGGAAGATTATCCTTAATTGAGTCGTACGAATTCCTGCTAACCTGCAATCTTCGATCTGCCTGGGACTGAAACATCACAGATCGTAAATCCCGTATGTCTTCACTGCCGGAAAGAAAAGAGGTCTGGTGGGTCACTGGTCCAAAGCAAATGACCAACGGAGGGGTCACACCTCCAATGAGAGCGACCCCCCAAACCCCTCTTTGATGTCGTTTTCTGAGAAAATTTTCATCGTAAAGATGCTGCGATATCAAAGCAGAATGCAGACCCAAAACAAGGGGGGGTCACTGGCATACAATGAGTGACCCTCCCGAGGGGTCGCACCATTAAAACGGACCGACTCTCTTTAGGTGCCCCAATTCGAATACCCAGGAAACATTGAAAGCCACTGGTTTGGCAAGGCCACTGCTTACCGTCCAACCCGTCCGCCAACCCGTTTCTGGAAAAAGGGAACTTAAGGCGGAACTTGTTGTTTGGAAAAACCAATGAGACGGTTTTTTCGTTTATTATCTTCTACGTGCCTCGTCATTTCGCCGAGGGATCGCTTTCCATGATCCCGATAATGTTTCCTTCAGTATCCTTGAAGTGTGCCTGGTACCCGACACCCGGTATGGGACGCTTCGGGACGACGATCTCCCCACCGGCTTCGATGATTTTCCCAAGGCACGCATCGACCGAATCCACCTGTGCGGTAACGAGGACTCCCAATGCCATCCTGTCAGACCTGCTGACTATCCCTCCATCGATGCCCGGTTGGTTCTTTGGACCCGTAGAGACGAGCCAGTAATTGACCGGACCTGCCCATTTCTGGACATCCCAACCCAGGACTTTTTTGTAGAAATCTACCGCCCGCTCCGGGTCATCGGCTGGCAGCTCAAAGTGAACAATACGGGACAAGTGTGTTTCACCGCTCTCCAGTAACCCTTCCCGGAATATTAAGGGATCCCCGGCCCTGAGTTATGTCCCCCCCCACGCCAGCCTTCATGGCAGGTACCCCCTCTACCCCACCTCCCCCTGGTTGCACAATCCGGTACTCCGCTTCCTGTGGAGCTTCAGACGGTAACCTATGGGTTCCGTGGTGACCAGGACACGGGAATACCCCTATGGGGGGTACCTCGCAATGGGTGGGCGGCCCCTCCCGACCCACCCCTCCCTCAGCAGGGGGTACCCCCTAAACCCCACCATGCTATGGGAGGGGTAACCCCCTTTGGTGAAGCTGATTTGCGGTAATTGCTCTAGGATCGACCGCCGAAACATCCAATTTTGTTACGTTAAGAACCGAAGCGGCATTCAATTTATTCGGGGGGGTCTGCCCCATCTCCAACCGTTCATGACCCATAGCGTCCGTCCGGGGCAAATTCTTGCCCTGTTCGAAACTGCCCGATAAAAAAGAAGAAGAATTATTCAGGATCTTTTCTGATCTCGCACGCCTCTTCCGGCACAGCCTCGTCATCTTCCTTCTGCGTCTTCATCGAGGGGAACATGATCACTTCCTTGATCGAATTATTATTGGTCAGCAGCATCACGAGCCGGTCGATCCCAATGCCAACCCCCCCGGTCGGTGGCAGGCCGAATCCGATAGCGTTGATAAAGTCGTAATCGATCATCTGGGCTTCGAGGTCGCCGAGTCTCCGCTTCTCGTCCTGCGCTTCGAACCGTGCCTTCTGGTCGACCGGGTCATTCAGTTCCGAAAAGCCGTTTGCGACTTCCATCCCGTGAATAAAGAGCTCGAACCGTTCAGTAAAGCCCTCCTTCTCGCGGTGGCGTTTTGCGAGCGGGGAGTTCTCGACCGGGAAGTCGTAGACAAACGTGGGCTGCATCAGCTTCTCCTCAACGAGTCCTTCAAAGAAATAAACCAGGAATTCCCGCTGGGACTGGGGCTTTCCGGACTCGGGAAGTTTGTGCTTTTGCGCGAGTGCACGGAGCTCGTCGACGCTATGGGCAAAGATATCGATGTCGCCAAATTCCTTCACGGCGTCAGACATGGAGATCTTTTTCCACGGCTTTGCAAAGTTAAGGGAAGTTTCGCCGTACGGGATCTCATACTTCCCGTAGATGCCGAATACGATGCCGGAGACGATATCCTCGGTGAGTTCCATCATGTCCCTGAAGTCCTTGTAAGCCCAGTACATCTCGACCATCGTGAATTCGGGGTTGTGGTTCGTGTCCACACCCTCGTTCCGGAAGTTCCGGGCAATCTCGAAAATCTTTTCGAATCCCCCTACGGCGATACGCTTCAGGTAGAGCTCGGGAGCGATCCTGAGGAAGAGTTTCTGGTCGAGGAAGTTGTGGTAGGTTGTGAACGGCCGGGCATTTGCGCCCCCGTATACCGGCTGGAGGATGGGAGTTTCGAACTCAAGGAACCCTTTCTCGTCGAGAAACCGGCGGATCATAGCAATGATTCTGCTCCTGTCCCGGAAGGTCTGCCTGCTCTGCTCATTGGCAATCAGATCCACGTATCGCTGTCGGTACCGCTTCTCCACATCCGTGAGACCGTGGAACTTCTCAGGAAGGGAGCAGACCGTTTTGCAGAGGAGGGTGAAGCTGTCTACCCAGATGGTGATTTCGCCGAGTTTTGTCCGGAAGACATTTCCGCCCACACCGATGATGTCCCCCCGCTCGACATACTGGTTGAAGAGATCGAACTGTTCATCCCCGATCTCGTTCTTCTTGAGATACAGTTGCACTTTCCCGGTCTCGTCGCCGAGGTCAGCAAAAATGGTTTTCCCGTGGTTCCGTACGAGGTATATCCGCCCGGCGGTGACAATCCGCTCAGCACTCTTGTCATGCGTGATCTCAGCAAACTTCTCGCGGATCTCACCGATGGTATTCTGGCGGTCGAACGTCGGGGGATAGACCTCGATACCCTTCTCCTGAAGGGCACGCAGCTTGTCAAGCCGGGCAAGGTCAAATGTTACGTTTTCGGTGGGGCTCGTCATTGGTAAAAACACCCGTGGACAGGGATGGGATGTACCTAAATAGTTCGGGCCCGGGGGTAATAATACCTACAGGAAAAGCGAAAACATTGTAATATGCTGCCCGGAAACCATACAGGTTTCCTGATGGAAAAGAAGAAATTATTCCGTGTTCCTTTTTTTCAACAATTCCGACGTGTACTTTGCAAGGCCGTAAACCCCGTCGGTCGATGGGTGGACTTCAATAAAATCCTCAAATTCATGGACCGAGAAATGGCGTTGCATGAGGAATCCCATGTACCCTGCGATGAGGCCACCGCCGGGCCCGGCTGTGCACATTCCCCTGATAGCCCCGGATTCCGGGTCGGCCATAATTTTTGCGAGGCCGGTATTCCCGGTCATAACTGACCAGAATGTTCCGGGGCCTGCGGGACCGGGGATAGTAAGTTTGGCATCACCGTCACTCGCAACTCCGCAGTAGGCGAGCTCGTGTTCGAGGTTGATAGATCGGGGGATGAACCGGTAATCCATCTTCCGGTCTCTCCCGAGAATGTTGTCTGCCGCAACGAGACCCTGGTGCCTTGCGACGGGAGTTAGATACGGTGGCCCGGTGACATCCCCCCCGGCATACACTCCCTTCACGCTGGTCTGCATGTGGTCGTCGACGATAATACTCCCGTCCGGCCGTTTCTCGACTCCCTGGATAAGGTCGGATCGCGGAACAAGCCCGGTCGTAATGAGGACTGCATCGCTCTCGACCGATTCTTTACATTCCCGGGATCCCACGAGGACCGATTCAACGCACGCACCGCCGGTGCACGAATAGAGGGGGGTATCTTCCCGGATATCTACCCCCGCGAGCTCCCGTATGGCCAGAGCCCTGAGATGGGGATCGAGATCTTTTAAAAACCCGCTCCGGCTGATCACGGTAACCGCACTTCCGAACTGTCGGAAGATGAAGGCAAACTCTGCTGCCATCACGCCTCCCCCTATGATGGTCAGTTTTTTTGGGAGACTACTCATGGACCATACGGAATGGGGGTTGTATATCCCGGCGAGATCCATTCCATCGACCTCCGGAATATTCGGGCGGGACCCCGTTGCAATAATGACGTTCTCAGAGTCGACCTTCTCATCACCTATGAAAACATGGCCATCCGTATAGCTGCCCGTCTTCCCGTACACGATGTTTACGCCCGTGTGCCGGGTCTCGTGATCGAGAATGGAGGCGATCTTTTCCTGGATCGTCCTCATTTCCCGGAGAATTTCTCCGAACCTGAGGTCAGGGACACTATCGATAAGACCAAGACCATGAAATGTCCGGCTCGTCTGGATGAGTCGTGCAACATCGTTCAGGGCACAGACCGGCATGCAGCCAACATGAAGGCACTGTCCGCCGATGCCGCCCTGCTCAACGAGGGTCACTTCTTTTCCGGCTGTTGCGAGCCGGATTGACGCGATCCTGCCGGCAGGACCTCCCCCTAAAACTGTGATCATGCAGGCCTCCGCTGTTCACTACGGGGTGAATGATTAACAACGGAGAGAAAACTGGCAGCGGATTTCATGATTTTTAAAATAAAAGGTTATTTCCCCGATCGGGGAACCTCATATATTTTTTAGAATACTTCGACGCCCTCGTCCATGGGTTCCGAGAGAAGTTCGCCGGTAAATGCATTCACCTCGACTATTTTTTTGCCGCGGATCTGCCAGACCGGGATATACACCTGTTTTGTCTCTACCGTTATGTTCTTCTTGTCTGGTTTGAGGACTTTCTCTTCGTAGAAAATTGCATCCCCTTTTTCCTGTTTAATGCGTACTTTCTGGGTGAGCCGCTCGATCAACTCGGTTACCATGCGTTCGCTTGCTTCTTCTTTACGGATGTGTGCGTCAGCGATCTCGGCAGATGCGGGAATTGCAGTCTCCTCGACCTGCTTGCCGTCGAGTTCAAGCTTGATGCCGTTGATGGCATTTATTGCCCCGTATCCTTCAGCATCGAAGGGAATACGGCGGTCTTTGTAGACCTGTTCTCCTGAACTTACGTAATGGATGAGGAAGTAGGGGATGAATCGTAGTTTTGCAGTTCCCTGTATCCCGGCTGCCCTTATGGCTGCCTGCTCGGACAATTTTACGGGAAAATGCGGGATTGTAGCACCCGGCTCTTCTTTTGCGGAGGGAGCCGGACCTGAAGACACACCGGCAGTCTTCTTTGCCTTTGCCGGTGTCAGGTCGAGCGACAGTTCCCTGCCGAGGATATCTGCGAGGACGGCTTCACCGGTGTACCGCACGAACTCATCGATCCCCCACTGGATGCAGTTCTCCGTCATGATGTCCTTGTCGACCGTGAACAGGAGTTTCTTACAGGTCATCTCATGATCGTCGATCATGAGGCTGTAATTGGTTTTATCGAACTGGGCGATGGTATCCTCTTCATTCGAACAAAGGACAAGGAGGCAGGTGCCGTCGCGGACAGCTGACAGGTCAAGAGGTTCATCGACCTCTTCAACCTCAAAGCGTGCTGCCTCAAGAATGAGTCGCATCGCATTCTTGGCTTTTTCCCGCATATCGTGTTCCATTAGATATAATTTGCCATGGTCTTATAGAACAATTTTTCTATTGCGATGTCGGAGATTACTATAATGACCGTCCCTCTCAGGTTCGTCAATAATAAAATCGAGGACTATGCCCTCCAGGTCACTTTTGATCCGGTAACCGGGGAAGGGACTGTCGTCTACAACCTGTCGCTCATAAAGAATGAAGATCTGGAGTACGCGATTTCCATAATGAAAGATGCCCACAAGACCGGTGTCACCGTCAGTGGTCTCGTGAAGTTTTTTTTATCCGGCGAAAAGATCAATGGTTTTGTGGTACCGGCAGGGAACACAGCTATCTGTACGATATGCAGCATTACGTTTGATGGGCTTCTTATCCGGAGGGGTATACCCGTTAACCCAATTGGCGGGGGTGTGGTCGAAATTGAAAAACGCACACCTATCCGGTTTACCCATATTATCCTGTACCAGCACACGACCATTGATCCGCTGCAGGTTCCTCATCTCCCAAAAGACGACTTCTGTGACGAATGTCATGAGAACCGGGAGCGGGAATATCCTCGCAAACATCCGGGAATTCCATATGGAGGCCGAACCTCTTGTCGGCGTAGTTCTCGACGAATTGTCGAGCAGCAGACTATTCGGGGATCCTCGAAGTGGGGGTGCCAAACCTGTCTCTTCTCGGCGTTCCCGTGAGTCCGCAGTTCGTGGGAATCGCCGCGGTGGGAGGAACCAATCCTATGGCTGCAATCAGGGAGGGGGGACGCTGGGTACAGACCCATGCAATGAAAGGGCTCATCGACGTAGGAGAGATGCGGGAGATCAGGGAATATTAAAATTGTGCATTACATCCCCCGATTTTTTTGTCAATTCAATTGATATTCAGGTCAGGTACCATAACATTCAGTCTGACACCCGGGTATCAGACACGTTCAAGGTACCGGTAACGGTCATTCTCCAAATGACCGGCAACATATCTAAGTTTCTGCCCTTCACCGCCCTAATCTGCCTTATTGGAATCGGCGCCGGGTATTATTTACTTGTAATGAGAAAGAAGAAGTGATGCTTGGATGGGAAGGGGATCTGCCCCGGCCGTCGGTTCGGACCATCGGGGAGATGCGCTCTGTCCTTGCCGACCCTTCGTGCGACTGTAACGATCCCCTCTATTTTATGTACCGCGACGTGACGAAATCCGATGCGGACTGGCGCTGGCTTCGCGAGCACAAGCTGCGGTACGATCTCACCGTTATTCCCGCGAAAAACGTCTGCGGCGAATGGGTAAAGACAAAAGGTCACTACCACCCGGAAAATCCGGCCGGTGTCGGTTATCCCGAGATCTACGAGGTTGTGGAAGGCATGGCTCATTACCTCCTCCAGTCGCAGGCGCTGGACGATATCGTCATGGTCGCCGCTGTGGAAGGAGATATCGTCATCATCCCGCCCGGCTATGGCCACATATCCATAAATCCCTCGGTCGATCAGACTCTTGTCATGGCAAATATCGTGTCCACTGCCTTCGAAAGCGAATACGGGGAATTTGAATCCCGCCACGGGGCGGCGTACTATGAGCTGTGCTCCGGAATACTGCAGAAAAATCCTCACTATCCATCTGTTCCGCCGGTGAGGCACCTTACCGCCGGGAGCGGTCGGGGCAAACAACGGATTGTGGAAGGTCCGCTCTACTCAATTATCGGTAACAAGGATGCCCTCGCGTTTCTCAATAACCCGGAAGATTATCGCACGGTGCTTGCTGCGCTGCTAACAGGTTAGGGGCGGCATTCCTCTTATGTGCGCTCTTCTTCACCAGCGCAAGGACCCTTTCTTCTATCGGTGTTGCAGGTTTCCCGTAATTTTTTTCGAGCGATTTTAGACTGGCGTCAATTTCTGCATAGGACAAACCGAGTTCCCCTTCGTCGCTCTGGCCCTCCCAGAGGCCTGCGGAAGGTGGCTTGATGATAATGCTCTCCGGGATCCCCATCTCTTTTGCGACTTCGTAAATCTCGGTCTTATAGAGATGGACGATGGGCTGGATATCTGCGGCGTTATCGCCGAATTTCGTGCAGTAACCGAGCATATATTCACTGCGGTTCGAAGTCCCGCATACCAGCCGGTTATCATTATTGGCCTGGTAATAAAGAACGGTCATCCGGATTCTCGCCATCAGGTTACCGTTCAGGTATCTCGATTCTGTAAATCCCGGAAGACTCTTGAACGCCGTGAGCATAGGCTCAATCGTAACGACCCGGTGGGATATTCCGAACCTCGTGCAGAGATCAGAGACATCCTGTTTATCCTGCGGGTTGCTGACCGATGATGGCATAAAAAGGCCAAGTACCTTGTTCTGCACCGACCGCACGACAGCAGAATACCGCCGCAACCGCGGAGTCTACGCCGCCGCTCAGGCCGATGACAATACCCGTCGCCCCGCTGTTCCAGGTACTCGTACCGGATCATATGTTCAATCATGCCCATCCGGCATGCGAGTTCGAGAGCCATGTTTCTTTGTCTATAGTAGATGGGTAAACATTTTCAATTGTTCGCTGTTACCGACAGCAATCACTGCGTCATCCCCGTGAAGAATCTCGGTACCCTCGGGCATAACAACCGGCCCCGACGAGCGTTCCAGGCCAAGGATCCTCACCCCGGTCTTTTTTGTGTACCAGGCAACCTCATGGAGATTCGGCTTCATGGCATGCTTCATGAGTACAATTTCTCCATTCGGCAGATCAAGAAGTATGGTTATCGTATCAGCAAGAACGATTCTTCCGATTGTCTGTCCTGCGATGGTCGGGAGGAGTGCAACGTAATCTGCGCCCGCACGGTAGAGCTTGTCAACAGAAGAAGGCCCATTCGCACGGGCAAGAATACGGATCCCGGGTTGAGATTGCGGACCATAAGCGTTGTGAAAATATTGATATCATCGTTATTGAGCGCCACAATACAGGAGCTGGGCACGCTCAATATGAGCTTCCTTGAGGACCTGGTCGTCCTCGGCGTTTCCGATGACCTGGTCGACCCCGTGTTGCTTTGCGTCAACGATCTTGCACGTCACGCCTGCGGACTGGAGCTCATGATACGCCGCCTTACCTACATCCCCAAAACCTGCTATAACAGCGAGGGTCTCTGCAGTGCCGCTGGTTTTGAATTCGGCTCTTACTGCAGCAGCCAGCGAATCAGCCCTGCCGAACAGGAACAGGGACGTCGTGGTATCGGCCACACTGTCGCAATCGGGATGGGTGAAAAAGGTGCCGGATTTCCAGAGAAAGAGAACATGGACCCCATACTTTTTGAGGAGGCTGAGTTCGTTGAGGGTCTTCCCTTCTGCAGGAGATCCGGGAACTACCGGGATGGTGATCAACCGGAGCTCGTGCGCCGATACATGATCGTGATTAATGCTGATCCTGTCGATACCCGGGATTTCAGCAACATGGTCGCCCCCCGTGTTGAGAACGGCGTGCCGTGCAAGGATCCGACCCGTCGCATGCTTTGGGGATAATACGAATTCTGCGCCGGCATATCTTAAGTAACGGTCGAACGACGACTTATCTACAACGGACACGATTTTCCCTTCAGTCACGCCCCGGATACCGAGAATAATATTTGCCGTCAGCCGTTCGTCTTTACAGATAACGATATAACCGGCTCTCCCGATATGCGCTGCAGCCCACGTTGCCGGATCGTTGTAATCGCCCCAGATCACGTATGCCCGGTGCCGGTACCGCGTTGCGATTTCGAGGGCTGTCAGTCTTTATCCTGCTCAACAATCAGGACGTCGTGGTCGGATATGCCAAGGCTGTCAACAATAGCGCGGGTAAGTTCGTCATATCCCATAATCACCGTGTGGCCAGTCAGGGTGTGGGGAGTCCTCCGCGGCGGCGTGGGAGCGAGCAGGGTTGTGAGAAACGGGGCGATCAGCAGGGGGACAACGATGAAGATCATGATGACCCCGGAAAGCATGATCTGGATGGCAAGCAGCATCGTTACATCGCTTGAAAACGGCAGGAGCCAGCCATATCCGACTGTCGTCATCGACTCAACGACGAACAGGAGAGATTCCATCCATGTTATTGGCTTATTCTCGAAGATTGGGTAGTATGCATGGAAGATGAAGGTGTACACTCCGATAAGCAAGGTAAATGCTATGAAATAGAGAGCGATCTGGATCCCCGGGGAATTCCTGATCGAACGCCATAATTCTCCCCGCTTATTCGCCAATGCCGTTCACCTCGTCACGGATAAATCCCGGCCGAAACCGATGCTGATCATGCTTTGCGCCGGGGGATTTCCTTCTCATGGATTCCCCGGATGCTACCACTGCTTTCCTGATATTCTCCCCGAGGTGAAGAAGTGAATATTTCGTAGCCGGGTGCCTCCGTGTGTAAACATCGAGCATTGTCGTTATCTCCGCGCTGAATGTGTCCGGCTCCTGGTGATGGTTTGAACAGTCTGGCAAAGAGGCCCTGCTCTTGTGTATACAATTCAATATCATCGCGTGAAATAGCGATAAACGGTGTAATCCCGGGATTCTGGTCACCACTGTAGACGGGAGTCTTCTGCAAAAATCTCCGCGATATCGCCACGCAGTATGTTCGTGAGGATAAACGATGCCTCGTCATCAAGGCAACGCCCGGTTGCAATTTTTGTCATCCCGTGCTCTTTTCCGAGCCGGTTCATGATGGCAAGTCCCGGTGCTTTGCCATCCTGCTCCCTTGCCGGTCCCCCGTATGATTTATCTCTGTCCCATTCAGAGTCAGGTGATTCAAAAGGAATTCCGCTCACTACGGGTATGCCCAAATCATGCGCAACCCGTTCTGCCCCTCTCGTCCCATCCCCCGCTCCGGTTCCTGCGATGACCGCGGTGATCCGGATATCCTTCCGGTTCGAAAAAAGATGGTGCAGAAAGAACAGGAGGGCGATACTGGTGCAGTCCCCGGAAACGGGAACGCCAATATGATCCCCGGCTCGAAGCCAACCGTGACTCCGTATTGTATGTTTTGCCTTAGCTTCGATATCTTCAATGAAATGACGTCTGCAGAGATGCATTCCGGAGTACTGCTGAAAGGTGACCGCTTCTTCCCTGCACTTACCGCACTGCATCGCCGTATCCGATCTAACTCTCGCATGAAAGATGATTAAGGGTTGTGTTCACGTGAAAAAGTGTCCCATGACCCAGCATTTTATAGTCTCGCGGGTAACCACTATCCAACGATGGCAGTCTCTGCAGAACATATCCGCTCCCTCCATAAATACGAGAAGACGATCCTCGCGGTGCTCGAGCGCCAGATGACGAGGTACGCATGGTCCCTCTCGAACAAATTATCACCAGCACCGGTTTCTCCGAATCGGAAGTGAATTACCGGCTGGCCCGTCTCATAGAATGGGGAATGGTCACGTTTCAACCCGGTCCCCTACGACGGGTATGCCCTTGTCTTCGGGGGCTACGATACCCTTGCCCTCGCATCGCTCACGAAAAAAGGCCGGATCTCGGCACTTGGCGTAATGCTCGGCGAAGGAAAGGAGTCGGTCGTCTACGAGGCACTCGGTCTTGGCCCGGTCGCTATCAAGTTCCATCGTGTGGGAGGACGATCATTCTCATCAGCCCGGCTAACCGGGACTATATGCCGGAAGAGACGAACTGTTCCTGGCTCCTTGCGTCACGGCGGTCGGCCGAGCACGAGTACGATGCGCTCAAACGGCTCCATCCCCGCGTCAATGTCCCACAGCCCATCGACCAGAACCGGCACACGGTCGTCATGGGTCTCATCATCGGGTCTAACCTGAACCGGTGCAAACTGGAAGCCCCGCAGGAAGTCCTCACCGATATCCTCGAAAATGTTAGGGAAGCGTACAAGGCGGGGATAATCCATTCCGACCTGTCCGAATACAATATCATGATGGAAGAAGGCCGGTGCGTCTTAATCGACTGGCCCCAGTGGGTTGGGACCGATCACCTGAACGCACGTTCTATCATCGAGCGCGATCTCTCTAACATTCTCAATTACTTCAAACGAAAATACAAAATGGAGTATGAACTTGAGGACGCATTGCAATGCGTGACCGGCTGAAAGTCTTCGGGATCGATATAATCAAGGGTTCGGTAAGATCGCGGTCCCGCCGCCCGATGTATGCACTTATCCGCATGGAAGGGCAGGAGATCCAGAGCGAATCCGAAGTCTCGATGTTCCGGCTTTTCCGACTGCTGGTCCTTGAACAGCCGGACATCCTTGCCGTTGACAGTCTCCAGGAGATCGCTGCCGACCAGCACGAACTCTTTGCTTTTCTTCAGAAAATTCCCCCGCAGACCCGGCTTGTCCAGGTGACTGGCGGCGAACGGAAAGAGACGCTCGGGAAAGTCGCTGCCCGGTACAATATCAGTTTCAACCGGTTCGATCCCTTTGCAGAAGCACGTGCCACAGCACAGGTCGCATCACTTGGTGCCGGCGCGGAAGTGATTGCGTTCGAAAACGAGAGCGAAGTCGTAGTGAGCCGGCACCGCTCTCCCGGTAAAGGTGGCTGGAGCCAGAACCGGTATGCGAGGAAAATTCACGGCGCTGTCCAGGCAAAAGGCAGGGAGATTGACATGGCCCTCGCGTCTTCCGGGCTCAGGTACGAGAAGAAGGAAACGAAGGCGTTCGGAGGGAGCAGACCGGGTCGCGTTCCGGGTCTTTGCAATGCGGGACCAGGTGCCTGTCGGGACGTACCGGGGTGCGGATGTGCAGGTCCGGATCAGCGGCAAACGTCTCGAACGGATCCGGTTCCGCCCGCTTTCTGCAAAACCCAGGTACCTGATCGTAGGTATCGATCCGGGGACGACGACGGCCGCAGCAGTGCTCGACCTCGACGGGAACCTCCTCCACCTCCAGAGTTCCCGGCAGATGAACATGGGGGACGTCATCGAGTCTCTCTACCGGGTGGGAAAACCGCTCATAATCGCTTCTGATGTCCAGGAGATGCCTTACTCAGTTGAGAAAATCCGGAGGGCGTTTTCCGCCATCGCTTATACGCCAAAGCAGGACGTGAGTGTAGAGACCAAGATCGAACTCACCGCACCATTCCCGTATGCAAACGATCATGAGCGGGACGCCCTGTCGGCTGCACTCGACGCTTATCGCCAGTACCGGCATAAATTCCAGAACCTCCAGAAGCGGATCCCCCCCGGGCACGATCTCGATGAAGTCAGAGCACGGGTCATCCGCGGGCAGTCCCTCGACCAGGTGCTGAGCGAGATGCATGTTCCTGCCCCCGTCCCCGTTACAGAAACGCCGCCTGTCATTGTCGGCGAGAAACACGACGAACGGGTCAGGATCCTCGACGGGATGGTGAAACGACTCCGCATGTATATCGCTGAACTTGAAGAAGGAGTCAAGGAAAAGGAATACGAAGTCCACCGGCTCAAAGCACGCCTGAGGTCCCGTGATGCCGAACGCGATGCAGAGATCGCGAAGGATGCGGCGATTGTGAAGCGGGACGTAACCATCCAGAGCCTGAAAAAACATCTCCGGAAGGAGGAGCGGCATGGGAAGAACCTTGCAAAACGGATTGCCCGGATCAAGAAGTTTGCCGAACTTTCGATGGATGGCGAGGTGCTCCCGGTCAAGGTCATGGAAGCCCTGACAAAGGAAGGGCTGCGCCGGCTTTCTGAAGATACGGGGCTCGGAGAGGGAGACCTCGTGTTCGTGATCCGGACCGCCGGCTGGGGGCGGAGCGTGGTCAAGGACCTCGCAGGGATCCATATCGGGGCGGTAATTACCGGCGCGTCCACCCTTGCGGAGAGCGATCCCCAGATGCTCCTCGCTTTCCGGGAAGCCGGTATCCCGCTGCTTTCGGACAGGGATGCGGGTGTCCAGGTACGGGGAAAACAAGGCCTTGCGGCAAAAGATCTCTTCGACACCGCGCTTGCATCCTGGAAAGGCGAACAGGTTCACCATGAGCGGGAGAAACGGTCGGATATGATTGAGCATATCTTCAAAGAGTACAAAAGTGAACGGGGTAAGGAGGTACGAAAGAGTGGATGACCGCGAGCTTCTGAACGTCGTAATGAATATCGTTGGCCGGGAGAACTGTCTTGATGACTGCGCTGTATTGCCCTGCGGAGACCGGACCATGGTTGTCACGACCGACATGCTCCACCGCACTACCGATTTCATGCCCGGCATGTCCGACTGGCAGATCGGCTGGATGAGCGCAGCGGTCACCATCAGCGATATCGCGAGTATGGGTGCAGCGCCCGCCTGGCTCCTGATCGCGGTGGGGCTCGATGAATGGCAGCACCTCGCCGGCGTCATGCAGGGTGCAGAGGACTGCTGTAAGAAATTCGGGGCGGCAATCATTGGCGGGGATATCGATCACCACCAGGAACTCACCGTTGTCACGACCGGCATGGGGCTCGTTGAGAACGAGAACCTCGTCAGGCGCATGGGTGCACGGCAGGGCGACCGCGTGTGCATTACCGGCACTCCCGGCCAGGCTCAGGCGTACCTTGACGGGTACACCCAATTCGAGAAAGCGCTCTTCGAACCACAGCCCCGCGTCGCAGAGGGGCAGCTGCTCGGCAGGTCAGGGGCAAGCGCGATGATGGACGACAGCGATGGCATCGCTCTCTCGCTATACGATCTTGTGAGCGTGAACGGGTACGGATTTTCCCTTGATTCGGCGAGTTTACCGATACCGGCAGGAATTCCGGCAAAACAGGCGATGGAGCTCGCGCTCTATGGTGGCGGGGATTATGAAATGATCTTCACCCTGCCTCCGTCGCGGCACCCGGTAGAAGGGCTCGCTTACACGGTTATCGGCACCGTAATCCCGGAAAAAAAGGTCGTCATAGACGGAAAGCCGCTTGACAAACGGGGTTACCAGCACAAGTGGGAATAAGACGGACAAAAAAAACTCGTCTTTCTTAAATACGAAAAACAAGAGATACCGGTAAACGCAGAAATTCCGGAGGTTATCATGGAGTCACTTGAAAGTAAACTGGAACGATTATCCCCCGACCAGCGAAGGGAGGTCGAGGACTTTGTCGATTTTCTCCTGTCACGGTACGGAACCGCCCGTGATTTCCCGGGCACGATCCCCGTTCCCCCCCCTCTGATGACGAGCGTCCCGCCACCGCTTACGATGATTGAGCCGGTTCACATTGTTACGACGTCGTCGTACCGGGAAACCGGGCAGGCCTCTCCCAACGACCCAGTAATTTCGCCGACCGTTCCCCGGGAAACATCCGGGGGAGTTCAGGAGATAAACGGCGGGGACGATTCACTCGATCACGATTATATGGATTACGGCAGGTTCGAAAAGCCGTCTCCAGCCGCCGAAGCTGTCCTCAAAGTCAAGGAGAAAATAGTCAAACGACATGAACAGGAGAAAAGCGGGCATATCCTGGAATGGATTGACTGATTTTTGGAAAATATCCGGTCTGGTTCAGATTACTCAACACTCTTTCATCAATTCACGTAACCGATTATCGAACCCGAACCCCGTATCCACGTTTACACGGCAAAACCAGGCGTGATGGCAGACCCACTCCGAAAGGAAAGGAAATCGGATTTTTACAAATTATTCAGCCTGTGACAAACCAAAAAGAGTTTTCCTCTTTTTTGATAAAATTCAAATTTACGATAATTCGATCGATCATCAATAAAAAACCTGTCGGTCTCCGGAAAAAGCCAAGAGAAATGAGTGGACTCGACGGGATCGAACCTCGAAGGCTCCGCCTTTCGAAACCGACGTGACCGTTTTAGTCCCGAAAGAAAACCCTGAAAAACGAATGGACTCGACGGGATTTGAACCCGTGGCCTCTACGTTGCAAACGTAGCGATCTACCCCTGATCTACGAGCCCCAGTGTGACATACTATTTTCCTGCCAATTCCATATAGTTGTTACTGTTCAACTGTAACCATCAGGGCCTTTTTCCTTATGGTTGTTTTTCTGATTCCGTTTTTTTCCATGGAATCATTGAGGCAACCGTAACTACCGCTCCTACGACTGTGGTGACAATCCCGAGGACGGTAAGGAGGACCACAGGATCATCCCACCGGAACGGAGGACTGGCGGATCCATTAATGCTACCCGGAATAAGCGTGATTACCGATTCGGATATTTTACCGGAAGACACGGTAACCCCACCGTTAAATTCGGTGTACCCTGCGAGGACAAGCCGGAGGTCATGCTGACCGGATGAGACCCCCCTGATACTTATCGGAGTCATTCCCCGGTATGAACCATCGATGAATACCTGTGCGCCGGCAGGTGACGAGCTGACCGAGACTTCTCCGGAATCAGCTGTTGATTGTGCCGGAACGGTGACGGGAGCTGACACGGTCGCATGCGGGTTTGCCGCCTTATCACTTTTTGCAAACAGGGTCGGTCCCGCCGAATCGTGCGCTGAATAGTCAACCAGAGATGAAGGAACAACGGAAGATCCTGCCGGAAGTGCCGAAGAAAGAGGGAAAACAAGAACTGAAGCGAGAAGAGAGACGACGATGACGGTCGAAAAAACAATCCTGGTCATATCCTGTTAACCCCACGCTCAATATGACGGCTTATGGGTTCTCTTCGTTATAAATCGAGAAATCGCCCAATCAAGGCCGGTTTACTAAATTCCTGTTGTACTACTTTTTATATAGATCCTTATAGTTTTACTGTTTCGTACAGTTAAAAAAGGAAAAATGATGGATACGGTGAACAGGAGGATCACGGAAGTTCTTCCGTCGAACCTGATTTTGATTTTGCCGTTCCCCAAAAATTGTGAAAAGGATAAGCCCAACGAGCTGGAGCGGCCCTTCGAAAGCTATGAAAAAAGAATGGACCCGGCGGATCGAAACGCGAGAGCTCCACCCTTCGATCCTGACGTGACCATCGGTCCCAAAACAAACGTTGAAAAGAATGGACCCGGCGGATCAAACCACGAGGGCTCCGCCCTTCGATCCTGGCGTGACCTTCGGTCCCAAAAAAACGTTGAAAGAATGGACCCGGCGGGATCGAGCCACGAGGGCTCCGCCCTTCGATCCTGACGTGACCTTCGGTCCCGGAAAAAAACGTTGAAAGAATGGACCCGTTGGATCGAACCGCGAGGGCTCTGCCCTTCGATCCTGACGTGACCTTCGGTCCCGGAAAAAAACGTTGAAAGAATGGACCCGGCAGATCGAACCGCGAGGGCTCCGCCCTTCGATCCTGACGTGACCTTCGGTCCCGAAAAAAACGTTGAAAGAATGGACCCGGTGAATCGAACCGCGAGGGCTCTGCCCTTCGATCCTGACGTGACCTTCGGTCCCGAAAAAAACGTTGAAGAATGGACCCGGCGGGATTTGAACCCGCGGCCTCTACGTTGCGAACGTAGCGATCTACCCCTGATCTACGAGCCCGAGCTGATGTGGTTTATAGATTGTAAACGGTGGGATATAGTTGTTAGTATCCGGCAGTCGCGAATACGGTGATGCCGGTTTAACTCGTTATTTTTTTCCTTTTACCGTCTGGGAATAAATGGTCGCGAATGCAGCGATGCCCGCGGTGATCGCCCCGATCGTGGCAGCGATTACCGTTGGGCTGGAGAGTGGATCCGAAGAAGTTGCCGGCGTAGGTGTTACTTCACTTCCCCCCTGCGTAATAACCGGGGAGCCCGATGGCTGCTGGGGAAGGGAGCCAAAAGCTGTGACCCGTTCGCCGGCGACAACGTAAACGCTCCCATCATAATCGTACCGGCCTTCCTTGGTCATTTTGACGGCATGATATCCCAAGGTAAAACCCCCGAGCTCAAGCGGGGTTACCCCCTGGTATATCCCATCAATAAAAACCGAAGCCCCAAGCGGGTTTGACTGGACCGTGATGTTTCCCGTCTTCTGGGTTTGCCCTGTTGCCGGAACTGTCGTTTCGGATAATGAAGGTGTCGTATTAACGACTATCGGCAGGGTGGTGATGGTTGTTGTCGGTGAGACCGGGCCTATCAGTGACTTAATAACCCCAGCATTTATCCGGTCAGCTTCATCTGACCCAAGAATTGATTCGGGGGATGCCATTGCCCATTCGACTACGTAACCGTTTCCGTATTTCCGATAGGCGAGTCCTGGCTCCCCTGAATCGTACTTCAGCAGAACGACCGTTCCGGGTTTTGGCAACCCTTTGATGTGCGCTCCGACGGCTCCCGTGATATTAAATCTCGCACTGGCGCCGGAGAAGACCTGCCGTACAACAGGGTCGGCGGAAGTGACAGATTCCAGGTAATTCCCCCCGGAGGTTACACTATCGGTTATCAGGGGAAGGCTGTCGCTGAATTTTACGGTCGCCGGATAGCTGATTACCAGGAGCTTTCCGTCCCAGACCACCTGTTCAACCGTAGATGCTGTTGTCGTCGAGAACGTGCTGTCGTTCCCCATAAAAATGAGGGAAATGTCATGCCCGGTAAACTCTTCCACCGTCTGATCGAGGAGAGATCCATTTTGGCCGGGAACCGTTAACGCCGTCCCATAGTCCGGGTGCAGGGATGTATTAAAACCGGAAGAACTGCCGTACACAGCGATCGTTGCAGAGGCAGGTGCCAGTACAAGGAGGCTGCCGAGTACCAGCAACAAGAGACAGAATGGACAGTTTTTCCGGATCATGATGACTCACTCAGTTCAGACTGTTCCTTGAACAAAAACTTTCTTAGTGAGATCAGAGGCAAAGAAAAAAAATCAGAGAATGATCTCGATGTCGAGCTTCTCTGCAAGTTCCTTGTAGCGGTTCCTGATCGTGACCTCGGTAACCCCTGCAACTTCTGCTACTTCGCGCTGGGTACGCCGCTCTCCGCCAAGGATTGAGGAGATGTAAATTGCAGCTGCTGCGACACCGGTCGGGCCTCTGCCGCTTGTCAGCTCGCGTTCCCCGGCCTGCCGAAGGATTTCGACGGCACGGCTCTGGACTTCTCCCTTGAGGGTAAGTCCGGAGCAGAACCGCGGGACGTAGTCGATCGGCGATGTCGGGAGGAGCTTTAAACCCAGTTCCCGGGAAATAAACCGGTAGGTCCTTCCGATCTCCTTTCTCGAAACACGGGACACTTCTGCAATCTCATCAAGCGTTCGCGGAACATTGCACTGACGGCAGGCTGCATAGAGTGCCGCTGCTGCGACACCTTCGATGCTCCGGCCGCGGATCAGGTTCTTGTCCACTGCATCACGGTACACGACTGCCGCCGTTTCACGGACGTTTCGCGGGAGGCCGAGAGCGGATGCCATCCGGTCCAGCTCTGAAAGGGCAAATGCGAGGTTGCGCTCGGTTGCGTTGCTCACACGGATACGTCGCTGCCATTTGCGCAGACGGTAGAGCTGTGCCCGGTTCTTGGAGGAGATTGCCCTACCGTATGAGTCCCGGTTCCTCCAGTCGATCATGGTCGAAAGACCCTTGTCGTGGATCGTGAAGGTCATCGGGGCGCCCACCCTCGAGCGCTTCATTCTCTGGTCGTGATCGAACGCACGCCACTCGGGGCCACGGTCGATGAAATCATCATCGATAACAAGGCCACAGCTCTGGCAGACGAGTTCTGCGCGCTCATAGTCGTGGACAAGCTGGCGTCCGCCGCACTCAGGACAGACGGTCTCGGTATGGTTCTCGGCTTTCTTTTCCGTTTCCTTTACTTTGATTCGCGACTTGAGTGCTTCCCTCTCATTCTGGAGGATTTTTAACTTTTCAACTTCCTGCATCCACATTCACCAAATTTTTTAAGTTTTTCTGATTGCTAGGGGAACCGTTGTCCCGAGACTGTTGACGTCCTGGCTACTTTGTGAAGAGTTTTTCATTGGGCAGGACCGCACATTTGTCGCGACATAAGACTGCAGCGTAAGGTGCTTTGACATTGCCGAATAAGTCCAGTATTTTTCCCACCGGTTTCATTCGACGGTCACTGACTTCACTGTAGAGGGCGGGGAGCTGGGCGGCATCGCACTGGATAATGAGCATCCGATTGCCGATAGTGCTCACTGCCCGACCAACAACCTTCACAACAACCTCAGGATTACAATGGTACTAATTTGATTTAGTAATCTATTTATGTGAGCTTTATCACTATTTAAGCATTCCGTGAAAGTATAAATAGAAATTTCAGGAAATGAGGAGTTTATCGACATTTAAAGATAATGCGCCCCTGCATTCCGTTTCGCTGAGTCCTGCGCCTTTTGCCACTATGAATTTTGCCTGCTTATCAAGAATATCGTGAGGTGCATGGGCATCGGAATCGATAACGATCCGGCACCCTGCCTCACGGGCGATACGCGCCACGTGGCCATTTGTCCGGTTGTGACCGCCCCGGGATGTGATTTCAAGCGCGACATGGTTTTGCACCGCGAGCAGTGCATCTTCGGGTGTAATGAGTCCGGGATGGGCAAGGACGTTCACATCTTCACAGGCACATGCTGCATGGTTCGTGCCGGGAGCGACGGGTTCGACCGGTGTTTCGCCGTGCACCACAACAATATCGGCACCTTCCTTTTTTGCCAGTCGCGCGAGATAAGCTATCTGGGATGGGGGGACATGGGTGATCTCGACACCGCAGAGCAGCTTAACCCCAAAAAGATCCGCGGATTCCCGGACTTTATTGAGCGATGAAATGACCGACTGGGTGTTTGACGCGTCGACGTGATCGGTTATTGCGACTGTGGTATAACCGGTAACTGCCATCCTCCGGATAAGTTCGATCGGGAGCATCTCGCCGTCGGAGAGGATGGTGTGGGTGTGAAGGTCATAGAGTCCCGTCATTTCTTTGCCCCGAGTCTTTGTGCAACTTTTTTTATGAGGATTTCCTTGCTTTCGGTCCATTCGACAACAACCCGGCCTTCGCGCCGTATCCAGTGCTCCGGGTGATGGTTCTCCTCGGCACGATAGGTTATGCCGAGCCGGGTAAGCACACGTTCGATATCGGCAAGAACCGGCGCTTTTACGCCGAGACTGCGCGTAACTCTCCGTCCTTCTGCCCTTGAATACGCCGCATTGAAGTAGCAGGGATAGAGGATCCGCTCGCCTTTAACTGCCATTGAAGGAACGTTTGTCGTGTCAAGGTATAAACAGTGTACGCTCCCACTCTTTTACATGCATCATATCGACGTCAGGATTGAGAAAGATGTCTACGACGTCAACAACTCACTCGCCGACAAAAACGCACAGCACCTGAAATCCCACGGTGTGCGTGCATTCGATCTTCTGGGCGCTATTGGTTCAGGCAAGACAGCACTCATCGAACGCCTTGTCCCGCTCCTTGTTAAAAAAGGGCTCAAAGCCGGGGCGATTGCCGGGGACGTGTATGGTGACGACGACTACCAGAGGATAATTGCACTCGGGATCCCGGCGTTCAATGCGAATACCGGTAAGGAATGCCATCTCGATGCACATCTCGTGGAGCACGCGATAGAGCACCTGCCGCTTGACGAGATCGACATCCTGTTTATAGAAAATGTCGGTAATATGGTCTGTCCCACGGATTTCCGGCTCGGCGCTGAGAAGCGGATCGTGATCGTGAGCTCGACCGAAGGCGACGATGTCGTAAACAAGCACCCGATGATGTTCCGGGACTCGACCATAGGTGTTATCAATAAAGTGGATTTGGCACCTTATGTCGGGGCAAATCTCGACAGGATGGAAAAAGACATCCACCGGTACAATCCGGGGATGCCGGTATTCCGGACCAACCTGAAAACCGGTGATGGTATCGCGGCACTGCTTGATACCATACTTGCATGATTTTGATCTGGATTTTGTCCAACATTCTTTCTTGATGTTTTCCTTCCCCGGCCTCTTGAATCTGTATTCCACAAAATCGCAGTTCGGCTAAGGAGAATGGCGCCCTGTTGGGAAGTACTATAAATAATTCTGAAAGGAATATATAGAGCACCATCTTCGGGAATGGAAGTTTCCGGAAAACGTGGAGTAACACTATGCTCTGGCAGAAAGAATCAATACGGAAGATAACCGGCGGCAGGCGCCGACCGGCAGCGATGAAGCGGAGAGCAGAAATCGGGCTTGCACCCGCAGACACCCATATCGGTGACGAGCGGAGACGCATCATCCGAACCTTCGGCGGGAACGAAAAGTCCCGTGCACTTCGTGCGAACATGGTTAACGTGACCAATGCACAAGGCGAGACAAAGAAGGTCAAGATCATGAACGTCGAAGCGAACAGCGCAAACCCGAACTATGTCCGGCGGAACCTGCTCACGAAAGGCGCAATCATCAAGACCGAGATCGGTAGTGCACGGATCATGAGCCGCCCCGGCCAGGACGGCGTCATCAACGCAGTGTTACTCGAATAAAAATAGTAACCAACAATCTTTTTTCTTTCGGGCAGCAATAGTCTAGCTATGCGAAGGATCTATTATCGTTTCCCCCAGCGGGTGGATCTCTCGTTTGCGATGGGAATGCCCTTTAACGAGACGCTTAAATATATCGCAGGTCTCGACAACGAAGAATCCACAAAAACGACCGGTAAGGAACTCGTGAGAGTCAAGACCAAGATTAAAATCGCCATTGACCGTGCGACGTTTGGTGATATCACACCCGACGTTCTTCCGGCCCGGCGTGATCACTGAAGCCGCCGATATGCAGGTCTCGGTCCTCGCGCTCGCCCTTCGGGGTGGCGGGAAAGTCCCCATAGCGAACGATATTTTTTACATCCGCCTTACCGACCAGGCCTCGAGGACGGACATCGATATCGCAAAGGAAGGGAGCGGCGAAGGACTTGACGCCCTCGACCTGAAAAATATCCTTCTTGGTGCTCCGAAGTGACGATCCAGACTCACCATCGCCGCACCTTTCAGGCATACCCGGAAAACGGGAATGCGAAAAAACGAGCTCGTTTATTACTATGCTCTCGACCGTAAATGGATGAGCACCGATCAGGCAAACCTGCTCCTGCGTCGTGCGGAAGAGGATGGGCTCCTCCGGCAGGAGAATGGGGTATATTCCCCCTGTTTTGATATCACTGGCATTACCATCCCTATTGGTTTTAAACCGACATCGTCGATTTTTGAACGGAATGATCCCCTCCAGAACTTACTCGGGCGGATCACTGCAGCCAGGAACGTCCCGGAAATGGACATCGTTGCGGAGATGAACGCGATCATCAAGGAAGGATTTGACGGAAATCTCATGCCCCCCGCTGCTTTGGTATTGATAGCAAAAAAATATAATGTGCCATTCGATGATCTCAGGGAATCACTCACCTTGAGCCTGGACAAATCATAATCTTTCTTTAAACCCTGGATCTTCTCTCTTCTCATGAATGCAACCTGCCGGAGCGGTATTTCCGACAACAAACTATTTTGCTCATTTCTGTCAGAATAGTATACTGTTATGGCAAAGCGGGAATCATCATGAGACACGGGAGAAAGGATCCGTGGGATAAACCCTGGGTAGCATATGCGGCAATCGGGGGCGTCATCGTCGTAATCATACTTGCGCTCTTCTACTTTTTGGGTGGCGGAGGGACCGCAGCGGCACCGGCAAACCCTGGTACCGGCCCGTCAGCGCAAAGCACATCTGCAGCTCATTCAACGACTACTACGAAATCGCAAACGACACTATCGGGAAGCACAACTGTAGTAAAACCGGTCGCGACAGCACCCGTTGTACCTGACCAGGGTGTTTCAGTAAAAGTCAGTTACCTCGGAGGCTTCTCCGGGAGCTATGGGGTGACCGGTTCCCTTGTGAAAGTACAGGATTCAGGTGTTCGGGTTTACACCGTCGACAATCCAACCGGGACAATAACCGCGTCGTTTCACAAGGATGACGGCTCCAAACATGAGCTGACGGTGGAGATCTGGAACAACGGAAAAGTGGTCAAGTTCAGCAGCACTTCTTCGCCAAACGGTGATGTAAGCATCAGCTACGCAGTATAATAATTTCCTATTTTTTCTCCCTGAACTTTGATGTTCAGGAAAGATTTTTTAAAAACCTGGTAAAAAAATATTTTATCTTCTGACCTTTGACGCCTTTTCTTTCTTCTCTCCCTCGATCTTCGGGAAGAGTTCGTCAAGGGTTTTTTCGCCGTACGTTGTTACAAGTGCATTGACCTGGACAAAGTCCGCGCTGATCTCGTTGGTACGGACCGTCTTTCTCCTGCGTTCCCCGTCCATCTTTGGATGGAACCCTACGCCGCCGGCAAGAAGGAGATTCCTGCGCCCTGATCCGGGAAGGCCGACCTTTGCAGTCGTTCCGGTCCGGTCGGATGCGCCGGTAATCTTGATCCGGTATCCTGCAAGACCGATTGCTCCTGCATCGAGTTCATCGCCGATATGCTTACCCACGATCGCTCCTGCTGCTGCGCCACTGGCATCGACATTATAGGCGCGACCTGACTTTGGGTCTGATACTACAAGCTTCAAATCCACCATGTAATTTCCTCTTTATTGATCTCTGCTGTAAAAAATCCGTACCCGGATTTTCAAGACGTCTCTTTGCTGCCGGCATGAAGCCTGCACATGAGGTACCCATTTTATTTTACCGGTACGCTATTAAAGCCTCGCGTAACTTCCGGTACGACCGGTCACTTTCCCCAGAAGGGTTCATTCTTGCGCCTGAGCGCCGTAAACTCGGCGAGCGCTTCCTGCGTTGCAGGGTTCAGGGTCTTCATCATCTCGCGTTCCAGCACTTTTACGTGCCGTTCCGGGATATCCACAAACAGATCGTCCCCAACGTTGACCTGCCGCCCTACCGTTGCACCCTCGATCGAGATTGCGACCTCAAGCCCGGCGTCGGCCTCGCGGATGTTTTCCTGGCGGAGCTGCATTGACTTGAGATGACCTACTTTCTTTCCGTCGGTTTTTATCAGGTCGACGTCATTGCGCAGTTTCCCGCCCAAAACCCGGACGCCGACAACGGCCGGGTTGCTCTGGCGGAAGACACAGTCGGGAAGGAGCCGTATCTTGGCCGGCATGACCACATGTTCGAAGCGCTGTTTTTCCTGGAGCCGCTTCTGCTCGTCCCGCCACAGGAGGTACTGATCGATCAGCTGGTAGATGACCCGGCCTTCGAATACTTTCACCTGGGTATAGAGCGGGTTTTTGATCATTTCTGCCGCATCAGGAAGAATCGGGGTATTGAACGACAGGAGGATCCGGAATATCGGGTTCTTGATGGTCTCGGTCTCGATCAGGTCGTGACGGCTGACAGCGCCCACTTCCGCCCGCATAACCCCGATATCCTTGCCATTGAGTTCCTTGCAGAGCGCTTCGAGCGCACCGATCGTGTCGGCCTTGATCACAATCCCCTCTTCTGCGAGGTTGACATGGATCTCGGTCATCTCTTTTTTGATCTTTGCCTCGATCTCTTCGCGGTTGCCACGGATAACAAAGAACGGGGATCCCGCAATGACGCCTTCAAGATTCGGGGCCGTGACCTTGATACCCGCTGCGGCGGCGACCGATTTTGCCCGCTCGAACTTGTCTTCGATAAGGATCTCTTTCATCGGCCGGGGTTTCAGGAGCGACCGGACCTTGGTTACCACGACATCGTTCTGCGTCGCTACCGCGATCTCGTCGCCGATCGCGAGTGTTCCGTCATAGAGGATGACATCGAGGGTCGTCCCGAGTCCCCGCTCTTCCTTGACCTCCAGAACGGTCCCGGCACCCGGCCCCTCAACCGAGAGCGCCAGCGCATCGCCCATGTACCGCTGTGCAAGCCCGATCATGACAAGGAGAAGGTCGGGTATTCCTTCACCGGTATGGGCACTCACCGGTACAATGGCGAGGTTGCGCTGGAAATCCGAGACCCGGTCGAACCGGTCAGAGGAGAACCCGAGATCGGAGAGCTTTCCGACGATCTCGTACGTCTTGTTCTCCACGTCGGTCTGGACCCGTTCATTTTGTTTTGCGAATGAATTGAGGAACGACTCATTCTCATTGACCCGCCACCCGTGAATCCGATCGATCTTCGTCGCAGCGATGACAAAGGGCGTCTTGCAGTTACGCAGGATCTGGAGTGCCTCGATGGTCTGGGGCTGGAACCCCTGGTTGATGTCGACGACGAGGATCGCCATGTCGGCGAGTGCACCGCCACGTGCCCTGAGGGTAGTGAACGCGTGATGACCCGGGGTATCGATAAAAAGGAGTCCCGGAATGTTGACCGACGATTTCCCCATCGTGCCGCTCATCTTGCGGATTGCGTCTATGGGAACAATTGTTGCCCCGATGTGCTGGGTAATTGCTCCTACTTCAGAGCTTACGACCGATGAGCCCCGGATGCGGTCGAGAAGTGAGGTCTTCCCGTGATCCACATGCCCCATTACACAGACAATCGGCGTCCTGATCTTCGGCGTTTCCGCCATATTCCCCACCTCTTTTTTTAGTTCCGAACCGTGATATTGGATCCCTGACGTCGCCAGCAACGCGAAAACGCGGAAAATGCCGTCCGCTTTTCTCTTAAAGGATACTGTTCGGAGCCACCTGATATGTAATGGACGTATGAGCCTATTAATGATCACCTTATAACCAACAGGTGCCCGGATACCTCATCAAACTCTGGAGTAACCGGCATCCGGTGAGCGATTACCACAGGATACATTAATACGAAACCAGTGCAAATGTAAAAGGGCAAATTGCCGGGGTGGGGTAGTTGGTCATCCTAGAGGATTGTGGATCCTCCGACCCGGGTTCGAATCTCGGCCCCGGCCTCTTGTTTTACGCCAATTTTGTTTTTCCGATCACTTCTGATTCGTCATCTCCTGGTTATCGTTAAGGTAAAGCCGGATTCATCAGGGAACCCTTTCTAAAAGAATAACGCCTGGAGAAATTGACGTGGGTTGTTTTATTATCGGCTAGCAAAAATCGTATATCTGGACCTTACTTGTATGAACCCTCGTGAATATGTCCATGGATATTCTGTAACAGAATCAGAACGCCTTTCTGACCAGGCCCGGACCCTTACCGGGCTCCTCCATAGCGATACGAAGTACCCCCCGGGATCAAAAGTGCTGGAAGCCGGGTGCGGGATCGGTGCCCAGACAGTCATTCTCGCAAAAAACTCGCCGGATGCCTATATAACTTCCGTCGATATTTCGCCGGAGTCGGTGAAAAAAGCATGGGAACGCATCCGGAGGGAAGGGATAACGAATGTCACCGTCAGTGTCGGAGACCTCTTCCATCTCCCGTTCGCAGCGGAAACCTTCGATCATATCTTCATCTGTTTTGTTCTTGAACACGTGGCTGACCCCCTGCTGGCACTCGAACGACTCCGCCCTCTCATCAGGGCCGGCGGTTCGATTACGGTCATCGAAGGGGATCACGGTTCGACATTTTTTTACCCGGAGAGTGAACCAGCAACGAGGGCGATCCAGTGTCTTGTCGATCTCCAGAAATCCGCAGGTGGCGATGCCCTCATCGGCCGCCGTCTATTCCCGCTTGTTACGAGTGCAGGCTTTGCAGGCGTCACGGTCTCTCCCCGGCTCGTGTATGTCGATGCATCGCGGCCGGAACTGGTCGAAGGGTTTACGAAACAGACGTTCACTGCAATGGTTGAAGGGGTGAAACCGGAGGTGATGGGACGGAAAATGATGGATGAAAAAGACTGGGACAAGGGGATCAATGATCTCTACCGGACGTGCGAACCGGACGGGGTCTTCTGCTACACTTTTTTTAAGGCAACAGGAATCGCGCGATGACCTGCAGATTGAACGGACGCACTAGGTCTTCTGAATCCAGCTCGGGAACAATCTGTGCAATCACCATAAACCTCCTTTTTCCCTCCTGACGTCTCCTGGCTGGCAGTTATTCGGGCCCCTATACTTTCACCCCCTGCACCCCGCACCCTTTTTGTCCGGCTCCTCCTCCATTGTTCCGGCGATTTATGACAGAGGACGCACAAGTACGGGAAATTGAAAGGACCATACGGGAGATGAACCGGTGCTGGACGGAATCGTGGAACGAAAAGGAATTCCGCAGGTATATACACCCCGAAGCTGTGGCTATTGTTCCTACCACGTCCGGTCGCTGGAAGGCAGGGGCCAGGACGTCGCCGGCTGGAGGGATTTTGCCCGGATGGCACATGTCCTTGAATGGCATGAGACCGGTCACCGGGTGCAGCTTTATTGCTCGGGGACCTGCGCTGTAGTCACCTATCTTTTCACCATAAGGTTCGAGACCGGCGGCATTGTGCAGGAAATGCGGGGAAGAGACATGCTCTTCCTCGTGAACGGGCAGGGCCGGTGGCAGGTCGTCGCGGACCAGTTTTCACCCGAGCCCCCTGTTTAATACAGTCGCTGCCCGAACAGAATATACGAAAGAAATCATGGACAATATCGTACTCATCGGCTATATCGCCGGGACACTCACGACCGCCTCGTTCGTCCCGCAGGTCATCCGTTCGTGGAAACTAAAAGAGACACGGGACCTGTCGCTTGCTATGCTCGTTCTCTTCGCGATCGGCGTTATACTCTGGACCGTGTACGGCATATGGATCGGTTCCCTGCCGATCATCGCTGCCAATGTCGTTACCCTTGGCCTCATCCTCTTCCTCCTGTGGATGAAGGTCCGGTTCCAGTAACCGGTAGTATCCCGGCAATGAAAACGGAAACGCCGATGTGAAAAAACCAAAAAGAAAATAAAATGATATTTTTTATTCCTGCTGGAGGAGCACGAGGGTCCCGGCAATTTTATCGTGGAGCCCCTGTTTCTTCTTGGTCAGGCCTATCATGAGGAACCCGATGAAGATGATGAGGGTCGACACAATTTTTGCAAAGTGGCGGAGGGTTACCCGGGCAAAGGTGGGTTTGTTGCCATCAAGATCCGTGACAACTGCCTTCACCAGCAGTTTTCCCGGGGTGGCCTGGCTTCGCGAGGACTCAAAACCTGCATAGTAGAGCCACGGGATGATGATGAGGATCATACCGAAGGCGGCGATGATCGGCATGAGTGCCGCATCGAGCGTTCCTGCTTCAGTCAGATCGGAAACCGGCACTCTCTGCACTACGATATAGTAGGCGTATTTTATTCCGTTTGCGAGATTAAAGAACGCAACGACGATTATTCCGATGAGAAGGGTAATGATGGTGTCGATGACAAACGCTATCAACCGCCTGCCCAGCCCTGCGTATACCCCGACCTCGGGTCCTTCCTCTTCTTCAGCAGCGGCGATTACGGGCTTTGCCGTCGGCAGAGATTCGATATCCGCCCCGCACCACTGGCAGAATTTTCCGGAAGCATCGGTCTCTTTTCCACATTTTGGACAGAACATTCCTCTTTACTCCTGATATGTTAGGTTAATCCGGGTGTCCTTTTTAATTTAACTGTTCTATCTTCCTATTTTATGGTTTTGTCGTGCCCGGATTCATTTTGACTTTACTAAAATCCCCGGGATCGGTTTCCCCGGTTTACCGGGTAATACCCGGACTCATGAGCTAAGCACAAATCAGTAATATAAAAAAAATCAAGAATTCCCTATGAAAAAAGCGTTCATCCTCGCTGCCGCTGCGGGTCTCCTCATGATTATCCTGTCAGCAGGCTGCACGAGCCCGACCGGGGTCCAGATCCCCCCGGAAGCGACCCCGACCCCAACCATTTCGGCAACTCTCATTCCCTATACCACGACCACCGAAAAACCCGTAGCGGTTGAGACGCTGCCTCCCGAACAATTCGTGGATATCCGGGTGACAAAAGAGCGTCCCGATGCAAGCATCCATGTTCTCTATAACGGTGGGAAAGGAGAGATGTTCCTCCAGAGCATCCTCGTCGTTGTCAACCGATCGGATGGACAGGTCATTGAGAAGTCTATGAATGACAATACCCGGAAGCCGCGGCGCGGAGACGAACTGGTAATACAGGGAACACGGGGTTCTGACCGGGTCACGGTCTACCTGACGAGTGCAGGAAAAGTGTACAAATTTATCGACGAACCCATAATCCTGTCCTATATCTGAAAAACTTTTTTTCCCGGTTTTTGCCATAAAAGAAACCCGGTACGCGGTAGATTCCGGAATAAACTGGTGGAAGCTTTAGAATACATCAGAACTTAAGTTTTTTGAAGTCGCGACCCGTTAAACCGCGTTTACCCGGTGTGGCGTTGCAGGCTGATCTTTTCTGCATACCAATGGGTGACATAACCGAGGAGAAGGACAATAATCCCGGTGACGGCAAGCACCAGCCACTGTTCCATGCCTGCTGTTCCCACGGCGAGCCGCGTCAGCAGGTTCAGCGGGTTTGACGGAACAGCGAGCGCGAAAAGGATCACGACAACGAGCCCGGTCGAGAATATGAACTGCGCCGCTGTCCGTTCCCGGTAGTGGAGGGCCGTGAGGGTCCCGAGCAGGATCAGGATGAGCGATGTTACGGCAACCTGGATCAGGATCAGGACGGAGTTCTGGATCGCGATGCCATTCAGTGACAGGAGTATCAGCCACGCCCCCGCCTGGATGGGGACAAGCACCTCGCACGCGAGGACTTTACCCCAGACCATCTCGGTAAACGTGATCGGTGTCGATATCAGGGTCTCGAGCGTCTCGTGCTGGTATTCCTCGGTGATAAGGTCAATGACGAGCGCAGACGCGATGATCGCCGGCATGAATACCAGCAGCGGGATCAGGAGCCCGTACACGAACTCATAGAAGTCGCCACCGGCGGATGACGGCACCTGGAGCGGCAGCGGACGAACATCAAGGCGATCGCTCCGGATTGTTCCGGAGATCTGTCTCGTATTTCAGGAAAATATCCTTGAGTTTGACGTCGACAATTGCACTCTGGAGATCGTTTTGCAATGTATACAGGGTGATCTTTACCGGATCCGTAGCATTCGGCAACGTATCGGGAACATAGACCACTGCCGCCAGTTTGCGCTGTCCGAGGGCGGCAACCGCCGTCGAGAGGTCCATCTGGTACACCCGGAAGTCCGGGCTGGTCCGGAGGCTGTCGAGCACTTCTGACCCGTTCCCGGCGTAACCTACGCTGTAACGGTAGTGAGAGTACTTCGAGAGCGACGATGGGTCGTACATCGAGGTAAGCCCCACCATCAAAAAGGACGAGAAAAGGGCGATAAAGAGCTGGAGCAGGACGGCGAGAAGGATAGTCTTTTCGTTAAAGAGCCCGCGAAACTCTTTCTTTGCAATTATCGAGAGATGTTTTCCTTTCATCCGAGCCACCCCAGGATGATGGTGAGGTTATACAGCGTGTGCACGGCCATGGCCATGATGAGCCCGGGAATAAACCATCTCTTTCCCCCGAGCTTGAGGCACGACGCGACGATCAGGACTCCCGTAAAGTGCAGGAGGAGCGGGAGCCAGAGCGAGCCGAGCGAGAGGAAGAGGATGCTGCCAAAGACCGAGTCGGAGATCTGGGCGATGGTGACAAAAAGGAGAAGCTTCTCTGCAACGAGGAACCCGATCGCGGTTGCTGCAGTCGCGATCACGACGTTTTTCCACGTGAAGAACCCCGGATCGCGCGAGTAGATGGTATACATCCCCAGCCCTTTTGCGAACTCCTCGATGAGTGCCGCGAACAACAGCAGGAAGACGAGCGAGTACGGCATGGGCAGGTTGAAGAAGAGCACGAGGCACATCATCTGCACCATGAAGACGAACGGGATTGAAAATCCGCTCAGCAGGAAGAGCGAGAGGAACGGGTATTTCGGGGGAAGGATCTCCGAGAGGAACTCCCGCACCCGGGTGATGAGCGGCTTCTCGGAGAAGAGCCGTTCCTCCTTGAAATTTTTAGCAGCGATATAGAAGAGCACAGCCCCGGTCAGCCAGAAGAGCGAGGTTGAATAGAGATAGTCGGTCAGCGTCCATGCAGTCCCCTGGATGCTCAGAACGATAAGCGTCAGGGGTGATATCAGACTGATCACGTGGACGTTTGCAAAGATGCTCGGGAAGAAGAGGTACGAGGTCGCGACCGTTGAGAAGAAGATCGAGATGAACGAGAGTTCCTTGAAGCTGCGTGCGAGCATGCCGATAAGAAGCGCATTTGCGAGGAAGAAGAATATGATCGGGATAAGCGGGAGCAGGATCTCCAGAGGAGCCTTGAGGTACAGGGTAAGCCCGGCACAGATGGCGACCATCCCGAGGAAATAGGGAATCATCTTTCCGATGATGATCGACGATGCCTTGACCGGGGTCGAGAGGAGGATCTCTCCCTTGCGCTCGATCCGCTCGTTCATGATGCTCATCATGAAGAACTGGGAGGTGAAGTAGAGCGGGAAGATGAAGACGAAGACGAGGATGATCGAGTCAAACGGGAGCGGAGGCGAGAGCTGGGATGGCGTCTTGAAGTCACCCATCGCACCGCTCGAAGAGAGGGCTTCAGTGTACCGGGATACCTGTGAGTTCTGTGCATTGGAAGTGACCAGTTGTGCCCTGAGTTCATCTGCGGTTATGGAGAGTGTCGGTGATGGTGTGGGGATGTTTGCGATCTCCCCGACCGGGACCGGCGCGACCCGGCTCGGGGCAGCGCTGATGGTCTGGCCGCTCTGGGTGGCGAGGAAACTGAGTTCACTCTTGACACTCTGGGTATCGATCCAGAGCGGGTATGCCGCGAAGAGATCGGTCTCGGTGTTGTAAACACTGTTAACATATTTCCCATAGTCCCGGGCAAGAGTTTTGAGGGCTGCATTTGCCTTGTCTGTCCCGATCCCGCTTGCCTTTCCGCCGACTACGATAACGTCGAACGCATTCTTATTGGCGTTCAGGGTGGGACCATCGAACTGGTAAACGGAAAACCGGGCATCGCTCGCAATAAGCCCCGCGATCTGCGGGTCATCGACCCCTACCCGGTACATCCCGTCCTGCAGGTGGAGGCCGGTCTGGGCGGTGAACCCGGTCACGAGAACGAGGAGGACAAACAGGATGGTTGCGAGGGGGAGAACATCCCGGCTCATCATGGTAAAGGACTTCTTGACCTCCCATTTCGCGATTGTCGAGATATCTTTCAGCGTGCCCATTGTGTCTCCTGACGTGAACGTCCGGCCCGTTAGCCCTCTTTTCCAATACCACTACTGGTAATGAATATAAAATAATGTTCTCTCATATACTTCGTGTTCAGGGCACTTCGGGTAATCTTCAGGACATTTTCCCAATGACGGAAATCTCCTTCGCCCGAATTGAACCTTCCCGCATTTTTATGAACCGGAAAATCCGGTTTTGCATGATACAAAAATATTTGAACAATTCAGCGTAACATTGCGATGACTATAGTGAAACTTCCATGATCACTGCACGCCACCTAACCAAGAAATTCGATTCATTCACGGCACTCGACGATGTGAGCTTCGAATTCGAGGATGGTGAGATCTTTGGTATCATCGGCCATAACGGGGCGGGAAAGACCACGCTCCTCAAGATCGTATCCGGGCTGATTGCCCCAACGTCCGGTGAGCTCTTCATCAACGATATCGACGTGGTGATGAACAAGGCGGCTCTCAAGGAGAACCTCGGGTACCTCCCGGAGGAGTCCCGGCTCTATGATACGATGACAGCGGAAAACTACCTCGCATTTTTCGGGGAGATCTACGGGCTCTCCCCTCAGGAAATCACGGTCCGGTCGAACCAGCTCTTCGCGGCGCTCTCGCTGGAAACGGGCGGCAAGAAGATCGGGGAGTTCTCAAAAGGGATGAAGCGGAAGACCGCGATTGCCCGCTCCCTCATCCACGATCCGAAATTCCTCGTTTACGACGAGGCGACGAGCGGGCTCGACCCGATGACCTCGCGGTTTATCGCGGATTACCTGCGGACCCTTAAGAAAGAGGGAAAGACGGTCGTCCTGTCGGCTCATAACCTGTACCAGGTCGAAGCGATCTGCGACAAGGTGATGATCCTCAAACGGGGGCAGATGGTGGCCTTCGGCACGATGCACGAGCTCCGCGACCAGTTCGGCACGCTTACGTACGCGATCTTCTTTTTGATCGATGACCCGGGAAAACTTCTCGGGCATTCGAAAACCTACCGGGAGGAAGAAGGACTCTTTGTCTGCGAGGCGCAGGACATCAAAGAACTCAATGAATCCTCGTCGCTCATCACCGAATCCGGCGGGAAAATTGCCAAGATAGAGTCGCGGTACCCCTCCCTTGAGGAAATGCTGGTGAAGATCGGGAAATAGGCTTATTTTATCCTCTGAAGGTGAGTCTTGCAATTGGCTGAAATGGTAAAGATTCGCCCCGTCCGTGACTCCGATCGCGACGCCGTTATAAAAATCTTCAACCATTATGCCGCGACCGGCTGATGCGGCTTACCCTGACCAGCCGTTCACTGACCGCTTTTTCTCTTCTCTTTGCGAGGGGAGCTTCTCGTTCTACGTGCTTGAATCCCGGGCGGGCGTTGTCGGTTTTGGCCTGACTAAGCCATTCCTTCCCTTCCCCGTGTTTGCGAAATGCGGGATGCTCACGTATTTCATTCTCCCGGATTACATGGATCGCGGTCTCGGCACCCGGCTGCTCCACCGGCTTACCGGCGATGCAAAAAAACAGGGGCTTGAAATGCTGATAGCCAATATGGCATCAAAGAATGAGGCGAGTGTCCGGTTCCACCGGAAAAACGGGTTCGGGGAATCCGGGAGACTCCGGAACGTCGGCACCAAATTTGGCGAGACGTTTGATGTGATCTGGATGCAAAAGGAGATCTGATTTTTTCTCTGGCCGAAACGATCCCTCCTGACAGGTGATGGGAGTTTTGGATCCCCACGCTCTGGCAGCGATGAACCCCTCCACCCCCGGAGGTCGCCCCGCGGCGGTTCATTTGGTTTCTGAGGATTGCACATCAGGAAGCCGGGGCCAAAATGGGGGCTAGAGGAGCGTTCTGATGCCTCTCCCTTCTCCGAGGAGGGGGGTGACGAGGGAAAACCCTGTCACTTTCAAAATAGAGAAGAATCTCCTCTCCCTCTTAAGCGATCCTGACCGAAGTCTCCATGGTTCCTGGCAGTCTGTGACCAGCGTTGTCCCGCCGCCGTGCTCATTCATGAAAGCCTGAGCATCCCGTTCTATCGTCTTCATATCCGTGTCCCCTATCGCATAGAGGGCCGGGCCAAACGAGCTCATTCCGGCGCCTGCTGCCCCGGAAGCCCGCATCGCGTCGAGGAGCCCGGTTACTGCCGGAGGCTGAAAATCCAGTTCGACTTTCTTGAAGCCGAGGCACTGGATCGCATTGATCGATGAACCAAAAAGGTCGATGTCCCCTTCGGCGATACCGGGCAGCATCCGCATCAGCACTTCGTGACAGTACGCCTGGACGTCCGCGAGTGGCACAGGGCAGTGATTCCTGAAGATATCGACCTCCCGCATACCGCTCGCACCTTCCGGCAGGGAGGGGATCGCAAGCAGGATCTTCCAGTCCGCGGGAAAATCGCGGCGGAAGATAACCGGTGGCGGGGTTACCCCGTGTGCGGCAGATGACGGCCTGAAGTCGGACTTCTCGAGTCCCGGCCCGAACCGGTGACCCCCATCGATAATGAAGCCACCCTGCTCAAATGCCGCCGTACCGATGCCTGACGTGCCACCACGGCCGGAAAGCCGGGCAAGGTCTTCTACGGGCAGCGTTTTACCGTAGAGTTCACAGACAGCCCGGGCAGTCGCGAGGGCAAGTCTGCGAGCCGCTCCCGAGCCCGACGTGCGACGGGAAGAGTGAGCGTACGGTGATCGATGCCCCACTTCCGGCGTGGATCGCGTTAAGGACCGCTGTGGCCGTTCTCCGGACCCGCACCCGTGAAGTTTCATCCCCACCATATACCTCGACCCCTTCTCCCTGTTGTGCTTCGATGAGGATCGAAGGGTTGTCAAGCGCGATCCCGATGCCCCCGTCAACCCGGCCTGAACCGCCGTGCATATCGATGAGCCCGATGTGGATCCTTGACGGGGTTTCAACAACCACGCGCCGGTGGTCGAGGAACTTGTTGTAGGGGAACTGTTCCTCGATGAAGATCAGGGGCTCACCGCGGTGCATGATCCGGTACTGGCGGCTGAGCAGGAGTTCGTTCCTGCACAGCGAGAAGATATCCCGCTGGGGTTCCGGTGCCGGTGCAATGCCGGCGGTGAGGATCTCGCGCCGGGCCTCGATCCGGTGCTGCTGGATGATCCTGCCGATGGGAATATCCGCCTTCATCAGATCATCCCGGAACTCCGGGGAAAGCCTGTTTACCGGTGCATGGGAGATCGCATAGATGAGGACCTCGTCCGCTTTCCCTGCCCTGAGTTCAACAATCCGGTGGTTAACCGGATCGCCAACAGGGATCCCGAGCTGCCCTGCAATGGAGGGATCTGCCGGAATGATCTCCTGGATGCGGGTTTCGACCGTGACGGGCTCCCCGGTTATCGCTTCGAGCAGCTGGGTGACCGAACCGTCGGTGCCGAGCAGGATCTTGTGAACGGGAGAAAGTCTCCCAACCTGTGCTTCGATCTCGTCAAGGCGTCGAGCAATATCCATCCAGTCAACGTCACCTCAGGGACTGATAAGATTAATGTCCGGGCTCATGATTTTTTAAAAAGCAACCCGGAGAACCTTTTCGTTTATCAAATGAGTCCGCTTAGGCACATCGGAAAAAAGAATCCGGAATCGGGAGGTCTCACCTTCCGTCACCATACTCGCATCACTGCTTCTTTTTGCTTCCTGTTTTCCGTGAGACCGGTGCGACGGCCAGAATTTCCGTAAAGGAACCGGGAATAAGCCGGCCCCGTTTCCCGATCACATCCGCACTCTGGATCGCAAGGACGCGGGAGGCCAGCACGTAACTTTCGGTAAAGAGATCGAGACCGCCCGATGCAAAATCGTCGATCGAGAGGGGAATGCTTATCGAATCCAATGAGGCTTTGCTGCTCACCGGGCAGACAAGGATCCCGCCATCCTCCCCGGATACAACGACAACAGCCGGGCGGACTTTTTTCCCGCTCCGCTCATCGAGAGAGGCTGATACGAGAACGACATCCCCCGGCAGGTAGCGGCTCATGCTCATTGGGTGTGCTTTTCAGTCACATAAGGCTTGGTCGGTTTTTTAGAAAACGGCGAAAGCACTATATTTGATCAGGAGAATCAGGGACACCCGGACGTCCCGCTGGAAAGTGTAAAGATTCGGTGCTGTATTGATCGTCATGAGCAAACGGAAACCAGCCCCGGTCCCACCAGAGCCGGGGATAATATCGGAGGAAAAACCATGACCGCAGAGCTTATCGGAGAATTCAAAGGAAAGATCACCGGATACCGGATTACCGAAATCCTCATGAACGGACCGAAATCAGAGATCTCTTTCAAACAGTCAGGAAAACTTCTCGGCGTCGAGTGCATGGACCGGGCGACCTATTGGGGGGTAATGAACGGTCCGGACGTTCTGTACGGCGAGGGCCAGGGAGCTCTTATGTCCATGAGCGGCGAGATGGCATCTTACCGTGGTACGGGAACGATGAAGATGGAAAAGGGTGGCCCAATGCCCGTATGGCACGGGGTACTCTACTTCCAGAGCCCGACACCAAAGTTGAGCGCACTCAACGGCAAAGCGGTGATCTACGATTATGAGATCGATGAAAACGAGAACACGCACGTCAAACTCTGGCTGTGGAAGTAAAAAACAGGTTAATTTTTTTTAATGGGAATCCCGCCACCTTTTACCGCAAGTGCCGGAACGTGGATAACCCGCCTGCGGAGTATTGATTATATACCCTTGGCGCCCCATGTTGTGTTACCTGATGTTCTTAGTGTGAACCCCGGAGGAATCGGCAATGGTGACTGAGAAGATTACAGCGCACGAATCAGCGGTACTCTTACGCAGCAGCTGTCGCTGTGTCCGCGATAGGGATACTCGCGGGCATTTTCTTCCTCTTTGTCAGTGTCGACACAGCGGTAAGGATTACTGCTGCACTGCTCGTCGGCATTGTGGGATTTCTTACCTTCCTGCGTCATTCGTTATTTTACAAATCAGACCAGATCCGTATGGGGTGGAGGCAGGACCGCCCCGAGTTCCAGCTCGAAGTCGGGTATGCGAACCTCGCGATCGGATTCTGGGCATTTGTCGCGGCTGCACTGAACTGGGGAACCCTTGCCTGCGGCATAGCGCTCGTCATCTACGGCACCTATCTTCTCTGCGCCCTGTTTATCCATGTCCGTGAGGCGAACTCGTTTGAAGACCTGCACACCCCGGCACACCGGCAGCGGGTCGTCCGCAGCGTAATGACCACGGTCCTTTTTGTCGTAGCGCTTCTTGGTTTCGGTTTCATTGCCCTCGGTAACACGGGGCTTATCCACGTTCCCGGAATTTGAATGAACCCGACGAACGCGAAAACAGGCACCTGATCCAACCGTACCTTTTTTGTGCAGGCGCACCAATCGCTTCCCTGATGCCACGCTGTGATCACTGCGGGAATGAATGCACCCTCCCGTTCACCTGCCAGCATTGCGGGGGAAAATTCTGCCCGGACTGCCGGTTGCCACCGGGTCACGACTGCGCGGGTCTTGAGAGCTGGAAAAAGAAACCCCTGCCATCGGTCGGGATGAACTACAGCAAGGGAGGGGGAGTGGCTGCAACCGGCGGCGGGTACCGGGAGAGTACCGGCACCCGTTCACGGAAAATGACACCGCAAATCCCCTGGCTGAAAATCATGATCGCAATTATCGCGCTCATCTTTCTCGGCATCGCGTATATCGTGCTAAGCGGTCCGGCCCGGTAGGATATGACTTCATGCGACGCCGTTACTCGTACCCGATTGCCGGCCTGTTCATAATTGCTGCAATTTTCACGATTCCCCTTATTTTTTCGGCAGCGCCGGTTGCCCCGGGAACGCTCACGGAAGTGGTAACTGAGTCAGGAAGCCCGGCGGCCGTTCCTCTCCCAACTCCTACGTTGGGAACCGTAACAACGCCGGCCACCACTATGCCAGTTACACCGGATGGCATCCCGCGAACACCGAAAACGACGTTGTCGCCGAACATTTCAGGAACAGCAGTGAAACCCACGGTTGCAGGAAAAGCACCTGTCAGAACCCCCACGACCGGGGCAACCCCACCTTTCCCGATAAGGCCTGGTCCGGCACCGAATGATCCTTACACCGTAACACCAATCGATCTTGCTTCGAAGGTTCACGAACTGATCAACCAGCAGCGGATTGCAAACGGGCTCGGGGTGCTGACCGAAGATTCAGCCCTTGCACACATTGCAGAACACCACAGTACGGATATGGCAGCGAACAACTTTTTCGATCATGTGAATCCGGCGGGCCAGAACCCGACGGACCGGGGAACTGCAACGGGGTATACCTGCCGGAAAGAGTATGGCTCGTATTATACCTACGGCATTGCCGAGAATATCTTCCAGAACAACCTCTATACGTCGGTCACGTATTACAGCGACGGCAGGGCGGTCTACGACTGGAATTCCCCAGGGCAGATAGCGGAGTCTACGGTCGGGGGCTGGATGAACAGTTCCGGCCATCGCAAAAACATCCTGACCCCGACGTATGACCGCGAAGGAATCGGGGTAGCGATCAGCGCGGACGACAAGGTGTATATCACCGAGGATTTCTGCTGAAAATAGTACGTGCCGGATGCTCTTCATCCGGATTTTAAGTTGAATCCACAAGGCTGTTACCGTATCCCGGTATCGATTGAAATATTGAGCCATACTGTTTCGCCGTTTCGCAGGGTAACCGTCGCCGGCAGATCCCGGCTCCCGCCGACCCCCTGGCGGGCAATATCGACCGTGTAGGTCCCCGGCTTCAGGCTGACAGAATATCCGGTATCGGGGTCGGCGATCACCGTCGTAACAGCCGTTCCCCCGGAGGTTGAGATAAGGATCGGATGTGAAGCATACGCGGCGACGAGACGATCGCGGGAGACAGTGCAGGGCTCGACCGGGCAGAGCGGCCCAATCGACACGTTCCCCGTGAGCGTACCGGTAACGTTTCCGGATCCCCCTGTTGAACCGCCACCGTTCAGCAGGATCGCTACTACAATCGTGATCCCCACCAGTGCAAGGATGAAGAGGGCACGGCCGGGTTCCAGCTCGGGCATAGTGCAGAATGGGAGGGCGGGGAAAAAAGGGTTGTGGTTTCTTTTAAAATCCAGACAGAATCCCTGAACTGTTACAGGAAGCCGGAATTCCGGTGAAGCTTTTATAAAGGGGATATTACAATGGAAGCGTGCAGGCACCCCCATTCAATGCCGGTGCTTCAGGAGTTTTAGCCATGCAGGAAGTTATCAAAAAAATGGTCGCGGAGGCGATGGCTGCCCAACATGCCGACGTGAACCAGATAAAGAAAAAGCGCGGGCAGGATTTTGTCATCGACGATACAAAAGCTTACGTCGATGCGGTCAAGGGAATGAAAGCGATCGGGGACCAGAGTAAAGCGGTCTTTGCCCTGCACACCGATTCGGTCAACGCCCATTATTCGATCTTAAAAGGCCTGACAAAAACCATACGGCCCGAGGATGACCCGTACGTGGAGCACTACCAGACCCCGGTCATCATGGAGATGCTTTACGACGCGGACCCGAAGTTCCGGAAGAGCGTGGACGTCTTCATCAAATCCATCGGGAAGGCCGAAGCCCTCATCGGCAAAGAGTGTGTACGGCGGTACGGGGGGTTCTACGGCCCGACCTGCGTCGTCGACTTTGCCCTGATCCCGGGCAGCAGCAGCAACATCGTCAATCAGATCCTGAAGGTGACTGACATCCCGGTCCCGCACAAGCAGACGATTCTCGCTGCGAAGTCGTGGGCGATGAACACCTCGTACGGCATCGGTGACGTATTTTCCCACGCGGTTGAGAACGGATCGACCCTTGCCGACGCCGTGAAGGCCGAGATCGCGATGATCGAGTCTATCTACGATACGCCGGTCGATGCCCAGGCAAAACTCATGGACAGCGTAGGCCAGTCGTCGTTTGACTGCCGGAAGTACATGAAGGAATACCGCACGAAGATGCAGGGGGCGGTGAAGGCATCGCTCGATGAGGGCGTCCATTACGGTAATATCGTTACGGTTCCCGCCTATTGTGTCGGGGATATCGCCCACCATATCGCCCAGTCCACCTACAACATGTGCAAGGACGACGTGATCATGGCGGTCATCGAAGCGGTGACCGAAGTCATGGACAAGACCCTGAAAGCTGCTGTCCCGAAAATGAAGAACGAGTATGAAGTGCTCTCGGTCGCGACCGGTTCCTCCGCCTCCGCCGCTGAGTACATCCTCGAACTCGACGGCTTCAACGCGATTATGGTCGTGGACATGCTCACGAAGCGGTACCACAACTATGTTCAGCTCTACCCGAAGCGCGGTGCGGCGGTTGAACTCCACAACTGCGATTTCATGGACATGATCTACCGCGGGTGGAAACTCGTGGACAAGGCACGGCGGATGCAGAGCAGCGAGCCGGGCCCGGTCGTGCCGATGGCAGGTGGCATCAATGTCGATCTCTCACCAATCCTCAAAAACGAGGTGCTCGCAAACCCGCAGCGGTATGCTTACCCCGCCTGTGCGATGACGGTCCGGTTCTCGGCGATGATGCGCCTCGCGGACTACCCGTGCCTGCTCACGAGCGAGCCGGTGACGGCGACATTAATGACAAATATTATCGCCCTCCACAAAGAAACTGCAGCTGCTCCTGCACGGATCTGCAAGAACTGTGCATCGGCTGCGCTGATGGACTTCCGGCACTGTTACTGCCAGTGGAAAGAAGCGGTCTGATCCCGGAAATCCCGGCCCGAGGTGATATTCCATGAAGTGTTATGTCTGTGCCAAAGAAGGGAAGGATTCCGACGCGGTTGCCGCATGCATCGTGTGCGGGATGGGGACGTGCATGAAGCACACCATCCGCAGGGAGATCGAAGTCTGGGAGGGAAGCTATCCATTCCCCTCGCGAAAACTGCCCCGGAAGATGCCCCGGATGCTCTGTCCCGACTGCAGCGCCGCGTATAAAGAAGGTGCATGATGGCGCCGCTCTCGTCCCGCTGCGTTGCAGAAGGGGTCGGGACCGGTCTCCTCGTGTATTTCGGTGCGGGTGCGGCAGCGATCACCCTCATGATCGCCTCGGGAACAAAACCGGCGACTCCGTTCAACATCGGGATCGGGCAGCTCGGTGGCCTGGGCGACTGGTTTGCGATCGGGATGTCGTTTGCGATCATCATCGCTGCCGTGATCTACTCGCTCGGCCGGGTCTCGGGAGCCCATATCAACCCCGCAGTGACCATCGCCCTCTGGGCGACAAAACGGTTTCCCGGGGGAGAAGCAGTCGCGTACGTGACCGCCCAGTGCATCGGGGGAGCGGTAGGGAGCCTCCTCTTCTTCCTGACTGTCGGGCCGGATGCAGTCCTGATTGGCGGGCTCGGGGCAACTACCCCGTTCCCCGGGATTGGGTACGGGCAGGCAATCCTTGTTGAGGCTATCGGGACGTTTGTCCTGATGCTCGTCATTATGGGGGTTGCTGTTGACGAACGTGCCCCGCCGGGATTTGCCGGGCTTGTCATCGGCCTGACCGTGGGCGGGATCATAACCGCGACAGGGAATATCGCCGGGGCCTCGCTTAACCCTGCCCGGACCTTCGGGCCGTACGTGATCGACCTGCTCTCGGGTGGCCCGAACCTGTGGGCCTTCTTCCCGGTATATGTCATCGGCCCGGTCGCCGGGGCCGTGCTTGCGGCCATCTTCTATGACCGGATCTCCGCGTAACCGGACCTGTCAGGAAGGCCATTCTCTCTTTTTCTGTGCTGCAATTCGTGGGACACTTTTCACAGGCAAATCCTGCACGTACGGGTAGGAATTGCATGCCCTGATGAGTTCAGTTACGTCAGGGAATTACGCTTAGCGGTACCATTCCGGATCTGTGGTTCCGGGCAGGCATGCACCTTCCGGCACCAGGATCTCAAACCGTGCCCCTTTCCCTGGTTCCCCGGTTTCGCGGATCGTCATACTGGTAATTGCGAGGATCTCCCGCGCCAGGAACAAGCCAAGACCGGTGTTTTTTCCCACGCCCCGTTCGAAGATACGCTCCTTGTCTTTCGCTGGAATCCCGACCCCATTGTCTTCGACAACGATGATGAATTCTCCTCCCGGCTCCATGACACTGACACGGATCCCCGTGACATGTTCGCCGTGGCGGAGGGAATTGTCATAGAGGTTGAAAAAAACTTTTTCGAGCAGGGGGTCGGCAAACACCTCAAGCTGGATGTCTTCGATGGTAAAGCGAATGCTGCCAAACCCGCCCGAACCGGAAGCGGCACGAGCGACGTCCCCGACACGCTGCCACACCGGTGCCTTCACGCCGAGTTCCTGGTAAAACCCGGTGAAGGTAATCTGGTTCCCGATCGTTTTCGAAATGTCCATCAGCCGTAAAAAATATTCTTCCGCCTTTGTGTCCCCCCTGCAATCCTTGTGATAAAGTTCAAGGTACGACTGGATCGCAGTCAGCTGGTTGAGAATGTCGTGCCGGGTTACACTGCTTAAGATGTTGAGTTTCTTGTTGGCGGTGGCAAGCGCAGTTTCAACCCGTTTTCTCTCCTGTTCTTCACGCTCGAGATCCCCTCCCAGCCTGCGTGAGACGCCAAACACGACGTAGCCCGTCAGGACCGAGAAGACGACAATGCTCGCGGAGACGAGGATGGTCTCCGATGCCCCGGTCGCGACCGCAATCCCGTGGGCCAGTACGCTGCTTGCAAAGATGACAACGAGCGTGAGTGGCACAAACGTCCTCAGGAGGCGGGCACTGGTTGTTCCCCCGGTGAAATACCGGGCCGGGAATGATGCCGGCCCCGCGGCTGTCACCAGGCCTGCCCCGAGACAGGTGAGGGCGAGTGCAGATGGCGCAGCTATCGGGATCAGGTTCGTCCCGTACAGGAACGGGGCACCATCAGGCATAGCTGATGATGACGGTCAGGCTTACGAGGGTGATTATCATCCCGGTTACCCCTGCGGCATCCCGTTCGGGGGCCTTTCCCTGCTCGTTCCGGGGAATCCCGAGAAGGAGAAACAAACCGATCCCTGCCAGGATTACGAGAAACAGGGTCCCGGGAGACGAAGCATTCGTGGGATGGCCGGCAATAATGTCGCCGATATGGATCAACCAGGTCTCACTGGTGAAATGACTTCCCATAACATTGAGGGGCAGTTCGATCGCTTCGATGACCGCGATACCGGCAACGATGATCCTCACAAGAGCTGCTGCCTCGCCTTCCAATCGGTGGGATGCAGAGAGGATCAGGATGGTCCCAAACACGACCAGGATGACGGCAGTGCTGAACGCAATGGCCTGGTAGCCCGGTGAAAATCTCTGGAGAACGGTGATATCGAACGCGAGACCTATAAGGCCGAGGATGCCGATTCCGGCTGCTGCAGCCCCGAAGACACATGTCGACTGCCGGGAAATCCGTCTGCTTCGGCTGACTCCGGCCTCTTCATCTTTTCCTGTAGTACCCTCGCCCTGCCCATCCATAATTCCGTTCTATCCTTCCGAGGTATCTGACCTGATCAGTATTAATGGATTTTAATGAACTCCAAAAGACTGAAAAGGATCGAGGGAGTTAGTCATGGTGACTCGCACCGGGAAAGTATCATCGAACCCTCTAAAACGTTGAATGTGCGTCAAAAATTGTAAAAAAACGTATAATTCTTTGAAATTTCTTACCGGTTATCTGATTTTTGGGGTTTTTATGCCAAAAATCCGGTTATGGTCCGAAGCAATAGCTCATTACCCCCCACGCCAGAATAATCCGGGCTGGTACCATGACAGAAAATACCGATGAACATATCCTTGAAGCGATAGGAAGATGCCGGGTTATTATCCGGAACGGCGAAGTGATCGAGGTCGGTGATGCCCAAATCACGTCGTGTCCGCTCACGAAGAAATTTGCTCACCCGATCTCGAAACTCGATAAGGAATCGGTCAAGGCAAATATTGAACACAGGATAAAGGCGTGGGGTATGTGCACCCCCCGTCGGGAAGTCACCGATACCCGTGAGTTTGTCGGCTTCGGGGCATCAGAACTCCTCAGTTTCGGTCTCTCGGCAGGAATGGTCGACGCCGTTGTCCTCGCATGCGACGGTGCAGGGACGGTGATCGTAACAAAACCCGCGCTCGTACAGGGCATCGGGGGCAGGATGTCCGGCTTGGTGAAGACCGTCCCCTACAAGGAAGTTATCCAGCGGATCGAGGCGAATGGAGGCGTCGTCATCGACAAGGCCCATGCAGGACTTGACCAGACTGCCGGTGTTGCGAAGGCATACGCGATGGGATACAAAAACGTTGCAGTTACCGTTGCGATCCCCGCAGAGGCAGAAATGATCCGGTCCCTTTATCCCGATGTGATGATTTTCGGCGTGCACGTGACCGGACTCGACCACGATGAGGCAGAGACACTTGTAACTGCCTCCGATCTTGTCACCTCCTGTGCATCCCGGACTCTCCGTGAGGTTGCCGGGAAGAAGGCGTTGTTGCAGGCAGGGGTTGCGGTGCCGATCTTTGCGATCACCAGAAAGGCAAAAGACCTGATCATCGAGAAAATCCGGTTGAGTAACGATCAGGTGCTGTTCAAGACCACCAAGCTGCCCTCACTTTCTGACCAGCAGCCCGAACCACTGGTATAATCCGGGAAGAACTCCCTCATTTTTATTCTGGTTTAACCGTATTCCCGTTCTAAATGTTACCGGCATAGAGCGTGAGCCAGCATCCCGTCAAATTGTATGCCCGGGGTGGGTGATTGCTAGGGAAATTATCCTGTTGTCTAACACGTCCGCCTCCATCTCCATCAATAACGTCCCTCATAATCTGCAAAACCCGGAGTAACTAAAGAGACCGCGATTACAGAAGTGTTCAGGGTGTATTTGCGGAGATTAGTGCGCAGTGTAGATGATCCCTGAATACCATATCATTTAGCTTTTTCAGCGGACCCGTTGAAATTCATCTTTTTGAAAAATGGTTCCCTGAGCGAAGTTTTAAAACCAACCATTCCCATATCAGCGCATCTGAACGAGCCCTGAATCCGGACGGCCGCGGAAAAATATCTTCGCGGTGAATTTTCATGACCGGGATTTTCAGCACGGAAAACGGCGTCGCGATATGATGGCGGGATGAAACGGTATGATCGAACCAATTGCAATCAGCGAGTACCGGGCCTCGTACAAACCCGGGCAGGTAATGTGTAAAACGACGGATACCCTGAAACCGACAGAAGAGATTATCGGGCAGGACCGGGCACAAAAAGCTCTCCGCTTCGGCCTCGAAATCCGGGAAAAGGGATTCAATATTTATGTCGCGGGGATGCCCGGCACCGGGAGAAGAACGGCGGTAAAAATGTTTCTCGCCGAGCTTGCAAAGACCAAACCAAAACCCGATGACTGGGTCTATATCAATAACTTTGCAAACACGTACGAGCCCATCGCGATCCGGCTCCCTCCCGGCAGGGGCACCTCGCTGAAGGCAGATATGTCGTCATTCGTCGCGGAGGCGAGACGAGTACTGCCGAGAGCATTTGAAAGTGACGACTACAGCACCAAACGGGGGGAAGCACTGGGGAAGCTTGACAAGGAACGGGACAGTGTAATCGGGGAAGTCAACGAGGCCGCAGCAAAGCAGGGTTTTACGATCCAGGTTGGACCGACCGGCCTCATGATCATCCCGGTCATTGAGGGAAAACCGCTGACCCAGGAAGAGTTCGAGGCACTCCCCGAGGCGACACGGGAAGAAATGCTCCGGAAACGGGAAGCCCTTGATACCGATCTCCGGAGCGGTTTCCGCCGTATCCGGGAGCTGGACGCAAAAGGGACGGAGGCGGTGAATGCGGTCAATAACGAGGTCGCCCTGTATGCGATCGGCCATCTCCTCACCGGGCTTAAAGATACCTACGGGAAAATTCCCGAGGTCCTCACCTACATTGACAGCGTCCAGAAAGACATTCTCGACAATCTTGCAACATTTCTCGGGGTACCCAGCAACAACCGGCAGAGCAGGTTCCGCCCCAGTTCCAGCAGTTCCTCGCAAAGGACCTGGCGTTCAGGAAATATGAGATCAATGTGGTTGTCGATAATTCAGGTACGGACGGGGCCCCGGTCATATTCGAGGAGACACCGAATTACTTAAACCTTCTCGGTAAGGCGGAAAAGGAGTTCCAGTTCGGGGTGGTGTCGACCGATTTCACGATGATCCGCCCGGGCTCGGTGCACAAGGCAAACGGCGGGTACCTTGTCATCCCGGTGCTTGACCTTTTCCGGTATCCTCTTGCCTGGGACGGGCTGAAATCAGCCCTCAAAAATGAAAAGGTCAAGATCGAAGAACCTGGTGAACAGTCGGGCTTCATCACGACACGGGGTCTCAAGCCCCAGCCGATTCCCCTGAACGTGAAGGTTATCCTCATCGGGACACCCGATATTAACCAGATCCTGACCTCAGGCGACCCCGACTTTGCCGATCTCTTCAAGGTCCGGGCGGATTTCGACAGCGTGATGGACCGCACGGAGGACAACACAAAGAAATATGCGACGTTCATCGGGACGCTCTGCAACCGGTTCAATTTAAACCACCTCGATAATACGGCGGTTGCAAAGGTCGTGGAATACGGGTCACGGCTTGCAGAGGACAAGAAGAAGCTCTCGACGAGATTTTCCGGTGTTGCCGACCTGATCCGGGAGGCAAATTTCTACGCGGTACAGGAGAAAGCGCCGTATATCACCGTTAAGCACGTCGAAAAAGCAATTGAAGAGAAAGTGTACCGGTCCAACCTGATCCAGCAGAAGATCCAGGAGTTCATCGAGCGGGGAGTGTACCTCATCGATACGGAAGGATCGCAGGTCGGGCAGATCAACGGGCTTTCGGTGATGGAACTCGGGGACTTCGCCTTTGGCAGGCCGTCCCGGGTGACCGCCAGTGTCGCCATTGGCAGGGAAGGGATTATCGATATCGAGCGCCAGGCACAACTGGGCGGACCGACCCACACGAAGGGTGTCCTCATCCTCGGTGGCTATCTTGCGGGCAAGTATGCGCAGGACAAACCGTTCTCCCTTACCGCGAAACTTGTCTTCGAACAGAGCGACGGGGGAGTTGATGGCGACAGTGCTTCGAGCACGGAACTGTACGCGATCCTTTCCGCCCTCTCCGGCCTGCCCCTGAAGCAGTCGATAGCCGTCACGGGTTCTGTGAACCAGAAGGGAGAGGTGCAGGCTATCGGGGGAGTAAACGAAAAGCTTGAAGGCTTTTTCGAGGTATGCAAGGCAAAAGGCCTGACGGGTCAGCAGGGTGCAATGATCCCGGCCAGCAATGTGCAGAACCTCATGCTGAAAGACGAGCTCCTGGATGCGGCGAAAGCAGGAAAGTTCTCCATTTACCCGGCGAGGACCATCGATGAAGGAATCGAATTTCTCACCGGGGTTCCGGCGGGAGTCCGGCAGCCGGACGGATCCTACAAAGAGGGAACGGTCAATTATCTGGTCAACAAGCGATTACAGGAGATGGCAGAGAAATTCAGGGAATTCCAGGGCCCTGCCCGCTCTCCGGACACAAAATGACGAGCGGGTGCGATCCGACGGTTGATTCATCCGTAAAGAGTAAAGTTTTGCACAAAAATAAAAAAAATGAGTGAACAATATGCCAGCCGATCGTGATTCAGAAAACAATTCCGTTGTCAGGACATCAATTGCGGCGCCGATAATTGAAAATTTTGCATTTAGAGGAGAATAACATGGCAACAGAGAAAACAACCGACATGGATTCTTATGAGTGCCTGGTCTGTGGATACATTTACAACCCGGTTAACGGGGACCCGAAGGGAGGAATTCCCCCCGGTGTAGCATTCGATGCATTGCCCGCTGACTGGGTGTGCCCGGAGTGCGGGGTTGGAAAAGATCAGTTTGTCAAAGTCCGAAAATAACGCCAGCAGAATTCAGCATCCGAATGAATTTTCCGGCACCCGCCGGTGTAAATCGGGGATTTACCATGCAGAACCGGTACTGAACAAACAATCAACCGACTGACTGAGGCATTTGTTTGTATTCCCCATCGAAGATTACCTGTCATCTGAAAATTTTCACATTTTTGCAAAAGACCATCATGTGGCTGACATCTGGGCGGGGCAACTTGAACTCTCCAAGGAGAGCCGGCCGGATTTATACGGTCGCGATGTAGTAAAAAATGCGTTTGTTTTGTTTTTACGCCATATTTTTCATAACCGGCCGGGAGATTTCCCTGAATTGTTTACCATGCTTTTGATGGATATTACAAAGGGGATTCCCTGCGAGTTGCCTCTCGACCTGCTGGAAAAAGATGTGCTCTGCCTCGGCTATTCCAGCGAAGATATCGGAAACAGGTTTTCGCTCTTGAAAAATGGTGTACCTTCACCCGACCGCTGCCCGGATGGATGTTAGACGGGCCGGGAATCCGGGGAACGATATCTCCCGTTCATACTTTGACTCCTCTGATAGTTTGAGTAAATGTATAGTTTTAGTCCAGTCCTTACCAATCACGGAATTTTTGTACCCCACAGGGAGTGTTCGTACCGCTGGGCTGTTTCTGCACCTCGTGTACAGAAAAAGGATTGTTTCAGGCCCAGCTCTTTTGCAACAGGACAGGTTTCGCAGATACACGTCCGTTCAAAATCGATGCACAGGAAACTTTTACCGGTCATGCAGTAAAACCACTCGTGTTTGCTCATCGCACACGTGTTATGGTTGGGGCAGACCGGGCAGATGCACCGGTCACTATACTCAGCCATTTTCTGCGCCTTTTCAACCGGCGACATACTCCTGGTTTTTTGCAGGGATTGTTCAAAGAGGTTCATAGTGTTTTCAGCTCACAAATGACTCAATTGGCTCCTGTCATTAACCACATCCGATCCCGTCATGAATCCATTCTCCGGTTCGCGACAAACACGAGAACGCCGATTATGATCCAGAAGACTGCGGTGATGACTGCGTTTGCGTTCAGGAAGAATGCGAGAAGAACACAGCTGGCAAGGCCAAAGAGGGGTGTGTACGGATAGAGCGGGACCCGGAACTTCCGGGGTGCGTCCGGGATGGTCTTCCTCAGTTTCAGCAGGCTTAGGTTGATGAAGAAAAACGTGAGGAGGGTCCCGAAATTGAAGAGGGATGCGAGCCAGTCGAGGTTTCCCCCGGTGATCAGGACGATTGCGGCTATGGCAATACCGGTGATGAGAACTGTAACAAACGGGACGCTCTGGCGGGATATCATGGCAAGCCGGGAGGGCAGGACTCCCTGCCGGGCCATGGCAAAGAGAGCCCTGGATCCACCCATTATCGAGGACATAATCACGGACGTCGTCGCGAAGAGGGCCGAGATTGCGATGAACTCGACGATGAAGAAATTATTCGTCACGGCGGTCAGGGCGAACTCCAGCGGGGCGCTGGACGTTGCGAGGACTTTCCAGTCAACGACCCCGATAGCGACGGCCGAAACCCCGATATATACGACCGTGCAGACCGCGAACGCGAAGAGGATCGCCCGGGGGACATTTTTCTCCGGCTCTTTTATCTCTTCGGCGACGATCGCGATGGTATTGAAGCCGATGAAGGCAAAGAAGATGATCGCCGCGCCGGACATCACTCCTGTCAAGCCGTTTGGAATCAGGGGCTGGTAATGAGAATAATCCCCCGAAGAGAGCAGGAATAATCCGCACACCACGATAAAAAGGACGAGAGCGGTGACCTTGAGCAGGACAAGTATCCCGTTCGCTCCCGACGCTTCTTTCATTCCCTTGAGATTGAGCGCCATGAGGAGGATCGGCCAGATCGTGCCTACCACGACAAGCGTTGCCGTTGTGGCAGGGATATGGACAAAATACGTGAAGTATGCGGCAAACCCGATGCTGACGGCACTCGCCCCGACGATGTAGTCGAAAGATTTCATCCAGCCGATGACAAATCCCGGGAATTTCCCGAAGGCTTTTGTGGTATAGATGTAACTCCCGCCTGCTTCATGGATGAACGACGAGAGTTCAGCGGTCGACAGCCCGGTCAGCAGAGCGACGAACCCGGCGATGATGAACGAGAAGACGACTGCCGGGCCCGCGAGGCCCGAAGCCACACCGATAAGGACAAAGATCCCGGTGCCTATGATGGCCCCTATACCAATACCGGCAGCTCCCCAGAACCCGAGTGTCCTCTTCAGTTCTTCCATAGGGCTTCCATCTCTCCTTTACGCGTGTCTTTTGTGCAGTGCCTGGCTGGCGGACCCGTTTCCCGGTCCGTCAACGGTTCCTGTTCGCTTAAAATTAAAAAAATTATTGAATATCTAGACGCCCTTCGATCCCCACAGTGTATTTTCGTAGCTCTGGGCTCTCTCCGATCCCTTAAGGCAGAAACTCTTGTACTTGAGGCCGAGGTCCGCGGTGACCGGGCACGTCTGGCAGATGCACCCCTTGTCGGCATCGATACACATAAAGCTCTTTCCTGAGTCACAGAAGAACCACTCGCCGGCCTTCTTTGCACACTTGGTAAACGTCGGGCAGCTGCCACAGGTGCACTTGGCCTTCTCCGCATCTATCGCTTTCGTCGCTTCGACCGGCGACATCTTCGCCATATCCTTCATCACTTGTTCGAACTTGTCCGTGGTTTTCACCGCGGGGATAATAGAAATAAGAATTATATTAACACATCGGCGGGTACCCCGAAGATGCAGGGAGAACGTGCATATTCAAACCCCGGCCACGATCCGGGATCGCCCTCCATAGCCAATGGAACCCGGCTTCCATCGTAAATCATTTATATACTCACGGGCAAGTGAATCGCATCCTCAACAATGATGAGGACGTGTGTTGTGTGTATCATGAAGAAATCAATTCTTATCCTGGTGTTCCTCCTCCTTTTCGGGGGAATTCTTCTCGCGGGCTGTACATCCCAGCAGCCTGTTACCCCGGTTGCAACTCCCACCCCGACTGTTTCGTCAGCCCCCCTGGTATATTCCCAGGCAGAACTCGATACTAAGCTCCAGATGCGGCAGCTCTGGACTGATCATGCTGTCTGGACCCGGATGTACATCATCGAATCAATCGACAACTCCCCGGCTGCCGATGCCGCTGCAGCCCGTCTCCTGAAGAACCAGGAAGATATCGGGAATGCGATCAAGCCGGTATACGGCGATGCTGCAGGAAACCAGCTGACCGCCCTTCTCAAGCAGCACATCCTGATCGCGGTCGATATCATCAACGACGTCAAGGCAAAGAACTCGACGGCACAGGCATCCGATGAAGCCCGGTGGAAGAGCAACGCCGACGATATCTCGAACTTCCTCTCCACTGCCAACCCGACATACTGGCCAAGTCCCGCAGTCAAGAGCCTGATGTATATGCACCTGAGCACGACCAAGGACGAACTCGTCGCCCGTGCAACGCAGGACTATCCCGGTGATGTAAAGGCCTGGGATGCGGTGTATAACCACATCCTCACGATGTCGGACGCACTCTCGGACGGTATCATAAAACAGAACCCGGACAAGTTCGCCGGCCGAAGCTGTACAGCCAGAACGAGGTCGACCTCCGGAACAATATGCGGAAGCTCTGGACCGATCACACGGTCTGGAACCCGGTGTTACATCATCGAATCGGTCTACAACTCACCGGAGCAGATCCGGTCGGCCACCCGCCTTCTCCAGAACCAGGTGGAAATCGGCAACGCGATCAAGCCGGTCTATGGCGACGCGGCAGGGAACCAGCTGACTGCCCTGCTCAAGCAGCACATCCTGATCGCCGTCAACATCGTCAATGACGTCAAGGCAAAGAACGCAACCGCACAGGCAGCCGACGAAGCGCTCTGGGCAGCCAACGCGGCAGATATCGGGCACTTCCTCTCGGCAGCAAACCCCAACTGGCCGGACAACGCAGTCCAGGGGCTTCTCTCCATGCACCTGAGCACGACAAAAGACGAGCTCGTTGCACGTGCAACCAAGGACTATCCCGGCGATGTAAAGGCCTGGGACGCGGTATATTCGCATATCCTCACGATGTCGGACGCACTCTCCGGCGGGATCGTGAAGCAATTCCCGGCTGAACTTCGGGAAATAATTTTTTTTAATTTTAGAAATTATTTTTTCCGGGAGTTGATTCACCCTTTATGCCAGCATTTCCCCATGGGGGACGTTGGCTGGTAGCGATGAATCAAATTAGATTAGGTAACCCATGGCCATTGCAACGGGGAGGGCCGTAACGTGGGGGGACGAAGCCCAAAAGAACGCTAGTGACTATGAATTTTCCTGTAAAAATCCGTAAACATCAGGAATCGAATTATGGGGGTTGAAACCCCCATACCCCCCCTATTGCGATGAACCCCGCCGCCCCCGACGGGGCGCCCCCGCGGCGGTTTTAGTGACTAAACTATTTTGTAAATGAAAACAACGTTGCCCCGCCGTGCCTCGGAGAGGTCCTGAGGGGGTGAGCATCACAATCTCCACTCATTTTACCAGATTTTCGTGGTTTGGGTGCGAACATCACTGTTCATCCTCGTTTTCTCCGGGACAATTTTTGTGATGACGAAGTCGCGGTTTTGGTCATCGTCTTCCAGACTTGGGATGACGTCGAGAGAATGCCACCCTTTACTTCAACTTTATGAAAAAAGATTTTGTTAATTATACGGGCAGAGGGGGTCATCGGCCCAGAGATCCCCGTAATGCGCATATGCCCGGATCCGGCAGCCCCCGCCGCATATTTCCTTGTGCTCGCAGGAGCCACATTTTCCCGTGAGAAGACTTTTCTTCTGCCGGAATTTCCCGAGAACCGGATTGTTTGCATCGCTCCAGATGCTGCTGAATTTCTGTTCCCGAATATTTCCTATCCGGAACTTTTCCCGCTGCATGAACTGGCAGGGATACACAGAACCCGAAGGATCGACATTTGCGACCCGGTCACCGGCGCTGCAAGAGTCCCCGGTGCACCGGAGCAGGGAAAGGGCATTCTCAAACTCAATGTTTCCGCTCTCTTTCATTTTGTTCAAAAGACGTATCCCGTCCTGCGGTGCATCAACCGTGAGGAATTCGATCCCTTCATCCTTTAACTCCTCCGCTTTCCGGGCCAGGGTGTCAAAAACCCCTGAAGCTTCGTCAACGGTGATCTGCTTATCGTAGATCCCTCCGCCCCGCCCGCTCGGGACGAGCCAGTAAACACAGAATCTCGGGACTTTCAGCGAATGGGCTAAATCGATGAGAGAGTCGACATCCCTGATGTTGTCCTTCGTAACGGTAATCCTTACACCGGTCTTTACCCCGGCATCATTGCAATATTCCAGAGCCTTAACTGATTTATCGAAGCACCCGGGCTGATTCCGGATCGCATCATGGGTTGCGCTGTTTGCCCCGTCAAGAGATACCCCGACGTATTCTATCCCGGATTCCTTGATCTTGTCTGCGATCTTCGGGGTGATCAGGGTCCCGTTGGTGCTCATCGCCGTAGTCAGGGCCTTATCCTGTGCAAATTCCGCAAGTTCCCAGAAGTCCGGTCTCATGAGCGGCTCACCGCCGGAGAACATGAGGAGCGGGACCTTTATGGTCGCAAGATCGGTAATAAACGTTTTTGCCTCCTCCGTCGATAACTCTCCCTTAGAGGATGTATCGATGGCACCCGGTCCTGCATTGATGTAGCAGTGGGTACAGGTCAGGTTGCATTTCCGGGTCATATTCCAGAAAACCACCGGCCTGCGGGTTTCCGTGAACGCGAGGACCGGGCGGGGAACATCACTTGGTTCGGCATGCCGGTACTTGAGGGCGGTGTTCACCGTGCCCGTACCGTTCAGCAGCTGGGTGATACGGATCATGGCTCAGCCCGGTAACAATATTGTGTCCGACTCATAGTGCATCTCATCTCTTTTTTCCGGAACATTCTGAAGATCATGGATTATGCTCGTTCTTTTGAATTGCCTGGTGCTGAATATGACCCGGTAGTCGCTGATACCGATTGCCCCGGAGAGTCGTTTCGCACAGTTTTCCACGGATTCCCGATCATAGTCGTGGAGGACAGTAAACAGGTTGTAATCCCATATCCCCGGCACCGTCCTCCGGTCATAGCAATGGGTGACCTCATCATAGTGGGACAATTTCATTCCAATCTCCTCCACGAGGTTTTCCTGAACCTTCCACGCCACCACCGCATTCGCAACGATCCCGAGTTTTCTCTGGTTGACAGAACCGCCTATCCTTTTGATGACGCCCTCGCGAATCTTGCGATCGAGTCGTGCGAGCACCTCACTCTCGCCAATACCGAGCTGTTCTGAAATTTTCCCGAATGGCGCTTCGACGAGGGGGATTTCCTTCTGGGTAATCTTCAGGATTGCCCGGTCGATCGCATCAAATGTTGCCGGGAAGGGGGATGGTTCTCTTTCGGGCCGCGTAATCCGTGCTCCGTCTGAAAACCTGAAACGGACGTCGGTCTTGAACACCTGTTCGGTCCTGAGATCCAGGAAGTCCGGGTCGCGAACACCGGTCCGCTTTTTTATTCCGGCAATCGTGTCGGTTAACTCCTGCTCGTCCCCCGCGTTCACCGTAAACCAGATGTTAAACTCGTGTTCGCGCTGGTAGTTGTGGGTCACCCCCGGGTATTCGTTGATGACCGGGATGACATCAGGGATCATTTCTTCGGGCACACTCATGGCTATCAGTGTAGAGATCCCGGATCCGGTTTTCTGCCGGTCAAGGATCGTATGGATTGAGCGGATAACCCCTCCGGCTGAAAGCCTTTGCACGCGGGAGAGGACCTCGGCTTCGTCCATTCCCAGTCTCTCCCCCCCGGCGAGCCATGGCCGTCCCGTTACCGGGAACTCGTCCTGCAGCCACTGGAGGAGTTCCCGGTCCTGGTTGTCCACCCCGGGTGTTTCGCTCATGCCCCCACTCCTCCCGGGATGTACGGGCACCACGGCTCCTCTGCGAGGTAATTTCCCGCAGCCCTTGAAGGCTCATGAAGGCTGCTGCATGTATTGACGGGACCGGTCACCCCGTATGCCCGTGCACGGCAGCCGCCGCACGCATTCCGGTACCTGCATATGCCGCACTTGCCCTCGATGTTATCAAAGTCCCGGAGGTTTTTCAGGACGGGGGAATTGAACCAGATATCCCTGAAATCCGTGTCGAGGATATTTCCGAGGGTAAGGGGAAGGTACGGGCAGGGGGTCACATCCCCGGTCGGGCAGATACGACAGTAGCTTAAACCAGCGATACAACCGCGGCCCCATTGTTTGAGATCATACCCTTTTTCGGATGCAATCCGGATAAACTGGGGGGCACAACCGCCGGATGCGAATCTGCTTCCGGTCGTGGATCACTGTCTCGAGCGTACGGGTGATCAGGTCCTCATACATTGCCGGGGTGATATCCCCGATGGATGCACCTCTCCCGGTAGGCACGAGGAAGAAGAGATGGAACGAGGTCGCCCCGTGATCGTGGGCGAGGTCAATTATCCGGGGTATTTCATCAAAATTCTGTGCGGTTACCGTCGTATTCACCTGGACGCGTATTCCGTTTCTATTACACGCATCGATGCCCTGCATCGCCTGCTCCCAGGCTCCCGCCTGCCCGCGGAATGCATCATGCAGTCCCGGAACGTGCGAATCGATGCTCACCGCCACCGCTTTTACGCCGGCTGATTTGAGATTCTGGGCAACCGCATCGTCAATGAGCGTCCCGTTGGTCCCCATGGCGACGCTCAGCCCCCTGTCGGTCGCGTACCGGGCAAGATCGTAAACATCGGGACGGAGCAGTGGCTCGCCCCCGCTCAGGATAAGGAGTGGGCTGCTCAATTCGGCGATCTGGTCAATGAGCTGTTTTCCCTGGGCGGTGGTGAGACTCCTCGTTGCCGGCATGTTCCCCCGCGTCGATGTAACAGTGAGGACATCGCAGGTTGCAGCGGAGTGTCATGTTCCAGGAGATTACCCGGGGGAGGAACGCACCCCCCGTCATGTTAACGACATCCGGCTTGTTTTGGAGCATAGTAAAATCTCATTCACATCCGGCAGAAGAATCTGTTATCGCGGCGGATCTCTTTGTAGCTCATTAGGAGAGTCCGGGCCAGTTAATTTCCACCAGGGAATATCCTTCCATTGCTGTACGCCTATTTTAAATTGTCCGGGAATTCGGGAACGTGAGGTCTTGCTTTCTCATGAGGATTTACGAAGATAGCCGGGGAATCCCGGCGCATGCCACTTCTTGTGTTCTCCCCCGGTTCCGGAACTGCTGTGGTGCTTCGTTTCGGTATCAACGGAATCGGGGTGCCTCTCATTTTCAAAGGTGCAGCAACGGGATATTCCGGGAATATGGTCTCTTTTAACACCGGATTGCCGCCAAAAGCTACCGCTTAAACATTCAGGGTAAAAAAACCCGGCAAGAAAATTTCTCCCGCAAGCATTCTATCAAGGTTTGCAGGAGAAACGGTCCCGTTCACATTCTTAGTGCTTTTTGGCGAAGTAACCCTCGTTCACCTCTTTCTTGTGCGCCATGAAGGCAGCAACAACCTCGCCCTTCTCACGTTCGGGGATATGATAGTAATCCATTGCCTTCACGAGCTCCCCGGCCACTGCGTCGAATTCTTCCGGCGCAATATGCAGGTCGAAATGGGCCTTCTCAAGGCTCATCTTTTCCCGTCCCGGTTTCGTACCCGTGTATGCCATCGGTCCGCCCGCTGCAGAGATGACCCAGAGGGTTCTCATAAACTTCAGGCCCGGTAACCGGTCGAGCTTCTTGGTGTGCCACTCCTTCAGGTCGGGATTCTTTGATCCCTGGCCAGCTACCTGGTTTTTAACAACCTCGTCGCTAAACCGGTTCACTACCATGGCTATGGCGAAGGCTCCGCCAAGGCGTTCATAGAGAGACTTGTCTTCCATACCGGTTACCCCTTACACATAACCTGTATTTATTATTTCGTGCGATTTTTCAAAAAAAGTGAAGAGAATATAACAAAACCAGCTGGAATATTTTGAAATTTTTCAAAAAATTTATCAAAATTATTGAAACCCTGAAAGAAAAATTGCAAAATCGTTAAAAGTCATAGGAATAAAAAATTGCGTGACAAAAAAATAAAAATAAAAAATTATCATGTATTCACGTCATTCGAGATTGAAATCCCGGGCCTCCCTCTGGAGGAAATAGCCGAGGATCGTCCTGATGACCACAACGACCGCGAGATTGATGATCTCCTGCTGGGTAGGAGTGATGAGGGTTCTGAGGATGTCGGCTGCGATAAGGAATTCAAGCCCGAAAACAATTTTACTGGTGAATTCATTCCGAATCTTATTGTATACGTAATCTCGTTTCCCGATTTCCAGGAAAAGTATCTTGATACCGGCCCTGATACCCCCATATACAATGAGGGCTGCCCCGGCAAACTCAAAGATAGCCCCCAAAACCTGGAGAATACTAAGGAATATCGAATAATCCATTGACACCAAGAGAATCGCGGAACCAGATAAATATTCGGTTCGCAATGCCACCTGTGCCTGCCTGCGTCTGATCTGAATAACCGATTCTTACGCTCAAAAATGGCCCGGGTAAAGAGGCCTGTAACGGCAGGAACTTTTTCCGAATACAAAACAGTGATTTTATGAACTTCCCGCCAGATGTACCACTAGAGATTATGATTTCTTCCATCGGGCACATTGAAATCTGGGGCCTGCCCATTGCCCTCTATCTGGGGATTATTACGTTCACCAGTCTTGCTATAACGGCGACTATGGGATACCTTGTGTTAAAAGGCCTCTATCACATCCCGTTCAAGTGGCACATGAGAATGGCCATTGTGACATTTATTTTCGCATTCATTCACATAACGCTGGTTACCTGGCAGTTTTTCTTCTGACAGAAGAGGAAAAAAGATTTTTTACAGTTTAAAAAAATCACGTTACCGTAACGGTCGCTTTCATCGAAGGATGGATACTGCAGATATACGGGTAGGTGCCGGGAGTGTCGAACCGGAAGGAATACGACGCACCTTTCGACAGGGGCCCGCTTGAGAACTGACCCGGTGCATCACTTGCAATCTGGTGGGTTGAAGAGTCCTGGTTCGTCCACGTTACTGTCGTTCCCCGTGCGACCGTGATGCTCGCGGGACTGAAGGCAAAATTCTGAATAGTTACCGTTGCGGCTCCGGTGACCGGTGCCGGAGCGGGAGTAGCTGCGGGAGGTTGGGATGACGGACCAGATCCGGTACAGCCGGTCACGGCGATAAACGTTACCAGAACAACGAGCAGGATCGCCCAGCAAACAGAAGTGTGTTTCATGTGATTCTCACCAGATACCTCCTGATGCTGTCAAGAATATAAGGATTTGCGAAACGGGATCCCGGGCTTTTAGATGGATGAACGTAAAATAGGATTAAAATAGGATTAAATGTCGATGAAAACTTCTCCCTTCTCAACGGTGACTGCATAGACCGGTTCCGGGTTCTTTGCCGGACCGTGCACCGCCTCACCGGTTTTGACGTTAAACTGCGATCCATGGCAGGGACACCGGACGACATCGCCTTCCAGTTTCCCGCCGGATAACCTGCACCCGTTGTGGGTGCATACATTTCCCATGGCGAAATAATTTTTTCCGACTGTTGCGACGAGAACCTGTTTACCCTCGACTGTTACTCCATGCAGCGGTGCATTTTCCAGATCCTTTACTAATCCAACCGTTTTCCGTGTCATTCCAGACCATCCTATCCTTGTAATAACGCTTAAACACTTGTTGCACAGTTCCGCCAGAATACGGACTGCGGTAATTTCCCTTAATTAACAATCATCTCTCTTTTTTTCACCGGTTATCAGGAGATACCGTCAAAAAAGAAACGGGTGATTAGTAGCCGCCCCCGCCACTCATTCCGCCGCCGGATGGGCTCAGTGTCGCGATTGTCGTGGGAGCCGGGGTTGGTGTCGGGGTTGCGAAGACCGGCATCGTGCCGGAGATGTTCGCAACGCTCCAGCTGTTGATGACGCCCTGACCGTTCGTGGCTCCGGGAGTCTTGTCGCCGGAGAAGTAGTAGAGCGGTCTTCCCATGTACGAGCTCTGCTTCGTTCCGTCAGCACGGGTCACGGTGCCGAAGTCTGAAGTTTTCAGGGCCGAGGGGACTATAACTGCGCCGGGCATCGAACGCCGGCCAGTTTGCGACGCAGGTCCCGGTGCAGACGCTTGTCCCGGTAGTGTCCTTGTTGAAGAAGTACAGGGTCTTTCCGGAAGTATCCACGAGGAATGAACCGAGCGTGGGAGTGCTCTTGATCATCGCGGTATATTCAGGGATCTTCAGCACGTACCATTTCTTGATAAAATTCTCGCCGTTCACATCCCCGGGCTGGGCGTCCTTCGAGAAGTGGTAGAGCGGCCACCCGTACCAGGTCGTCTGTTTTTGCCCGTCAGCCCGGGTAATCGACGAGAAGTCAGCCGGGTCAAGCAGGGGTGAAGAGACGGCAACCGTGTCGACAGAGAATGCCGGCCAGGTCGTGCTGCAGTTCAAAGCCCCGGTGCAGGCGCTCGTCCCTGATGACGCGACGTCGTTCGTGAAGTAGTACAGGGTCATTCCCTGTGCATCGGTCATAATAGTACCGAGCGATGAGGTTGATACCTTGACGGTATCGGCCGGTGCGACCGTAGTCGGAGGGGCTGTCGGGGTCGGGGTTGTCTGTACTACAGGCGATGACTGCGTACAGCCCGCCATGAAGATTGCCACGAGGGCAAGCGACAAAAGGATGATAAAGACATCTTTTCGCATGATTCACCATTCCTGTGATAAAGGGCAAATCCAGCGATAAGTAAATAAAAGTATTCCAACCCTTTCACGTGCCGGAGTCCCTGCACTGCTTCACCCGGTCAAGCGCAAGTGCCGCCTGAGTTGCAAACGCCGTCAGGAGGAGCGCCTGCTCGTGGGTAATGACCCCGTCGGGCTCTGTCGGCTTTACCCCCATTATTCCAAGAACACCGGCAGACGTATAGATCGGGATGTACCGCAACCGCGACCCGTGGAGGGTATCCGTATCATACCCCGCAACGGCGCTATGCTGGAACGCCCAGGTAGCGACCGCGATATCGTCCGCGTCGAGCCTCAGTCCCGGGCTTGCCGAGTGGACGGCAAGGAGTTTCCCGTCAGGAACGAGGAAGACGCTGTCCCACTGGAAAATTTCCCGGATATGTTTTGTCACGGCAGTAACGATCGTATCGACATCCACGGCAACCGCGAGATCCTGCGACAGGCCGTAAAGCGTGGAGGTCTCCTTTTCCCGGGCCTGTGCAGCGACAGCGTGCTCCCGTGACCGTGTGACGAGAAGACTGATCAAACCCCCTACGATAATCATTCCGGCAAACGTGATGAGATATTCCGTATCGGCGACCCTGAACGTCAGGTAGGGCGGCACAAGGAAGAAGTCAAAAGCGAGGACGCCGATGATCGCGGTAAAAATCGCTGGTCTCAGGCCGCGCCGGAATGCGATGACGACGACTGCGAGGAGGTACAGCATGATAAGGTTCGCGGGGGAGATGAACGATTTTACCAGCCACCCGATTCCTGTAATAATTGCGACCAGTGCCAGGCTTGCGATGTAATCTACCGGCGGTGTTGCGGGGAGAAGCGGCTCCAGGTTCACCTGTTTCTGACCTTCCGGCTCGCTGCTTATGACATAGATATCGATTGTGCCGCTGTTGTGGATGAGCTGGTCGACGACCGAGCCAAAGACAAACTCCTGCCACCGGGGTCGCAGGGTCTTCCCGATGACAATCCTCGTCACATTGTGCTTGCGGGCATAATCGATCGCGGTAGTGGCGATATTGAGGCCGAAGATGGTTGCCGTCGTTGCACCGAGTTTCTCCGCGAGCTGGAGTGTCCGGGATACCTGCTCCTTGGCTTCCTTGGTGAGCCGGTGGTGGGCAGGTGTCTCGACATAGACCGCTGACCAGCTGGCATTCATCCGGTCCGCCTGTCGCCGGGCAGTCCGGACGAGCCTTTCCGAGAGACGCCCCGGTCCGACGCAGACCAGCAGGCTCTCTCCTGCAGCCCAGGGCCCGGGGATCGCACGGGTCTGCATCCAGGCAAGCATCTGTTCGTCGACCCGCTCGGCCGCACGACGGAGGGCAAGTTCCCGGAGCGCATACAGGTTACCTTCGTTGAAGAACTGCTCGATCGCCCGGGCCGCCATATCCGGGACGTACACTTTGCCCTCCTTCAGCCGCTGGAGAAGTTCGGCGGGAGCGAGGTCGACCAGCTCGATCTCGTTTGCCTCATCGATGACCCGGTCGGGGATGGTTTCACGGACGATGACCCCGGTGATCTGCGCAACGACGTCGTTGAGGCTGTCGACGTGCTGGATATTCAGCGTAGTGTATACGTCAATGCCGGCGTCGAGGAGCTCCTCAACGTCCTGGTAACGTTTCGCATGGCGCGAACCCGGCGCATTTGTATGGGCGAGCTCGTCCACAATGACCAGCTGGGGATGGGCCGAAAGGATAGCATCGAGGTCCATCTCGGAGATGGTTACGCCCCGGTATTCAACCTGCTTCCGGGGGATTTCCGTGAGCCCTGCGAGGAGTGCATCGGTTTCGTACCTCCCATGGGTCTCTACGTACCCGATACGGACGTCCACCCCTTCGCGCCGCCTGAGGTGGGCCGCCTGGAGCATCTCGTACGTCTTTCCGACACCGGCGATGTACCCGAGGAATATTTTGAGTTTTCCCCGGGATTTCTGCCGCTCTTCACCCTGTACTCTTGCGAGGAGAGTATCGGGGTCAGGACGGAAAACTTCAGGGGATGGCGTCATACGAATCGATCATACTCCCATAAGCACGAGGATAATATCAATGATCTTGATCCCGATGAACGGGGCGATGATCCCGCCTATTCCGTAGAGGAGAATGTTCCTGCGCAGCGATTCCTCCGCAGTCATCGGGCGGTACGCGACGCCGTGGAGGGCGAGGGGGATGAGGGCGATGATGATGAGCGCGTTGAAGATGACCGCGGAAAGGATGGCATTGTGAAGGCCGAGGATGTTGAGGACCCCGAGCGCCGGGTAGGTCGAGACGAACGCTGCGGGGATGATGAAGAAATATTTCGCAAGGTCGTTTGCAATGGAGAAGGTGGTGAGTGCCCCCCGAGTCATGAGGAGTTGCTTCCCAATCTCCACGATCTCGATAAGCTTTGTAGGGTTGCTTTCGAGATCGATCATGTTCGCCGCCTCGCGTGCCGGCTGGGTCCCGGTGTTCATCGCGACCGCGACATCTGCCTGCGCAAGAGCGGGGGCATCGTTCGTGCCATCGCCGGTCATCGCGACCATCCGTCCCCCGGCCTGGTACTCCCGGATCATCCTGAGTTTGCTCTCCGGGGTTGCCTCCGCGAGGAAGTCGTCTACCCCTGCTTCGGCGGCGATGGTCGTGGCGGTAAGCCGGTTATCCCCGGTGATCATGATCGTCTTGATACCCATCCGGCGCAGCTGGGCAAATCGTTCCTTGATCCCGCCTTTTACAATATCCTTTAAGTAAATGACACCCAGCGCCTTCCCGTTCCTTGTCACGACGAGCGGGGTGCCCCCTGCACGGGCAATCGCATCGACTTCCCTCGTCAGCATGTCCGAGACGGTATTGCCGTTCTCCCGGATATGGGCAAAGATCGCGTCGGCGGCACCTTTACGGATAAACAGGTCTCCCCGGTCGACCCCGCTCATACGGGTATGGCTGGAGAAGGGAATGAACTGCATCTCCGGTCCCGTATCGGACGCACCGACAGCCCGGCCCCGAAGCCCGTACTTCTCTTTTGCCAGTACGACGATACTCCTCCCCTCCGGCGTCTCGTCCGCGAGCGATGCGAGCTGGGCGGTCTCGGCGAGCTCCATGATATCGGTCCCGTCAACAGGTTTCAGCTCGACTGCCTGCCGGTTGCCAAGGGTAATGGTGCCGGTCTTGTCGAGGAGGAGGACGTCGACATCTCCTGCGGCCTCGATAGCCCGGCCCGAAGTCGTGATGACATTGCGCCGTATCAGCCGGTCCATGCCTGCTATGCCGATGGCGCTGAGGAGCCCGCCGATGGTGGTCGGGGCGAGGCAGACGAAGAGTGCGACGAGAACGGTGATCGTAACCGGGACGCCGGTGCCCGAAGCCCTGACGCTATAGACCGAGAATGCCCAGAGGGAGGCGCAGACGACAATGAAGACCGCGGTGAGCCCGATGAGGAGAATGTTGAGGGCGATCTCGTTGGGCGTCCGTTGCCGTTTCGCGCCCTCGATAAGACTGATCATGTGATCGAGGAAACCTTCGCCGGGGTTCGCGCTCGCCCTGATGATAAGCCAGTCCGAGAGGATGACCGTCCCGCCGGTGACTGCGCTCCGGTCCCCGCCGGACTCACGGATCACAGGGGCGCTCTCCCCGGTGATTGCACTCTCGTTGACCGAGGCAACCCCTTCAACGACTTCACCGTCGACAGGGATGGTGTCCCCGGCTTTCACAAAGTAGAGGTCTGATTTATGCAGCGTTGACGAGGAAACCATCGTGAAGTCCGAAGGTGCGGGTTCCCTGCCCCTTACGACCTCATACCCGAGGTAGAGTTTCTTTGCCTCGGTGTCCCGGCGCATCTTCCGCAGGGCATCTGCCTGGGCTTTTCCCCGGCCCTCGGCAAGGGCTTCTGCAAAGTTGGCAAAGAGGACCGTGAACCAGAGCCACACGGCGATCGCACCGATGAAGCCGGGGGAGGCCTCTCCTTTCCCCGAGAGGGACTGGAGGTAGAGAAGGGTGGTGATAACACTTCCAATCTCGACGGTGAACATGACCACGTTGTGATACAGGGTCCGGGGGTCGAGTTTCCAGAACGCGTCGATGATCGCCCGCTGATAGAGTGCGTATTGTTTTTCAGCTGTCGTTTGTTTTGTACTGCCCTGTTCAGACATGGACGAACCCTCCCGCAACCATACTGAGATATTCCACAACCGGCCCGAGAGAGAGCGCCGGGAGGTAGGTGAGCGCCCCTACGATAAGCACTACAAAGACGACCCAGACGATAAAGAGAGGCCGGTGATCGCGGAGCGTGCCGTCGCTGACCGGAATAATCTTCTTGACGACAAACGAACCCGCAAGGGCGAGCGTGATGACAGCGATCGCAAACCTGCCGACAAACATCGCAAACGCCGTCGTAAGATTATAGAAAACACTGTTTGCCGAGAGCCCCCCGAACGCACTGCCGTTGTTCTGGGAAGCCGAGTCTGAACGCGTACAGGATCTCCGAGAACCCGTGTGGACCCGGGTTGAATACCGCCGATGATCCGGCGACCGAGAGGACGGCGATGGCGGTGAGCCCGAGAATGAGAAAGATCGGGACAAGGATGTGAATGGTGGCGAGCGTCATCTCGCGGGGTTCAATCTTCTTGCCATAGATTTCCGGTGTCCGCCCGACCATGAGCCCGGCGATGAACATCGCGAGGATGACGAAGATGAGCATGCAGTACAGGCCGGAACCGACCCCGCCAAAGACGATCTCGCCCAGCTGGATGTCGAACAACTGCACGAACCCGCCGAGCGGCATGAACGAATCGTGCATGGAGTTGACCGCCCCGCATGACGTTACGGTGGTGACAACCGAGAACAGGGCCGACTGCACGACCCCGAACCTGACCTCCTTGCCTTCCATGTTCCCGCCCGGCTGGAGCGCCGTTGCGGACTGGGAGATACCGAGCGGCGTGAATGCCGGGTTGCCCCCGACCTCCGACCAGATGACGAGCCCGAGAAGGGGAAGGAAAATGATGGTCATCGCGATAAGGATGGCGATGCCTTTCCTTGCCGAACCGATCATCTTCCCAAAGGTGAAACACAGAGAGGTGGGGATGATGAGGATGGCGAGGATCTCAAGGAAATTGGAAAACGGTGTCGGGTTCTCAAACGGGTGAGCGGAATTGGCATTAAAGAACCCGCCGCCATTCGTCCCGAGCTGTTTGATGGCTATCTGTGAAGCAGCGGGCCCGAGCGGAATGGACTGCGTTGTGATGAGTGCACCGGTGCTGTCCCTGACCGGGTCGAGGAGTGTCACGGTTACCGGCCCGCTGAAGGACTGGACCGTCCCCTGCGAGACGAGCACGAGCGCGATGATGATACAGAGGGGAAGCAGGATCATCACGCTGCGGATGAGCAGGACCCAGAAGTTCCCGATCGTCGTCCCCGACCTGCGGGAGAAACCGTAGATAAACGCGATGAGAATTGCCATTCCCACGGCTGCTGACATGAAGTTCTGGACCGCAAGGCCGATCATCTGGGTCAGGTAACTGACGCCGGTTTCGCCGGCATACGCCTGCCAGTTTGTGTTCGTTACAAAACTGACGGCGGTGTTGAGAGAGAGATCCCACGGGACTGCTCCCACTCCCGCCGGATTGAGCGGCAGGAGCTGCTGGACCTGCTGAAGGATGAAAACGACTGCGATCCCGATGACGGAGAAGATCATCATCGCGACCGAGAACATCTTCCAGTCCATCTCCTCGCCGCTGTCAATCCCCGAGACCGAGAGAATCCAGCGCTCAACCGGGTCGACGACGGGGGAGAGGAAGGTCGGCTCGCCGGTATATAGCTTTGCCATGAATCCGCCGACCGGGACGATCAGGGCCGCGAGGACGACAAAGAAGATGAACAGCTGGATCCAGTCAGTCATCCTCAGACCGAAGACGATCGACGAGGACACGTCCTGCACTCCCGTCGGTTCGGTTACGGTAGCACGGTGTGCGCTCAGGTCATCGAGTGCAAGGTTGAGCTTCAGGACGTTGACCCGGGGTTCACCAAAGAGACCGAACTGCTGTCGTTCGGTCTGCTGCACAACAAGCGCTTTTACGTTCGTATCGGAAAGATTCCGTTCGCGGGCGATACGGGATACCTGGTAATTTGCGGCAGCTGATGCTGATATCAGGATCGAGGCCGCTCCCTGATGAAGTGACGAGATCGACAGGGATCGGCAGGGTATTAGACGGATCGGCGGCATGAAGAGCATCGACCCGGGCCTTTACCTCGTCGATGAGGACCGGGTTTGTTGGCCCAATGTTCGAGCCTGAGGATGCCCCGGAATTATAGGGTGCAGGGCTCGTCGCTGAAAGCCTGCCCCAGAAATATCCAGGTGACGTAAAAGGCTGGCCGATGAGAACTGAGCCGGCGACCTTCCCTCCGTGCTGGATGAGGCTCCCGCTCGCCTGGACCGGAAAAATTACCTGGGCGATGACGGTGATGAAGAGCGGATACACGACCCCGGTAAGGAGAGTGATAAGTAAAAATACGATAATCGCTGGTCGTGCCTGCTTCCGGATCATGGTTCCTAGCTGTGAGAGTGCCATCGGGGTCCCCGTTATTGTTTGATTCCTTCTCTAACGAAAGAATCTTCGCAATACCAGCGTGCTGGTTGCAAGTATTTACGGATATTGCCAGGCATGGTCCGGAGCGCATCCCGGAAAAATCCATGACTGCCAATGTTTACGGCGTAGCGACTTCCGCAGTTGGAAGAGTGCTTCCAAAACCTGGTTAATAAATTCTTCCCACCGCGCTGAACCTTCCCACTGCTCCGGCCATAGAGGATCTCCCCGGGTCACCGGCAACGTCATGGAAGTCCAGGGCTGCCCTAACAAACATGGGGACGACGATGAGGATGACGACAAGAACTCAACAGCACTTTTACGTGCGGGTAGAATTTTCTCCTGCTCCCGTTCCCAGGAAAACCACGCCCGCATAGATCGGTTCGGGCAGGGCCGGGATTTACCCTGGCACTGACAAAGGCCGTGCTTCACCGAAGAACCCGCCGAATACTCTGTGTCCTGCGAGTAATGTCAGGGTATGAGCCGGGGGTCGGGGACATTAGTTCTTAGGGTGAGATCGAGCAGTTCCTAAAAAAGAAGGATCTGGTCTGAGGCAGAGAAAATTCCCGGTGGTTCCGGCGTTGTGTCAAGGGGTGCTCTGTCACCTCCTTGTAACACCCAAAAAACCTCCGCAGGAAAAATTCCCTCCTGCCAGGATCTGTAACCCCGTCAGGTCCGGGGATAAAATTGCTGACGATATGACCGGGAACAAATGTTGGTTGTATTACAACCGTTCGTCCTGGATTTGCCGCCGGCGTATCATCCAGAGGATAATCGATACACTGATGAAGGAGAGGAAAAAGGTAAACCGGTACAGGATCGCCTGGGATATCGCCACACCCTCGGGAGAGACGAAAAAACCACCAACAAGGAAGATCAGGGTGACAACACAGACCGCAGGAATTGCATACATCCGTTCCGACCAGTACCGACAGGATCAGGGGAATAAAGTAAAGAAGCCAGACCGGTTCTCCCCGCGGCGTAACGGAGTCGAGCAGGTAAACACCGATGAGGATTACGGCGGTAATCGTAATGATACCGGGATCCGATGCGACGGTGTTGAGGATCTTTATTATCGGGTTTTGGTCATGGCGTCTGGCCGGTGGCATGCATTACTCCGTCATCGGTGGGAATTGGTGTTCCCCGAGATATCATTACTATTCCGGGGTGACTTTAAAAATTCTTGCGATCTCACCGGAGAGAAACCCTGCCGGGATAAATGAGATACCTGACTCCCGGATTATAAAAAATCACATCACGACCCGGGTCACGACCCCGTGGATCTTCTCCGGAGGAAGGGAATAGAACTGGATAAACGGCGGGGAATTCTTTTTGATAATGCCGTAGAGTTTCCAGATGAGCCTCGTACTCACGATGGTCTCGATACCGTAGAAGATTGTCTTCTCGTCGATCCCCCGCTCCTTTAACAATGCTACGACGTCGATAACTTCCATGTACCCGCAGGTAATCCTGAATACGTGGAGCCCGGGGGCGACACCGGTCCTGCACTCCGTGGCAACGCCGAACGGTTTCTCGGTGACATTGATCGAGACGAGAATGGTGTTCTCGTACAGGATCTCGTTCTGGAAGAGGACCCGGGAGACATAGGGAGACAGGTTGTCGACATCCCCGACAAAGTAGAGGGCGGTGCCGTGGATCTTCGGGAGGGTCGCGTACGCTTTCGTATAGGGAGGAATAAACTCCGCAAGCGGGATAGGCCGGAGTATCGCATGGAGCTTGTCCTGGCCGAGGATGAACGTGACAATAATAACGAGCGGGATCGCTGCGATGATGAACGACCAGAAGGCCCCGTGCGGGATCTTGAGGAGCGTCGAGGCAAAGAACAGGCCGTCGGCGACAATCAGGAGCCCAGATATGATCATCTCGACCGGCTTGCGCCGGTACAGGAAGATGATCGCCATCATAAGGGCGGAGATCGTCATCGAGCCCGATACGGCAAGGCCGTACGCCGACGCAAGGTTCTCGGACGACTTGAACTCGTACATGACGACGAGCACGGCCCCGAGAAGCATCCAGTTGATGGTGTCGATATAGATCTGGGACCGGAGCACTGGCGAGGTATACTCGATCCTCATCTTCGGCAGGAGGCGGGTGGTCATGCCCTGGTAGACGATGGAAAACATCCCGGAGATCATCGCCTGAGAAGCGATGACGGTCGCACCGATGCTCAGGATGAGGAACGGGATATAGACGGCAGGGCTTATCGAGTGGATCATCGAGAAGAGGACGTTATGGGTGTCGCCCGTCTGGATAACATACGCGCCCTGCCCGAGATAACTGAGCGCAAGCGCAGGGAAAACAAAGACCCAGCCTTTGACGATCGGTTCCCTGCCGAGGTGTCCCATGTCCGCGTAGAGTGCCTCTCCCCCGGTGATGCAGAGTATCACTGCCGACATGACGATGAGTGAAGCCCAGCCGTTTTCGAGGATGAATGAGAGGGCAAACGTCGGGCTCAGTGCAAAAAGTACCTGCGGGGCGCCGGCGATCGAGATCATGCCGGAAACGGCAAGGGCGGTGAACCAGACGACCATGACCGGCCCGAACGCCCATGCAACCCGGTCGGTCCCCCGTTTCTGGATGAAGAACAGGCCGATGGCGATGGCGGCGGCGATGAGGAGGATAACCGTCGGCCCGGTCTCTTCAAAGCCCGGGATGAGCAGGATGCCTTCGACGGCCGAGAGGATGCTGATGGCCGGGGTGATGACGCCATCCCCGATAAAGAGGGCAATACCGAGGATCGTGAGGACAAACACGGCTGCCGATGTGATGCCCGGTTTCAGCAGGGAATCGAGGATGGTCTTGAGGACGATCGTCCCGCCTTCTCCCTTATCGGAGAGCGACATCGCAAGCCAGATGTACTGGATGGTTATGATGGTGAAGAGTGTCCACGTGATCAGGGAGAGAAGCCCGAAAATGTTGGATGTTATGGGCAGGATGAAGAGCAGGATCGCCCCGACCGTATAGATCGGGCTCGTACCGATATCACCGAAAACGAGGCCGAGCGATTTGACGATCTTTGAAAAGGAGGTTCCCGTATCGCCCATTACTTAATATCCGGGTTTTAACCGCGTAAACCTTTTGGAATTTTTGCCGGGTTGTTGTGCCGACGTGATTAGGGTTGCAGGCACCGTTCCGTTCAATTTCCTCTCCTGCCCCCCCTATCGCTTTGTCATTACTTCCTGCGTCCTTAAGGGGTGCGACGCGCCCTGTCCCTGTTCGTCTCCGGGGCTGGCAGGGTGATGAAATTGGAATATTCTTGTGCAGCCCGATAAAATCGGAATACTGTATGAGTTGGAAACGCCGTGGATCTTTTTTTATATCCCTTATACCCATCACGGTCTCTTGGGAATGACCATGAGATACAAAGCGATCGACGAATTGCCGGATTCCGTCCGGAACCACCTCCCGGAACATGCACAGGAGATCTATCGTGAAGCGTTCAATCACGCATGGGAGGAATATGCAGACCGGGAAAACGGAGAGACACTCTTCCCGCGAAGAGGTCTCCCACCGGGTCGCATGGGCAGCGGTAAGCTCTATGATAAGGATGAAAAGACCGGGCACTGGAAGAAAAAATAAAGAAAACCTTAGTGTCCCCTGCAATCAAAAACAAAGAAGGACATGGACGATTCACTTCCCCTGGCACAGGACTGGGAAACGGTGTCGTGGGATTCCTCATCGACCTGTGGCTGCTGCTTTTTATCCCCGCCGGGGCGCTTAACTTCGGGAAAACCGGGTCTGCCGGTATCCTCTTCCCGGTTTCAGTCATCCTCATAACCCTCCATTTTCTTAAAAAACCGACCCGGAATTTGGCCGGAGCCGGCTTGAAGCAGGGCCGGATGCCGGGCAGGTACCGGGCAAGAACACGATTCAGGCCTTCACCGGCATCGCCGTTATTGCCCTGGCTTTCATCCCCGGTTCCGATTGCCGGTCCGGGTGGTCGGGGGCCCCCTTCGCCGGGGTTAATGCAGGGGAACTCCTCACCTCAGCCCGACCGATCATGATGAAGACGGGACCTGGTAAGTTATGACCGGGATGGCCGGGACCAGTTCATTCTGGCCCCCGATAATATTTGTATAGACGTCCTGCGGGAGGAACTGCGGGGTATACGGGGACCCGTAATCGGAAAGCAGCCCGGCGGCGTTGCGGAAGTTGTTCCGGGCTGCAGCGAGTTCCGAGCTATAGAATACCTGCATCTCCGGGCTGGAGGCCCGGCCGAGAGCCGTGGTGAGGGCTAAGATATGCTTCTCCTCGATCCAGGCAACGCCCCGGAGGGCACTGGTGATCGGCCTGTCCTGGTACGGGAAGTAAGTGGTCCACAGCCCGTTCACCTCGTAGCTCGCGTAGGCGCCGGGCGGTCCGCGTCCCTCATCGGTGATCTGGTTGACCGCGAGCACGTTGTTTCCCGCGATCGCGAAATTTTCAGCGGTCTGCCCCATCGCGGCAAAGAGCGGCTCGTTCGGGTAATTGGCGGCATAAGCAGAAGTACAGGCCCGAGGTAAACCGCTCATAATCCTCAGCGAGGATGATATCAGACAGCTGCGGGGTTAAGGAGTCCGCAGTGTATCCCTGGAATCCTGCACTGGTGGCGGGGGCTCCGGGCAGGGGGGTATTCACGGTGCAGACTGATCGTTTTGCGGCGGTTTTGACAGCATCGCGGTGCTGTACTGCTGGGCGCATCCCGCCACGAGTGCGGCGATGCAGACAAGCAGGCAGAGTCCACCATAGACAAGTCGGGACATACAGCGACACTCATACTGGTATTTTATTTTAACTTTTGCGCCCCCTTATTTCCTGGCTCAATTGAGGTTCCCGGAGTTTTCCCCGCCGTTGGGACAGGTCTTGACCCGACGCAGAGCAGTCCCGGATGAGGACGTTAGTAGACCGGGCTATTGAGACGTACGAGCAGCTTCCGGTGAATACGCCAACAATTTTATGTAGTATCCCGGCCTTGAAAGTTCGTATCACACCCGGGCTCAAGCGGGAGGTGTACATAATAGATCTCCAGGAAAAACATCCGCAGGAAAAGCCGTGGTTCTCCGGTCCGACTGAAGCCGGGAACGACATTCCTGTCTGGTTCGCCATAGGGTTCCTCATCGGCGTAATTTTTATCCTCGACGTCGCGAGCCCCATGCGTCTGGTATTCTGGACACTCTACTTCTTCCCCCTCTTCCTGACCCTCTACGTGAAGCAGCGGGTTGCCCACATCGTGGTCGGAGGGGTCATTGTCATCCTTGTCCTCGCGGGCATATTCCTCGGGAGCCAGAATGTACAGATAATGAATACGCTCCTCAACCGCCTCCTTTTCTCTGCGGTGATCGCCGTACTCGCGTACTTCATCGGAAGCTACCGGAACCGTGTGGCAGAGCTCCGGGCAAGCAGGGAGAAACTTGAGAACCACGAGGAAGTCCTCAGGAAAAACGAGGCAGACCTCACTGCATCCCTGCAGGAAAAGGAAGTGCTCCTCTCCGAGATCCACCACCGGGTCAAGAACAACCTGACTGCGTTTATCTCCCTCCTCAATATCGACAGCTCTTCATATAGTTCGCCTGAGGCGGAGATCCTCCGCACCGACCTGCAGAACCGGGCACGGAGCATGGCTCTCGTCCACGAGACCCTGTACGAGACGCACAACTACTCTGATGTGGATATGGACCGGTACCTCACCGCGCTCACCGGGCAGGTCGCGAGCCCGGATAATTCCCGGACAAAGCCGGAGATTATCACCGAAGCGCAGGGAATTTCCCTCGACCTCAACCGGGCAACCCCCGTCGGCCTCATCGTGAACGAACTCGTGACGAACTCGCTCAGGTATGCGTTCCCGGCAGGGAGGGCTACCTGCACGCCGGGTTCAAACGACCCCTGCACCATCCGGGTCTCCCTTTCAAAAGATTCGGGCACGTACCTCCTGCGGGTCTCGGATAACGGTATCGGGCTTCCCCGGGACTTTGCCATCGAAAATGTCCAATCCCTTGGCCTTAAGCTGGTCAACTTCCTTGCAAAGCACCAGCTCAGGGCGAAGGTTGAGGTTACCACAGGGAAGGGTACGGCGTTCGCGTTCCGGTTCAGGGAATAAAAATGAAGCCGTGCACACCGTACCTCCGATTCTTAGTGCAGGAGACGACAGCCTTTATCGCTCCGGCCTGATCCAGTTGCTGCAAAACGCAGCAAAATTCCCGGTTTCAGGCACCGGACCCGGGAGAGCCCGGGAGGGAAGCGATCGAATACCTCACTTATTGTCGCCCGTCACGATCTCATTCCCATGGATATTGCACTTCATGACGATTTCGGTGGAATCGAAACTGACCGGAAATCCTGAAGAAGCAAAACTAAAAAATCAGGAGAATGGATAAGGGGCTCGTAATCCACGGGGCTTTGCATGTAAGCGGGGACGAAGACTCTGTCAGGGCCATTTCCACCGCACTGGGTTTTTCTTTGGTTCGTTCCGCAAAAATGCAGAGGCCGGGGCTTGGAATCGCGATAGCGGATTTTAGAATTCCATGACACCCGACAGTGGACCGGATTTCCTGAAATACGTCCACGGACGGGTGAGAGCGTTAAGCCCGGCTCAGAAATAATCGGGTACGAGGACAAAGGACAACTGAAAAGAAAACGACAACGCCTCACGAGAACAACCCCGGGTGGTTCCGACCCGGTTTTGTCCGGGAGGCGATGTCATCCCCCTCTACTAGCAGCGTTTGTTATTTCAAGGTTATCGTTGTGCAGATTTTTTTTGGGACCAGGACAACGACCGTGAAAAGAAAAAACGCAGGTATTAATTCTTTAAAAATATTCATTTTAACATTCATCTAAAGGGGCCGGGCATAGATACATGATTGCTGTATTATACGTCGATGACGAAACCGCGCTCCTCGAAGTCTGCAAAATTTTTCTCGAACGTTCCGGCGAATTCTCCGTTACAACCGAAACCTCCCCGGAGAGCGCCATGGTCTCCCTGCGGAAAGGCGGGTACGACGCCGTAGTTTCCGATTACCAGATGCCGGGGATGGACGGGATAGAGTTTTTGAAACAGTTCCGGAAAGAACACACCGCCCTCCCGTTCATTATCTTTACCGGGAAGGGGCGGGAAGAGATCGCGATTGCCGCTTTTGAAAACGGTGCGGATTTTTATCTCCAGAAGGGCGGAAGCCCGGTTGCCCAGTTCGCCGAGCTCGCCCACAAAATCCGGAAAATCCGTGGAGCAACGCAAAGCCGAGCAGACTCTCGTTGAGAGCGAGACCCGGTTCCGCGCCCTCATCCAGAATACCTCCGATATCATCAGGATCCTCGACCGGGAGGGTACAATCGTTTTTGACTCGCCGGCCGCGGCACGAACCCTCGGGTATCCTCCAGGCTATTTTCTCGGGAAGAATCCCCTGGATTTCGTCCACCCGGAAGACCTGAACGACGTTACCGCCGCTCTTGCCCAGGTGTTTGAGAAGAAAAACCCGGGAACCCCGACAGAATTCCGGATTCGCAAGGCAGACGGGGAGTATACCGACGTAGAATCGATCGCCATCAACCTCTTCGGGGTCAAAGGGGTAGACGGGATTGTCGTTACCACGAGAGTCATCACAGAGCGGAAGAAAGCCGAACGCGCTCTTCGTGAGAGTGAAGAGGCCTACCGGGACCTCTATGATAATGCCCCGAACGCGTACTACTCGATCGACACCGGCGGGCGTATCACCCGATGCAACCGGACGGCGGGGATAACGATCGGCATACCCTGCTCGGGCCTGCTCGGGAAAAAAATCTCCGACTTTTACGCAGATACAGAATCCGGAAAAGAAAAAGCCCGCGGGTTATTTGCAGCGTTCAGGAATGGGAAAGAGATTGTCAATGAAGAGCTCCAGATGCGGCGGGCAGACGGGAGGTTAATCTGGATCAACCTTACCGTGAATGCTATACGGGATTCCCGGGCAGGATCACCGGGAGCCGCACGATTATCACCGATATTACCGAGCGCAGGAGGATGGAGGACGAAGTCCTGACCAAGAACGAACACCTCGGCGCTGCATTCGAAGAACTGGCTGCGATCGAAGAAGATCTCCGCCAGAATACGAGAGATCTCATCGAGAACCAGCAGCTGCTCAAAGCGAGCGAGGCAAACTACCGGACCCTTGCAGAAAACATCCCGGGAATCGTCTATCGCATGTATGCAAGCGAAGGATCCCGCATCCAGTTCTTCAACCGGATGCTCACGGCTATTACCGGTTTCACACCCGAAGAACTGGAGAAGGGATCGGACTCGCCGATTGCTTCCCTCATCCCCCCGGCCGACCGTACCCGGGTCGGGGAGACCGTGAACGAGGCAGTCAGGAAAAACCTGCCTTTTGTTGTCGAATACGATATGATAGTAAAAGACGGTTCGGTCCGCCACGCTGTGGAACGCGGGCGCCCGGTCTTTGATCCAGAGGGAAAACTCAAATTCATCGACGGGATCATCAACGACGTATCTGAACGAAAACAGGCTGAACTGGATCTCGCCGAGAGCCGGCGGACACTCGATACGCTCATCCACAATCTCCCCGGGCTGGTGTACCGGTGCCGGAACGATCCGGACTGGAGCATGGAGTTCGTGAGCGACGGGTGCAAGGCGCTCACGGGGTACGATCCCGCCGATCTGATCGATAATAAGAGGTTGTCGTACGGGTCCCTCGTTATCGGGGAAGACCAAAAGGGGGTCTGGAATCAGGTCCAGGCAGGTGTATCATGCCGGAAGCCATTCCAGATGACCTACCGTATTTGCGACAGGAACGGCCGGATCCGCTGGGCATGGGAGCAGGGCCGGGGGATTTATGACGACAGAGGAAACTTCGTTGCCATCGAGGGCTACATCGCGGATATCAGCGGCCACAAGCATACCGAAGAGGCACTCCAGATGACAAACCGGAAACTGCAGCCGCTCACCGGGATTACCCGGTACGACATACGAAATCAGGTCCTTGCACTCCGCAGCGCACTCGAACTCGTTGACAAGGAGTCCCTGGATCAGACGACGCGAAAAGCGATGAGTATCGCACAAAAAAATGCGGAAACAATCAACGACCAGATCGAGTTCACAACACAGTACGAACATCTCGGGATGCAGGAACCCCGGTGGCAGAAAGTCCGTGAGATCTTTGGAAAAGCGTCGCGCCAGTTCCTTATGGAAAATGTTTCTGTTGATCTTGCTTGCAGCGAGTATGAAATTTTTGCCGACCCGCTCCTCGAAAAAGTATTCTACAATCTCCTCGACAACGCATTCCGGCATGGCTGGCACGTGACCCGTATCGGCCTGTCATGTATCGTGAAAGATGGAACGCTTAAGATTATTCTTGAGGATAATGGCCGGGGAGTGGACGATGAAGAGAAGACGCTGATCTTCAAACGGGGCTTTGGCAAAAACACCGGCCTCGGCCTTTTCCTTTCCCGGGAAATCCTGTCCATAACCAAAATTTCGATCACCGAAAACGGTATCCCGGGCTCGGGGGCACGGTTCGAGATTACGGTGCCGGACGGGGAATGGAAAAAATCCCGGGAAACGTGTTCCTCCTAAAACATTGCGTGAACCAACTGCAAAGGAGACCTGCAGCTACCGGGCCGGATGCGAACGGCCCTGTTGGAACTGCCCCGGCACGGTTGTGGGACGCGGGAAAATCCGCAACGAAATTCATCCGTTACCTGAGGAAAAGAAATGTCCTCTGAAACCAACGGCCGGGAGGCAGGAAAAAAACGGAAACGATGGGGCTCTGCCCTCCCCTCAGTGATCCGGTGTTTCCAAACCGGAGGAATATCCTGTTTTACCGTCGGTAATTCAGGTAGTCCCGCTTCCTCCGAAAAGGGAACCCCCTCTACCGATGGAGAACGGGGTGGGTCCCTGAGATACATTCATCAGAGGCCGTTTCTGCCTCCGTTCCCCCCATAGTTGGGATCAAACCACGGTGTTCTGTCAAAAAATCGCGGAGTAGTTTTGGAAAACGCCTGATTTAGCCCCTGACTGGCGGGAATGTGGCTTTTCCGAGCCCCGGGAGAACGGACGGCAACAGGGCTGCAGCGAAGGATTGGAAAAAACACGGACGGGTGGCCGGGAACCGGGGTGGCAAGGGATCGGATTCCGGGACCTGCCCGGGAAGATCCTGTTTTGGCCCGAGGGTAACCGATGCCTGCGCCGGGGCGACCGTTGCACCGGTGCTTGCCACAAACCCGGGGCGTCATCCGGTCGGCAGGGCAATCCGGAAAACAGCGGAGTGATGGGACAGCCGGACCGGAACTTCAGCGAGAGCGAATAACCTGGGAGAACGGGTCTTAAAGTCAGCCAAAACCGGTGGTCCCGCCCCTCGGAATGGTAGGGGGACTTCTCCTGGGCGGGCAGTCCGGGAGATTCACCGTTTACGTTGCCACAGGCTGCAGGTAACTGGAGTAACCAAAACCTGAACGAATTTCCCGAAACAATAATAACGAGTGTGATGAAAAGTCTGAGCTACCCGGTAATTTTATGAACGAGGAAAGAACCCATAATTTCAGCGACAGGGAAAAAGAGTTTGTCGAAGTATTGTTCAGGACGGGGACGAAGAGAAACGTCGCCTTAATCCTCGTGTTTCTCGCAAACGATTCCGAAGTAACGTCACGGTCAATAGAACGGGGATCCGACCTGAGCAAACCCGAAATATGTGTCGCTATGAAATATCTTGAGGATCAGGGGTGGGTAAAGGAACAAGAGAAACCCTCCGGGAACGGGGGCCGCCCGCACAAAGTCTACTGTCTTGCCCTTCCGATTGCAAAAATCACGGCTTGTATCGAAGAGGAGAAGAAAGCAGAAACAATAAAACAAATCGCCCTTATCAGCAGGTTACGGGAATTCGTCCACTGATCCTCCCGGCCGAAACCTTATTTTCCGGTTCACTGCCCATTCTGCAGGTTTTATTAAAAAATTCCATCAACGTCTCAACGAAAACCGGTTTGTCAAAACCACACTTATTTAGCCAAACGAGGTGGAAATAAACGTATCAGTGATAGAGATGACCCCGTGAGAAGCGGCACATCCCTCTTGAGGGGGAGGTATTCGCTCCATGGTTAAACCTCGTCGAAGTTTAAAACCGGATCGGTTACCATGACCGGTCGTAGGGATCGATCATGAACAGGAATTCTTTTATCGCCGTGGCTGGTATTGTCGTCATCGCACTGGCCGGGTTTGGCTCATGGTATCTCACCAGCTTACCGGAGCCGGTAACAACCCCCGCAGAGCCGGTCATTGTCGTGTACTCGCCATTTGAGTCGACCGCCCTCCTCTGGGTGGCCGAAGACCAGCATTTTTTTGAAAAGAACGGCCTCAACCTGAGCCTGCGGAAATATGATTCCGGGGCTGGATCGCTCGACGGCGTTGTTAACGGCGAAGCTGACCTGACGGTTGGTGTTACCGAGTTCCCTCTTGTCAGGAAAGCCTTCCAGAATGTACGCGTCCGTGCCATTGGCGACTATCGATAAGGGTGATTTCACCTACCTAGTCGCACGAAAAGACCGGGGGATCGTGAATGTCTCCGATCTCCGGGGAAAGAGGATCGGGACCACGAAAGGAACGATAGCAGAATTCCACCTCGGGAGGTTCCTTGCGCTGAATGGCATTACGCTGCAGGACGTAACCCTTGTCGACGTCACGACCCCGGACGGGATGGGTTAACGAAGTTGCTAACGGGAATATCGATGCGATCGCGACTTCCCAGCCCTATGCCAATACCGCCCGGGACAGGCTCGGCGACAATGCCGTCATGTGGTCCATCCAGAGCCGCCAGCCCCTGTTTGCGCTCGTCGTCTCCACCGATTCCTGGATCGCCGGGCATCCCGGAGCGGCGGGAAAATTCTTAAAATCCCTTGATGAAGCAGATGAGTACACCGACACCCATCCGGCGGAAGCCCGGGCAATCGTGCAGAGACGCCTGAACCTCAGCGAGTCATATATGCCGGCCGTGTGGCAGCAGAACCAGTTCGGTCTCTCCCTCGACCAGTCCCTCATCTCCGCGATGGAGACCGAAGCCCGGTGGATGATCGCAACCAACCTGACGAACGCGACCGCGGTGCCGGATTTCCGGAATTACATTTACCCGAAAAGCCTGGATGAGATAAGCCCCGGTTCGGTCAGGATCATCGGATGAGTGTCGCAAGGGGAATCCTGTCATGATCACATGGACCTGAAAATGAACCGGAATTCGTTTATCGCTGTTGCCGTTATTACCGTGATAGCACTCTCGGGATTTGGTGTATGGTACCTGACAAATTCCCCGTCACCTGGTCCACGCACAACGGAGTCGATCACCATCGGCACCGCTCCTGTCGAACTCGCCGGATTGATCTATATCGCCGACGACCGGGGGTTCTTTTCCGGTAATAACCTCAACGTCACCATAAAGAACTATGATTCCGCGCTGGCGGCAGTGACCGGCATGGAACGGGGCGAGGTGGACCTCTCGGTATCGACCGAGTACCCGCTTATTGCAGAAGTGTTTGGATCCAGGAATATCAGTATGGTCGGGTCGATCGACAAGTACCAGACAACCTACCTGGTCGGGATGAAGGACCGGGGAATACAGAAACGTTCCGATCTTGCAGGGAAAAATATCGGCGTCACGAGCAAGTCGATAGGAGAATTTTATCTCGGCCGGTTCCTCACCATGCAGGGTTTAAATCTGAACGATGTTACACTCACCGACATAAAACCCGCGCAGGTCCAGGGCTCCCTCGCGGACAGGAGCATCGATGCTGCCATCATCTGGAATATCGATCCAGAGACGATCGGGAAACAATTTGGCAGCACTGCGGTGATCTGGCCTGCCCAGGGTGAGCAGCCGACCTTCGGGATAGTTGCCGGGCAGGGCGGATCGGATCCCTGACCGTTCTTCAGCCATTTCCCGGTTCCTGCGTTCCCTCAATGAAGCGGAACAATACGCGTCAAGCCACCCGGCCGAAGCCAGAAGGATCGTCCAGCGCCGGGTGAATGGAACCGATACGCATATGGAGGCGGTATGGCCCCGGCACCAGTTCAGCCTGACGCTCGATCAGTCGCTCATCACGGCAATGGAGTATGAAGCCAGGTGGATGATTGCAAACAACCTGACCGATGGGAAAAAGGTTCCCGATTTCGGGAAATATACCTACACAAGAGGATTGGATGAGATAAAACCCGGTTCGGTCCGGATCATAAGGTGAGAAAGACTTTGAAGCTCAGGCACCAGTTAATCGCAGCCATCGTTGTCTTTGTTATCCTCCTTGTTTTTCTTTCAGGGTTTGTGATCATCACGAACCAGCAGGTGGATTCACTCTCCCGCCAGCAGGATATCGCAAACAGTGTCGCTATCGAGACCGGCGAACTTGGGTACCTCTCGAACGATTACATCTTTCACCCCGAACCACAGCTGGCGGATCGCTGGAATGCAAAGTATGCATCGATCTCGAGCGATATCGGGCAGCTCTCTGTTGACCGGTATGAACAGCAGGCAATCGTGGACAGCCTGACGACAAATCTCCAGTACACAAAGTCAATTTTTGAAGATATTTCTTCGGGCCCTGCCGGGGACAGGACGAATGCCGTGTTCACCGAACTCTCGTGGAGCAGGATTGCTGTCCTGAACGAGGGAATGATCTTCGATGCAAACCGGCTTGCGGGTCTTATCGATACCGAAAAAACCGGTGTGCGGGCGGTGAGCCTTTATTTCACCTTCGCGCTTATGGGGGCTTTTGGTGCGCTGCTCCTCGTGGGATATGTCTTCGTCTACCGGCGGATGCTCATATCGATCAGCGAGATCCAGAAGGGTACCGCGATCGTTGGTTCCGGCAATTTCGACCAGCCGCTCAACGAAGGATCCGATGACGAGATCGGGGACCTGTCCCGGTCGTTCAACCGGATGACCGCCGAGCTGAGGGAGATCACTGCATCGAAAGCAGATCTGGAACGGGAGATAGCCGGCAGGAAAATCGCAGAAGAGGAATTGAAGAAGAAAAATATCGATCTCAATGCTCTTAACGAAGAACTCACGGCAACCCAGGAAGAACTGACACAGAACGTCGACGATATCAGCCGGAGCGAGGAGATCCTGAACAAAATGAGGACCGGCTCAAACAAGCGCTCGCAGAAAAAGAGGTCCTCCTCAGCGAGATCCATCACCGGGTCAAGAACAACCTGACCGCGTTCATCTCCCTGCTCAGCCTCGAGGGTTCGATCGAGGAAACCCCGGCAGGAAAGCAGCTCAAGCTTGACCTGCAGAACCGGGCCCGGAGCATGGCGCTCGTCCACGAGACCCTCTACAGGACTCATCTCTTCAACGATGTCGACATGGAGATATACCTGACAACCCTTCTCGAACAGATTTCGCAATCATTCCAGACAACCAGGGCGGTGAAGACGATCGTCGATGCTCACGGTATCATGCTCGATATTCCCCGGGCGACTCCAGCCGGCCTCATCATCAACGAGCTCGTCACGAATTCATTCAAACATGCATTTCCCGAGTCATTTGATGTGCAGGCGGTCCGGGGGGCTCCCCCTGCGATCAGCATTACCCTCACCAGGTCCGACGGTATGTACGAGATGGTTTTCCGGGATAACGGCATCGGGGTTCCCCCGGGACTTGATCTGGCGACAACCAAATCTCTCGGCCTGAAACTGGTGAACTTCCTCGCCAGGCACCAGATGCGGGCGAAAGTTAAAGTTAATTCAGAAACGGGAACAGAATTCATTTTCCGGTTCAAGGAATAAAACAGCGTCGTCCTCCCGTGAAAATCCCTTTCCCGTCATGGATCGGGAGGTTAACCGGTTCCCCGCCGCTTCTTTTCCAAATATTTATTTCCTCTGCATCCGAATGTTCAGTCAATTTGCAGATGGTGGAAGTCACAATGCCACCACCCAGACCCGGATCCAAAAGACCGGGATCAGGCGATAAATGCGAAAAAGAATTAATGCGACTGCAGAAGGGACAAAACGTGCTGAGGAGCCGGATAACACCTCGGACCAGTTCAGGCGCGCGAGCGCATATAACCGGAGCCTGATCGAGGCGAGCCTCGACCCGCTCGTCACGATCAATTCCGACGGCACCATCAGCGACGTAAACGCCGCGACCGTCAAGATCACCGGTTTTACCCGCGACGACCTTATCGGGACCGACTTTTCTGATTATTTTACCGAGCCTGACCGGGCAAAAGCCGGGTACGAACGGGTGTTCCGCGACGGGGCGGTAACGGACTTTGAGCTCGGGATCCGGCACCGGGATGGCAGCGTTACCCCGGTCCTTTACAATGCGTCGGTATTCCGGGACAGCGCCGGGAACATCGCCGGTGTCTTTGCGGCAGCCCGGGATATTACCAGCCAGAAGAAGGCCGAGGAGGAACGATCGCGCCTGGCCGCAATTGTCGACAATTCCGACGATGCAATCATCGGAAAATCGCTGGGCGGGATCATAACGAGCTGGAACGCCGGGGCGGAAAGGCTCTACGGATATACCGCCGAGGAAGCGGTGGGCCATCACATCTCCCTGCTCGTCCCCCCTGACCAGATCGACGACATCGACAACATCCTCGAAAAGTTCCGGCACGGAGAAGCGGTCCATCACCACGAGACGGTCCGGGTCGGGAAAAACGGGAAACCGGTCCAGGTCTCCCTTACCGTCTCTCCCATCAGGGACAGGGCCGGACGCCTCACCGGTGCATCGACAATCGCCCGTGACATCACCGGCCGTAAGCAGGCAGAAGAGACGATCCGGCGCGCGAGTGCTTATAACCGGAGCCTGATCGAGGCGAGTCTCGATCCGCTCGTCACCATCAACCCCGACGGGACGATCAGCGATGTCAATGCTGCGACCGTGAATGTGACGGGATTTTCCCGGGAAGAACTTATCGGCACCGACTTTTCGAAATATTTCACGGAACCCCGGCGGGCAAAGGCCGGGTATGAGCAGGTTTTCCGGGACGGTTCAGTAACAGATTATGAGCTCGGGATCCGTCACCGGGAGGGCCGGGTCACGCCCGTCCTGTATAACGCGACCGTATTCAAGGACGAATCCGGGGGCGTAGCGGGGGTCTTTGCTGCTGCCCGCAACATCACGGAACAGAAGAAGGCAGAAGAGACTGTAAAGAGGGCCGGTGCTTACAACCGGAGCCTGATCGAGGCGAGTCTCGACCCACTCGTGACCATCAACCCCGACGGGACGATCAGCGATGTCAACGCTGCTACTGTTAAGGTGACGGGATTTTCCCGGGAAGAGCTCATCGGCACCGACTTCTCCCGATATTTTACGGAGCCGGGGAAAGCGAAGGCAGGGTACGAAACGGTGTTCCGGGACGGATCGGTCAGGGACTATGAACTCAAGATCCAGAACCGGGACGGTCGCGCAACGCCGGTACTGTATAATGCGACCGTTTTTAAGGATGAGTCTGATGAAATAGCCGGTGTCTTTGCCGCCGCCCGGGACATAACCGACCAGAAGAAAGCCGAGGAGACGATAAAACGGGCCGGGGCGTATAACCGGAGCCTTATCGAGGCAAGCCTCGACCCTTTCGTCACCATCAACCCCGACGGAACGATCAGCGATGTTAACGAGGCGACCGCGAACGTGACCGGTTTTTCGCGGGAAGAACTCATCGGGACCGATTTCTCCCGGTATTTCACCGAGCCCGGGAAGGCAAAGGCCGGGTACGAAACGGTATTCCGGGACGGGTCGGTGACCGACTACGGCCTGGAAATCCGGCGGAGGGATGGCCGGGTCACGCCGGTTTTGTATAATGCGACGGTCTACCGGGACGAAGCAGGGAAGATCACCGGTGTCTTTGCAGCAGCCCGGGACATTACCGAGCGGAAACGGGCGGAAGAAGCCACCCGGCGGGCCAACGCGTATAACCGGAGCCTGATCGAGGCGAGTCTTGACCCGCTCGTCACCATCAATCCTGACGGGACGATCAGCGATGTCAACGATGCGACCGTCAGGGTTACCGGGGTACCGAGGGAGGCGCTGATCGGGACTGTTTTCTCCCGGTACTTCACCGAGCCCGAGAAAGCAAAGGCAGGGTACGAGGCCGTGTTCCGGGATGGATCGGTGACCGACTACGGGCTTGAGATCCGGCACAAAGAAGGCCGGGTCACCCCGGTCCTTTACAACGCGACCGTCTACCGGGATGAAGCCGGAAATATTACCGGGGTGTTTGCGGCAGCCCGGGACGTGACCGAGCGGAAACGTGCTGAGGAGGCGCTCATGCAGGCAAACCGGGAACTCGACGACCGGGTGAAAGAGCGGACGATCAAGTTGCAGGAAGCAAATGTGCTCCTCGAGAAGAAGAGCGAGGAACTGGCGCGGTCGAATCTTGAACTCCAGCAGTTCGCGTACATCGCATCCCACGACCTGCAGGAACCCCTGCGGGCGATCTCCGGGTTCACCGAGCTCCTCGACAAGCGGTACCGGGGCAAGCTGGACGAGCGGGCTGACAAGTATATCAATTTCATCATCGACGGGACAAAGCAGATGAACCAGGTCATCTTCGACCTGCTCGAATATTCCCGGGTCCAGACCAAGGCGCACGAGTTCGGGCTCATCGATACCGGCAGCTCGTTGAAACAGGCGCTGAAGAATCTCCAGGTTTCTATAAAAGAGAAAGACGCGATCATCATCGCCGATCCTCTCCCGAGGCTCTCAGCTGATGGCATCCAGATCACCCAGCTCTTCCAGAACCTGATCGGGAACGCGCTCAAGTTCCAGAAGGCGGGGACAGTCCCTGAAATCCACGTATCGGCCCAGGAAACGGGAGACACGTGGCTCTTTTCCGTGACCGATAACGGCATAGGGATAGACCAACAGTATACCGAGCGGATCTTCAAGATCTTCCAGCGGCTGCACGCAAAAGGAGAGTATGACGGGACCGGTATCGGCCTTGCGATATGCAAGAGGATCGTCGAGCGGCACGGAGGGGAGATCACCGTCCGGTCCGAGCCCGGTGTGGGATCGACCTTCTCGTTTACCCTGCCAAAAAGTATCGGGGAACAATCATGAACCAGACAACGAACTCTTCAGAAGTAACCCGTCCGGTGGAGATCCTCCTGGTCGAGGACAGCCCTGCCGACGTCGCGCTCACCCAGGAAGCGCTCCAGGACAGCAAGCTCAGGAACAACCTGCACGTCGTTACCGACGGGGAGGCGGCGATGGCATTTCTCCGGAACGCTGGCATCTACGCATCGAAACCTCAACCGGACCTGATCCTCCTCGACCTGAACCTCCCGAAAAAGAATGGCCGTGAGGTTCTCGCCGAGATCAAAGCGGACCCGGTACTGAGTCTCATCCCGGTTGTGATCATGACCGTCTCGCAGGATGAACGCGATATCCTCGAATCGTACCGGCTCCACGCGAACTGCTATATCCGGAAGCCGGTCAAGTTCGGGGAGTTCATGGAGATCGTGAAATCTATCGAGAGTTTCTGGTTCTCCATCGTCACCCTGCCTCCGAAGCCGGGGAGCTGAAACGGGCATGAAGATCCTCGCTGTCGAAGACAATCCCGCTGATGCGGAGATACTCCGCGAACTCCTCGAACCTCAGGGTTCAACATTCGACCTCCTTCACGCACAATCGCTCAAAGATGCAGGGGCGATCCTTGCTAAAAACGAGGCTGAGTTCGTCCTCCTCGACCTCGGACTTCCCGACAGCCAGGGGATCGACACGCTCCGTGCAATGAGGATCCGGTACCCGCACCTTCCGATCGTCGTCCTTACCGGCTTTGACGACGAAGAGAACGGGATGCTCGCCCTCCATGAGGGTGCGCAGGATTATCTCGTCAAGGGACAGATCACCGGCTCTTCCCTCGTCCGTTCGATCCGGTACGCCCACGAGAGAAATAAGGTCGAGCAGGAACTGATCCGGAAGAACCACGACCTCGATACAATGAACGAGGAACTCACTGCTACCGACGAGGAACTCCGGCAGAATCTCGACGAGCTCAGCAAACGCGAACAGGAACTGCGGAAAAGCGAGGAACACCTCGCGGTCTCCCAGAAGATTGCCCATCTCGGCAGCTGGGAACTCAACCTCCTCAACAACCAACTTTCCTGGTCCGACGAAGTGTACCGGATTTTCGGGCTCCGGCCGCAGGAATTCGGCGCTACCTATGAGGCATTCCTTGATGCAGTCTACCCGGATGACCGTGCGGCCGTCGATGCTGCATATTCAGGGTCCCTGAAGGAAGGAAAGGACCGGTATGAAATCGAGCACCGGGTTGTTCGGAAAAACAACGGCGAGATACGGTATGTCCACGAGAAGTGCGATCACCTCCGGGATGAATCGGGCCGGATCGTCAGATCAGTCGGCATGGTGCACGATATTACCGAGCGCAGGCAGATGGAAGCGGAGAATATCCGGGCCCGTGAGGAATGGGAGCGGACGTTCAACACCGTCCCCGACCTGATCTCAATCATGGACATGAATTACCGCATCGTCCGGGTGAACAAGGCAATGGCTGCCCGGCTCGGGGCAACTCCCGATGCCTGTATAGGACTCGTTTGCCACGAGGCGGTGCATAACACTCCCGTACCCCCGGATTTCTGCCCGCACCACCAGACCTGCCGGGATGGGCGGGAACATGTCGCAGAGGTTCACGAAGAACGGCTTGGCGGGGATTTCATTGTCAGCACTACTCCTCTTCGCGACGAGTCCGGTACCTTGACCGGAAGTGTGCATGTTGCCCGGGACATCACCGATCGGAAAAAGGCCGAACGGGAACTCCGGCAGAAGAACGAGGAACTGAATGCGGCGAATGAAAAGTTCAGCGCAACGCACCGGAAACTGCAGCAGGCAAACGACGAACTGCTGAACAGCAACACCCGGCTCAATGCGCTCAATCAGGAACTCTCGGCGACACAGGAACAATTGACGCACAATGTTGAAGAGCTTAAGAAAAGCGAGCTGGACCTGAAACAGAAGGAAGGGGATCTGAAAGATGCCCTTGAAGAAAAAGAGATCCTTCTCTCCGAGATCCATCACCGGGTCAAGAACAACCTGACGGCTTTCATCTCGCTCCTGAGCCTCGAGGGGTCGTACGAGGATTCCCCGTCCGGGCTCGCGCTCAAGAAGGATCTCCAGAACAGGGCACGCACCATGGCCCTCATCCATGAGACGCTCTACAAGACCCGGCAATATTCGAATGTCGATATGGAGGTCTACCTGTCGACCCTCGTCGACCAGGTCGTCAATTCCTACAGTTCGGCACAGTCGATTACAACAAGTATCGAGGCACGGGGAATTACCCTCGATCTTGCCCGGGCAACGCCGCCGGCTTGATCATCAACGAGATCGTGACGAACTCGCTCAAGTATGCGTTCCCCGTGGGAAAGGCACTGTGCCGTCCGGGTCAGGATGATCCCTGCGCAATAAGGATATCACTGACAAAAGATGCCGGGATGTACACCCTGCGGGTCTCGGATAACGGGATAGGGCTCCCCAAGGGGCTTGACATCAAAACAACCCAGACTCTCGGCCTCAAACTGGTGAATTTCCTCGCAAAACACCAGATGAAGGCGAAGGTCGACGTCACAACAGAGAAGGGTACAGTGTTTACCTTCCGGTTTAAGGAATAAAAAAATGTGTCGTGAACTTTAAAACCGATTCAATTCTTAATTGCCGGATTGCGAATCGCACGAGGCCTGAGGAATTACAGCAAAAATCCGGGTAAAATATCCGTCCCTGTTGAATCCGGGATGGAGGCTCTCCTGTCGGAGGCATGCACCTGCGAACCAATTTCTTCTTTGCCCGTGCTTAAAAGCCCCGCCACTCCTGACCCATTCATATATAACCTTATAACCGAACCTGTTCTTCAGCCCACTAAACGTCAACCAAGCCAATTCCGGGAGTTATACGGGATGAGTCGTTCCAGCTTCGATAACCTGCGAGCAAAGCCACACATGCTTGCTCTCCTTGTCGCGGCCGGCACCGCGATAATCATAGCCCTGAACGGGTATGGCCTTATGATGGGGATCACAAACGTCCTCCCGCATCTTTTTTACCTGCCTATCATCGTTGTCTCCTATTACTTCCCCCGTCGCGGTATTCCGTTCTCGATTGCCGTTTCTGCGATCTACAGCGTTATGACGTACTTATTCGATCCAACCATCCCGGGAGTCCTGCTGTCCGCCGGGGGAAGGATCATCATTTTCATCCTCGTTGCAGCGGTGGTTTCGGTCCTCACCGGGCGCCTTAGGAAGAGCGAAGCTTTGTTCCGTGGCGTGGCAGAACGGAGTTCCGATATCATATTACTTACCGACAAAGAGGGAAGGGCGACGTACGCCTCTCCGTCGGTTGTAAAAATTCTCGGCTACGATCCTTCGGAAATCATCGGAAAACTCCCCCAGGATTTCGTCCATCCCGATGACCATGGTCAGTTGCTGAAATCGTTTCCTGACCGTGAAGGCGGAATTCCCGAAGATATCGCGTTCCGGTTCAGGAAAAAAAGCGGTGACTTTGCCGTCATGGAATTTTCTGGATCACCCATCATATCTGGCGGAACGATTGCAGGCCTCCAGGTTATCGGGAGGGATGTAACGGAACGCACCCGGACGGAGGAGGCCCTGCGGCAGAGTGAAGAAAAATATCGCATGCTCGCCGACTATACCTTTGACTGGGAGTACTGGATCGGCCCGGACGAATCGATCCTCTATACGACCCCGTCATGCGAGCGAATCACCGGCTATACCCCGGAAGAATTTTATTCAACGAAACGGCTGATAAACACGATCCTCCACCCGGATGACCGCGATGCCCTCGATCACCACATGTCCCGGGTTCTCGTTCCCCAGAAACCGGAACCTGTCGATTTCCGGATCATTCACCGCGATGGCAGTGTCCGCTGGATCGGCCACGTCTGCCAGCCCACCTATGATACGAAGGGCGAGTATACCGGAAGGCGGGCCAGCAACCGGGACATTACGGCACGCAAACAGGTTGAGGAAGCATATCGCGAGACCAACAAGCGGCTTGCCGAGATCATCGATTTCCTCCCCGACCCGACCATGGTAGTCGACAGTGCAGGCGATGTAGTTGCGTGGAATCATGCCCTTGAGCTGATGAGCGGGATTCCTGCTGACGGCGTGATTGGTAAAGGGGAAAAAATTACACGAGCTGGATATCCGGCCCGGCAGCCCCGATACTGATCGAGTATGTCCTTCGCCGCGATACTGACGGGATCCGGGCAGCCTATCCGAATGTTTATTTTGACGGAAACACCGCCAAGACCGAGAAGGATATTACCCGCAAAGATGGCACCCCGTTGTCCCTGTGGATTAGTGCTACGCCGCTCATCGGCCAGAACGGGGAAGTGACGGGGGCTATCGAATCCCTGCGGGATGTGACCGACCAGAAGAAAATCCAGCGGGCGTTGCGGGAATCCAATACGTACCTCGATGCGGTGATAAACACCCTCGCCGATCCTCTCTTTATCAAGGATCGAAAACACCGGTTCGTCCGGGTCAACAACCGCTTCTGCCTCTTTACCGGCCACACCCGCACAGAGCTCCTCGGGAAAACAGACTACGACTTTTTCGGAAAAGAAGAAGCGGATATTTTCCGGAGCAAAGATGAGGAAGTGTTCCTGACCGGCCATGAAAATGAGAACGAGGAGAGTATCACCGATTCCAAGGGGATCACGCACTCTATCAGCACCAAAAAGAACCTGTACACCAATGCATCCGGCGAGATGTTCATTGTCGGAATTATCCGTGATGTCACCGAACGGAAAAAAACGGAGGAGTCGTTACAGCTGGCACTCAAAAAACTCAATATGCTCTCGTCGATCACCCGCCACGATATCCTCAACCAGCTCATGGGCCTGCGTTCCTACCTCGAACTTTCGCGTGAAGATCTGAAAGGGACCCCGTTTGCGGAATTTGTCGAGAAGGAAGATGGGGCAGCGGTGGCGATCCAGCGGCAGATCGAATTCACCCGGACCTATGAGGACCTTGGTGTCCAGGCTCCGCAATGGCAGGATGTGGCGGAGATATTCCTGTCAGCCGCGACGCAACTCCCGCTCGTTAAAATCCACGTCGAGGTAACGGTATCCGGGCTGGAAATTTTTGCCGATCCGCTTATTGAAAAAGTGTTTTACAACCTTCTCGAAAATTCCCTGCGCCACGGCGATCACGTGACGGAAATTGTGCTGAGCGCCGGGGAAACCCCGGAGGGAATGAGTATCTCATACCACGACAATGGTGCGGGGATCGCCGCGGCAGATAAAGGAAAGCTCTTCCAGAAAGGGTTTGGGAAAAATACCGGGCTTGGCCTGTTTCTATCCCGGGAGATCCTCTCGATTACCGGTATCACCATAACTGAACAGGGCGAACCGGGTAAGGGCGTCCTGTTTGTGATCGCCGTGCCAAAAGGGGCATACCGGTTTGTTTGATGTGTATCGTGCAGAAGTACGGGGAATGTCCCGATTTTTTTAAGGCCCGGAAAAGTCTCAGGTCTTCATCCATGAGATACTCCCGATTACCGTATCACGATACGTGAACAGGGGCGAACCAGTAAGGGCGTCCTTTTTACGATCGCCGTGCCACAGGAGAATTACCGGTTTTTGATTTGTGTGGTGCCGTAAGGGAATGTCCTGAATTTCAGGCCCGGTCAGGAAGCCCGAGGTCTCGCCTCCATGAGAAAGCAGCCCGGACAGGGTCAGCTGCCGTTGAAGGGACCGGCGTGGAGGACAGCCATCAGGCTGAGAACAACAATGATTGCCAGAACGACGGTGATGATGATATAGAGTGCTGATTTTTTCTCCATGGTTATCAGGATTTGGTAGTGGATGAATATGTCTGGATAGTATTCGTTATTTGTTATATAATTTCTCCAAGTAAGAATAACCAGCTTACTTTTCTTCTGAATAAGGTTCAGCCGGAATACAAGCCGGTTCCAAAAATACCCTATTATTTACGTGGGAATATTTATTGCCCGTAAGGGACATTATCAAAAGTAACCAGACTTTCCCGGGATGGTCCTTTAAAACGATATCCGTACTGTATGTTGATGATGAACCCGCTCTCCTTGAAATCGGCAAGCTGTTCCTTGAGCGGACAAAGGAATTTTCAGTGAACACCGAGTTATCAGCTCCTGCTGCGCTCGAACGGCTGAAATCCAATAATTTCCAGGCCATTGTTTCCGATTACCAGATGCCGGGAATGGACGGGATCGCCTTTTTAAAACAGGTCCGGTCTGCGAACAAAACCATCCCGTTCATTTTGTTTACCGGTAAAGGCAGGGAAGAGATCGCTATCGAGGCCTACGAAAACGGCGCAGACGGTTATATCCAGAAAGGGGGAGCACCTAAGCCGCAGTTCGCCGAGCTCATGCAAAAGATCACGGCAGCAGTGGGACACCGCCAGGCTGAGGCCCAGGTCCTTGTTGTTAACCGGCTGTATTCCGTGCTCAGCGCGACAAACAAGGCGATCGTCCGCATTCACGACAAAAAGGAACTGTTAAACGAGATTTGCCGGATTGTCGTTGAAGACGGGGGCTTTACGATGGCATGGGCGGGGTTTGCGGATGCAAAAAATCATCGTATTGAACCAGTAGCGATGTCCGGTGACATCGAGGGGTACCTTGAAAGGATCTCGATTTCGACCGAAGACGTACCGACCGGGCGGGTCCGACCGGGACTGCATACCGGACCGGAACATTCAATGTCAGCAACGATATCGAACTGGATCCGTCGATGGAACCCTGGCGCAAAGCAGCTCTCGTGCGGGACTATCGTTCCCTTGCCTCGTTCCCGTTTGCGGCGGGGACGAAAAATTCCGGGGTAATTACCTTCTATTCATCTGAAAAGGGATTTTTTAATGACCGGATCATCAGGCTTCTTGAAGAACAGTCCGGGGATATCACATACGCTCTCGTGGCTCTTGAGAACGAAGAGCATCATGCTGCGGTTGACATCGAACTGAAAGAATCAGAGACTCAGGTACCGGCGGCTTTTCGAGACTGCACAGGATGCGATCCTGATCATCGACGGGGACACCGGGGAAATTATCGATGCGAATAAATTTATTATGGATATGCTGGGGTACACGCTCGATGATTTTTTAGGAAAACATCTCTGGGAACTGGGTTTTCTCGTCGACAAATCATTTGCAAAAAAAGCGTTTGCGGAATTACAGGCCAAAGGGTATATCCGGTACGAGAACCTGCCCCTTGAGACAAAGCAGGGTAAGGCCATTAGCGTTGAGTTTGTCAGTAACGTCTACCCTGTTGGCGATAAACGGATTATCCAGTGTAACATCAGGAATATCACCGAACGGAAACAAGCGGAAGAAGCCCTGGTCGAGGCATGTGAGAAACTGAACCAGATGTCGAGTTCTCATCCAAAATAATGGGAGCTCTTCCTCCGCTATTGAAGACCGGGAACTCTCCAAAATAAGTTTTTGACTATTTCATCACGTTCCTCGTCTGGATATTGAAAATTCTCCGGAGAAACGGGCATGAACACTGCATGTTCGCACCCAAATCATGAAAACCGGTAAATATTTTTTCAACCGTACCTGATCCCGCCGCGGGGCGCCCTTTTTTGGTCGGCAGACGAAACCAACGGTTGAGATATATACATCCTCATGGGGTCAGTTTTGAACGCCCGTGATCCGCTCAACTATCCGCCTATAGATTAAAATAAGCGCAGGAGAATCAGGAACTAAGGAACACGATCATATTCTTTTGGGAGCCGAATAGGATGGAAAACACACACGAAGAAAAAACCTGTATCGAAGCAGAGTTTCTCGATAATGCCCTCGTGATGATAGCAGTGCTTGGCGGGAAGGGCATGGTTATCTCATGGAACCACGCCGCGGAAACAATTACGGGGTATTCCCGTAAGGAGGTCATCGGCAGCAATTCAGTTTGGAAAAAACTCTATCCGGACAAGGAGGACCCGGAAGAGCGTTACCCGGAAAATTGACGATATTCTTGCGACGAAAAACTATTTTGAAAACCTTGAGACTACCATCCGTACCCTCTCCGGTGAGTCCCGCACCATCCTCTGGAATACGAAAAAGATTGCCGGGACCGAGGAAACAATTGCGGTCGGCGCCGATGTAACTGCCGAGCGGGCGTTTATGGCATTCAGCTCCGGCATTGTCGAGAATGCGAATGTCCTTATCGCCGTCCTCGACCCAAAGGGAAACGTGCAGGTCTGGAATAAGGCGGCTGAGATTATCACGGGATATTCTCCCGATGAGGTCATCGGGCGCCGGGATATCTGGAAAAGACTCTACCCGGATGACGATTACCGCCGGACGGTAACGAACCGGATTTCTACAATCATTTCCGAGCAAAAATATTTTGAGAATCTCGAAACGACGATCCAGACGAAATCCGGGGCAAACGGATTATTTCGTGGAATACCCGGCAGGTTGGCACAGCGGCAAATTATCACGAGATCGCGATCGGGAGAGACATTACCGAGCAGCGGAAAGCCGAGGAATCCCTTGTGGCATATATGACCGAAATGACGATGCGGCTGAAGCAGCCGGTCGGGATCATCAGTAACAGTCTCCTCGACTCAGCACAGCTTGTTAAGGAGGGAATGCTCACGAAGGAAGAAATTATCCTCGTAATGGAAGTGCAGGCGAGGAACGCCCGGCAGATCGAGGCCAATATCCAGGAATTCCAGACCGCTATTGTCGAGAAGAACCGTTCGATTCCCGAAGCCTACCGGGAATTCCTCAAAGGGTGATGCAGTGCCGGATATCATCAACGCACACGATCTGGAACAGAAAAGTATCTTTTTGATCCTTGCTTCCCCCGGTACGATCCGCCAGCGCAATATCGATATCATCAATGAGGTATCAAAACTCGGGTATCATACGGTTGTCATTACGACGAATTTTCCCTTCAGTATCCTGACAAAACTGTATACCCAGGCCGGCATCCCGATGGACCAGGTCTCGTTTATCGATGCTGTTACCCGAAATTCCATTGGCAGTGCTGAAAATATTCCCGGGGTTGTCCGGTACATAAACAACCCATCAAACCTGACCGACATGGGAATAGCGGTTACCGAGGTCCTCAAGGAACATTCCGGACGAAAAATGTGTATCCTCTACGACTCCGTCAGTACCCTGCTTATCTACCTTTCATCGGCAAACATATCGAAATTTGTCCATTTTGTGACCAACAAACTCCGGCTCATGGAAGTTTCCGGGGTCTTCTTAGCGGTCGAGAAGGGGCTCGACCCGATGCTGATGTCCCAGCTGACGACGTTTGTCGACCGGGTGATCGAGACAGAGTGACTGGTTTTGCCCGGCGGAATGTTTCAGCTGAAAGCGGAAAGTAAAACCGCTCCCGAATGAATCCTTTTTAAAATACCGTCCAGATAGTTTAAAAAAATGTTGTCTGGGAGGAATCATTTTTTTTAAGATACGATGCACTCCCCCTCTTGCGCTACCAGTCCCCCACGGGGGACGGGGCGCATTGCGATGACGGAACCCAATAGCCCAATACGTCGCTATCGCAAATGACGGGTGCCACTGTCGTGGGTGTAAACCCCCCAAGAGCGTTAGCGATTCAGGATTTCTATAGAGCAAAAAAAAGAAAATTGATTATCCCCGGTAATGTATCCCGGGAATAAGGCCTGGCGGGGAAATTACCCGAATAGCCCTGATGACAGCGGCGCTGAAAGTCAGACGGAGGAGGTAACCAATTCTTATCTTCCGTTGCTGTAACCTGCCGGATACATCGTCTATCCCGTAAGACCAGCAAACATATAGGGTGAAATATCTTTCGGTACTATTATCACATGTTCTGCGATAATTGTACATCCCCGACGATGGAGGCCAGAAAATCCGGGCGAACCCGCACAGAAGCGGACTGCATCCCCGCGATCCTGATGGCAGGATTCATCGTCGCGCTGCACACGGCTGTGTACCGTTTCCGCCTGCCAGGAGACAGAAAAGAAACGGGACACCGTGCCACATCCAGATATCCCGGCATCCATCCCCTATCATCGCAGGGCAGTGACGTGGAGACACTACTGGTGGGTGCAGGGAAGAGTTTCACCTGCAATTTTTGTATACATGGCCGGACTCCCCCCTGACCTGGCCATCCCTGTCAGGACTACATCAGCCGTCTCTGAAATATAACCGGGCTGGAGTGTCCTAAAAAGCCTTGCCGTCACCGCAGGGTCCGGAATTTTTGTATACGATACATGCTGGTCCAGCTCCCGATGTTGAGCGTGATAAAAAAAATTGAATACGGAGCGTGATAGCATGAATCCCTCCAATCCCGCCGGGGATAATTCCCCCGGAAAGGATAGCGATGCAACCGGGCCGGCGATACCCGGTACTCAGAGGAAATCATCCCCTTCAGAGGGTTTACAAAAAACCCCGGGCGGAATCCCGGACGAAAGCCCGCCGAGTCCCCGGGCGAACCGGATGACCAGCCTCCGGGCACAGGCTATTGCGCCACGGCGGACGCCACGGAATGTCATCCGGAAGTACACTCACGAGGACCTCAACGAGCGCGACGCGGAGATCCCGTACCTCAAAACAGAGCGTGCGATCCGCGACCTCGTCTGCTCGATCCTTGAGCGGCAGGACCGGATGAACGAGGAGATCTTCTGCCGGATGATCGATCTGGAATACCGGATCGATGACCTCGAAACCGAGCGGGACTCTCCCGATGCCGGAAAACAATCGAAGCCGAAGGTGAAGGTTTGAAAAAATCCCGGGGGAAATCCGGGAAAATTCCTGAAGGGAGAAGACCCGGCTCGAGTCGAGCCCATCACCGGAAAATCCGGAACTGGCCCGGAAGGTGATAGCGAAGCTCACCGGCTGGCAGCAGCACCTGTCCGGCCGGGTACTCAGGAAGATCGCGAGCTTCGACAAACGGATCGCCACGTTCCGCGAGCGGCGGTGGCCGTGATGCCCCCGAAAAAATACTATGTGGAGACCGAGATCTCGCTGTATCTCCTGCCGGTGGTCATCGCACGGCAGATCAGGAAGATCGGCGCGAAGGTCAGTCGTATCAGCGTCAGGCGGACTCACTGGCACCATTACAACGTCACCGTCAGGACCAAATCAATCTGCGAGGAATTCGAACCGGTGGAAGTTGCGCCGATCCCGACAGTTCCCATAACCCGTGTCGGCAAGCGAACGCACAGGGACAAACCGGGGTGTGCACCGTGAAGCGGGGACCGGCACCCAACAAGGGGCTCGGTTTCGCAATTCCCGTGGCACTCGCGCTCGGGCGGGTGATGTTCTTCGTGGCGTCGCCCTATTACCCCGGCGATTTTTTGATTGCCGGGACCGGGTATTTCGCCGTCATACGGCTCCACCTGGCGGAAAAAATCGGGGCGACCATTCCGGAAATCCAGAAGGACTATTACCGTTCGTTAGTGAGCTCGCCTCGCTTCCCCGCGGAGGTCCGGTCTGCTGCGAACTCTGGCTCTATTCGCGGTATGGCAGGCTCCGGTTCTTCCGCGTCTCAAATACCGGCCTCGAAGAGATCGAACACCCCACGAACATTTTCAAGGGAAGAGAGGCCGGAGGTGCCCATACGCTCGCAATGCTCAGGAGTGCGGACCAGCTGCCGGGGAGACTTGCAGCTACCGGGCCGGGCGGGACCGGGCCTGTCAAGACCGGCCCGGGAGGATCCTGTGGAACCGGGAGATCCCACGACAAAATTTATCCGGTACCTGAAAAGAAGAAATTCCATCAAAAAACCGGTGGGCAGGGAGGCAAAAAATGCCGGATCAGGTAGGCCCCTTCCTATCGATGACCCGGTATCTTACCCGGGGGAAATTTCCGATGCGCCCCCGGGCACTCCGGAAATTCCCTCTCCCGCAGAACCGGTACCTCCCTCCCCGACGGAGAACGGGGCGGGTTCCTGAGATACACCCGTCAGAGGCCATTTCTGCCTCCGTTCCCCCCATTTTTGGGATCAAACAACGGTGTTCTGTCAGAAAATCACGGAGTAGTTTTGGAAAACGCCTGTTTTAGCCTCTGACTGGCGGGAATGTGGCTTTTCCGTGCCCCAAAATAACGGGTGACAGCAGGCCTGCAGCGAAGGATCGGAAAAAACATGGGCTGGTGGCCAGGAACCGTGGTGGCCAAGAATCGGATTCCGGGAGTGTATCCGGGTAGATCCCCGTTTTGGACGAAGTTAACGGTCGCTTTAGCCAAAGCAGTCGCTGCACCGGAGCGTAACGACAACCCGTGGCGTCATCCCGCAAACCGGACGATCCCGTGAAACAGCGAGGTGATGAGAAGCAAGCGAAACGAGAATGAATGAACACTACCGAACGTCTTCTACCAGCCGGAACCCTGCTCAAAGGTGTGATGGGAGGCCGATTAATTCTCTGCTAAGGATGCCCGGAATACCGGTATTCCCCCCTAGGCACAACAATTTCGAACCTGGCTCCCTGTCCTTCGGTGCCGGTCTCGGTAATCGTCATTCCGGTTAACGACAGGATCTCCCGGGAGAGGAAGAGACCATACCCGGTGTGCCGGTAATAATTCCGGGTAAAGATATTCGCCTTTTGATCCAAAGGAACCCCGATGCCGTCATCTTCGCAGATAATAGTCAGATAATCCGGGCTTTCCCCTGCCGAGAACGTCACGTGGGTGATCTTCTCCCCGGTACCGGAGTGCGTTGTCGGCAAGGTTATAAAATACCCGGTCAAGAAGCGGATCAGCCCGGACATCGTATGAATCGAGTTCGACAGAAACCCGGACGGGGCTTGATCCGATCGGAGCGATCGCCGCCCGGATTGTACTGCCGGCATTTTGCCACCGTGATGATTTCATCCCGATGTCCTTGTAGTGGTATGTAATGGCAAGGTATTCATCGATCTTCCCGGCAGCCGCACCCGCCTTATCGATGAGCGACAGGAGTCCATGATCGGTGATTTTTTCCCGGGACAGTTCGAGATAACTCCGAAGACCGGTGAGAATATTTGAAATATCGTGCCGGGTTATTGCCGAGAGGAGATATTGTTTCCTGCACGCCATCCGAAGGGAATCGGAAGAATTAACGAGATCGGAGATATCCCGGCCGACCGACTGGTATCCTGCCAGCGTTGAATCAGCGGTATAGAGTGCCCGGTCGGTCCATCGCAGCCAGTGGATTGACCCGTCCGGCATAACGATCCGATGGTCGATCGTCGCGATGGGATTATCGATGGACAGGGAAGAAAAGTGTTCCCTCACCCGCGCCCTTTCACCCTCAGGAATTTCGGGCCGGAATATTTTCCCGATGAGATCGGAATATTCCCGGCAGAAGAACCGGCAGTACGCATCGTTCGCATAGACATGAGTCCCGTCGGGCCTGAACCGGCAGATGAACTCGGTCTGTGTATCGATGATATCCCGGTAATCGATCGCGTCCGGGGGACGGAACCTGCAGGCCTGTGCCAGATTCACGATTCCATCGATTTGTTGAAGGAGTTCCGAACATTTTTCCCGGGTTTGGGCATTTTTTGCGGAACTGCGAACGCGCAGGTCTGATACAGGCTCCGATGTTTCTCGTGTCTTCGCGGGGCGGAATGAAAAGAATGAACGGGAAATTTTCATTCACCAAATGCGCGGCTTCAATGAATTCGACGTCGGCAAAGACCGGTATGTGGTCGAATACGATTGCATCATACTCCTTCCAGGATAACATCTCAAGAGCTTCGGTACGGAGACGCGACCGTATCCATGTGAAGGTCTTCGGAGCTCCCACGGAAAAAAGGAGAAATTTCCGGAGGTGAATCCTCCCTGCGTATGAAAAGGATCGAAATCATACCCGTGTCCGCATCCGTTGTTCTCCGGGCCGGATTACCGGTGTCTTCCCCGGTGAATCTGGAAGGGATTCGGAGTTCCCTGCCCACGGAACCGCAGGGTTGTCTGGAAAGGAATAGAAGGTTTCAGGGAGCGCTGGTTGGTTTTCCTGAATATTCAGAAAAGATAGTTGAAACATCGGGATCCTTTTGGAGGGATCGGCCGAACCCCCTCCAATTTTTCATTACTGTCTCTCACGATGGGAGTGCAGGTGATAATTCCCGATCCGGCCGGACGACACGAACGAACGCATCGGCTATACCTTACGGGAAGTTTTTGGTAGTCCTTAGATATTTTAATGGTTTATAATTATTAAAATTTTCTAGAACCTCACAAGAATCACAAAGGAAATTATCGGAATCATCCGCATTCTTAATAAATGCCTTCGATCCGGGGTAAACCGAAAGAACAGATATCGTATAAATGTCCCCACGATCTCGTCCTCAAAATCAATACTGCGATCGAGAAGGGTGAGTATTCATCCAAGAACGACATTATCACCGCGGCATTACGCATGTTCTTTGAAAACCGTGACAGGACTACGGAACACCGGGTGAAGGAATGGTTGGTTTCCGAGGAAGGGAATGAGTACCTGAAACACGTGATCAGGGAAGTCCAGGAAGAATCCCCCTGCGCCGGACCGGTTTCCCCAAAGCGCCGGAAAACCTGACCGGATATACAAAATCACCATTCTTTTTTTAGAATCTTATAGGACCGTTCAGGAATTTGCCAACCGTTATCATCGGGACTGCGAGGTACGTGACAGCCGCTTGCCCGGAGCATCGTGACAAGCCCGGGCATCATCATCTCGACAGGCAATAATGAAACAGCGAGGTGATGTGATGGCCGAGCCGGAGCATCAGCGAAGACGAGTGAACATCACGGAAGCGTCTCCGTCTCCCGGAATGGCGAAGGTATAAATCGCCACGACGTTGCACACATTGCATAGCTTCACCGATCTCGCACGGGCTCTGCAACCGGTCCCGATACAAGAATCAGATCGTAGTGCTGATGAAAATTGTGAACTTTTTCAATTGCCTCTTCACCCCGACAATCCTGGAAAATCTCCGACGATCTACCTCTCGCGTTAATTACCATACATTTATCAATTATTCTCCCTATCAATTCATGACTATATATTCGACATTTTATCGATTTCCCCATTTTTTGACGGAGCTGCCCTCACGAAAAAACGTGTGAATAAAAAATCTGCGCGCGCAAACGAACCCGGAAAAGACCCGTCAGAGAATAAGAGTTGCGATGAGAAGATAGTGTGCGAGGTTCCGGATATGAACCTGGACTCAGCAAATACCGGGGAATTGAAAGCCCGGCACCACCTTCGACAAGTCGCCGAAGAGCGGTTCGCACAACGCACTCCAGTCCCTCGCGACAAAAGCGGATGTACTCCTGAAGAGATCGTGCACGAGCTCCAGGTCCACCAGATCGAACTGGAGATGCAGAACGATGCACTCCGTGATTCCCAGCTGGCCCTTGAGGAGTCGCGGGACAGGTTCGCAGATTTATATGAATTCGCTCCGGTAGGGTACCTGACCCTCTCGAAAAACGCAATCATTGAAGAAGGGAATCTCACCTGCGCAACGATTCTTGGGATCGAACGGAAGAAGCTGATCAAAAGCCGGTTCAGTAAATTTGTCCACGATGACTATCGTGATCAGTGGGATCAGTATTTCATCAGGGTACTTCACTCCCCCTACAAGCAGATCTGCGAATTGAAACTCAGGAAGATGGACGGTTCACCCATCACCGTGATGCTCGAGAGTATCCGGATGGACGGGGAAACCAATCCTCTCATCCGGATGGCAATAATTGATATAACGGGACGCGTGAGGGCTGAAGAGAACCTTGCCCTTAAAAGTCGTGACCTTGAAGAACTCAATGCTGCTTACCTGACGATTGCAAGCGGACAGGAAAAACTCCAGACCACCCTCCAGCGGTTTTATCTCATTCTTTCCGGGATGCATTTTGGGATCCTGCTGGTTACCGACGATGACCGGGTGGAATTTGCCAACCAGGCATTCTGTGATATTTTCAGCCTGAAGGATTCTCCCGGTGATCTTGCGACCCTGTCTGCGAGCGCTATGATTGAAAAAATACGGCCTTCCTATTCCGATCCTGATGCCGTTGTTGCACGTATCAGTGAAATTGTTTGCCAGAACAAACCGGTAAAAGGGGAAGATGTCGGCATGCGGAGCGGACGGACGTACCTGAGGGATTTCACCCCGATCTGCCTTGGCGGGAAACAATATGGCCGGTTATGGACCCATTTCGATATAACCGAGCGCAAGAAAGCGGAAGAGAACCTGAGATTCCAGGCAAACCTTCTCGCCACTATTTCTGATGTGGTCTACGCTACGGATTTACAGATGCGCCTGACTTCCTGGAATAAAGCGGCGGAGAAAATGTACGGCTGGAGAGAAGACGAAGTACTGGGAAAATCCGTCTTCGAAGTTACGGGCTCGAAGTTCGATCCCGGAACAAGGGACAAACTGACCGGGGAGTTGATGGAGAAGTGTAGCGTTGCCGCACAAGTCGAGCATACGACCAGGGCAGGCAACCGCGTTATCTTCGACTCCGTTACCCTTGTCCTGCGTGACGCCGGTGGAAACGTGAACGGGTTCCTTGGCGTGAACCGTGATATCACCGAGCGTATACTTGCCGAGGAGGAACTGAAGCGGAAAAATGAGGACCTCAATAAAACCATCGCCGAGAAAGATATCCTGCTCAGCGAGATCCATCACCGGGTCAAGAACAACCTGACCGCGTTCATCTCCCTGCTCAGCCTCGAAGGCTCGATCGAAGATACCCCGGCAGGAAAAACGCTCAAACTGGATCTCCAGAACCGGGCCCGCAGCATGGCCCTGATCCATGAGACCCTGTACCGGACGAAAAAATATGACGACGTCGACATGGGTGTGTACCTGACGACTCTCCTCGACCAGGTGGCAAATTCAATCAGGACGGCACGATCCGTGAAGGTCGTCGTGGACGCAAAGGGAATTCTCCTCGATATCCCGAGAGCGACACCTGCCGGGCTCATCATCAATGAACTCGTCACGAATGTCTTCAAGTACGCTTTTCCTGAATCGTTCGATGTCCAGGTTGTCCGGGGTAATCCGCCAACCATCACCGTCGGTCTCTCAAAGAAAAATGGGATGTACGAGATGATCGTGAAGGACAACGGCATCGGGCTTCCCCCGGAATTTGATCTTTTGAAAACGCAGACCCTTGGCCTGAAACTGGTGAACTTCCTCGCAAAACATCAGCTGAGAGCGAAGGTCGAGGTCAATTCCACCGCAGGAACGGAATTTGTTTTCCGGTTCAGGGAATAAGAACAGCGTCGTGCCCACCGTGAAAGACACTACTATTCTCGTTGTTGAAGACGATGGCCTCATCACTCTCAGCCTGATGCAGATATTACAAAAATCCGGGTTCGATGTGCCGGATCCGTTGGCCTCCGGGGAAGAAGCTCTTGAATATCTGGGGAAATATCCTTATCCAGACCTTATCCTCATGGATATCTCGTTAAATGGAAAGCTAGACGGCATTGAAACCGCCCGGCAGATACGGCAGACTTCCGGGATTCCTATTATCTTTATTTCAGCCCATTCCGACGATAACCGGCGGACCCGTGCAGGCGAGGTCACATTGTCCGGGTTTATCGTAAAACCGTTTACTGATAAGGAAGTGCTGTCAGTCTATCGAATCGTCGCTGCACCGGTAATACCGAAGATTTTGTTTTTTTTAAAAAATTAGCATAAAACAAGGAAGCCCGGAACCAACAGGCCCGGACTATATTTTACCGGGATAGTCAGGGGCAGGCATCCCGAGCGCCGACCCTATCATCTTCACGAGCTGTCGTTCGACAACTGGTTTGACGAGATACCCGTTTGGGGAGATTTCCTCTGCCATCGTCTTTCGTTGTTCATCAGCATAAGACGAGAGGAAAATAATGGGGATGTCGTGCCGCCGCCGGACTTTCCGGGCTGTTTCAAAACCATCAATCTTCCCGGTAAGACCAATATCCATCAGGATAAGGTCCGGGGGTTCCGACTGATCGAGATAATCGAGCAGTTCCTCTCCGGACGCGAACATTTCCGGAACTGCGTATCCCGATTTAGTCAGCAGGCTCATAGTTCCGTAGGGCTATGATTGCGTCATATTCAACCAAAAGGATCGATGGAGATATCAATTGTGAATCGCACCGTAAGGATCCCTGAAAGATATAAAAATTTCGATTTGCGAGCCTTTTTGTGCGCGACCGGAATTTTTCCCTGCCCTCGGGGAAATATGCTCACATGGGATGCGGAATATGGGGGACGCGTATCCCCGCACGAAAATGTTCAGGGTCCGGGTTATCCTGAATCAGTACCCGATAATGAATCACAGAAATATCTCAATCCGCCAGAGTGTGACTGCCCACTTTCACGGGTTGAACAGTTCCCCGCCGAACCGCCGGGTACCCTGGATATTCTCACTTCCCCCGGAACCGGCACCTCACTCCCCGACGGAGAACGGGGCGGGTTCCTGAGATACACCCGTCAGAGGCCATTTCTGCCTCCGTTCCCCCCATTTTTGGGATCAAACCACGTTGTTCTGTCAGAAAATCACGGAGTGGTTTTGGGAAACGGCCGATTTAGCCTCCGAAGGGTGGGAATATGGCTTTTCCGTGCCCCGGGAGAACGGGTGGCAGCAGGGCTGCAGCGAAGGATCGGAAAAAACACGGGCTGGTGGCTGGATACCGAAGTGGCAGAAAATCGGGTTCCGGTGTTTTTCCGGGAAGATCCCTTTTTGGAGGAGGTTTTGTTTTTAGTCCGGTATCCTCGGCAACAAAGTTTGCTTTCGGCGGAGAAGCGGTCGAGGAGATCGTGATGTAATTGGTTTAGTGACAGGAGCGTTCTATCCCGCGGCGGTGATGGCTGAAAAGACCCGGTTAAGCCTCATCCGCCGAGGGCCCGTCCTTCTCTTCCTCGTAGGTGAACACGTCATTAATGTCAACCCCGAAAACATGGGCGATCCGGTACCCGAGTTTCAGCGACGGGCTGTACTTGTCTTTCTCCATGGAGATGATGGTGTTCCGTGTAACTCCGACGAGCTCTGCGAGCTGCTCCTGGGTCATTTCGTGCTCGGCACGGAGCACACGGATCCGGTTCTTCATGGCAGGTGTAAGCGGTTTAGTATTTTCTGTCGTAATACAGATAAAATGCTCCAAACGTCACGAGAAGGATGGCAAGGACACCCGCGACCGTCATCCCGGCGATTCCTTTCTGCTCGTTATCGCGGAACGATTCGAGCCGGTACTGGCAGTAATCGCTCGCTTCGGTCTCGTTCATGGCGTTGATATTCCGAATCGTCGTCGAACGGACTAGGTTCTCCGGTATCTCCGGGCCACCCGGTTTGTAGAGGTTGATGGTTATCGACTGCGTACCATCGTCGTTTGTGAATACTTTTCCGGTGATTGACGGGGCGAGCGGGGCGCTGACAACGTAGGAAGAGAGGATTACCGTCGCGATGGCCCCGGCGATCACCAGCACTTCGAGCGTCCGGAGCGCCGCCTTTGAACGGATCCTGCAAATCCGTTCGTCCTCGAGTTTCTCTTTTACGTTCTGGCGGCAGGCAAGGACCACGATTATCCCGAGCGGGATCGCGACGAGCGGGACGATGAAGTTACCGGCGGCCATCGACCACCCGACCATGGCAGCAACAACCGATGCGGTCAGGAGGGTGCAGAGAAGATACGTGATCCGTTTCATGGGCTCTTGTCCTCAAGGGTAAATTGTGCGGTCCCTGAAACGTTGCCATACAGGATTTTCCCGGTTGCCGGGTCCTTTGAAAAAGTCGACGCGTTCACGTCATATTTCGAAGGCCTGAGGGACGCCGTATCCAGGGTCAGCGACCACAGGTTAATGCCCCCTGTTCCCGGGACCACCTCGACGTTTGCCATCGCGCCGGAGAAGAATCCACCCGCCGATCCGGTCCGGGGGTCGATAACCAGCGAATAATCTGAGGTGAAAGACGGTGTTATCTGCACCATGATATCATTGCCTGCGGGCAGGTTCGTCGTGCCGGTGATCGTAACCCGTTCGCCAAAAACAGGCCTGACCCCAGGTGTATCGACCGTGATGAACGGCGTGTCATTTATCCCTGGCACCGATTGCGTCGCAGGCGCTGAGGTGTCAACAAGGGTAAAACCGGTGGAGCCGTAAAGGTCTCCCGGTGCGATATTCCCATCGCTGGCATTTCCCCGAATGGTGGAGACGTTTACAATATACGGGCCGGGAATAAGCGATGCCGTGTCAACTCCAAAGGACCACCGGTTAATTCCTTCTGTTCCCGGAAGGACACTGATAAGGCCGGTCACCGTCGCCCCGCCCCGTACTATCATCTCACGAGTCTTTGGATCGATAGAAAATGTCGAGGTATTGTCTTGCTGGATGACAGCGGAGAGTAGGGTACGTATCCGCCAAAAGATTCGTGGTGCCGGAGACGATGAACTTTTCACCGGTTCTTTTTGTCCCGATCGCATTCACCGCGATAAACGGGGTCTGGTTCGCCCGATCACCGCGGGTGCCCAAAGATGGACCCGACGGGCTCGCGAGCCTGAGCGGGGATGTCGCGAGCGCATTCCCGGTGCTGACATTGCCGTCAGTTACATTGAAGATCATTTCGCTGACCTGCACCTGGTATTCCCCGGGGATGAAGCCGGTCGTGTCGACTGCGGCGGACCAGGTATTGGTCATGCCGGAGCCCCTCACGACAACCGCATCCGTCCCGGCGCCGTCCCGGTATCCGTGCCTGAGGCCGGCAGGACCCCGATAACCAGCTGCGAACCGACCGGAAGGTTCGTAGTTCCCGAGACAACCAGCAGGTCGCCGGTATTCCAGTCGGCGACGGGGTTGATGGAAGCAGAGGGAAAGAAGGAGAACGTACCGGTGAGGAGGATGGCCGCGAACAGGATCACGAGCAGTGCCGCAGCAGCAACACCGGCATAGGTCAGGAATTTTTTCTTCATAGGCTCACAATGTAATGTATTTTGTGCATCTGGTGAAAAATGTTTAGCTTTTATTTTCCTCACACCCAGGATGCTGAACGTCCTGTTATTTCAGCGTGAAGAGAACGAAACCCGAAGGCTCTCCTGTTTTTGCCTGGCCGGGATCCCCGACCAGCAGCCCCGCTGATACAGAATATTCACCCGGCTGAAGGGCGTTTGAATCCAGTGCAAAGGTCACCCGGTTTGTCGCACCCATCCCCTTCGTCACGACAGAATTTGCCATGATCCCCGAATAGATCCCCTTCTGATCAGGATCCGTTACGAGGGATTTTGGGGTAACCTGCCAGAGAATGTTCGTACCGACCGGAAGACTGGTCGTCCCGGTGACGAGGAACTGGTCCCCGGCCTGCCGGTCACCGATCGCACCGATGCGGATGTAGTCGTCCCTGCCGGCAGTGGGCTGGACCGCGAGTTCCGTGACAAGGCTCTGGCCATTCAGGGTGAAGGAGCCCGTCCCCCTGAGAGTGCCGGGCCGGTAATCCCCTTTCGCCGGGTCACCCAGCATCTGCATGACGGTGATTGTTTTCGCCCCGGGTTCCAGGGTGGAAGTATCGATTGGGAAGGAAAACCGGTTTATCCCGCCAGTACCGGTACGGACCATGGTATTCCCTCCGGTCCCCCGAACCGACACCATCAGGATCGTATCCGCGGGCAGATTCGTAGTGCCGGAAACGATAAGGAGTTCGCCGGTTGTCAGGTCAGTAACAGGATCGACGGTGATATACGGTCCCAGATCACCCGTTGTCGCGTTTGTGGCGACAGTTCCTGCAATAATGTTGAATATCGCCGTCCCGGTTACCGTATCACTAGTGATTGTGATCATATGATCCGAGAGGGGAAGCGTACGGGTATCGAGCGAGACCGAGAAGAGGTTGTTGGCTCCCGTGCCTTTGACGACTTTTGTCGTCGCTGAAATCTCCGGGTTCTTTAAATCGGCGACAATACGTGCGCTATCCATGGAAACGGGAATCACTTTAACCACAAGGTCCGTGCCTGCCGAGAGGTTTGTCTTGCCTGTCACGACAAGGGTCGTCCCGGCAGGGGTGTCGTGGATAGGATCGATGAGAATGCCGCCTGCAATAGCGTGATCGGCCGATGGAGGAACGGTTCCCGATGCCGGGTGGAGGCCGAACCGGGTGGTGCCGGAGATATCGCCCTTCGTGTAATCGCCTTCCACGTGGCCTTCCCGGAACGATGACACGGTTACAAGATAGTCAACCGGCTGGAAGGTCGAAGTGTCAATCGGGAAATCCCAGGAATTGGCTCCTTTCGCTCCTCCGGAAACCGTTATGGTTCCCGTAGCTCCTGAAAATTCTCCACTCCCGGTTCCTTTCTGGTCTTCATAAGATGCGGGATAGACTTCTGCTAACATCTCGGTTCCTGCCGGGAGGCTCGTCGTACCGGTGATGGTGAACTGGTCGCCCACGTTTTTGTCACCGATAGGATTCACTGAGATGAACGGTTTTATCGCAACGTATCCGCTGGCGATCCCAATGGAGATCACCGCAAGGATAATTCCGACGGCAACAAGGCTGCCGATTACAAGGGTCTGTGTTTTCATGGTTTCCCACAATGTAATCTATTTTGTGCATTGTGTATAAACTTTTTGGCATATTGTGAAAAATAGTTTGCAAATTTGGGAATTTTGAATAAGGAGTCCTACCGCCGGCTCAAGAGAGCAATCAAGCTTATCACAACGATTGCTCCGAGAGGGGCGAACTGGAGCGGCGATGCCGGGGTCTGCTGCTGGACCGGCGCGGCAGGTGCCTGGGCCTGAAGCGGTGTTGCACCGGCGAAGGATGCCTCGTTCACTGCCTCGTTTTTCGTGCCCGCAGAATCTGCGACATAGAGGGGGATTTCGGTATAGTTGTCGTCGACACTTTTGTCATTGAGCGCCGCGATAAGTGCTTCAGCAGCGTCGCGTCCCTGGAGGCTTCCTGCGCCGGTGATCCTGAAGAGGTTCATACCGCCGGCACTGCCGCTGTTGAGCTGGACGTTCTTTACCCAGTCCCCGCTCCGGACAACATCTGGTTTATTATTCTGCATCGGGTGCTGGACTATGAGATAGCAGGGGCCTTTGGGAAGATTTTCAAGGATTTGGGAAGTGCTGCTGAAGGTATACGACTGGTTGAGACTTGTCGGGATGGCCGTGTCATAGACATAGTTATCGCCGAAAATCCACAGCTGGACCGCGCCCGGGTTTCCTTCCGCATAGCCGGTGACCGTGAAAGGTTGTCCTTTTACAATCGCGGGCGGGGTGACCTCTGCGGTTATGAATGGCTTTTTGAATATTACCCGTGCAGTTTTGTTGTCAGCAACGGTCAGCTGCGACGCGGTTTTAGGCTTGCTCGCCGCGTAAATGGCATACGGCCCGGGATTGATCCCGAGATTGTACGTGTAAAGAGGGTATTCCCAGGTCTTATCCGGTTTTGTCTGGACCCTGTCGAAGGACGCGGGGTCTCCGCTGGTTACGTTCTGGAGTGGCGCGGTTAGTCTCCCGCCATCCAGGGAGATACCGGGCCCGGTGATGAAAAAGTACGTAAAATCGGAATCATAGTTCGTACCGCTCAAAACTACTTCTTCCCCGAGATAATAGGACTGGTCCCCGCGTGCGGAAATAGTAACGCCCGTTTCCGCAGAAACGGGGGAGATCAACAACACCGCTGCTCCTGCTATGATGAAAAGCAGGATCATCTTCCGGAACCTCACTGTGTTCCCGTTGGATTGCTTTACCATGCGTCAACATTAGCGTGTTGACACTATAAAATTATCTTTATCCGGATTTGGACGGATCTACGGAAAACTTCCGACGATACTTCCGGGCATCCTGCCGGTTTTCCCGTACGAATACAGGTCCATTACCGCGATGCCCGCCGCAGTCGAGCCGATGAATGCAAGGATGCTCCACGCGATCATGTACGCAGCGCCGACGGCGATCCAGCCGCCCTTGTACCAGAACTCACTCCAGAACGGGCCGTTGAGCGATACAGCAACGAAGACCGGCAGGAAAATATAGGAGGCCAGGGAAAATGCGAGAAATCCCAAGGCGAAGATAACAAAACACGAAAGAATTTCCACCCATGATTTTTTTAAAAGGGTGGCCGATTCCGCGAGGGCGCCCGTCAGCCGCTTTCTTTCAAGGACAAGGACCGGGATGACAAACAAGGTCAGACCGAGTACTACGAGGTTGACAATCATCGCAAAGATTGCCGATGTCGCCGCATACGATGCATGGAACGCTCCGCCGATGGGGCCAGGCCCTCTCAACGAAGATTCGAGAACGAAGCTGAAGGGGAACCGGGTCACCCCCATGTATATCGCCGTGGAGAGGTTTCCGGCGAACTGGTCGCATGACGGCGATAAGGGCCGTTCCCGCGAAGGCAAGGATTGCTGACCAGACAGCAATGGATCGAACCCGTGATATGCCTTCACGGATAGTTTCCCTTCGGTCGGACAGGGCCGGGGACAATTTGACGATCAGGCCGGCAAGAAGGAAATTTATGCAGAGAATCGTGATCAGTTCAACACCGAAGATCAGGACAAGCGTGGCGGGATATGCTATCGCGGGGTAAGGATAGGTGCCGAGTACATGGAGGAAAAATTCTGCCGTAAACAAAAACACCATCACCATACCGGCAAGGAACGAAAACCAGAGGAGCTTTTTGTTGTCCATCAGGGTTTTGAAACTACCCATCGCAATGTGGGCGCCCCGGTATATTCGTTCAGATCCCCCTGCCCCACCTGCCGGGTCCAGCGAATAGTCGGCAGCGGGGTCGGATACGAGAATCACGGGAGCAGTCCGGACCGTAGGGGTGTTCGGGCACCAGCCGGTATTTTTCCGGGCTCTTTCAAATTGCATACGTCTCCTCCTTTTCCAGCTCAAGGATCATCCCGTCAAAATGCAACTGGCGGTGATTCCCGGACTCCCATCTCAGTATCGAAATGAACATTCCCCAGAACAGCACACCCACAAAACCCCCCATGAAGGCGAGCATCATCTCCATCGTCACACCGGGTATGATTCCGAAAAAAACGAGTACTGGAATAAAGGAGACGGCTATTCCCAGCACGGTAAGGATTCCCGATGTAGTATCCTGGCGGTTCATGAGAACTATCGGGCCTTCATGGATCACTTCGTTGAAGATGCGCTCGTACCAAAACCCGGTGAACACACTGAATGGCATACCTGCGAGGATCCCTATGATGAAGAGGCCGGGGCTGGAATCGCCGCCCAACCCGGCAAACATCCAGAAGCCGGTTGCGGAAATGACAAAAGCATAGAGGAGGACCTGGTTCCGTAACAGGCCGAGCCAGTGGTACGCACGGGTTTTGAACGATCCACCCGCTGACGGGATAACCGGATTGTCATACTGCCGGTTAACCGCGCTGCGAGGATGCGGTTGCATGTTCGGGCACCAGCCGAGATATCGGCGAAAGACTTCAGTTATATGCATCTACGGAACACCTCGCTATCGGATAATAGCGGAATCTTTTCTCCGGTGTCAATAGGCATCCGGGAGGATGCAACCGAACGTCATCCAGTACTTTTCTCACGATTATCTCCTGAAACCTTGTTGTAAGCGAAAACAACTACCACCGAAATTATTCCCAAAATTGCAATAAACGTAATGTCTTGTGTGAAGGGATATCCCAGAACAAGATCGCGAAAAATGAAAAGAGCCGCGACAAAAATATAGAAGAAGAGCCATCTGGGAAGATTTACCTGATAATATCTACCGTTTTTAAACGAAATATTAACGAGAATAATTACCATCAACAAAAGAACAGCTGGCCATACGATTCCGGTGACCGGATACAGAACGGAAATTGAAAGATACAGGAAATATAGGATAAAAATTGACAGTGCCCCTCCCAATTTTGCCTTGTGACTAAAATTTGCAGTGATTTTTACGGGGGCGTGGTTTTTCCTGAACCAGACCAGAACCCAGAAAATTATTCCTGTAGCGGCGAATGCCAGTAAAAAGGGGAAATACCCGGGCATTTCTACTATTCCGGTTGCAAACAGGATGCTGAAAAAAACCAGCGAGAAGAAGAATACACCAATCGATCGTGCCAGTTCATTTTTCACAATCGGATCAATATTCATTTTACCCTGATCGAGACGTCCACTTCCTAAAGGAGCAATTACCGCACCATCCGTAGGGATAGTTATGTCTTGCATCCCTGCATGAATATTCGGGCACCAGCCGAGATATTTCCGGACCATTTGCGCAAGGTGCATAGATCAGACAACTCCCGCCTGCCACTTCGACAGGGTTTCAGATACCCTGCTGGGATCATCGACATACAATCCGACGATTTTTTTGGTATGTGTTGAAATCGCAAGTACCCGGGAATAGCGTGATCGGATAAACCCGTGGTAAAACAAAAAGCCGAAAAACACGGCAACGGTAAGATAGAACAAAACGAAAACATTGAAAGAGATCTGGGAAATGATTCGGGAACCGAGTAGCGAATTCCCGCTAAACAGGATAGAAGGTATGATACCGGCAAAAAAGATTACCATCGCCCCGCGGAAAAGCCATCGGTGCGAATAGTGGATATTTTCTAGAACCCTGATGGTTGTTATTGTATCTTTTGCGATGATTACCGGTCTGAAGGAAGGCCTTCGGACGGTAATAGCATCCGGGCTAAATTCGATAGTCGCTTTGTTAATATCCTGGTATACCATTCGGACAGTAACCATGAGAATGAAAACACTCAGCATCACTATTCCGAGGGAAGACCAGGTTTCAAAAAGTCCGTATCTCATGATGGCGAACAATCCCGCGATCGTTCCTCCAAGGATAAGGGTGAAAACGGGTATCGACATTCCGGTTGAACCATAATCCATGACGACATCCTGCATCGTATTTCCACGGTCGCCCGATAGCGTCGAGGTTGTGAGGTTGTCTGTCGGAAATATTCTGGAATGTGGCGCTGTCATTCTGCCCGGGCACCAGCCCAGCCATCCCCGTATGACTTCGGAGACACGCGTCGTCATGCCATCGCCTTCACTTTCGTAAATAGTTCCTCGGCCATCTTCGTCGGATCTGCAGTCTTCTTTATCCTGATGCCGAGCTCGGTCGCGTAGTCCCAGAGCAGCTCTATGCATTCGGTATACCGCTGGCAGCTGCCGCAATCTCCGTCGTGTTCGTACCAGACCTGCACGCCGTGCTTTTCCGACACGAAAATGATCGCAGCGGCCTGGAACGGTATCGACCGCCCGAGCAGGATCCCCCGTTCCGGGTTGATCTTCTCTATTGCGATCTGGTTTGCCTGCGCCATCTCCCGGAGGGCTGCTTCGATCTTGGTATCCATGAGAAGGAGAGCTTTGGACACGGCCTGGCGTGAGATACCCAGCAGGTTCGCTATTGTAATATTCTGGTTCCCGCTGCGCCGCATCTTCCAGAACTCGAACTGTTTGTCGTTCGTGGGCAGAAGCATGTGTCAACTTATGTTTGTTGACTATATAAAAATTATTGCGGGATTTAAAAAGTAAGTTTTTGAAAAAATTCAGGAAATCGTAATACCCTTTTTACTCCCAACTCTTCAACTCAAACGACTGGAACCCGTCTTCTCCGTCAATGTATTTATCTGGAAACTCGTACCCTGACCGGAACGGGAACGCTCGCAGCAACCCAGAAGGTAATCGGGGTTCCATCCTGGAATTCACCCGAATATTTCCGGGCGGAATACGTGCCCGCCGGGACGGTCACTGGTTCGCTTCCCTTGAAGGCGAGAGAAATATTCATCTCCCCAAAAGGTTCGATTCCGAGAAAACCTCCGGGTTTGTCTTCACGGGCCTGATGAAAATCGGGAACCTCGACGCCAGGTTGCAATTCTCCTTTTATTGTGCTGGTCTCCGTTCCGCCAAGGAACCGGTCCGAAGAACTATCGAAATATCTTGTATCGACGATCGTCAAGCCGTCCTTCGTTGTAGTAACTATGTTGTCAGTACAACATTCTCCATAATCCTGTATTATCGTGGTTTCGTACAGTACGGCGGGTAGCCCTTTGTATGTACTCGATGATCGAACGATGTCTACCCTTCGTTCCCAGGTATAAGGTGGATTTGGCGGCATAGTAACCGAGATACTATTCCGGTATTCAACCCGGTGGAAATCCCCCGTAAAAATCTTGACGGGAACCGGTTTTGTTGTCATTTTAACTGAGACAACAGGATCCGGTTGTTGTTTAGTCGTCACGGAAGGGACCGGTGTCGGGCTATATGTCGTGACGGTCTTCGTTAACTGTCCCGGGGACGCAGGGGTATCAGACCCTGTGCAGCCGGCAAAAGATACTGCGATTATAATGAAAGCTATCAGGACAATTTCTCTTTTCATTTTTATCGACTCTCTTGTATTTCCTGAACCAGAAATTCACCCCGGCTGGATGCCGATAATGTCTTTCAGTTCTAATCGGATGTATATGTCAACTTATGAATGTTGACTCTATAAAATTTCTTAAAACAAAAATGGTTGCTTAAGCGGCGAAGGACGACCAATCGTTTCTGCACGAGTTTTGATAATTCTCTTACAGGCTACGCCGGGAGTTTCCGGGGTCGGGCCCCATTAGCCCGCTGCGACCGGCGAAGATAACGAACGCATCGTCCCCGGACAGGATTTTTCCCCTTCCATCTTACTGGTCCCCGGTTTCATTACAATTTAATAACAGCACAATACAACCGGGAATATAAAAAGGTCGATCTCATGGTTGATTTTAATCTGAAAAACCGGCGGATGTTTCTTATCGTCGGGCTCGTAGCGATTTTTTCGGTATTCGCCCTCCTGCTTCGATTGCTCCCGATGTTCGGGATGGGACAGGTTGATATTCTCTCGATGGTCGGAAGCGACGACCCGATGTTTAACCTGCGCCAGATAGAACAGATCCTCGCCAATTTTCCCGGGTACGCGTGGTTCGATCCCATGACGTTGTTCCCAACCGGCGAGAACATTTACTGGGGACCGCTCTTTCCGCTGATCGCTGCTTTTTGTTGCCTTCTTACCGGGGCGACGACGCGGCCTGAGATAATCGGTACTTCTCTGGTAGTAGGCCCGCTCATGGCTGCCGCCATGGTTGCGCTGATGTATCCGGTCGGGAAAAGTTTTGGCGACTGGAAGACCGGGCTTCTCGCATCCGGGTTCACCGCGATCGTATCCGGCCAGTTCTTTTTCCGGTTCCTGTTCGGGTACCTCGACCACCACATCGCCGAAGTGCTTTTTTCGACACTCTTCTGCCTCGTGTATATCTCTGCAATCCGGCAAGACAAGCAATTGAAGATCGAGCTCAGGCATTTTGCGAGTTATACGAAATTACTCCTCCTCTCGTTTTTCGCGGCATCGCGTATCTCCTCGGGCTTTTCACGATGCCCACGATGATCCTGTTTGCCCTGATCGTGGGGATCTTTACCCTGATCCAGTTCGTCATCGATTCGTACCGGGGAAACACCAGCGAATATCTCCTCATTACCAATACCGTGGTTTTTGCAATAGCCATCGTCGGGTTACTGCTCTTTGGGATCAAAGGTTCCGGGCTCAATCTTTCAGACTACACGACCGGGCATATTTACTCATACGTGATACTGATTCTTGGAACCGCAGTCCTCTACCTTCTTGCGGGGTATTTCCGGGGGAAAAAGAACTATCTCTTTCCCGGAACCCTTGTCGGGCTCGGGGTTCTCTCAGTTCTCGTCCTCTATGCGGCAAGCTCCAGCTCTTCAACTTGTTCGTCGGTGCACTGTTCCAGTTTTTCGGACAGGCTGCAACTTCCAACACGGTGCTTGAAGCGATAGGATGGTCATGGGCCGGGGCGTGGACCACATTCAGACTACGGGCTCATCCTCTTCGCCGGCGGGGCGCTCGTCATGATCTACAATAACGTGAAAGACGAACACCCGCACCAGGTTTTTGTTCTCGTCTGGTCTCTCGTGATGCTCTACTCCACGTGGCAGCATCTCAGGTACGAGTACTATCTCGCCGTGAATGTCGCTCTCCTCTCGGCGGTCTGTGCAGGATTTGTTCTCAGCCGGGGATGGAACGAAGTCCGGAAGCTCAATTCCGGTGTGGTCTCATCAGACGAAACCGGAGGAGCATCAAAAAACGAGAGCCCGCGAAGTAAAAAACAAAAGAAGCCCGGGAAAAAATCCAGTCACGGTTCCGGTCCGGATTATATCATTCTCGCATCCTGCATCCTGATTATCGTGTTGAGTGCGCTCTTCGTCTACAATTCAGTATCCAGCAACTATGCTGTCGCATCGAGCGGTGGCCTTCGGATGAACCCGGAGTGGCGTGAGTCGCTGGACTGGCTCGCAAACAACACGCCGGAGACGGGGGTGAATTATTTTACCATTTATGATCGGAAGACCTTCTCCTATCCCCCGCAGGCCTATGGCGTGATGTCATGGTGGGACTACGGCCACATGATCACGTACATTGCACAACGGATACCGAACGCAAACCCGTTCCAGTCCGGGTCTCCGGACCCAATGGTGCTGCGGCGTTTTTCGTAACGACGTCTGAAGACACCGCCAACCAGATCCTTGATAACGACGGCACCCGGTTTATCATCACCGACTACGAGATGGACGTCGGCAAGTTCCCGGCAATGGCGACATGGTTCAACAGTACCGCCAATGCTTCCCCATACATGAAGTCGCTGTATATCCCCAGCCAGTCCAATCAGAACCAGGTGCAGTCGTACATGTTCACCGAAGCACCCTATTATGAAACGATGATCTCGCGGCTTCACAACTTTGATGGTTCTTTCACACGGGCTACAACTGCACTGTACGTGGAGTACGCCGATGCCGGTTCAGCCGGATTCGAGGTCCCGGTCGTTACGAATGCGATCTCCATGAACGTCAGTGATGCGATCTCCCGGGTCGCCCAGTTCAACAACGGATCACACGCGGGCAGGCATGCAGAAGTTCTCCAGGACGGGTCAGTGTTATGGCAGCCGATCGAGGATGTCCTTGCGCTTCGGCATTACCGCCTTATCCACGAATCCCCGACGAACATTGTCGAGTTGTATTATCGCAGCACTACGCCGGATATAAAGTACGTCAAGACGTTCGAATACGTGAAGGGGGCACATATCAGGGGGACCGGTATCATCGAGGTGCCGGTGGTCTCAAATACCGGGCGGAATTTCGTGTACCGGCAGGAAAGTATTGATGGGGAATTTGTTGTGCCCTATTCAACTACGGGAAATTCCTATGGGGTCAGGGCTGCCGGCAAATACCGGATCAACGGGACCGGCAGGGAGTATGACGTACCGGAATCTGCAGTTATGAATGGAGAGCTGATCGGTTAACTGCGGGGCAGTATGAAACGAGCCGGGGCATCAGACAGGAGGAGTTTGAGCTTGCCGGAATCGTATGAGCCTCATTTGGATCCGTGGTTCCCAACATCGGCGTCGTGGGCGGGACATAGGGTAAGCGGTCCGGGGGATACCCCTCGCAGTAAACCGGGGACACGCGATAGAAAATTCAGCAAATGTAACTTCATATCGATCTCGAATAAAACTCCCATACGTGGACTACTGCTTCGTCAGTAGCGTAGAGGAGAAAATTTGTAATAACTACTCATCATTTTTTGAACTCCGTGAAAATGTTTAATTATTGCCGGGAGTAAAGGGAGGGTAAAAACCAGCAGAGGGATGAGACAGATGAAATACGTTGATGGATTCGTACTGGTTTACCGGAAGAGAAGCTCGCAGATTACCGCAAGATGGCAAAGACCGGGGAGAAACTCTGGAAAAAGTATGGCGCCCTTGAATATTTCGAGTGCATTGGGGATGACCTTGCATCGGAGTGGACAAAGTCGACCTTCCCGAAAATGTCAAAGGCAAAAGAGGGTGAGACGGTTGTCTTCTCGTTCATTGTGTATAAATCGAAGGCCGATCGTGACAAGATAAATGCAAAGGTCATGAAGGATCCGGCGATGAACGACCCGGCTATGAAGGACAAGCCGATGCCGTTTGACATGAAACGCATGGCCTATGGTGGGTTTCGGGTCATCGTCGGGGGGTAAGAGTCCGGGAGATTATCCCAGATTATTTACGCGAAACCACAAATTGCGGATCCTGTAATTGCGGGGGCGGTGAACCCACAATCCCCAACGGTCCAATTCAAAGAACAAAAACAAGAGGGAGGAGAGCCCAAAGCTCATTACAATGCCCGACTCTTGGGCATAACCACAAGCCAGCCTCAAACCCCATGATTATAAATATCAGGTTACAAATAGGTAGGTAAGTAGTTAGTTTGTAAACTAACAGTTTTTTGGTGAAGCAATTGAGCCTGGGAGAGAGCATTAAGCTGCGGAGACAGGTCCTCAAGATAACGTTGAGAGGCCTTGCGGAACAGATCGGCGTCTCACACACGACTGTCGATAAATTTGAAAAAAACAAGCTGGTCCCGGATTCACAGGCCCTGATCAAGTTAAGCAAAATATTACAGATCCCTATCGCATCCCTGCTCCGGCCGGAGAACCAGAAGATCCAGCTGAATCACATGGCTTTTCGCTCCAAGAAAATGCTGAAACGGGATGAGAGGCAGATCAACGCCGAGACAAAGGAATGGCTGGAGCGGTATCTGCTGATCGAACGCCTGACCGGACGACCCCGGGTCTTTGAGATGCCGGACGGTTTCCCACGGACCATCTCGTCGTTCGAAGAGGCGGAAGACGCGGCCCAGGATCTCCGTGCAGCTTGGGACCTCGGGACCGACCCGATTGAAAACCTCACCTATCTCCTTGAAGATAAAGGAATCAAGATCGGGATTATCAGCGGAATTACAAAATTCGATGCTCTCTTTACCGATTACGCTGGCCACCGGGTTATCGTTGTGAAGGAAAATCTTTCCCGTGCCCGGCAGCGGTTCTCCCTCGCCCACGAACTCGGGCACTGCCTTCTTGAGGTGGAGGGAGATCTCAAAGAGGAGAGTGCGATGCACCGGTTTGCTGGGGCCTTTCTCGTTCCCCGGGACAAGGTCCTCTTTGAACTGGATGCTACCCGGAATAAATTCTCCATCAAAGAGCTGCTCATTCTCAAAGAGAAATACGGGCTCTCGATGGGTGCCTGGTTGCACAGGGCCATGGACCTTGGCGTAATTACCACGGAGAATTATCTCGGGATTGTGAAACTCTTCGCCAAAAAGGGCTGGAACCGGAAAGAGCCGGACGATGACAATGCAAAAGGAGAGAAACCTGCCCTGATGGAGGCCATGGTCCTGAAGGCTCATGCCGAAGGAATCATTTCCACATCGAAGGCTGCTGAATTATTAAACCAGAGCATCAGTACCTTCTGTTCAATAGACGGAGAATCGGATATTGAGTGCTCGGCAATCTTATGTACTTGATTCGAATACGATATTCGATCTCCATTGTGGAAAACTGCTCCCTAAAATATTCCAGCTGCCCTGCAATTTTATCATCACGGATTTGTTGCAGATAGAGCTGCTTGATCCTCCTTATGACACGTTGGCAGACCTGGGTCTGACCGCTGAATCTCTCACATCTGAAGAAGTCAGCGAGATCCGGGTAATGATGGGGAAATACCCCAAACCGTCATATTATGATATTTCCGTCCTTATTCTCGCACGCTCAAAAAATACAGTCCTCGTCACCGGTGACGAAGCCCTCCGGCATGCTGCGGCCGATAATAGTGTGGAGTATCGCGGCACATGCTGGCTGATCGATTTTCTCGCGAACGAGAGGCTCATCACGTTCACCGAGGCAATTGCGGCTTACAATGTGATCGTGAAGAAACCGAGATATCCTCCGAAGGATGAATGCAAAGTCTCTTCATACGGTTTGGCGACAACGGCAGAAACTGGAATGAGATAATTTGCAAAAAAAGTCCGGGCGAGGAAATCTCTCCCCGCCCATCTACTCCTGTTATCCCATAAGGGACTACAATATCGCCAGCCCGACCCTAAACCAGTTTCGTTTTCCGGGTGAAAACCCGGCCCTTCACGGCACCGTTGACGTGATGAGCCCGAAAATCTGCTGAACTGTCGCCGGTCCAGCACCACCCACGCCATCGCAACGAACAGCGCCCAGAACACCTTCTTCACGTGCTCATTCTTCCCAAACGCATTAATCGGGCATCCGAATCCGCCTTCATCCCGAGCTGGATCAGCTTCGGCAGGAAGATGAAGATACGTGCCCGATTTCTAAACACTATAACTACGAAAATAAGTATTAAAATATATTATCACAAAAGTTCAAAGTTCGTAGGAAATGTCAAATCAAAAACGAATTCAATATTTTAAAACAATCACCGATTCGTTTTTGAGGAGTGATCATTGGGGATTATCATCGGCCCGGGATTTATTCCGAGCCATAACAACGGTTGGTAGTATTGCGCACGTTCTTGTTTATCCCGTTTGGCACTGGACCATTCTCCATGCACGGAGAGGTGTATCCTGACACGCTCCCGAACCGCCTATGCCTTGGCCATTCATCCTCATCCTCGCTTTCATCCTCCGCTTCTGGCAGCTTGACCTCAAACTGCTTCACCATGACGAAGCTATCCATTCCTGGTTCTGCTACGAGTTCCTGACCAAAGGTGTATGGCAGTACGACCCCAGTTATCACGGGCCGTTCCTCTATTACGTGACGACAGGCATATTTGCCCTGATCGGTCCGTCGGACTTTGCTGCCCGGTTGCTCCCGTCGTTCTTCGGACTCGCCATCATTCCGCTGGTATACGCGGTTTACCGGATCGGGTACATCAGTAAGAACCAGATGCTGGTTGCCGCTCTCCTCATCGCCATATCTCCGGACATGGTCTATTTCTCCCGCTTCCTCCGGCACGATATTTTCATGCTCTTTTTTACCATGCTCCTCCTTGTCGCGATCCTGTATTACTTTGAACGGGGCCAGACGAGATTTGTCCGTGCTCGCCGCTGTTGCAGCAGCCGGTGCACTCTGCTGCAAGGAGGAGATGCCGGTCATCATCATCATTTTTGCCGTCTTCTTTGCATTTTCAGTCTGGAAAGGACGATTTACCCTTCCCCAGCAGTGGAAGACCGACCTCATGCTCTTTGTCATCATCGTAGTCGCGATCATGAGCGTGCTGTACTCGGCGTTCTTCAACCATGTTGATACCCTGATCGGCCAGAACTTCAGCATCGCCGTGCAGGGAGTACACTTCGAGGCGAACACGACCGGCTGGTACCAGGCCATCGATCACTGGACGGATATGCACAACCAGCAGCGGCTCGGTGGCCCGATGTATTACTACATCCCGCTCTTCCTGCTCTACGAGCTCCCCATCTTCATCCTCGCGCTGGTCGGGACCGTCCAGTTCATGACCGCAGGGATCCACCCGGTGCTCTTTTTCAGGAAGATCAGGAACTGGTTCCGGGAGCGCCGCTATACCTTCCCGGTGAGCGATCTTGCGGCAGTCACCCTGCAGCAGATGCGGGACGCGACAGGACGTGAACAAAAAATCCGAGGAGTTCTTCCGCTTCTGTATTGTCTGGATGCTGGCAATGATGGCCTTCTATGCCTACGTGGGGGAGAAAGTCCCCTGGCTCATCATTGCCCAGCTGCTGCCGATGTGCTTTGTTGCGACCTATCGGCTGAACTGGCAGAAGACCGCCTTTGCGCTCGCGGGCTGCCTCTTCCTCATCGTCATGACCTGGCACGTGGCGTTTGTACCGGTGGACATCAACGAGCCGATCGTCCAGGTCCAGAACTCGGAAGAGTTGCGGGAGGTCATGGGGCTGATGGACAATACCAGCCTCGTCGTCATCGCGTCCGAGGACTACTGGCCGCTCCCGTGGTATTACCGGGGTGATGTGTGGAACAAGAAGATCAAATTCTACGGGAACATTACCGATATCGATACCTTAACCGGGAATGACCCCGGTGTGATCATCCTCCACGATACGGAGAGTTACCCCTCCATTCCGGGATATACAGAAGAAGACCTACAAGCTCAGTTACTGGTTCCCGTTCGATGACAACGAGAAGCGACTTGCCGGAGTATTACCTGCGCCGCGACGGGAAGACGGAAAGCATCAACATCGATGTCTTCACACCGTTGCCGGCATATTCGCTCATCCGGAAGTAATCTGTCCGGCTCCTGGGCGGGAACTTTTAAACGGTATCGAACGACCTTCACCGATAAGTCAGGACACGGGTTCCTTAGATACACCCATCAGGGACCATTTCCGCCTCCGTTTCTCCCATTTTTGGAATCAAACTACGGTGTTCTGTCAAAAAATCACGGAGTAGTTTTGGAAAACGCCCGTTTTAGCCTCTGACTGTCGGGAATGTGGCTTTTCCGTGCCCCGGGAGAACGAGTGGCAGCAGGGCTGCTGTGAAGGATCGGAAAAAACACGGGCTGGTGGCCGGGAACCGTAGTGGTCAAAAATCGGACTCCGGCGATTATCGGGGAAGACCCTCTTTTTGGACAGGGTTAAATTTCGCTATAATCCGGGGCACTGATGGAGCCGGGGTCTGCGACATGTCATGGCGATCAAAAATACCGGTACGAATCAGATTAGCGAGGTGATGTGGGTGTATCGGCGAGGATGTTCGTGAACATCACGGAAGCGTCTTCGTGCACCCGGAGAAAAAATAATCTCCCGGTTTTTTTTTAGAAAAGGAATTCGCTTAATCAAGAGAAAATCGGGAAAACTGCAGATAAACCCCCATTTTGTCAAAAAATGTTGGATTTTTATCCTGTTTCATAGATTTTTTTTAAAAAAATGTGCGGTATGACCCAATTTTTTATATCCTATGATAGCTTTAGAGACGCGAAAGACATTGACCGACAAAACGATCTTCGTGGTTGAAGATGATGGGATCATCGCTCTCTGCAATTACGAACTCCTCACGAAATCAGGATACGCAGTCCCCCGGATATTTATGTCCGGAGAGGAGCTGCTCGACCATCTCGGACGGGAGGAGCTCCCGGATCTTATCCTGATGGACATCGGGCTTGCCGGAAAGATGGACGGTATTGAAACTGCCCGGATGGTCCGGGAGCACTATGATATCCCGGTTGTTTTCCTGTCATCGTACAATGACGACCAGCTGAAGGCGATGGCGGCAGCTGTCTCGCCATTCGGGTATATTGTCAAGCCAGCCTGTCGAATGGCAGCTTGTCGCGATTGTCGGAGCTGCGCTCGGCCGTCCTTCGCCGTCGGCAATGTGATCTGGCTGCCCTCACGGGAAATTACCCGAAGGACCCATTATCCCTGCAATTATCGTGAACACCTCATGATCGCACCTTAATCTCTGGTCCCTGACCTTTTTTCGAAATAATTATCCGTTCCCGGATCTATCGCTTGAATAACCAGAGCCGGATTAACCGGCTCTGTTATGAGGTAGTGCCCATGGTCGACGAAATAAAAGAAGAAAAGAAGGGAATGGTTGCCGAATTCATGGATTTCCTTATGAAATACCAGGTCATCGGCCTTGCAGTCGCTTTTATCATAGGAGCTGCTGCGACAAAAATGGTAACCGCATGCGTTACTGATCTCATCATGCCGGTTATTGCCGTACTCATCCCCGGGGGAGACTGGAGGACCCAGGTTGTTCAGGCTGGGACCGGTAAAACTGCTGGTTGGTGATTTTGTAGGAGCCATCATTGATTTTGTTATTATCGCGCTCGTCGTATTCCTTGTTGTCAAGTTTATGATGAAAGAGGATGCAACAAAAAAGAGATAACCTTCAGCTCTTCCCGGTTTGAAATGAAAAGATAATCCTCCTCTTTTTCCCGATATAACCCGGAAAAGACGATACTTATCACACGCCGTGATGGGTAGCCTTCAGGGAATTTTTTGATGCTCCCGTATGTCTCGATATGACGGGCAGCATCAATCCCCACTCCTCTCTCTCTTCCTTCAAAGCGGAGATCGGGCGAGCGTCGTCATGACTTTCATGCCGGTGTCTTCCCCCCACGTTGGGCACATCAGAACGAGCTGGCTGTTTTTTCCGTATACACCACTCTCGCGAAAAACCCGTGTTCTTCCCGGTCGCTTCTTCGGGATGCGCTGCACAGCTTTTGTCCATTGATTTCACCTCGTGACTATCCTGGTGGATTTACTCTCAGCTCCTCCTCGCAGCCTTGCGATCTCCGCAGGGCAGACGGGCTCGTTACCTCAAAACCCCCGGCAGCGAAACCCGGCAGGCCTTCGGTGGTATCCGACATCCCGTTCTGGCGAATCCGAATCCCCGGAATCCCGCCCCGTTCGCCGCCAATCGGTGGCAAAATCGCCCGATTTGTCTCAAAATAATTTATTCAGACTAGCGCATGAACCCCCACAGCCAATGGTAATATGTCAAAGGGGCCCCCGCGACAAAGAAGCCCAAATCAGGAGGCCGGTGACTTCTCGCTCGTCACGAGTTCGAAAGAACTCATCGATGACGGGGAAGAATGTTACCGTTTCCTTCGCGCAACGAGGTTCGATCCGAACCTCACCAGAAAAGAAAACCAAAAAGGAGGAACAAAAACATGGCAGATTTCGTACAAAACACCAACATAAAATCAGCGGTCCGCGTATTCGCAGAACCCATTGCGGATGTAGCGGCATTCAACACGATCGTCCAGTCGGTGATCACCGGTAACCCGTTTGCCTGCGTGGCATACATGGTCGGAAGCACCAGCCACCTGCCAGTCGAGATGGCCCGGGAGAGTTACACGGCGAGGATCGTGTACGAGGATGCTGATGCAAAGAACGTGGGGAACGAGTCAGGAAGGTACAATTCGGTTGCCGGTTTTACAGCCGGTGCGGCAGCGGTTATTGCGAGCGCTGCGAACAACACCGCCCACGCCGGTACTCCTACCCGTGACCTCGCCCACGACTCATACTCGGCGACCCTGCGGTGCCGGGACCCGAATGGCGAACTGTTCAGCCTGACCTTCTCACCGGACCCAGGTAGCCCTGACCTCGTACGAGGATGACGGCATCCGGGCCAGGGTCGAGGCATGGGCGGATACCGTGCCGGAACTGGCCTAGAGCCATTCGATCGTGTAAAGCGAAGTTCACGAAAATCCGGGGTGAGGGATCCGGAAGGATCTCCCCCTTTTCGCATCATTTTTCGGAGGTAGTGATTATGGAAACAGAACTTTTGGGGATTATCCTCGGGACAGTGCTCCCGATCTATCCCCTCTTATTCGTCATCCACCAGAAGATCGGCAGGTATGACGAGATCGTCGAGGAGTTCAGGAAACTCCGTGACGAGCACGAGCGATACCGGGAGGTGTATCATGGGAACTGAGAAGATCCGGGAGCCGGTCGCACGGGTGACCGGTCTTTTCCGGGGGAATTTTGGCGGGCTTGAGCCGCTGACGGTGGACACGCCGCTGAGCCAGGAGGAAGTCCGGCGCAATCCCGTCTTCTACGAGCTGGAACTGCACCCGGAATACGGTGACGAGAACCTGATCATCGATGTGATCTACGACGGTCTCTCGCCGATCAGGATGCAGGACCTGTTCCGGGGAACCGACATTCCCCGGGGAGTCCGGTTCTGGCCTGACTGGTTTGACATCCCACCGTACCGGGAGTTGCGGGACGTCGACGGGCGCCGGGTATACCCGCGGGCGCCGGGGATCCATACGGTCCAGATCCGGACAGCATGCCGGAAGCGGGCACAGATCGGGCGGGTCAGGGATTTCAGCCAGGAGAATGGTGGGTGTACCAGCCCGGAGTTTGAGCTGGCGATCGCCGGTGAGGAAAATGTCCGAGAATGAGTGCGGGAACCCGCCGGGAACTACGGCGCAGGAACAAGATCAGTGATCGGGTCAGGACCGACCCTCCACTATGGGAAATATTCCCGGCACAATTCGTCCGACGCCGGGAGCGGTAAGAAATGTTCGAGAATGAGCTGCAGACCCGGGTCGCGATATGCGGGACCGGGATCCTGCTCGCGATTATTTTTTTCTTTGCGAAATTCCCGCTCGTCCTGATGATCGTCCCGGTCGCGGTACTCTTCCTCGGCCTCGTTGCCGACCCGGAGGAGACCCACGCGGTCTGGTACGGGATGCTGAACACGCTCGGCATCTTCGATATCTCGGCGCTGACTGAAGCAGAGCGATCGAACTACGCTGAAAAGAGGCACTACTTCTGGTTCGGCGAGGTCGGGATGGCCGCGATGATGGCAGGGATTTTCGCTTTCCCGCTGGGGATATTCCTTGCGGGCCGTGCCGAGATCTCCCTTGCATTTATCGGGGTTGCGGTCCTGTTCCTACCGCTCTTTGTATTTTTGCCAAAGCTGATCCAGAAGGCCATGAAGGCGGATGTGGATGCTGTGATTGATGCCTTCGGGAAGAACGAGCACGTGAAGAAGGTGTTCTGGACCCTGTTCGCTGCGATGGCCGGGGCTGGTACTGGCGCAGGTTGTGGACCCGGTGACGGCAAGAGTGGTTGTGGGGATGATCACAGGGATGGGCGGGTAATCTTCCATTTTCCCCTCAATGCAGAGATATTTTTTAAAACCTTTTTAGAAATCGCGGTATGCCTGTTTCCGGTAGTCAATTTCAAGAACATGAATGATCAGGACGTCATCATGGATTGAGAGAAGGGCACGAACGTCTCTCCGGACCCGGAAAGAGTAAACCGGATGATGTGGATTTGACGCCTTAATCTTTTTTATGAATTGATACGGGTCTTTTTTGATATTCTGAATCGCACTGACAACCTTTAGGGCAATCTCCGGGTGGTAATTTCTCCAGATCCCGGTCTGCACGATGGGTATACTTCACCCGGTACAGACTCATTCAACACCGTATTTCTTCTTGATATCCTCCTCAGAAATCAGATTTCCTTTTTTGATATCATCGAGGCCTTCTTCTAGCCCTTTGATAGCATCTGCGCTGAGCGGTTCATCATCAACGGTGAGATTTACCAGGCGCTCGATAACGTCGTTGTATGATTCCTTCGTGTTACGTTTCAGGTTGTTCAACTGGGTTTTTAGATCTTCCCGGATGTAAATTGAACTTGCTGCCTGCATAGTAATACCTATAGGTGGCTATAGGTATAAAACCAGCTACCAGGCCCGGCAATACCAAGAGATTCGAAATGGAAACGGCGCCCGAGTGCGTCCCTTGTCAGGAACGCCTGGTTCCCGGCTGCGAATATCTCTGAAGAGTGTGGGGAGATTGTCCGAGATTCCCCGTAATACCTTTTTGGTAGACACAGCGACAGCACAGCAGGATGTGCATATTATTTCGGGAATGGGGTGAGTGGATTTCCACTTTTTCTGCACTTCCCTGTTCTTATTTTTGCCGAACCAGGTCCAGTTTAACAGGCTATGATGATCGTTATCTCTACTTCGGGTACTCCTTCAGGATTGCCTCGACTTCCGGCAGGAGGACATAACTCACATTCCTGCCATCCCATCGTGATACGACCATTTCTTCCTTGAGAAACTGCTGAAGATGCCAGTGGATCGTACTCGTGTCAAGCTGAAGGTTGTCTGCGATCTCTTTGTTGCTGATCCCCGGATTGGCGAGGATCGTATTCAGGATCTCCCGCTTTGCAGGATTCATGATATAACCGTATACCCTTTTTCTCTCCAGATGCGATCTGCCATTGGTGAAAAGGTAACCTTCCTTTCCATCTTTTTTCCGGACAACTTTTTGTTCGAAAATCAGCAACCACAGGTGATACCTGGCGGTTCCCCGGTTAATGCCGGTATTTTTAGAAAGGTCCGCAAGAGTGCAGCCGGGATTATTCCCGATGTAATCGAGGATGGCAGCACGGTTTTTATTCTGTAAAATATTCCTGATTTTCCCGATGATGAGAGGGCCGAATTTGATCGCGCCGAAAATTGCGAGAAACGTACTGATAAGCCAGCTCAGCTGGATCCAGAGCGGAAGTTCAAAAAAAGAGATCGTGCCGTCGGCACCGGATGTATCGGAAGGACCCGAATCCAAAGGGAATGGTTCGACTGAATATCCTCCCTGGGCTGCTGCGATATTGATCGTTATACCCAGTAAAAGAAGGATGATAATCAATGAACGTTTCATTCAACCGTATATCGTAATCCGGTGGGAATAAAGTTGTGTTTTTAAAGGCCCATTGAAGTTCATTTCATAATCCCGTGCCATTTTGCCAGTTGGAGGATGTGGACATAAACCCTATATCCCCCGGTACTCCAAAATCGTTGTGTACATTGTGACATAAGTCCCCGGGTCCGGAATGGCTGAGGAAGAGAATGAAAAACCCCATATCCACCCCGGGAAAATTTCTGATGAATTTAATAATAGTGCATATATTTATGCATTCATGATCAACCTGAAGTCTGAAGGTAGAAAATTACGACGAAAAACCCGGGCGAATTACCGTGACGATGGATAAAAAATCCCTGGCCCTTATTGCCACGTCAGCACTATTCTTCTCTGTTTTCGGTATGTTTTTCTTAGTGTTCACCGGGGGAATTTCCGGATTCCGCTTCGGAATTCCCTGGTTTGGATCCAACTATCTCGCAGTTATCCTGGGAATTTTAGGATTGATCTCCTTCGTTGGCTGTATCCTCCATCTTATGTTCGTCAGAAACCGGTCGGGACTCATGTCACTCTAGGAATCCCTCTTGGAATTGCACTTGCCATAACGACCGTGTCATCGTTCCTCTCCCCGCTCCCCTTCACCGGGGATTTGAGGTTGGTGTACCAGTACACATGGCAGGCAGCACTCTTCCTGCTTGCACCGTGCAGCGCTCTCTTCTTCTATTCGGAAAAGCGAATGAACGAAGGTGGTATGGGATTCGTGATCATCTCACTCGTCGTCTGCATCCTGTCCGCGGTTCTTCTCTACGGATTGATCTTCCCGACGCAATACGTCCCCGGCACCAAAATCGGGGCCGGCCCGACGGTATCCGAACTTTACTTCTGGATTTACTACATGCTCGGCCTGCCCATCATCGGTTCGTTGTTCCTTTCAAGAGCAACGGGACTTTTTCGCCGGGATTCAAAAACCGGCAAACCCGGGATGCAAAACCCTTCGGAGACCCCATGACCGACGATAAAAAACCGTTCACCTGCCCACGGTGCGGCTTCAATGACGAAAGTTTTCATGAAGTCTGTCCCGAATGCGGGCGCCCCTACTTCCGGGATTATATCGACACCCAGGTCCATCCTCGTGACCCAAACCCTCAGGGAGTCTTTAAAGGAAAATTCTGGGCATGGGTCTTTCTGATTCTGACCATTTTCGGGCTGGCTTTCGGAATTCTCAGATCGTTTCACGTTATCTAGGAGGAAAAAAGCTCATGGATCTCACCAACCGAAGACTCTGGGAAAAAATTGTGGTCGCGATAAGCTGCCTCATCATCGCCGCGGTCGTGGTGCTTTTTGCCGTCAGCCCGGGGAACCAGATCCGGCTGGGGACCTGCGGACCCGATACCATGCCGATGTCGCATTCATCGGAGATCCAGCCGGAATTTGCCATGAGTCTTCTCCATGAGTTTGGGGAACCTGAGCCTGTCAGAGATCCGTCTCTGCCTCCGCTCGTGGACTACCCCGTGCGGCGGGAGATTGCCGATTCCCTGATGGCCCGGGCCGGGATCGTGGTAGCACCGGACTCCGTTATCGGGCTCTACGAATTCCCGGACACGAGGATCCTCCTTGCCGGCCGGGATACGGGAATCGTTGAAGTGCTCGGTACGGGAGAAGGGGTAAGGACATTCAACCTGACCCCGGCACACGTCGGAAGCCGTGTACACAGGACCAATAAGACTGCAGAATCGGTGCAGAGGGGCCACTACAATTCAACTTCGGAATATACTGTTGCGATCGATAGGGTCGATATCATGCTCCCGCCGCCGGGAAATGCTACGGCAGCCCTGTATATTGTCTCCTGGATAAACATCGACCGTTTTTTTTATCCTGACGAGAGACCCCTTGCCACGATCACTACGCGAAGCATCTTTTATGTCCGCTATGGCGAGCGGGTGGAGAGAGTAACCGGCAATTCTGATATCGATCTCGACCCTGCATGGAAGCAGTGCTCTGCCCGGACGGGAATTTCCGGGGAAGGCAGCCGGCGTGCCGATATTCAGCAAACCGTCAAACTGGCGCGAGCTTCTGACCGGATATTGTGGTCCCGCTTGATCGTCACGAGTGCCGATATCCAGCAGTACGATACCAGCGGCCAGAGCACGAGCGAGTGGATGTCGAGCGATAGTACCGGGTGCAGCTGTTGAAGGATGAGTGGAGACGACAATGAAATTTCGTGTAATCATAATATTCGTCCTGTTGTTTTCCGGTATAGTTCCGGCGGCGTATGCTGAGGGACCTGATTCTATCGCTGTCCCTGTCTGGTCGTACACCCTGCGGGACCGGATCACGGCTATGGACTGCTCGGATGACGGCAGGTCCAGTATTGCCGGGACTCAATCCGGCAAGGTCTGGTTTTTCTCGCCGGACGGCAAGGTAATCTGGACATTTGAACGGCCGGAGAAATCGGTCATGGCAGTATCGGTTTCGGGAGATGGGGAGTATTCGGCAGCCGCTTTCTTTGATCCGCTGGCATCTTCATCCGATGCTGGGGGAGAGATCGTATACTTCAACAGGACCGGGAGTTTCCTCTGGTCGTATCCCACGCGTTCCACGGTCCACCGGCTCGCGGTATCAGGTAACGGGAGCACTGTCTTCGGGTCGGGAGATTCGCTCATCTACTCATTCGACCGTGATGGTGAACTGCGGGGGAAGTACAGAGCAAGTGGAACAATCTGGGGGATCGCATCCGCGGACGACGGCAGTATCGGTGCCGCGGGTTCACTTTATCCGGGACCCGTCTCACTGTATTTGGCAACAATGCCTCTTTGCTCTGGAATTTTTCCTACGGTACCAATAATGTCGCGGTATCGTCGGACGGGGGAACTATCGCGAGTGCAGGGTATTCTCACTTGTACCTGCACGACCGGAACGGAACACTGCTCTGGCAGTTCAACAGCAGCCCGGAATTTTCCGGCGTTGCCCTCTCTTCTGGCGGAGAGTACTGTGCCGCGACTTCCCAGTATTATGTCAGGTATTTCAACCGCACAGGCTCCCTGCTCTGGAAGCACGAAGTCGACGGGTATACGAACGACGTCGCGGTTTCGGAAAATGGCGATTCCGTCATAGCCGGTATCCCCGGAAGGACGGTTTTGTATGATAAAGCCGGCGGGACTCTCTGGTCGTATGGAAGGTCTTCTCCGTTTGTCTGCGCCGCAAAAGACGGGAACCGTTTTGTTGTCGTTACCAACGGTACCGTCTCCCTCTTCAACCGTGCCGGCGATACAATCCTTCCCGATGAACCGGAAGAGAGCGTTGGTGCAGGAAGTACTCCCGCCACCACTGCCGAGCCCCCGCAACCAACTTCGCAGCCGACTCCTCCCTCTGCATTTTTGCCGGTTGTAGCGATGTGCCTTGTAGTAATTTCAGGTTTGTCACGGAGATTCTGATGAAACCATTCCCTTATCTCATCACTATCCTGTTGTTGTCTGCACTTTTTGCAATTCCCGGCGCAGGCGCGGAAAACCAGACGAGGGATACCGCATATTACCTGACCCACAGGGAACACCTTGCCGGCCAGAAGGACATGTCGATGTATAACAAACCCATGCCCGTCGAACCCCTCCTGACGATGAACGAGTCGACCGCCCGACTCTACCCGAACGTGACCTGGTGCGGGAAAGATTGCATGGTACCCCGGCCCTGCTCCTTCCCGTACCTTCGGTGCGAATCCCCGCTCACCGTCATGATCATGTACAACGTGAATGCGACTCATCCGGAACAGCCCGGTCCGGTCATCGGGTATGGTGTAACCGGGTGGCCGTTGCAGAACCCCGTCTTTGTACCGGGTCCGGAATTTCCGACCTCAACCTGTTGTCCGAGAGTCTTGCGGTGATGTTTCATCCGTCAGGAATTGTTTCGGTAAGGAGCACTTCGTCCGCCTCAAACCCGGCCACGCGTGAGTTTCTGGATTACCAGAATGGGCCGCCGATCACCCGGGAACAAAAAGATACTGCACTCGCGATTGCCAGGAAATCAGGTAAGTTCCATGCTTACCTGAACGAATCGCACGGTCCGATCACGTTTGCATGGGCGTACCCCTATTCCGGCGTGGTTCGTATGACAATGACGGTGGGCTCACCGTCGCAGCGGGATTACGGGCTGGTCTCTCTCAACGTGGATCTTGATCGCGGGCAGCCAGGAAATGTGAGTTTCATGGACTGGAAAAAATACTGGTAGGAACATGATCGGCAGACAGTTTCAGGTAACCAACAGGTCGATCGGGACAGGTATCCTGCTCATCCTGCTGGTGGCAATGATTGCGGGGTCTGGCTGCATTGAGGGGCCATTGAAGAAACCGGTACTTGCGGGGATTTTCCCATGATTGCGAGAACAGTTTTTTTCGTCGGACTAATCGTGTGCGTCGTGCTCGGTGCAGGCTGTATGTCAACCCCGGAATCCTCAACGACCCGGGAAAATCTTACCCCTCCTGAGGTCGCAGAAAGGTTCGTTCAGCATCAGGACGCAATGACGGATTTTTCGGCAAAGGTTGAGGTCACCATGGAGTCATGGCCGAACCGCGACCTGTTTTCTCTTGAAAAAAAGAGTCCCCACCATTACAGGATGGAATACCTTTCGTCGGGAAGTGAGGCGAACGGAACCCTTGTAGTGACCAATGGCAGCGTCATCTGGTGGTACTCCCCTCCCACTAAAATCGTCCATACTACTGCCCATTTTGATCCGGATGAGACATATCTCACCTCGATGGATTTCCAAAAAGCCATCTACGATCTTTTTGAAAATCACCCTCACGCGTTTAACCTGAGCGGGATTGATCAGGTGAATAACTCCTATGTGGTGTTTTTTTCCGCCAGCCCGGAAGATCCTTTTACGAACCTTCCGAACGACTTCCAGAATGCACGGGTCTGGATAGACGCCGGTTCCTGGATTGCGCGAAGAATTGAGTTCTCCAATGCGAGCTGGCCGTCACCGGTGACCGTGGAATACCGTGATATCCGGGTAAATACCGGTATTCCCGGGAGGGAGTTCGTGTTCGATCCCCGCGATGTACCAAATCCCCCGGAAGAATTCCGGCATCACGATCCGGTAATTTTCCTCATGACACTCGAAGATGCCTACCATACGATCGGTCCCGATCTCGTCGTCCCGGAATATGTCCCGGCAGGGTATTCCTATGAAGGGGGCTACCAGCTGGCCGATGGGACCGTAGAGCTCTCACTCACCAGCGGAAAACAGTGGATCAGTTACATCGATTCTCCCGTTATCGGTAAAGCCTATACAGAACCGTTTGCAGGAGAGACCATTGAGGTTGCTCTCAACCGGACCCTCGGCCTTTTCACGAAGGGTACGGACAAGAACCAGCTGGAGTGGATTGCCGGTGGGCATGCCTACTCGCTTACCGGCACTGTGGATGAGGATGAAATGATAATGATGGCAAAATCCCTGGTACACGTCGACGATCAGCTCATGAAAACCCTTCCCCAGAAAGGGATCCAGTTGGCAGAGCCGCTCACGGTCGATGACCTGACCTCCCTTATCATTCCGGAATCGTGGATCCGCAGCCATAACAACAGTACAACGCCGGGGATCATCGATATCCGGATGACGGCCCGCGAGTTCAGCGAGATGTTTGTTCCTGACCAGAGGTATCCTGCATTTCTCGTGTACCGCACCACGGGCATTCACGAACGCGTTGCGTTATACCAGGTTCCTGCAACCATGTTTGCCACGAACAATCCGAATCCCTCAGAAGTCCGCCTGAACCAACCGGAAACGATGTTCCGGTATTACCCGGACCTGAATGCGGTCTTCCTCGACCGGTGCAAATTCGGCCAGATCCCGTGTCCGCAGGAGGCAGGAGGATAATGCGTAACCTCGTGTGGCTGGTAGTCATCACACTGGCAATCGTTATTGCTGCAGGGTGCGTGAATCTTTTCGCTACAGAGACTAAGCCAGTTCAGGTTGGGGTAAACCTGACCATTAGCGGTTCCACCCCTGTTGCGTCAATTCTCCCAATGGTTGAAGATTCCAATCTCGTCCCGCTTCCTGCTGCCTTCAACCAGTCGCTCGCAGGATTCTGGTCCTTTACCATCGACGGCCCTTACGGTTCCGATCCGAACTGGACCTCCGCTGTTCTCGATCCTGATCCGGTAATCCTCTACGATATCGATGGCAAGCCGCAGTATTACGAATTTTATCTCCGGAGCGGCGGAACAATCCCGGGATATTTCTGGACCGCCGCAAACAAGCTCCTTGGTCACGGGGTTTTCCGGATCTACGAGGGGTCTCCTTCCTACAACCATACGCAAATCACTGCGGATGCGGAACGGGTTGTGAAAACAAGGTACCCTGATTACCCGATCATTTCTGACGTCCCCGCTCTCTATGGCAGAGGTTACCCGATGCTGTGCAGGATGATTGTGATCAGGAACACGAGTTCCGGGTCTGACGAGAAGATCGTTGTCGATGCATTTTCAAAAGAGATCGTCCCGGACCATCCTTCCGAAGAGTACAACGGCAGGGATTATGCCTGGTCGTACCTGGACTCAATACCGGAGAACGAATACGCGTATCGCATTTCGCAGTGGGATTCGCAGGACATGCACGCCCAGGCTGTCGTTGCGTACACAGTGGCACAGGGAATCGATATCCGGCTCCCGCTTACCCCGGAGAATGCAGGTTGGATCCATGCTTATCTGTCAATGAGTTCGCCGGGACCTCCCGCACCCGAAGAAACCGCGGCCACTGCCCTCCCAGTCACCGATGAGCTGATACGGGAAAATGTTGTGCCGGTAGAAACTGCCCGCATGCAGGCACAATCCACTCTTTGGAACCGGCAGGTCCACCGGCCGGAAATCTATGACTACATGTCATATCGGAATGCCACGCTCGATCGGAAGGATCCCGCAATCATCGAGGACTTCATGGGCAGGAAACTCTATTACGTGTTCGGTGTCGGGCAGAACGGGGTGGATATCGGCGAGATAATTGTCGTCGCGAACAAAGGGCTGTTCTCTCATCCGTGGGGTCTTGAGACTCCTGCCGGTGGCTATCAGATCGCAAACGCAACGCAAAAGGCCCGGGACATCGCGTTACAGGATTTCCCCGGCTCCGCCGTACTCTCTATACGACCGGTGTATTCCCTTGCAGATAACTGCTGCCACAATGTCACCGTTATGATGGAGGTGGAGAGCTCCCCGACGCGTGCGAAAAGCAGGATCCTCGTCGATACTTATACCCTGAGCAGCCGGGTTGAACCAGTAACCGGCACAGGCCAACCCGACGCAAATCTTTCGCTGTTTTCGAAAGTGACGCCGGAAGATTTTGCCGGTAATGCAGAACGGTGGTCAGAGAAAGATAAAAACGACCGCGATTTCATTGCCTACGCCGGGTCGGAAGGAATTTCCGAGGACCTGCCGCTGACCGATGCCGCGATCGTGGCACTCGGCACCTTTGTTGCCACAACATTGCCGGTGTATGAGCACCCTCCTCCTGTACAACCCGATGTACCCGGGACTATCTGCCCTTCCAACCCTGAGTAAGGAGACCATCGCATGGCACGAACAGGCAGACTGGTTCAGCGTCCTCGATGTCGATGCTTTGCTCAGCGATGATGAAATCGGCGGGATTATCCGCAGTCATGCCATCCCCTATAATTATACCTTGCAGATTCATTCCCCTGCAATCGTGAGGAAATACTATCTCATAGTCCCTGAAACGGACTATAACCGGACGTTTTCGGTCCTTACGAGCGATGGATCCACCGGTCCGGATCAGGAAACCGGGATGTGGGAATATGTCACGTACGTAAAGCGTGAAAACGGCATGGTTACGATCCCTGTCAGGGTTGGTCGGCCGGAAGAAGCCACTGTGATACGCCTGAAGGGACAGGGTATAGCGCTCAGGCCGGTTAAAACGGTTTACATTAATTCTGATCCCGGCGTGAAAAAAGTCTGAACGGGAAAAAATTCTTGCTGAGTTTGACACTGATGACCGTGTGGTGTTCGTCCGGAAAGAATGGTCGGGATAGTCATGTTAATGGATAACGAAGGTAATGCAGACGGTGTAAACGATCCAGCAGCCTGGAATCGAATGACACTTTGGCGGAGGATCGGTCTTTTCGTCCTGACCGTTATCGTCGGACTTACATTTTTAGGCTCGATTGCGTGGATTCAAAACGTCGTCGACCAGGAATTTTTCTGGGTGGGGGCATTCGGGACATTCGTTAATTTTGGTTTTTTTCTCGCAGATGCACTGTCGATAATCCTGACCGGATTCATCGCCTCGATGATCTTCCAGGACACTATCCGCCTCCGCAAAGACCTGATCGTTATCAGTGCGTGTTCGACCTGTGCAGTGGGAATCGTCTGGCTTTTTTCCCTGTATTTCCTGTCGGTCTTTCCTGAATTCCAAACCGGGCACTCTATCGGCGGTGCTTTGGTTCAGGATTTCATTGCGCTCTCTGTGTCCCATCTTTTCTGGATTGGTCCCTTCGCGTTCCTGATCCTTCTTGGGGTCATGGGTCTTGGAATTTTTGGCTCCCTTATTTTTTCCTGTACCATTCCTCCTCCGGAGGGCCGCTTGCCGGTCAGGAAAAAGCGTGGGTTTATTGAGGTACGGAGCAGGACCGCTGGTGTTGTCCTCATTGCCGGAATTATTACCAGTTTTCTGGTTCCAGTGGGATTTGGCATTGTGGAAATCGGATCCTGTGAATCATCGTATACCCAATGCGGGGTACCGTCACCGGTATCGATGAGTGTAAACCGGGTTGGTGATTCGACCATTAAGCTGCATATTTCGCTGGATTACTCCGGTCACCGATCGGCCTTTCTGATCCCCGTCACATCCCGGCCGCTTCAGATCTTTATCGATGACCGGGATTTCTCCAACCAGTCACTCATATGGGGGCAGGGGCTAACCGATACTATCAACCCCCCGGAGGGGATTACGACGTATGTCGATGGCTCGACGGTGATCATTTCCGGCCCGGAGATTGCGGGGAACAGTTCATCCGGGCGACATATTTACGTCATCAGTTATTTTGATCAGGAAAATCCGATTGCTGTGGTAGATACGAATAGATGAACAAAATCGCAGGAAATTCAAGGTTATGATGAAAATCCTCAATGAAAACAATCTCGCGAACCTGGCCGGAGTCCTGACCTTCCTCGTCCTTTCACTCTATTTTGTCAGCATTGTCTTGTACGGCCGACCGGGAATTGCAGAACCATTTATTGTTGCAGGAGCAGGAGCGGTTGTGTTCCTCGTGCTGTTTTTCTTCATTAAGAAATACCCGGCAAAAAAGATCACAATCGCGATGGGCGTCGGCGTTGGTGTTTCACTTGTAGTTCTTGTAGTGACGGTACTGGTTGGAACGTCGCTCATCAGTGGCGTCAATCCCCCGCAACCTGCCGGGCCACCCTCCGGTCCGTTGGTATACGACCGCTCGATCACTCTTGATACACAACTGCCCGCCTCTCCCGCTACCGTTCCGGACTACCGGGTTGTATCCGTGCAGAAATTCTCGACCGGGACTGGCACGGCCCTGACGGTAAAAGATCACATCCCCTCCGTCGCGGAGGCCCCCGGTCTTGCGGAAAAAGCTCTCGTTGGATACGGAGGCCTGCCGGCCGATGCAGTCATCGAGAGAACAGAGCAGGCATTCATGAAAAAATACAATCTCGCGACCGGGACCGTCGAGGAGCAATACCCCCAGTATACCCGGGTCGCGTACCGCCAGTACGTCAATGGTTCTCCGGTGATGGGCTCGGGGATAGGGGTCTCGCTCGGGGAAAACGGGGAACTTCTGGATATTTCGAAAGACTGGAGCACGTTGGAATATGCCGGGGAGATTCCGGTCATCTCCGCGGATGAGGCGTTTGAAAAACTCAAAGCCCGGGAGCTGCTCTTCCTGATCCAGGGCAGTCTCGACGGTTACCACATCACCGGGGTCCGGTTCGGGTATAACGTTGAGACCCATATTCCCGATGCCTCGATGCAGGTGCCGGCGCCAAACAAGTTTACGCCGGTCTGGATCTTTTACGGGATAAAGCCGGGAGCAGACAGTGAACCATTTCCGCTGATGATCAATGCGACGAGGGGATAAAAGAAATAAGGGGTTTCCTAGATCGTTGTGCCGCCCGTATTTTTGGCACGTGAAAGAACGTGACCGGCTATCAGATAAATCGCAGCAGAAACAATTGCAATCTCAATGAAAAGTCCTCCCCAGATAATGATTTCATAGCCTTCCTGAGAATACGCGACAGTTCCTGCTCCGAGGATATTTACTATGGTATCAATAATTCCCCCGGCGAGGGGGAACCTGTTTTCAAAGAGCGGACCACCTCCGCCCCCGCGAATTTCCCTGCTTCCTCCGAGAATGAACCAGCCGAACAATGCGATTGCACACACCGATGCACTAACGAGAGGCATCCAGTGAGCACGCCCGTTATTCTTTTTCAAAAAAATCGGGAATGGCGTGATTACTGCCATCCCGATATAGGCAACGAGGAGGAGAAGCAACAGAATGGTCCGGCCCGGAAAGTCAACCGTACCGGCAATACCATGATACATGAGAATAATTACGACCGCTGGCAGCGGCGGTAACCACACCGGAATCCGCTGGAAAATTTTCATTATATCCTGATTATTTTATAATCTTAAAGTCCTATTGATAATATATTAAAAATGAATTTTACAAACCTGCCATCTGATTGTGAACGTTCGGTGTGAATAGTGATCGAGAAATTCCGGTTGATACTGTTGCTCCCGGCAAGAACCAGGGAATATGTCCTTCCTGTAACGATTGAAGCGGTCATCCTCGCTGTCGGGCTTTTTACCTTCCTGAAGATGCCGCCGCAGGGAACCATGGGGGATATTTTCTCCTGGTCCCTGTCCCTCATTGCTTTCTGCCTTGCGTTTTCTATTTTCCCGGCCATAGCAATTCTCGTCGGATGGTATACTGGAAACCGAGTCGTTGCATTTCTTGCCGGAGCGTTCCCGCTTCCATTTCTCTATGGTGTAATGTATCTCCTCATCAGCGCCGGGAATATGGTGTTTATCCGGATACCCGAGACGGTCTTTTTTATCGGACTTCTTTCGGTGATATGTGGATTTGCAGGGTATTGTGCAGCATGGAGAACGAAAAATTTCCTTGCACTATCGATCGTCTTCACGGGAATATGGCTTATCGTCTGGATGAGCGGGTTCAATTGACAGAGCGTGACCGGAGTAACGTATGACCCTGCGTGAAAAACAGCACAAAGAAATCCCGAACAGGCTTTTTTTCGGGATCCTCGCTGGAGTAATTCTGGGTCTCGCGGTGTTCGCAATCTATGCATTTTATTCTGCCGGTTTTACCACGGCACAATGTGGAATGCCCCCGATGGATATACGGGTCATGAAACTCGATGCAACCGGACACGAGCAGTGGACTACCACCCTCGACAGCGGTGTGGATGACCTGGCGTACACCATCCTCCCGGTGACGGACGGCGGATACTTCATTTCCGGACGGTATGACAACGTGGCCGGCCACCCGGCTGCCCGCATCATCAGGCTCAACAACAGCGGCCACAAGGAATGGGACCGGTGGTATCCCGAATATAAGGAATATTTCAACGGTTTTTTCTTAAACCCCGACGGAGGATTTTTTGCCGGGAAGTATCCCGGGAAGATACTCGTCCTTGATACCGGAGGAAATGTCACAAGGGAGATCCTCTACGGGGATGACGATTCACCCTCATTTTTTGCTCCATGGGGAAACCGGGGATTTTTTGTCCTGCTGGAAAATATGAGCGTGAGAAATTCCACAGTGCTTCGTCTTGATCCTGATGGGAAAGTAATCTGGAGACACGAGGACCTGCCGATGGTCGCACTCTCTGAATTTTCCCTCATGGTAACTTCCGATGGCGGTTGTATCGTTGAGGGGCATACCCCGGAGGTGAGGGAACTGTTCTATGTCCGGCTCGACAGCGGGGGAAAGGAAATCTGGAATGCGACGCTGGGAAAATCATGGGACAACCGTCCGGTCCTCATGGGAGAACCGGGACCCGGCATCTTTGAAATTATGTACGAGTCGGCACGGAATTCCGATACACCTCCCACAATTATCATGGAGACCTTTTCCTTAACCTTTGATGACACGGGCAAAGTCCTGCGCGAAAGAACGCTGGATGTTTCTCCCCCGGTCTCGCATATCTCACAACAAAATTATTTCGCAGCGCACCTTCCCGAAAAGGATTATGCGTCGAGCTACGGGTTTGGCATGCCCCACACTATCGTGAGACTGAATGACGAAGGGGACTTTGACTGGCAGGCTCCCGTTTCCCCGGACTGGTACATGGTGAGAGGTATTGTGCCGACCGATGATGGCGGGTGTGTGGTCCTCGGGGCGAGCAAACAGGAAAAGAAATTATTCTCGTGCATCTGAAGCGAGAGCTGAAAAGAACCCTCCGGAAGGAAATCCAAATTTCTCTTTTCATTCAAAACATGGTTTATTTCAGAAATAGAGCCGTGTCCCGAGAACGACATAACCCCCGTCTTCTGTTCTGAGGATCGAATCAAAGCGGTTCGTCGGGTTACCCTCGCTCTTCTCAGCAATTATTGCATTCATTGTCCCCTCCGAGACTAGGTTGATCAGTTCAGAAGAAATGTCGCTCTGATAGAAAATCCACGAGGGTAATCCTGAAACATTTGTGAGGAGGTCCTGCTGGATTACCTGGCCATTACTGGCGAGCTGTGCGTGAATGGTTACTACCGGCATATTACCTGGTGACCGGTTACTCTGCTCGTGGGACTGGTAGACGATATCGTATCCACCATCAACGGATTCGTGCATGCCCAGCAGATCGGTATCACAGAACGTGAAGTTGCAGATGCCAAATGGGGAGTCCCAGACAATTGTTGAATTGGCGTCGGTCTTTTCTACCAGGATTTGTTTTCCCCCGCCCGGCTCATCTCGGTAGAAAAATTTTCCCAGCAGAAGCCCCTCGTCCTGCGTTTGTATGAGAGACGTCGTGCTCTCCTTGTTTTCCCGGGAATACGTTTCTTGCCCTAATACCATTCCATTCTCCGAAACCCTTGCAATGAGGACCGGTTCCCGCATGTTCGCATAATTATCTCCGACCATAATGAGGTTCCCGTCAGGTGTCCGGGTGAGGGAGCGCAGGGTAACGACCGGGGATCCTCCTCCGGGAGTCTGGTTTATCTGAGCCGGGATTTCCCGGAAACCTTCCAGTAATCCGGAGGAACTGAAAAGATATACACGACCGTTCCTGCAGAAGACCGAATATCCTCCGTCGTCCCGCTGGATAATGGTGAAAATTTCCCCGGACTGATCGGGGACTCTATTTTCCCAGGCAACGTTTCCCCCACTGTCGGTTTTGATTATGCGTATGCCGGATCCTCCGGTACTGGTGAAGAAAAAGCCGGCGATGAAAAATCCTTTATCTGAGGACTCGATAAAACGGTTCACGGGTGCAACCGATTGCGACGTTGAATAACCCGTATTTTCGATGATGGTGGTCCACTGGATTTTTTCCGTGCTGTCGAGTTTCGTTATTACGGTTTCAGTTTTTGTCGTGTGGCCCTCGATGCACCCGACAGTGAAAATGACAATCGCACAGACGAACAGGGCAACTTTCAGGTTTTTATTCATCTCAGTCATCCAACCGGCAACGGTCTTCCTCCCACGCACATCACTTAACCCGGGGGGGCGGAAGGTTGTCATGGGCTCCCGCGAAACTCGGATAGCACTGTATCTCGTAGTACCGTCCCGTATATTCGAATTCCTGGGTGAAATTCAATGGATTGCACTTCGGGTCGGGACTGTGTCTGCATGATAAATTCCGGAATTCGTAATACTGGGTGTCATTGTTAAAGGTACCGACACCCCGGTGGCCGTTAAACCAGTCAATAAAATTTGGTCCATATCGATCGCCTGCCGGGATCTTTGTGGCGTTCTCTAAATCCCGTTCAATCGCCGGAAAATCTGCGAGTTCATCACGGGTAATATGGACAATCATGGAAGCCTCCATAAAGGAATCCGGTTTGACTTCGTCGATAACATAACCGCTACACATTCTTACGGTCTGTGTTGGACTAACGGATGTAGACTGGTGGACGGGCTGAAGCGTTGGTTGAAGGGTAATCCCGGGGTCCAGCAGTTGGTTCTGGGGGAGATCTTCCGGCGGTAGATACACATAGTAAAAAAAATAACTTCCGGCAATTACCAGGATAACCAGGCAAGCCAGGACAGCCAGAAAACGTGCGTTCAGCTTTATTTTTTCCATCGAATTTTACACTCCTTCATTCCTGAGGACCGGGTTCAGCTCAATTTAGTTTATTGATGAACCCGGCCTTTCTTTTTCCGGGATACCCTTCGGTCGTCTATAGAGCGATTTATAATTTCATTATATATTTTTTCTGTCCCTATCATCAAACTGGAAACCACTATCAATTCATAAAAATTACTGTTCTATCAGGATTCATGTTCTGCATGCTTACCGCCCACATCCTTTTCTCTGTTTATTTTTTTCTTTATTCTACTTCTCACGGAGCGGCTCTTGTCGTTGCCGGTCTACTTCACGATCACGGTAAGATTGAACCGGGGATTCGATTCAGTTGCAGTACCGCGGGGCGGGACCCCAAATATCCCGTCAATGATTGAAGTCCCCGTATTAATCGCCCGATACCTTATCCGGTAATGGCCGGTGTTATTCCAGAAATCGCCACCATCGGAATAAGTACCCGCATTCACCACATCAAGTCTGCACCCGGAAACCTGGACAATCCAGTTATTGGCAAGTCCTGGGATCCACCGAAGGTTGATCTCAACAATGTCCCCTTTCCCGAGCATGAGTGTCTTGCCGGATTCGCTCTCGTTCAGGGAATATCGGATTCCGGGCATCGGATCCCGGATTGCGACAGATATATTGGCTGGAATTGCGATTCGGGAATCAGTTATCAGGGATGTACACCCGGACACGGAATCATACGTGGTACCGGGTGCCGGTTCTTAAGGAAGTGGGTGGTTGAGCGGATACCGTAATAACTGGAGATGGTTGAAGAGGAGTGCCGATTGGAAGTGGGCAGTCCGTACAAGGAGTTGCCGCGTATGTATATCCTGCTGTCCGATCCAAGCCCTCCTTATACAGCCCACTTGGCTGTTTATCGATCAAAGATTCGGGTGCCTTTGCAGTATACGGTGAGTCAACCCGGTATACGCTGCCATCAAAATTCACAAAGACCACAATTCTTTCAGGAGTGCTGTTCTGCACTTTAATGGTCACTGCGTACATTTCCCTGGGGTTCGTTTCCCCCGATGCGACTGAGGCGAGGCTTACATCCACAACGCTGAATTCGTGATTTTGTATCAAAGTACGTGTTTCGCTGTCATTCACGGCGATAGTGGCAGCGTCCTGCTGGCTAATCATTTTCGTTTCGATACACCCGCTTATTAAAAATACAGTTATGATAAATGTGGCCAGAATCACGGTAGTTTTTTCTGTTAGTTTTTGCAAAATCATCCCTTCTTAATTTTTCGACATTCTGTATGCAATCACGACAATACCGATGGAACAGATTGCCAGAGTAACAAGCAACGGAGAGATCGGTGAAGCTTTCGTTGCGGGCTGCCGAGATGGAAGTGTATCTGATATCGTAAGGCTCGATGTTGTTGGCGCAGGCTCGGAGGAAATCGACGGATCACCCTGAATGTTGAAGAAGTAAACAGAATCCGTCGTACCCGCCGCAAAATGTGTTCCATTATTTTCTAAGGACACACGAAGGATCGCTGTCGGTGTTTCATAAACCCAGAGGACTTTCCCTTTCTGATCAAAGGTGAAGATCCCGGTTGAAGTTCCCGCTACCACAAAGGATCCGTCATCAGAAATTGCCACGTCATTGACAAGACCTTCATAAATATGCTGCCAGAGCAAAGTGCCAGTTCGGTTGAACGTCTGGACATAGTACCTGGGAACCAGCAACAGTGAATTTGCCATCACAGGAAACGACAACACTGGTGAATTCCGAGCCTGCCCGTAAACTGCCAGAGTATGGTTCCGTTCCGATCGATTGAATAGAGATGAGAGTACCCGGCCGCGGCGACGGTCCCGCCATCCGGGGATATGGCCGTACTTCCGAATCCGAATTTTGTTGAGATATTCCAGGAAGGCATTCCATCTTTTTTCATCATATCGAGCTGGTGGCCTGAAATTTTTGACCCTGCAACGGCAAAGGAGCCGTCACGTGCAGAATCAAGCGCCCAAATACGTGCCGGCATCGTAATTTTCCCGATCATCGTGCCATTTCCGTTGAACGAATAAAGACTCGATGTGCCGGAAACATAAACGGAATCGCCATTGTCTGACATAGCGATCAATTCTACGGTGGGATCCTCGGAAAAATTCCAGAGAACATTCCCGTCCCGGTTGTAAACGAATACTTCGCCTTGGGCAAGCGAAGAAGGTGCATCCTCATTCACGAAAATCGCACCCGAAAAGTCGCCGGAACGTGACAGTGCGACGGACCTCACGGATTTACCATCACTCCGATAGGTCCACAGGATAGTTCCATTTTTAGCATAAGATCGCAAAACGCCGGTATCAGATCCAGCAATGATGTAATTCCCATCCCCGGATACTGTGGCAAGGGTCCTGTGGATCCCGATAGGGTCCGACCAAACCGGGCCTGAAGAATTCGTGGAGATAATTTCACCTGAAACCGGACAAGAAATTAATATGATAACCGTGGCCAGAATAGTTGCCGGAAAAAGGGATTTTCTTCTAGTCATCCAGGACTCGGACATATTATCCTACCTACTTCTCTTTGACAGGATATAATCCGCTGATAAATAAATGAGGCTCGAAACAAGTGCAATTTCGATAAACAACCCCGCCCAGATAATAATTTCATAACCCGGAGGATTGTACGCGATATTTCCGATTCCGAGAATCTTTACAATAAAATCGATTATCTCCCCCAGAACCGGAAACCGGTTTGCGAAGGAAGGAAAAGTTCCGCCGCTGCGGATTTCCCTGCTTCCTCCGAGAATGAACCATCCAAATAGCACCAAGGCACATAGCGAAGAGAAAACAAGAGGTAACCAATTTATCCGGTCATTATTTTTTTTGAGAAACACCGGAAACGGGGTGATAACCGCCATTGCGATGAATGCGACAAGGAGAGAAAGTAAAAAAAACGTCCGACCCGGAAAATCGGTTGTTCCGGCGATCGTAAGATACAGCCCGATTATGATGACTGCGAGTAGAGGTGGTAACCATAGAGGTATTTTTTCGAACACAATAGTTTGACGGACCCGTTCTTTTTTGTCAAAATTGTTTTCTGACATTTATTTTCTCCTTATTCCAGATGTCCGGCAATAAATGAACTTTCTCCGGTTAAAATAAATAATATCATCCGGAGATAATTTGGAGTATTCACAAAAATCACAATTATTCCCGTTAGTTAACATTTTTTTGGGGGGTTATGAACTTTCTCGCCCATTTGTCTACTGATTCTTTGAACCGGTAGACGAAACGGCTAGAAAGGTTAAGCGCCGGCTATCAAAACCGCTCTTTGATACTATGAAAGTATCCGGCATTGGTTTTTAATCCTGATATGCGCGATAGTGCTCGTGTCGGGAGTATCTGCACAGAAGGTTGACAAAAATGGCGGTTATACGGTACCCGGCCAGGAACCTGAAATTACCCGGATTTGTCATGCCCATGAGTGTCGGGACGATCACTCAGGGAGAAACAGACTGGTTTTATTATTATGTATCACCAGGAACTTCCTTGATTACCACCGATCTTAACTGGGGCGACACATCAGATTCCCTTTCGCTCACGATCATCGCACCGGACGGGACACTCGGTCCCTATTATGATGGATCGGATGGAACTACCAATGGGAGGATTACCCTTGGGATTTCGCGATCACCCAGTCTTGCTTCGGGAACATGGAACTTTAAGGTATACGGCGATCAAGTGACCGGGTCGCAGGGTTATAATTTCTTTGTATATTAAATTGGACCATAATAAAGAAAACCCGGTAAAACAAACTCCATTTATGGCGAAGGGCTTGGTGCGACTCGTATCACTCTCACTCTCCTTTTTTATTTTAATGGTGCCTATCGCAGTCGGCGACACTGGCGGTTATGTTGTTCGGCCGGTTGACCCGGATACGATTTCGGGCACTCCTTATGACCCCGTGCCAATTACCTTTTGGCAACTCTCTCCCAGAGCGATGGCAATCGCTGTCGCCTTGTCAATTCTTCCGATGTTGGTTTTTCCGATAGAAATTCTGTACGCCCTGAAAATCCTGGCATGGCTCGGATACCGGAAGATTTCACAGAACGCAATTTTCCAGAATCAGAATCGTCTTATGATCTTCGAGTTGATCAAAGCGAACCCTGGCATCGATTATCGTACTCTCTCCCAATTGGTAGGGTTAAAACGAGGTTCTGTGAGATATCATCTTTCAGTCCTGGCATTGAAAGGCGAAACCATTGAAGTTAATTACTTGAATTCAATCGGTTATTTCGAAAATACAGGTAAGTTCACCGAATTTGAGAAGAAAATGTTTAATCAACTTCAGAATGGTACCAACCGGAAAATTATGACCACCCTTATCGTATCACCCAATGTTTCCCGAAGAGATCTTGTGCGGAGAATAGGAATTGCCGGCCCGTCCGTCACCTGGCATACAAATCGCTTGTCACGGAGTAACATCATCTCCATGGAAAAAAACGGGCGGGATGTCCAGTATAATCTTACAAAAGAATCATATGAGTTTTTTGAAAAATTTCCCCGCTTTTTCTTTCAAAATTTCAGTCCCAAAACCAGTCCTGGAAAGTTATGAACATCCTAATCAGTCCGAAAAAAAGACGAATTATTTTTTATTACATCGAACCAACAGAACCCGGATAATTCCGAATCCCCCAATCGCAATCAAGGGAACCGCGAAGGGAATAGCAGCAGCGGTTTGTGTCGGCTTGTCTCTCGCTGGCCCTGGCCGGTCCGGCAGGATTACCGGTTTCCCTCCATCAGTGGCGTTGATGATATAATACCCCATTTTCATCGACACCCATTGTCGTTCTTCAGGGCCGAGAGACGATGTATTGTTCATAATCATTTTCCAGTCGGTAATGAGCTGATCCTGTTCGGTTTCCGTCAGATCCGTCATCGATTTCCTGAGGAATGCCCAGTCCCGGTCAGAAAATATCTCGTTCGGCTTTTCCGCCGATTCAACCGGTTCCGGCACTTTTATTTTTTTCAGGTTGGATAGTGGTACAGGATTGAGCGGTTTTACCGACTGCCCGGCCAGTACAATTCAGATCACCATTCCCCGATGAATTGTTCGAAATGCACACCGAGATAACCGTGATATTCTGGTTCCCGGTGTCTCCACTATCCATCGCACTCACGGAGGGCCCGACCACCATCCCGGCAAGGAGCAGTGCGAACAAAGCAGTGGGAATCGGTAACGTCATTCTTCGTTCACTCCGTTTTGCAGTTTTCCCTTGCCTGAAACAAAAAAGGTGTCATGTCGTTAACCCGTGAGAAGGGTACCGGTCGCGTTATACCAGCCACCTGCAGTTCCTGAAAATGTGACCGAAATGCTGTCCTCGTAGCCATTACTTTTCGGGGGCCCGGAGGATGAAATCGCACGCGAACCGTCAAAAGACACCGTGATCGTTGTCCGTGAAGAGGGAGCGGTTTCGAATACCGCGTATACCGTTGATCCATAGGCCATACAACCCGACGGGGTATTTCTTAGTGGAATCTTTTGGAATTTTTGTTCCGTGCAGAACGAATGTTCCGGGGAAAATTTTGGCAACAACACCGGCTCGTGTTCCAGCGGATAGGAATAATTAATCGAATGTTCGGTGGAGATACTCTGGTAAACCCCGGCGGGCTGCTGCGGGAGTCCGTTAACGGGCTTTTCGATCGAGTCGGCAGTAATTTTTATCATGGTGCCGTTTTCGGTCTCCACGACCGACTGGGTATAATTCCTGAAACCCCGGGAAGTCATTCCCCCAATTGTTTCCGTCAGCGATATTCCCGGAAATCGCGGAAGGGAGAGGCATCATCAGGGTGACGTTATACAGCGGAGTATCAGGATAGATTTCAACCTGGTAGAGGTACGTATCGAATTCTTTCTGGTAACTGCTGAGACTGATCGACGTAAAGAGCAGGAAACATATGAGAACGGTGAGCGACAGCAACAATCCGGCATATGGCTTATCCGCAAATACCCTGCAGATGCTTTTTTTGTAGGGTTCAACAGGCTTTCCGGATTGGATAATCAGTGTCGTGCAAAATACCATGACCGATAACACGAGGATAAGCCAGTAAATCGCCGGAGGAACCTGGCCGTTATAATACCCGGCGATGAGATACCCGTTGACAAAATAGATCGTCCCGTATGCAAGCGCGATGAACGCATATCCTTTGGATTTTTTGTAAAGAGAGAAAACCAGGAGGGTCGTAATCAGGATGAGGCCAAGGGCATATACCTGGGCCAGGGTACCGGCAATTTTTTGGCCCAGAAAAAAGACTTCGGGATTGATAAAAATAATAACAAACGGGGAAAGGATGTTGACGATGAGGATACCGATCAATGAATACCGGGAAAAATCGCCAATGAATCCGATCCTGGAACCTTCTCCTTCCTGCATGATATGTTACTCATATATGTAATGGAAGTATAAAGGCATTCGAATTTTTTAGTTGCCGATTACGTTCTCCCGCAGTATTGTTCACCATTCGGGCTGGTATCATACCAGGTACGCCGGGACGTCCAGCTGGATCATCCCCACCTCCGATCCCCCGTTAAAATCCTCGAGAAGGTAAACGGGAACTTCTCCATAGATCCCCGTCGTGGGATACGGTCCCGTAAAGGTTATGCTGACATTTTCAGCTGCCAGCCTTTCGAGGACATACCGGGAGTGGTTCTCGTACGGGATCCTGTTCTGGGCATAATAATCGTCCAGCTGCGTTCCCGAGAGTCCGTGGGGCCATGGGGAAAATCCGGGAGGAGGGGTGAACGAGATCGACACGCGTATCGTCTCATCGGGTTTGCGCAGCAACATCCCGTTGATGATCTGGTGGTTCGTTTTGGGAATCACCATTTTCCGGACATCGGAACGGTTCGCGAGCTCGTTCATGAAATGCGGGAATGCAAGGACCTCGATTGCCGGGGAAGTCCGGCCGATATAGTCGACCACGAACCCGCTGGTTCGCACATAGTCCACGAGGGGCTTTGTCGCGTTCAGGTACGCAACCCGCTGCCGCTCGCGCCACGCGGTTCTCTCCGCCGGAGAAATGTCTGACAGGGTCACATCCGGTATCCCCGACGGCTCGTCCAGGACAACCCACGCCGTTACATAATCGAGGTCTTTTGTTGCATTGATGGTACCCTGTAATCCGGGATCGATTTTACCCGAACTTGCGAAGGAGATCGGAGCGTTTGTCCCTTGGTTCCCCGCGTTTGAGGGTAGTGTAGAGTTATCCCTGGGTTGCAGGCGCAGATCCACGATCCTGATCACAAATGCAACCTTCTCCGTGGTTCCAACGTACCAGTTTCCCTCATACCCCAGAAAATCATTTGGATCCGCGAAAAAGTTCCGGGCATCACGGACTACCCGGATTGCGTCGGGAGTGGTGTTCGTTGCGTTCCGGCCATCTCTGTACCACGAAATAGCCTCCCCCGACGAAACCCCGGCGCTGATGTTGAGACAGTTTTCACCGAGGTACACGTCCCCGCCCGCTGGGATGGGAGTCCGGATACCCTCGCAGGATTGCGGAGGAGATTTAGTAACTGCGGTTCCCAGGTTAATCCGGCATTCGGTGCCAACCTTCCCCGAATCGATGATATCCTGAACATTCTTCGTGAGGTTATCCAGGCGGCTGGAGTTTTCTTCCCCCAAACTCCAGATTCCCGCATCGACCCCGTCCCTGTACGCAAAGATCAGCCCGGTTTCAAGGCATTCAGTCACCGGGATGAGCCCGGTTTTTTTATCGATCAGCAGGGTAAATTGATCCGCTGGAATGTCCCTGCACGGTGCGGAATTGTAGCAGTACCGGCCATACATTGTATCGACCTGGTTCAGGGCGACGTACCGGTAGTTTGTTTTCAGCCTCTGGAATTCTGTATAGGGCAAGGAGCATTTCTTCTGGTACCCGATCGAGAGAAGAACCGGCGTCATGTTCTCTAACAGCGGACGATATCCATCCTGGCCCTGGGTAATCAGGTATCGGATACCGGAATCAGGATCGAAAATTTCCAGACCGGTTTTATTCTGCCCGCATTCATTCGATGCAGCGACCGATGTTTTGTTTTGGTTTTTACCCGCAGATTCCATCACGTGACCATACCGGGGATCGAGTTCAGCTGCCCGCCTTTTGCATTCCGCAGCCTCTTCCGGTTTACCCATATCGCCGAGGGTAATCGCCTTGACACTCCATGTTCCCGCATCGTTTGGATCGATCGCCAGAGCACGGTCATAGTTCCCGATTGCATCGTCGTAACGCTTCAAATTGTGGAGGGCCACTCCTTTTGCCACCCACGCTTCGGTAAAGTTTGAATCGATTGCGAGTGCAGCGTCGAAAAATGCCAGCGATTCATTGTAACGGGCATACTGTGTCGAGTATGTCAGCCCTTTGATGAACAGGTCCTTTGCTTCGGAAGAGGAGGTTGATATTTCATCGGTTTTGAATGCGATTGCAATTGCTGTCCCGCCGGAATTATCAAGGGGTCTACTAGCAATTGTCGGAGGCGGACCGATTACCGGGAGAGAGTTTTCCGTCTGGAGGACGCAGCCCTGGGTAATGACGGTAGAAATTAAAAGGATGCTGAAAAATATCATCCACTTCATAAAGGAATATCCGGTGGTATCGACCGTTATATATTTCGGTACTATTTTTCGGGCTTTTCATTTTCAACCAATCTGGGTGAAAAACTCTTCACCGGTAAAACGAGCTGAACCAACCAGCCCGCCATCAATAACAGAAGAACCACCGGTCTGGATTCGAAATCAGGAGGAACAAAGGAATCCCCTCACGCCGGATATTATCCCCTTGGTGATGCGGAAAAATAGTTTTTCAAAAACGCTTCGGATTCCTGCCCGAGACGATATTTTTGCTCGCGGCCCTGTCTTTCCACCGAGACAATTCCTTCTATGCATAACCGTTTCATATGCCACGCGACCGAAGGACCGGATATTTCGAGAGTGCGCCTGAGCTCTGCCTGAGTCGATGGCGAATCCAGCAACGAGTGAAGGATAGTGCTCTTCCGCTTATTATTCAGGGACGACAGGATTTTTTGTTCGAGTTCCGAATACTTTCCATTGTTCTCGAAGTACCGCATGTGACCTGAATCGCGGACCGGGAGAATTTTATGAGTATGCCCAAGCACCTCAAGGTGGTATGAAAGCGTGCCTCGATTGATACCGGTCTCCCGCTCCAGTTCCCGGTAGTGGATACCGGGATGATCCCGGATAAACGAAAAAAGACGCTGGCGATCGAGGTTGTCGAGCGCGTTCTTTTCGAATACCTGCCGGAATCCGAGCCAGACTCCGAGTCCCACGCACCAGCCGAAGAGGAAATCTGCGGGTTTCACGAGCCCGGGATGAATCAGGTAAAGTGCATGAAAAAGTATTGCTCTCGGGGGATGCTGCCAGAACGGAAGTGCCCCGACACCGGGTTTCATACCGAAAAGTGGGATGTAAACGTACTCAAGGATACAGATAACAACAACAATTCCCAGGACACTCGTTGTCAGGGTTTTTTTGTAATCCATCAGCATTCACCTCTTACAAGAGACCCGGGTCTCCCGCGTTTTCGTAGCCGAAGAATATCCATATCGTATTATAGAAATTCGGCCATATCATCCATAAAGGCTCTGTGACAATCCTCTTTCGTAGTAATCGAAGGGGTTTGTCACAGAGATCGTTTAAGAACCCCGGGCAAAGTTCCCAACTATCAGGCCAACTGATGGTGAAACCATGAAAAACCGGATAAAATGCATAACCCTGTTTGTGGTCCTGCTCCTGGCAATCGTGCCAGTCGAAGCATCGTTGTCCTTCTCGACAAGCAGCCCGCAGACGATTGCAAAAGGGGATACCGTCACAATCGTGGGAACGGGCGCAACGAATGGGACGGTTACCCTCTGGATTATCGGAAGGAACTATTTCCGGATATCAACCGCCGTCCCGGATACGACCGGAAAATTCGCGATAACCGTCAGGCCCGAAGATACCGTGCAGTTCTCGAGCGGGCAGTACGCCTTTGTGATCCAGGACCGGGTTCCGACCGGAGATCGGAGATTAGTGACAATGTTGACCGGAACGGGAACATAACCTTCCTGAACGAGGGTACGGTTTTTGCCGGCATCGGATCCGAACGGGACATCCGGGCAAACGCTGAACCGGTTGTCCGGATTCTCATGGCAGGCACCGGGCTTCCCGGGGTTGACGACCTCCTGTCTCCTTACTACTTCTTCGTAGAGGAGCCGTCGGTCCACTTTGATCTGAAAGGAAGTACAAATTCCGAGGGCCACCTGCCCGACATGGCATCGGGGGAGCGGATTGTTATTTCCGGCACGACAAATATGGGCGTTGAAAATCCCCTTCATGCGGACATCCGGGACGCCGGTACCAACACCCTCATCGTCTCGAAGACGATACCGGTCGTCACGGGAAATGATACCAATCGCTGGTCGTTCGATCCCGGTACCGATCGGCTCGACCCGGGAGAATATATTGTGACGGTGGGCTGGATGAAATCCACAACGACCGGGACCGGATCCACCCTGTTTACCGTGAAGGAAAAATTCGGCCCGGCACCGGTGCCCCACGATATTCCGATAAAAGGAACCGGGACAGGAGGAATCATTACTCCGCTGGCTATAGTCGGAGGCATGGTACTGCTGGGAATCAGCACGTATGCTGTTACCACAAGGAAGAGGAAGGTCTGATGATTCAGGATAATCGGGTGGCACATGCCTCAGTGAATATAGTCGCCTCCCATCATTCCTCCCTTCAGGTTTTCATTGTTATGGTTTTCCTGGCCGGGTATTGTGGAATCGCAGCAGCAGAGGAGATCGCACCCGGGACTCCCGCACCGGGTATCACCGACAATCCCGGCATCATCTGGCGATCCGCCCGGATCGACGGGGACAGGATTGTCTGGGCCGAGAGTATCTCAAACACCAACTCTGCGATATACAATATCCGGCTTTACAATAGTACCACCGGGATCGAAACACTCGTTTCACCCTCATCGCCCGATGAGCCGCATAATGATTATATGGGCGACGAACGGCCCGTTGCAATCTCGGGAAACCATATTGTCTGGACGAAATACGGGGAAATCTGGTTGTATGATATCGACACGGGAAGATGTTCGGCGATTGTCACAAACGTCGGGGACTACCGGACCGATATCCGCCGGGTGGATCCGGATATTTCGGGGGACATTGTTATCTGGAGGCAGCAGGAAGTAACCGTCCAGAACTTCCGGAACCCGGATATCATTGCCTACAACCTTACTTCACGACAGGAGACAACCGTATCCCATGGTAGCTGGGATAAAACCCGGGCCCGCGTCTCCGGCTCGCGGATCGTATGGGAAGATTACCGGAATGGCAATCCCGATATTTATCTCTACGATCTTGCAACCGGGCAGGAACGTGCAGTCTGTACCGCTTCCGGTACCCAGTACGCACCGAAGATCTCCGGTGACCGGATCGTCTGGGACGATCGCCGGGATGGTAATTATGACGTGCGAATGTACGATATCACGAGTGGTTCGGAAACCGTAATCGCAGCTGGCCCCAGAGAACAGGAAGAGGCGGATATATCCGGGAACCTGTTTGTCTGGAAAGAACTGCCGTCGATGTTCCTCTACAATCCCTATGACGAGAGCAACCGGCTTATGCTCTACGATATCTCCTCCGGTAAAGAATACCTGGTAGGGAAAGATATTCCCGTAGTTCTGGGGCCAGCAATCTCCGGGAACCGGATCATTTACATGGACCTTGCGAACATTCCGGCCGATCAGCGGGAGATCCAGCGGGAGACTCCGGTACACGAGATTTCTCTGTTCACCCTCGATCCGGCCAGGTTTCCGGCAACAACATCACCATCTGCAATGCAGCTGAATACGACAGGGTTACCGGTGAGATCGCCAGATCCCGCTCAATCGCTTCCCATGACGACCCGGGCTCCGGGTTTTGGTCCGGTATGTGCGCTGTCCGCCATGGTTTCAGCTGTCGTCATATGTGCATATCGACGGAGTAACCGGGTCGTCATATGATCGGCGTTCATGCGGAAAAAATATCGATCCTGGTAAGAGCAACACATTTGCGGATTCATGGTCCGGCGCTGATTCTCATACTGGCACTGATGTGCGGCACCGTTGCCGCAGCAGAAGAGATCGCGCCCGGGACGCTTTCACTCGGTGTCATCAATCACACGGGGATCGTCTGGCGATCTGCCCAGATCGACGGTGACAGGATTATATGGGCCGAGAGTATCTCGAAACCCCGGTTCCTCTTTAACGTCTATCTTTATAATATAACGATCGGGAAAGAAACGCTTATATCTCCTTTATCCGCTGACGACCCCCACAATGAATTCATCGACGGGGAGCGCCCGGTTTCAATCTCGGGAAACCACATCGCCTGGATAAAGAACGAGAATGTCTGGGTACACGACAGAGCGACAGGAACGAGCCGGCAGGTCACTGCCAACTCCGACGATTTTCATGCGGCTGTTCTCCGCTGGGATCCTGCGATCTCCGGGGACGTCGTGGTCTGGAGAGAAGAGAACTGAACCCGGCTCCAGCATATGCCAAGGATAATGGCACACAATCTTACGACGGGAGTGACAACGGCAGTTGTCGTGGGAGACTGGGACAAAAACCATCTTGGAATCGCCGGCTCACGAATTGTCTGGGAAGATTCCCGGAAGGATAAGACCGACCGGGATATCTGGCTCTACGATCTTTCAACTGGTGAAGAACACGTTGTCTGCAGTGCTTCCGGTACGCAGTTCGATCCGAAAATCTCCGGTGACCGGATCGTCTGGTCTGACAACCGTAACGGCAACCGGGATATTTACCTGTACGATATCCGATCCGGGACCGAAACTGCAATTGCCACCGGGATCGCAGAACAGGAAGGAGCAGCAATTTCAGGAGATCGAATTATCTGGATGGAATACCCGTCCACGCTCCTGAACAATCCCTATGACGAGAGCAACCGGCTGATGTTGTACGATCTTTCCTCCGGGAAAGAGTACGAGATTCTCCATGATATTCCCGATATGTTCGCACAGGAAATCTCCGGGAACCGTATCGTCTTCATGGATCTTGCCCATATTCCCGCCGGTGAACGCGAGACCCTTCACGAGAATACCTTACAGGAAATCTCGATCTTCTCACTGGATCCGGCGATTTTTCCCGGACCTGCGCCAGTAACTACACCGGAGAATATCACAACAATCTCCTCTTCGCGGAGTTCGGATATTCCCCGACCGGTGACGTCACCACTACCGGAACAGGCACCGGGTTTTGGTGTCTTTTGTTTCCTGTCCGTGGTGCTGATGGGTATTCTCTGCACTATGGTGAGGAAAGGATAACAAGCCAGTTGGAGATTGGACTGGATTATTCTGAATAAACCGGATCTTCTAAGTTAAGAACTAAGTGGTAAAGTATTATTCCCCGCTATCGTTTTTCATCAAACCCATCCACGTCGCCAAATTGCCGCCAGAGTCCTTTCCCCGGCCCTGTTTTTGGACCTGCATTTCCCCGCCCGGACCTGTCGATCCCATCGACACATTCCCAAAACGTGTCGACAAAACCTGAAATTTTCGACATATCATCATGACTCTGAAAGCAACTTAAGGAGAGCCGGATGAATGAACACTTTCTCGCGCCCGACTTTCCGGGATTCCAGTACGCCAATCTCTTCAAGCTGCTGGAGGTACTCTGCGGCAGTCTGCCGTTTTGCAATCCCGGCGTCGACTACCGACGAGATCTTACTGTAGGGCTGGACGAAGATCATCTCCACAAGCTCGCGTGAATAGATCCTGCTGGGAAGATTTTCACGGCATCGGACGGTTGTTTCGTCAAGGAGTTTGCGGATTGAGAGGATGCGCTGGTGTGTTCCTGCCGACGTATCAGCAACTGCTGAAAGCATAAACATCACCCACGCCTCCCATTCCTGCTCTTCCGTCACAGCCCGCAGCAGCCGGTAGTAATCGCTCTTGTGGCCAATGATGTACCGGCTGAGATACAGAACCGGAATATCCAGAAGGCCCTGCTCGACAAGGTAGAGAATGTTCAGGATCCGCCCGGTCCTGCCATTCCCATCCTCGAACGGGTGGATGGCTTCGAACTGGTAATGGATAAGAGCCAGCCGGACCAGTGGATCGAGCGGGCTATTCTCGCGAAGGTGGACAAAGTTCTCGAGCTGGTTCAGCATTTCCCGGAGGATCACGCCGCCCTCCGGAGGTGTGTATACAATCTCGCCGGTGGTCTTGTTCGTTATCTGTGTCCCGGGAGCTGTGCGGTATTGGACCTCGTGGTCGAGCAGGACCTCGCAGACGCCCCGGAGCAGACTTGTCGAGATCGGTTGCGTTTTCAGCTGCTCGTATCCCCGCCGAAGAGCGGTCCGGTAACGCAGGACCTCTTTTGTCTGCGGGTCGATAACGGTTCCCGGCAATATGGACTCCTGGTAGAGCTGGTCCCCGGTCGTCACAATATTCTCGATCTCGGAACTTGCCTTCGCTTCCTGCAGGGGGATGGCATTGATGAGGATAGCCTGGTTCGGGATCAGGTTGCCCGCACTTTTCAGAGATGCCAGGGCCCGGTGGGCGACAACGCATTTTTTCAGAATTGTTTTTGATTCCAGATCGATGGGTGGGGGAAGGGGCGGGAGATTGTTGTAGGGTTTGCGTCGATCAAATTTCATAATCCGCTCCACCGGTTTCCTTTTGGAATTCCGGTAATTGTGACAAACGTCAACAATTGTCTCTAGCAACACCATTTGTGTCCGGGCGAAAATATAGTATTCCTTTGATTCCTTTTCTCCCGGACCGCCCACCCTGGAGTCCCGCCCACCGACCGAGGGCGGGAACCATTGTGACTGGTTAAGCATGAGACGCTTCTGTCATGTTCAGTAGTCCTCGCTGATACTCCGGCTCGGCTATCACATCACCCGCTGTTTCACGGGATTGTCCTGTTGGCAGGGATACCCCCCTGGCTTGTCGCGATGCTCCGGCTCCAGCGGCTGCCCCGATCCGGGCTGAAGTACCGTATCCAAAACGGGGATCTTCCCGGAAATCTTCCGGAATCAGATCCTTGGCTTCCCTGGTTTATGGCCACCAGCCCGTGTTTTTTCCGATCCTTCGCTGCAGCCCTGCTGCCGCCCGTTCTACCGGGGCACGGAATAGCCATATTCCCGCCAGTCAGGGGCTAAATCAGGCGTTTTCCAAAACTACCCCGTGATTTTTTGACAGAACACCGTGGTTTGATCCCAAAAATGGGGGTAACGGAGGCAGAAATGGCCTCTGATGGGCGTATCTCAGAAACCCACCCCTTTCCCCGTCGGTGAGGGAATTCCGGTTCTGTGGGAGAGGGAATATCCGGGGTGCACGAGGTTACCCCAGCCGGGTAAGGGCTTGCAGGGCAGATTTGCACGATAATTATTCCTCAGTGGCTTTACCTCCTCTGAAATAACGCGCGACTCATTGCAGGTTCGGCACCGGGGAAAACCAATACCTCTGTATAACTTTATCTGATATTCCCATCCTCCTTGTCACAATAGTTATCCCTTAATATTTTCATCCCTAAAAATAACAGGTGAACCAACGGTCGGAGCCGGTCATCCTTATCGTTGAAGATGAAGGTCTCATCGCCCTCGAGATGATGGAGTTCCTGGCAAAGAACGGGTACCGGGTCATCGAACCGGTACCGACCGGGGAAGAAGCGGTTCAACGCTGCGGGGAAAACCCGCGCCCCCATCTTGTCCTGATGGATGTCCACCTTGCCGGGAAGATCGATGGCATCGAAGCTGCCCACCGGATCCGCGAGCAGTACCCGATACCTGTAATTATCCTGACCGCCTGCGATGACGGCAGTACCGGGAGACGGCTGAAGGAACTCGCTCCCGAAGGCCATCTCGTCAAACCGTCAACTCCTGAAAAGCTCCTCGCAGCGATCTCGCAGGTCATTGATGCACAGGCCCGGAAGGGATCCGCGAGGACCGGGGAAAAACCGTGTATTGACACCTCCTGGCAAACGGACGAATGATCAAAAAATTACGCTCAGGTATGGCCGGTTTTCCCTGATTGTCCCGGCAGAGATCCAGTAAATCTGACCTGAGTTTGTCTAAAGAACCTGTGGCCTGGCTGCTTTTCATGAAGGGCTCCATTTTCCCTGCGCGCAGAATTGCATCCGAATATTTATTAACCGGTTCCTGTGCATTATTTTACATCCGATGCATTTTCAGTTTCACGGCAGGATGATCCATTGACCCCTGATTCCGGCTCACCCCAGAACATGCACCATGGCCGTGAGGCCGGCACCCCGGTGGATCAGGCACTTTTCCAGCGACTCACGATTACGTTTGGCGCTCTTGGGGCCGCGACCAGTATCATCGGGCTCCTCAGCGCTGCTGTCGGGATCTCCCTGACCGGCACGATAAACAACAAGATGATCGCCTTCAGTGCCGCACTCCTCTGGATCTTCCTCGGAGTGTTGCTCGCGTACCTGTCAGTACGACCTTTGAAATGGCTCACCGGCCTGTTCCTGCAGTTTTTCCTTCTGATTGTTGCTGCCGGTTCAGCGTTCGAGTTTTTTTTCAGCGTGCAGGGCAGTCACTTTGTTACCGAGTCACTGTTTGTCCGGGCCGGGACCGCGATACTCGGGCCGTCATCGTCGCCGATCTCCCCGGTCGCTGCTGCCCTCGCGGTGACAGCAGCCATCGCAACTCTCCTGTTCATCCGGGGATCCGGTAAGGTAGAAAGACCCCTGCGGGGACGGCATGCGGTCAGCATCCTCGGCGCGGCAATCTCTCTCGTTAGTTTTACCTTCGTCCTGAGTTATGTGTATGGCAACCCGCTCCTGTACGGGACATCGTACATTCCCATAGCATTCCTGTCTGCCCTTGCAGCTTTCTTCATCGGGCTGACCCTCATCGCCGCAGCCGGGCCTCTGGCTTTCCCGATCAGGTACATGATCGGCAACTCGACCCGGGCCAGGCTCCTCAGGGAATTCGTTCCCCTCGTTGCCGCCGTTGCGCTTGTTGAAAATATCGTGTTCGTAGGATTGTCATCATGGTTCAATGTGCGAGATGCGGTATTGCTATCGACGATCATTGTCGTTTTTATCCTTGCAACTGCTGGCGTTGTGAGCCGGGTTTCCGGGAAGATCGGAAGCGCGCTCGATAAGGCTGAAACGGAACTGGTCCGGAAAAATGAAGACCTCGGGGCAATGAATGAGGAACTCACTGCGACACAGGAAGAGCTCCGCCAGACCAATGACGACCTCATCGGGCACGAACGCAGCCTGATGGAGAAAAATGATGAGCTCAATGTCCTGAACGAAGAGCTCACCGCGACCCAGGAAGAACTCAGGCAGAATCTCGATGAGCTGACGAATGCTGAAAAGGGCCTTCGCGAGAGTGAAGAGAGGTTCCGGACAATTGCAGAAATTTCCCCTGTCCAGCTCTCTATAGCCCGGAAGTCTGATGGCGGACTTCTCTACTCGAATCCGGAGTACGACCGGGCGTTCGGATTTGCCCCGGGTGAATTTACCGGTCACAAAACGCCGGATCTCTATTTCGATCCCGCTGACCGCGAGAGGGTTCTTGGAATTTTCAGGGATAATGGGTACGTTGAGAACTACGAGGTCCGGGTCAAAAGGAAGGACGGGACACCGTTCTGGATCAACGTCTCTCTCCGTGCTGTCCGGTTCCTTAATACTGATGCCATTCTCGCGGCATCTATTGATCTCAGTGACCGGAAACGGGCTGAATCGACCCTCATCCGCCAGGCAGAGCTGATAGACCTTTCACCTGATGCTGTCATGGTCCGCGATCCAAGGGGAATAATCTCCTTCTGGAGTAAAGGTGCGGAATCGTTATACGGCTGGACGGGGAACGATTCAGTCGGCCAGCAGTCCCACGCACTGCTTGGAACCGTATTCCCGCAACCTCTGGAAGAGATCGAACAGCTCCTTACCCGTGAAGGTCGCTGGAGCGGCGAACTCGTTCACACGTGCAGGGACGGGAGGAAGGTCATTGTCCAGAGCAGGTGGGTGATGCGGGAGGGTCCTGACCAACGTAAGGAAATCCTCGAGTCCAATGTCGACATAACCGCACGCAAAAACGCAGAAGAAGAGACAAAAAAATTATACGCCAATGTCCAGGAAGAGAAAGACCGGTTATCCGCTCTCGTGGGAAGCATCCGGGACGAGATCTGGTTTGCCGACACGCAGAAGAGATTCACGCTCGCAAACCCGGCTGCCCTCAAAGAATTCGGCGTGACTTCGATAGCCGAGCAGGATGTCGAGGAATTTACTAAGAGTCTCGAAGTATACCGGGCCAATGGGACCCCCCGTCCTGTTGAAGAAGCCCCCCCGCTCCGTGCCCTCATGGGGGAAGTCGTCAGAAATGATGTGGAGCTCGTCCGCACCCCACGAACGGGGGAGCTGCGCTACCGGCAGGTAAGTGCCTCTCCTGTACGAGATGCCGGCGGGAATATTATCGGGTCGGTATCGGTAGCGAGAGATATAACCGAGAACAAGAAAGCGGAAGAGGAACTGAAGCGACGGCACGAAGACCTCAACGCAGCCTACGAGGAGATCACCGCGACGCAGGAAGAACTCCGGCAGAATATCGACGAGCTCACCCAGAGGGAACACGATCTCAACAAGGCGCTCGTCGAAAAAGAAGTTCTCCTCTCCGAGATCCACCACCGGGTCAAGAACAACCTGACCGCGTTCATCTCCCTGCTCAGCCTTGAAGGGTCGACCGAAGATTCCCCGGCCGGAAAGCTGCTCAAGCAGGACCTCCAGAACCGGGCCCGGAGCATGGCCCTCGTCCACGAGACACTGTACAGGACGAACATGTACGACGAGGTCGACATGGAACTGTACCTTACAACACTCACCGATCAGGTCGCAAACTCGTTCCAGACGACACGCTCAGTAAAGACGGTCGTCGATGCTCACGGCGTCATGCTCGACATTCCCCGTGCGACCCCTGCCGGCCTCATCATCAACGAGCTCATCACGAACTCGTTCAAGTACGCGTTCCCCGAATCGTTCGATTCACATACGGAAAGGGACGCACCGCCCACTATCACCATCTCTCTTTCCAAGGATAGCGGCATGTACGATCTTACCTTCCGGGACAATGGTATCGGGCTCCCCGAAGGCCTTGACATAACGACGACGAAGTCCCTTGGCCTCAAACTTGTCAACTTCCTTGCCCGTCACCAGCTCCGGGCGAAGATCGACGTTCACGTTGCGTGTGGTACGGAATTCGTGTTCCGGTTTAAGGCATAATTACGTGAGATTTAACTCTCCCGGCGGTTTTTTGATTGTTGCCTAAAGTGAGAAATCTTCCCGGGACGTTCTTACCATTATGCTCAAGCGCGGGAAATCCACAATATTTATAACCTTAAGAGCCCACTCTGCTTCGTAGTGCAACTATATAATAGTCACAAAATTATGCAGCCGTAGTGTCATTTTTACGGACGAAAATAATTTGCGGAAGGCATGTATCCCGTGTCCCGGGTTTTGTTTTCCCGGGCATGAGGCATCGCGGATTTGATAAGAGATACGCCGGAATGAAAGCAAATACTCCTGCAAAGACTGAAGAAGAAATCCGGAAACAAATGCGGGAAGAAGCAAAAGCCCGTCTCGCACAGCGCGGGTCAAAACCCGGATCACCCCCCCCGGATTTTATAACCCGGACTCCTGACCAGGTCCTGCACCAGCTGCAGGTGCACCAGATAGAACTGGAGATGCAGAACGAGGCGCTCAGGGAACTGCAGCACGTCATCGAGGAATCCCGGGACAGGTATGCCGACCTCTATGACTTTGCTCCTGTCGGGTACCTGACCCTCACGAAAAATGCGGTGATCGCCGAAGCAAACCTCACCGCTGCAACTCTTCTCGGCATGGATCGGGGGAAGCTCGTCAAAGAACGGATACGGAAATTCATAGCGGAGGATTGTCTCGACTGGTGGGACCGGTATTTCATGAGCGTCCTCCGTGACCACGAAAGGAAAGTCTGCGAGCTCAACCTTAGGAAAACGGATGGTTCGATGATCAGCACGAGGCTCGAAAGCATACGGCTCGATCGCGACGGGGCGGATCCCGTCATCCGCATGGCCGTGAGCGACATCACCGATCGCATCGTTGCGGAGAAGAGACTTGCCCGGCGGAGCCAGGAATTTGACGAGATGAGCGCCGCCTACGATACCATAGCAGAGGGGCAGGATCAGTTGCGGAACACTGTCGCGGAACTGTCCGCCCGGGAAACTGAGCTCAAGGAGGCGCTCGATGAGAAGGAAGTGCTCCTCTCCGAGATTCACCACCGGGTCAAGAACAATCTCACCGCCTTCATATCGCTCCTGAGCCTTGACAGCCCGATCAGCGAAACATCAGCCGGCGTCGCCCTCAAAAAAGATCTCCAGAACCGTGCCCGGAGCATGGCGCTCATCCACGAGACCCTGTACAGGACAAAGAAGTACTCGCAGGTGGACATGGGTATCTACCTCCCGGCGCTCGTGAACCAGATCGCAGCCTCCTACCAGGGCTCGGACCGGATCAGGATGGTTGTGGAAGCAGAAGGAGCGACCATCGACATCGCCCGTGCCACTCCATGCGGCCTCATCATCAACGAGCTTCTCACGAACGCGTTCAAGTATGCTTTCCCGGAATCAGCGGCATGCAGGGAATCCCGTAAGGAGCCCTGTACGATCAGGGTTGCCATGAAAAAAGACGGTGAACTGTACGAGCTGAATGTCTCGGACAATGGTGTCGGTCTCCCCGAAGGAGTTGATCCAAAGACCACGCAGACCCTCGGCCTGAAGCTCGTCAACTTCCTCGCCCGCCACCAGCTGAGGGCAACGGTCGCCGTCAGGAGGGAGAACGGGACGGAATTTGTGATCCGGTTCGGGCCGCCGAAGACAAAGGCAAAGTAACTGCCCGAAGAAAAATCATTTTTGCCTGAAGGTATCGTGTCCTTTGCCCGGTGCTGACGGAACAGTAGTTTCTATCTCCGCCTGGTCAAATTACGGCACCAATCCCGGTGTGTGGGTGAATTATGGCGATGGCTCACACCCATATCAGGCCTCGTGGCTCCGGCAATGTCCCCCGTGTTTGCTCACACCAAGGGGTCAATCGGGGTTTGGAACAATGCCGATTTTTACAACGACAGCGATGGGGACCCAAACGTACGTCCCCTCGTACGTCAATGACCCCGACACCGACCACGACGGTCTTCCGGATTCGATCGGGATCAGATGGTTCTACGACAGCAAGGGTAATTATTATCACACCGTTTACTCCGACCCGGACAACGACATCGACGGGCTCTCGGATAGGCCCGAGGCCGGGCAGTTCCGGATGGCAACGGGATGCGGTACGGGATCGAATTATGGGGGTTGAGACCCCCATCCCCCTGATGCGATGAGCGCCCGCCGCCCCGAAGGGCGCCCCGCGGCGGGATCATAAACGGTTGGAAAAATATTCACCGATTTTCAAGTTTGAGTGCGAACGAACCGTATTCATACCGGGGAAGCTCTGTCATCAGCGGTGATTTCGGTGAGATTTTGAACAACTCCGTCCAGAACGTTGAAAACACATCCACTTGAACCCATAGAAGCCAGCCACCAGTCCCTGTTTTTTTAGATCCAACGCTTGCAGCCCTGCAGCAGCCCGTGATTTCCGGCCCTGGAAACAACACATTCCCCCCGGTCGGAAGCCAAATTTAGCGTTTCCCAAAACTACACCGTGGTTTTTTGGCTGAATACCGTGGTTTTGTCTCAAAAATCGAGGACTCGGAGGCAGAAATGGCCTCTGATGGGTATACCTCGGGAATCCCCCGGGTTCCTCGTCGGTGAGGGCACCTTGTGCAAACTTTCCCCTCACCCCATCCCCCCGGCTTCCCGGTGCACCCCCGCTCCGGATTTTCAGAAGAGCCCCCCTCTCCTCCCACCCCGCCGGTTTTAAAATTTAAATATCCTTTGAGATGTGCTGTGGTAGTAGGGGATTTGCATTGGTCCAACAATCCGGTTGGCGTCTCCCGGCCTTTCCCACCGCCTTTTTTTCGGACATATTAATATCCCGGAAAACAATATTTGCCACAGGCAAACTCCCGGTACCCGGGGAGAAATCTCCTTATTGACAACGTGAAAGGTAAAACAAAAGGCCCCGGAAAATTGTAGATCCTCTCAACAATTCGTCATCCCCGGATGCAGGGTCAGGTTCAATCATGGCAGCAGAATCAACGCGGAAAAATACTACGACAAAAGCAAAAGCCGCACAACCCAAAGTCCGGGCACCCCGGAAACCGGCACCGGCGGCACAAGCTGATGAAACAAAAGCCGGTTTCCCCATCATCGGGATCGGGGCTTCGGCCGGGGGGCTCGAAGCCTTCGAGCTCTTCTTCAAAAGTGTCCCGGCAGAAAGCGGCATGGCGTTCATTCTCGTCTCCCACCTCGACCCGAGCCATGCAAGCATGCTCGGGGAGATCCTCCAGCGGATCACGACGATCAAGGTAACCGAGGCCGAAAACCAGATGCCGGTCGAACCGGACCATGTCTATCTCATCCCACCCAACCGGGAGATGACCATCTTCCACGGCGTCCTCCAGCTGAGCGTCCCCCCAGGCGCGGGGGATGAGGATGCCCATCGATACCTTCCTCCGGTCACTTGCCGAAGATGTAGGCGAAAAGGCAATAGCCGTCATCCTCTCGGGCAGCGGGACCGATGGCACGCTCGGTCTCCGGGCGGTAACGGGAGTCGGCGGGGTCTCTTTTGTCCAGGACCCGGCAACGGCAAAATACGACGGGATGCCGACGAGCGCGATCCAGAACGGGCTTGCGACCTACGTGCTGCCCGTAGGAGGGATGTACAAGGAGATCGCGGGGTACACGAGGAATTATAACATACGGAAGATCCCCTTCCCCCTTCCCGCCCTTGAAGGAAAGCAGCCGTTTGCGAAGATCCTCATGCTCCTCCGGTCAAAGACCGGCCACGATTTCTCTCTCTATAAGCAGAACACGATCCGCCGCCGTATCGAGCGCCGGATGGGCATGCACAACCTTGAGGACGTTGACGCCTATACCCGGTATCTCTCCGAAAACCCCTCCGAAATCCACAACCTCTTCAAGGAACTGTTAATCAACGTGACCAGCTTCTTCCGGGACCCGAAGCATTCGAAGCCCTCAAAGCCGATGTCATCCCGTCGCTCCTGAAGAACAAGGCAGATGACTACGTCTTCCGGGTATGGGTAGCCGGGTGCGCAACCGGTGAAGAAGCCTACTCCATTGCCATGACCTTCCGGGAGTGCATGGACCCGGCCCGGCACGCGTTCAAGGTCCAGATCTACAGCACGGACATCGACGAAGATGTGATCGCGGTCGCCCGGGGCGGGGTCTACCCGGCGAACATCGCTATCGACGTCTCCCCCGAACGGCTCCGGCGGTTCTTCTCAAAAGAGGAGAACGGCTTCCGGATAAAAAAGAGATCCGGGAGATGGTGGTCTTCGCCGTCCAGGACGTGATCAAGGACCCGCCGTTCACCCGGCTCGACCTGCTCACCTGCCGCAACCTGCTGATCTATTTCGAGCCTGAACTGCAGGACCGGCTGTTGCCCGTCTTCCACTATGCCCTGAACCCGGGAGGCGTCCTCTTCCTCAGCCCGTCGGAGAGCATCGGGAAGTTCACCGACCTCTTCTCGCCCCTTGACCGGAAATGGAAGTTCTACACCTCCCGGTATTCACTTTCCCCCCGCAGCGCCGGGGCATACACGTACTCCCCGGTGACAACCCCCGCAGGAAAGGGCCTGCCCGATCCTGCCGTAAAACCCCACGAGACAAACTTTGTCGAGCTCACCCGGGGAATTCTGCTCGAATCCTATGCTCCTCCCTCCGTCATCACCGATGAGGAAGGCAACACCCTCTACGTGCACGGGGACACCGGGAAGTATCTCCGGCCCGCTCCCGGGGCCGCGAGCCTAAACATCATCGAGATGGCCCGGGAAGGGTTGCAGCTCGAACTGCAGGAAGGCAGTCCGGAACGCCGTAAAACAGAAGAGCCAGTATCGCGATCAAAAACCTGCCGGTCAGGACCAATGGCGGGATGCACCCGGTCGATATCACTGTCCGGCCCCTCACCGATCCGGGCAGCGCAAAGAACCTGCTCATCGTCAGTTTCCAGGACACCGCCGCGAAGAAACCGGGAGAGAGCCCCAGGTACACGGAACCGGACAAGAAGGGACAGGCAAAACGGGTGGCAGGAGCTCGAACAGGAGCTCCTCTATACCCGGGAGAACCTGCAGGCGACTATCATCGGGACGCAGGCGAGCAACGAGGAGCTCAAGTCCACCAACGAGGAACTGCAGTCCACGAACGAGGAACTGCAGTCGACCAACGAGGAACTCGAAACCTCGAAAGAGGAACTCCAGTCGGTCAACGAGGAGATCGTGACCGTCAATGCAGAGCTGCAGGCGAAGATCGAGCAGCTCACCGATATCCAGAACGACATGAAGAACCTGCTCGACTCGACCAGTATCGGCACGATATTCCTGGACGAGAACCTCGCGATCAAGCGGTTCACCCGGGAGGCGGCACGGGTCTTCCGGCTGGTCCCGCCCGATGCAGGCCGCCCGCTCGCCGATATCAAGTCAAGCATCGTCACCGGGGATATCGTAGCCGATGCACAGGAAGTGCTCGATACCATGGTCCCCCGGGAGAAAGAGGTAATGACGGCGGAGAACCTGTGGTACCTTGCCCGGCTCACGCCATACCGCACGCTCGAAAACGTCATCGAGGGCGTTGTGATCACCTTTACCGATATCACCTCGCTCAAATCCCTGGAACGCGAGGCAAAGCATACCCGGGAGCTTGCGGAGAACGTCATCGATACGATCCGGGAACCGCTGCATCGTGCTCGACGCTGAATACAAGGTGGTCTCTGCCAGCCGGTCATTCTACTCAACCTTCCACACCTCGCCGGAAGAAACGGTCGGCCGTGTCCTCTTCGAGCTCGGGAACCGGCAGTGGGATATCCCCCGGCTCCGTGAACTGCTGGAGACCGTCCTTCCGAAGAACACCAGTTTTGAAGACGTCGAAGTTGACGATGAGTTCCCCGGCATCGGCAGGCACCGGATGCTGCTGAACGGCCGCCGGATCCAGGGCGAAACGGGCGGGATACGGCTGATCCTGCTTGCCATGGAGGATGTCACTCCCGGGGCACCGGCGAAACAGCCGGGTGTACGGTGGGGGTGAACCCTATGATGGATGGGGCCGGAAAACAAGGGAGTGAGGAATCTTCAGGTTCCGCCCCCCCGGTCTTCCGCCGGCTGGCTGAGAAGACACTGGCGGAAAGGAAGGCAGACGAGGGAGACGTCTCTCGCGGCACAACCCCCACGCCGGAAAAGCTCATCCACGAGTCCCGGGTCCACCAGATCGAGCTGGAGATGCAGAACGAGGCGCTCCGTGATGCCCGGCTCTCCCTTGAAGAGTCCCGGGACGGTACGCCGACCTGTACGAGTTTGCCCCGGTCGGGTATCTCACCCTGTCAAAAAATGCCGTTATCGAGGAGGGGAACCTCACCGGCGCCACTCTTCTCGGGGTTAACCGGCAGGATTTGATCAAGGACCGGTTCAGGAAATTCATTGCGACCGAAGATCGTGAGTACCTGGACGGTTTTTCCTTGCCGTCCTGTGGAATGCAGGGAAGGAAACGGTCGAGCTGAGAGTCCGGAAAAATGACGGGAAGTCGTTCTGGGCACGGTTTGAGGGGATCCGGAAGATCACGGGAACGGAGGAGCCGCGGGCCCGTATCGCAATCATCGACATTTCCGCTCAAAAAATGGGGGAAGAACCGGCTGAAGGTCTTCCGGTCATTTACGGAAAACGCCCGGGACATCATCCTCTTTATCCGGAAACACGACGGGAAAATCATCGAGGCGAACCAGAAGGCATCCGGGATCTACGGCTATACCCACGACGAGCTCCTCGGGATGACGATCTTTGACCTTCGCCCCACTGAACCAAAAAAACGGGTCGAACAGCAGATCCAGAAAGCCGACGAGACGGGAATCCTCTTTGAGTCAGTTCACCGCAAAAAAGACGGGTCCGAAATCCCGGTCGAGGTCAATTCCTTCAGCCTGCAGATGGAAGCAGAACCCATCGTCTTCTCGATAATCCGGGATATCACCGATCGCCGCAGGGCAGAAGAGGCAATACTTCGCCTCAGCGAGGAACGCAAGGCCCTTATTGACAATGTGCCAGCCATGATCTGGTACAAAGATACGAAAAACAACATCATCCGGGTCAACCCATCGGTCGAACGGATCTTCGGTGCCCCCGCGAATGAAATCGAAGGAAAAAGCGCGTACGATCTCTTCCCGGAGGAGGCAAAAGACTATTTTATGGATGATCTCGAGGTCATCACCTCCGGCAGGCCAAAGTTCAACATCATCCAGCAGATGCCGACTGCAGCAGGCGGAAAGCTCTGGGTCAGGACGGAAAAAATCCCGTTACGGAATGAACTGGGGGCAATCACCGGCCTGCTTGTCTTCAGCGTGGATATCACCGATATCAAGCGCGCCAGCGATGAGCTCAGCCAGCGGAGCGACGACGTCAACGCGGCGAACGAAGAACTTACGGTTATAGGCGAAGAGCTGCGGGAAAATGAAGCACGGCTCACCGCGTCGCTCGAAGAGAAAGAAGCGCTCCTGTCGGAGGTCCACCACCGGGTCAAGAACAACCTTGCAGCATTCATATCCCTGCTCGCTCTCGACGGTACGTACGAAGAGTCACCGGTCGGGCAACGGCTGAAGACCGATCTCCAGAACCGTGCCCGGAGCATGGCGCTCATCCACGAGACCCTGTATAAAACGAGGAAGTTTTCGAGCGTCGATATGGACGTGTACCTGACAACGCTCATCGAGCAGATCGCCGGGACGTACCAGACGGGGAAATCTGTCCACATCCTCGTCGATGCAAAAGGCATCAGCCTCGATCTCTCCCGTGCGACCCCGACGGGCCTGATCGTCAACGAGCTTATCACGAACACGTTCAAGTATGCATTCCCCGATTCGTTTGACTGCGAAGCGGCCCGGAAAGAGCCCTGCACGCTCCGTGTCTCTCTCGCCCTTGACGAGGGCATGTACACGCTCCGGGTCGGGGATAACGGTGTCGGGATTCCCCCGGAGTTTGACCCGAAGAAGGCAACGTCGCTGGGCTTAAAGCTGGTGAACTTCCTCGCCCGGCACCAGCTCCGGGCAAAGATCGAGATCGACACAGCGAAGGGGACGGAATACATTATCCGGTTCAGCGATAAGATCCGGTTGTCCAAATCCGCGTAAGACCGGGCAGGGACCCTTTTTTAGGAAATATTTGCTCTGTAGAAATCCTAATCTAAAAGAGATTGTACCGACGACCGAAAGATTTAAGGTACAGTGTCTCCTTACTCTTGATGTGTGCGTCAAAGAGAAAGGAGACAATTAAGAAATCAGCGAGCCGGAATATCAGGTTTATCCAAGCAGCCATTTCTGTTGTAAAGTCAACTCATCTCAAACCGTATTCCTGTAAATTTTCAAAGAAAATCTACACCCAACATCAACTGCTCGTCCTGATTTTGTTCAAAGATTTCCGTAACCAGCACTACCGGGAATTCATCGAAGATGTCGGAGATATGGAGAGAGTTCAGGAGATCCTTGATCTCTCCGAAGTACCCCATTTCACAACGCTCCAGAAATTTCTCTGTCGGATAAAATCTCTCTATCTTCGGTTCACCTTCAGAAAAACGGTGAACCTGTTCTACTCTTCCGATGAAAATATTCCCATAACCGCTATCGATTCTTCCGGATTTACGAGCGGGTACTGCAGCCATTATTTCTCAGAAAGAACCGGTAAAATCCGAAAACATTTCCTGAAAACTTCGATCTCAGTTGATACCGATCAACAGGTGATTACCGGATTTGTTGCCTCGAACAGCCGGGTCCATGATACCCGGCATGCCGAGAAATTACTCCGACAATGTCACAAAATCCGGAAGTCTGATTGTTACGTCATGGACAAAGGATACGATTCTGAAGCAATTCATCGATTGATCCGGGAAGACCTTCATGCCAATTCGGTTATCCCTATCCGCTCCTGGAATAATGAGATTATCGGGGGTACTTACCGTCAGGAAATGGCTCGTCAGTTCAATGACATTATTTATCCAAGACGACAACTCGTGGAAAATAAATTCTCTGTCCTGAAAAGAAAGTTCAACGGCGATCTCAAAGCAAGAAGATTCCTGATTCAGATGAAAGAAATCGCTAACAAAATGATTGTCTGTAACATTCACAGGTTCTTACAATTTCTCATCGTTGAGGTTTTCTACAGAGCAGAAATATTGTTACTCTTTTAGCGGAAATGGAAAAAACCAGGCTCCGTAGAAATCATTTTTTTTAGGAAGAGTCGGTGCCCCCTCTTGCGCCACCAGTCCCCCGTGGGGGACGGGGCGCAGTGCGATGGTTTTCTACAGAACAAAAAAGCATCCCGGATCCAGCCCGACCCGGTTTTTCAACACCCGCCCCGTTTAGTCAATCCCACCCTCGAACAATTCAGCGGCATCGATGCCGAGAATCACCTGGAGCAGGAACAGGGGCACGATTAAAAAACCGACAACCATGTGGAACTTCCGGATGGATTGTCGCCGGCTGACGAAGAGGCTGGGCAGCAGCTGGATCGTGCTTAACGCCGCGACGGTCATCCCGACCCAGCCATGGGTCGTCGTCAGGAGCGGCTCGCCATGGCTGGCCATGAGCAGTAAACCAAGGCTGAAGGTCCCGACGGCGACTCCTGAAAAAGCGACACTTGCAATTTTATGCAGGAAGTGAACGTTCCGGACGTGCAGCGACGAAATCCTGCCACTCCGGATCATCCCCGTTACGATGACGAGCGCCAGCAGGACGAGCCCCGAGGTACCGGTGACCGCATGGCCGATCCACCGCGAGGGAGAGCCAAAGATGATCGTTTCCAGGACGATCCCGGCGATGATCCCGGCAAAAAGAAGAAGATAGGGCACGGCCTGGTACAGGATCATCCATCCGGAGGGTTCGCGCGGGATTCTGCCGGGCAGAGCAGTCACAATACATCTGGATTACAGCACCCCGGTATTTATTTTGTGCGCCCACCTCAGGCATAACCGTTGGATGGACCGGGCAGGAACAAGGCCTGAAACCAAAAGTGACCGGCCAGAACTTTCGGTGAGAAGGGCGGCAGGGTATCCGGGCAGGAATTTCCCGGTGAGAAGGGCGGCAGGATATCTGACAGGAATTAATCCCAGACCGGCAGAGAAAAAAGGGAAAACCGCAACACATATCCGTTATCCGCCTGCTATAGTGTTTTCATATCCCGGTCCATGATATATGACGTCACCACCCGATGATACCCCTCCGTCACCGGAACAGACCCTTGCACCCGTACCGTTTTCCGCTCAGCGTGCGGGTGCCTCCGGCAGAACGTCATCCCGGCAATCCTCCTCATTCTCGTCGTCGCCTTCCTGTACGAAGTGAGCAGGTACAATTTCGCCCTCTTCCATACCGCGATTGAGTTTGCGACCATCGCTGTCGCCGTCGCGATCTTCCTCCTCGTCTGGAAGTCCCGGCATATCGTAGAGAACAACTATCTCCTCTTCATCGGGATCACGTTTGTCTTCATCGCGATCCTCGATTTTCTCCACACGACCGTCTACCAGGGGGTCGGCATCTTCCCGGAAGGAGGCGGGACGCTCTCGACCCGGCTCTGGATCGCCGCCCGGTACATGCAGGCAGTGACCCTCCTCGCAGCCCCGCTGCTGATCCGGAAGAAGACCCGGATCGACGTCATTGCAATCGTCTATCTCGCGGCAGACATCATCATCGTCGCGTCGATCTTCCTGTTCAGGAATTTCCCCGCAACCTATATCGAAGGAACCGGTCTCACCCCGTTCAAGATCTTCAGCGAGTACATCATCTCCTTCATGATGATCGGGGCAATGGTGCTCCTTTACCAGAACCGGGAATCATTCGACCGGCAGGTGCTGGATAATCTCATCATCGCAATCATTCTCCTGGTCCTTTCCGAGCTCGCGTTCACCGAATACGCGAGCTTTGTCGATATCTTCAGCGTACTCGGCCACGTCCTCAGGCTTGGGGCATACTATTTCTTTTACCGGGCGATCATCGAAGTCGGCCAGGAGAAACCCTACAACCTTCTCTACCGGGAATTGAACGAGAGCGAGAAGAAGTACCGGGCCTTGATCGATCTCTCTCCTGACGCTATTGTCGTTTTACGGGATGAGAAGATCCTCTACGCAAACAAAGCCGTTCTCCAGATGGCCGGCGTTTCGGTGATTGATGAGCTGACAGGGAAAAGCTTCCACGATTATCTCCATCCGGGCGACTGGGCCGAATCGGACCAGAGGAGAGCCGCGGTCCTGAAAAACCGGCAATACAGTTCCTCTTAAAGAAGTCCGGATCATATCCGGGGGAAAATTAATCCCGGCAGAAGTGACGAGCGGCCGGTCCTCTGGGACGGGAAACCAGCAGTGCAGGTCGTCATCCGGGACATCTCGGAGCGGAAAAAGGCAGACGAAGCGATTGCGGCTCTCAACCAGGACCGCAAGATCATTCTCGACACTATGCCGGCGATGATCTGGTACAAGGACACCCGGAACAATTTCATCCGGGTCAATGCGGCGGTCGCTACGAACACCGGCATCCCTGCCGAATCATTCGAAGGAAAAAATGCGTCGGAGCTTTTCCCGGAAGAAAGCGGGCAGTATTACCGGGACGACCTTGATGTGATACGCTCCGGTGCGCCGAGATATGGGATTGTCGAGCAGCTCACTGTTGCCGGTGGCGGGAAGATCTGGTCCAGACCGATAAAATCCCCCTTCGTGACGATACGGGATCGATCACCGGGCTCCTCGTATTCAGTCTCGACATCACCAAACGCAAACGGGCCGAAGAGGAACTTGCCCACCGGAACGCCGATCTTCACGCTGCATACGAGGACCTCACTGCTGCCCAGAAAGAACTGCGGCTCAATGTCCACGAGCTCACCCGGAGCGAGCATGAACTGCGGGAGAACGAGAAGCAGCTCCGGCTTGCCCTCGAGGAAGAGGTGCTCCTCTCCGAGATCCACCACCGGGTCAAGAATAACCTGACGGCGTTCATCTCGCTGCTCAGCCTCGAGAACTCCTACGAGGAGTCGCCAGCAGGAATTGCGCTCAAGAAGGATCTCCAGAACCGGGCCCGGAGCATGGCCCTGATCCACGAGACCCTGTACAGGACGAAGATGTTCTCCCGGGTCGACATGGACCTGTATCTCGGGACCCTCATCGAGCAGATAGCAACGACCTATAACCCCAACTCCCCCGTTTCGACACTCGTTGATGCCCAGGGCGTCTCTCTCGATCTCGCACGGGCGACACCCTGCGGGCTGATCGTGAACGAACTCATCACCAATTCGTTCAAGTACGCATTCCCCGAAACGTTCGACTGCAAAGCGGCCAGGAACGAGCCGTGTACCATCCGCATCTCACTTGTACTTGAAGACGGGATGTATGTTCTCCGGGTCAGCGACAACGGCATCGGGCTCCCGGAAAACTTCGATATCAAGACCACGCAGTCCCTTGGCCTCAAGCTGGTGAACTTCCTCGCGAGACACCAGCTCAGGGCGACCGTAGAGGTCAGCAGGGTTGGTGGAACGGAATTTTCCCTGCGGTTCAGGGAAGCCGGCAAATGAAACCTGCCGGGAAAATCTTCATAATCCCCCGGCGCGAACCTGTCTCCCATGGACACATCTGTAATAACAGATGACGTAAAGCTCGGCCTCCTCATCTCTGCGATTTTTGTGATCGCGATTATCGCATTCTGGCCACTTATGACGTCATTTATCTGGGCGGTCGCCATTGCGGTCGTGCTCCTCCCCATCCACCAGCGCCTCTGCAAGAGGATGAAGCCGGCAGTATCGGCGACACTCCTTACCCTCAGCGTGGTGCTCATCATCCTTGGGGTAACAACCCTGACTGCAGGTCTCCTGATCACGAACGAAGAGCACATCGGCGATATGGGCCTCTCAATGATATCCGGTTTAAAAAACACGCCGTTTGCCGGTCTTATGCCCTCGTTCAGCAGCACGGAAATTGTAAATTTCGACGAGACACTGAAAAACCTGGTGATAAAGACCATCATCTCCCTGACCGGGAACACCATGCAGACCCTGCTCTCGATACTCATATTTTTCCTGTCATTATCGATGCTGCTCTTTTACGGTGAAGCCATCTGGGGCCGGGTTACCTGTGCAGCGTCCCCGAGATTACGGGATGCCGTGTGCAGGTTGTCGGAAATCTCCGAAAGTACCATTTATGCCCTGATCATCGTGCAGATATCGGCGGCAATAATCTCGTTTATCCTTGCGGTCCCGTTCTTCTACTTCCTCGGCAAGGGAGATGTCATCCTGTTCTCAAGCCTGATCGGGTTTGCCATGCTTATCCCGCTCATCGGGGCCCAGATAATGATCCTTATCCTCGCCCTCTACTTCTTCGCTATCGGGGATACAACGAGCGCGATCGTCATGCTCTTTGTCGGGTACCCGCTCCTGAGCGGGTGGATCGATTTCTTCTACCGGCCGTTCATGATGGCAAAGAGGGTTGCCGTCCACCCGATCATCATGATGATCGGTATCTTTGCAGGAGTGCCGTTCATGGGAATCATCGGGTTCATTGTCGGCCCGGTGCTCATTGCTTTGGTCGTTGTCGGGGCACAGATCGTCTCGCAGGAATACTGCGAGCCTGAACCTGACGCGACCTGATCCACTATTTTTCTGAGCCGTAGAAACGGGCATGAACAGGAGTTCATACCCAAATCAAGAAAACCTGGTAAAATGAATGGGGAGATTGGGATGATTACCCGCCTCCGGGCCTCTTTCGGGGCACGGCGGGGCACCGTTGGTTTTCCGTTATTTTTTGTTTTTATTTGCCCTGTAGAAAACCTCATAATCGCTGACGCTGTCTGGGGCTTTTACCCCGCCACTGAGGCCCCTCATTGGAGATACAAGGTGTTGCCTGCTTATCTGGCTCCGTCATCGCGCTGCGCCCCGTCCCCGTCCCCCGTGGGGGACTGGTGGCGCAAGAGGGGGGCATCATCTCTTCTAAAAAAAATGATTTCTACGAAGCATTTTAAAAGTCATTGATCCGCTGCGGAGCACTCCTGCCAGAGGGCAGCGGAGTGTATCGCACTGGGCATCGCCTCTTCGAAAAAAAAGATTTTTTTATGAAAATCGGCAACCATAATGAATCGAATTATGGGGGTTGAAACCCCCATACCCCCGATTGCGATGAACGCCCGCCGACCAAAAAGGGCGCCCCGCAGCGGGATCAATACGGTTGAAAAAGTATTCACTGATTTTCATGGTTCGGGTGTGAACATGCAGGGTTCATGTGTGTTTCAACCTCCAAAAATTTCCTTTTTTAGCCCGGCACAACCTCGTGGCGGGAAATAAATCCACAAAAATGCAGTAATCAACAGTCCTGCCGGTGGCTTCCGCAGTCACAAAGCGGTAATCGTGTTCAGGTTTTTGGATCCTTCCAACCCGATAGTATTAAGAAAACGGGCACCCAATGCCCGTCAACCCTTCCTTCCCGAGGAAAATCAGATCGGGCGGGGACTTCGGAGCGGAAGGAAAATATCGTCCCTTCGAAAGAATTCACGCCTTTATGAGTTGGAGTTCCCGCAAATCCATGAGGTAAAGTCTTGTGCCAAACCCTGAAGAGATCCTGACCGTAGCTCTGGTCGATGACACCCATACGACCGGCACACCGGCAGGGAACGCGATCCGCCGGATCATCGTGGCACTGCAGGAGTCCGGCACCCGGATCGAGGAGATCGGATCGAACGACGATGCCCGGACCGTGCTCGCGAGCCTTCCCGAAACTGACTGTATTATCATCAGCTGGGACCTCGGCGGCGATACGCAGGAGCGCCACAAAGCGACCGCTGCCCTCATCCACGATATCCGGTCGCTGAACGAGGACATCCCGGTTTTTCTCATGGGCGAACCGGGAAAAGAATCGCCGGCGGCCCTTACTATCGATATGATCCGCGAAGCAACCGAGTACGTCTGGGTCATGGAAGATGCGCCGGAGTCCGTTGCCGGGCGGGTCACGGCGGCAGCGAAACGGTACCGGGACAGTCTCCTCCCGCCATTCTTCGGCCCGCTGGTTACGTTCTCAAAGGATTTCGAACACTCCTGGCACACCCCCGGCCACACGGGAGGGACCGCGTTCCGGAAATCCCCGCCGGGCCGGATATTCTACGATTTCTTCGGCGAACAGTTGTTCAGGTCCGATCTCTCCATCTCGGTGACCGAACTGGGATCGCTGCTCGACCATTCGGGTCCCGTCGGCGATGCGGAAAAGTACGCCGCAACGGTGTTCGGAGCGGACCGGACGTATTTTGTGACCAACGGCACGTCCACGGCAAACAAGATCGTCTTCTCCGGGACCGTCACGGACGGGGAGATTGTCCTTGTCGACCGGAACTGTCACAAGTCGATTGAGCATGCCGTGACGATGACCCATACCCTTCCCGTCTTCCTTCTCCCGACCCGGAACCGGTACGGGATTATCGGCCCGATCCACCCGGACGAGATGCAGCCGGCAACGGTGGCGGGAAAGATTGCAGGTTGCCCGCTGACCCGGACGGGAAATACGAAGGAACCGGCGCTCGCTGTTGTCACCAACTCCACCTACGACGGTCTCTGTTACGATGCAGCCAGGGTGGAAGAGCTGCTCGGGAACAGTACCGGAAGGATCCTGTTCGATGAGGCGTGGTTTGCGTTTGCCCGGTTCAACCCGCTCTACCGCGGTCGTTTCGCCATGAGGGAGGACACGAAAAAACTGGCGGGGCCGACGGTCTTTGCCACGCAGTCGACCCACAAACTCCTCGCCGCCCTCTCGCAGGCATCCATGGTCCACGTGAGGACCGGCCGGTCGCCATTCGAGCACGGGCGGTTTAACGAGGCGTTCATGATGCACACCTCGACATCCCCGCTCTACCCGGTCATAGCATCGCTCGATGTATCCTCAAAAATGATGGACGGGCAGTCGGGCATAAACCTGACCACCGAATGCATCGACGAGGCGATCCGGTTCCGGAAGATCATGGCAAAGACCGCCCGGGAGATCGTGCAGGGAAAAGGAAAGAGAGACTGGTGGTTTGGTATATGGCAGCCGGACACGGTCCACGACCCCCGGACCGGAAAGACCGTCCCCTTCGCTGACGCCCGCCATGACCTGCTGCGGGACGAACCCTCATCATGGGTCCTGCACCCGGGCGATGCATGGCATGGGTTCGACGGCCTTGAAGATGGTTACTGCATGCTCGACCCGATCAGGGTCACGGTCCTGACGCCCGGCGTTGCTCCGGATGGTTCCCTCGAAACGTGGGGGATACCGGCCTCGATCGTGGCAAAATTCCTCGAGACGCGGGGGATCATCAGCGAGAAAAATGGCGATTACACCCTCCTGTTCCTCTTCTCGATGGGCATCACCCGGGGGAAGTGGGGAACGCTCCTGTCCGAGCTCTTCGAATTCAAGCGCCACTATGACGGCAATTCCCCGCTCGAAGAGACCCTCCCCGATCTGGTGAAACAGTATCCTGACCGGTACAGGGGGATGACTATTAAGGGCCTTGTTGCGGAGATGCACGCGTTCATGCGGGAGAACCAGCAGGGGATCCTTCTCGAACGGGCATTCTCCCTGCTGCCGGAACCCCGCATGACGTTTGCCGATGCGTACCGTCACCTCGTGAAGGGTAATGTTGAAGAGGTGCCGGTCGCTGAGATGGGAGACCGGACGGTGGCGACAGGGGTCGTCCCCTATCCCCCGGGAATCCCGCTGCTCCTCCCGGGAGAATGGACGGGGAAGTCGGATGGACCGGTCCTCCGGTACCTGCTCGCCCTGCAGAATTTTGACAACCGGTTCCCCGGGTTTGCGCATGACATCCATGGTGTCAGAATCGCGAATGGGGAGTACCGGGTGTATTGCATCCGGGGTGAGCTGTAGATTCGATCAGGCGGTTTCCGGCCAACGGATACCCTGACACATGGCTATTTCATGTCAGCCGCCAAATATAAACCGGTGAATCTTCAGCAGGGATAAGATGTGTTTACCACATCTGGTCGATCAACTCCATTCTGTCCCATATTCTGTCCTTTAGGAATCACCAGGATGAACCATGGAACCAATCGTATACCAAAAAACCGAGATATTTGTGCCGGATGCAACCCATATCCGGATCCTACAGGCCGTTGCGGGAAAGACGGGCTGTCACATCAACGACATCGTCCACGAGCTTCAGGGTGAGACCCCCGAAAGCCGCGTCCGATCCTGCGTTCGCGTACTCCTCCAGAAACAGTGCCTGAACGGCGGCAATACATTCGATAAGGCAATAACCTTGCAGCTTACCTCGAAAGGTCGCGTCCTCCTCCAGAACGAAGACGCAAAGTCTGCCTAAGAAATTCTCTTTCTCTGGTTTTTATCGTCGTTTTCGAAATTTGCATTTTTTATCCGGACTTGATCGGGTAAATGACCCATCTCCTCAATCGATCCGGATCTGTCCCCTGCCCGGTTCTCAGGATCTGTTCAGGTCAAACCCGGGTTTCCACCGGCTTCTTATCGCAAGGAATTGCATCTCTTGTAAGGAATGATCCAACCATGAAGATCCTCGCAATCCACGGAAGCCCCCGCGCCGTCCGCAGCACGACGCGAAAGCTCGCGGGGCTCGTGCTCGAAGGAGCCGAAGGGGCCGGTGCAGAGACGGAGATAATCGATCTCGCGGACTACCGTATCACGCCCTGCACCGCGTGCGAAGCCTGCTCGCTCAACGGGACCTGCGTGTATGAAGACGATATCCCGGCAATCGTCACCCGGATGAAGGAGGCGGATGCCATAATCTTTGGATCGCCGGTCTACATCGACAATGTCTCCGGGCAGATGAAGATCTTCTTTGACCGTCTCGCGGACGCTATCCATTACCAGGTGCTGGCCGGAAAATATGGCTCTTCGATTGGGACGACACACGAGTCGGGTGGGGATGAGGTGGTCGCGTACCAGGACCATGTGCTCAATTATCTGGGCATTGTTTCGGTTGGCGGGATCAGTGTTGCAACCGGTGGAAATTCCGCCGCGATTGATGATGTTGCCCCGGCGGCGAAGGTTCTCGGGAAAAAACTCGTGGACGCTGTTGCAAACGGGTATGTGGATCCGGCACAGGAAGCGATCATCGCGGGCAACCGGGGGTATTTCCGGGCGATTGTGGAAGAGTACCGGGATTTTCGTCCGGACGATTACGAACGGTGGGTCCGGATGGGATGGATATCGTAATTTTTAAAAGAAAATCTCATTTGTTGATCTGACGGTCATCGACCCGTTCTCCGCTCCGGTTCCGGACAAAAAATCTCTGATAATAATGAGGTTCCCCGCCTCAGGGCCTCTCCGAGGCACGGCGGGGCTACGTTGGAATAATAGTTGGTCAGATGACTATTTTACCGGATTGATCCGCCGCGGGGGCGCCCCGTCGGGGGCGGCGGGGTTCATCGTGTCTGGGGTATGGGGGTCTAGAACCCCCATCTTTCTCGATGAAAAATTCCAATTTTTGTAAAAAATATTTTATTGGAATTTCAATTACATTTCCAAAAAACGTGAGAGACTCGACTCGTTTTGGTATCTTTCAAAAAAATTACTGGTAGAACGGCGGCCTGTCCGTCTCCTCTCCGGGTGCCGAGCCGATAGTCCTGCCACGGTAATACGTGAATGACTTCACCATATTTTCATACGTTGCCCGGTTGAGCTGGTCACCGGAAGTGATCGTATAAATCATGACCGGGAGGAACCCGTTCTCGTTTGCCGAGCCCTTGCCCGCGACAAACACCACGGTCTCGCCCGCCAACCCCGAGTAGGGATCGCTCGCTACGTCGAACCGCGTATAGCTGATACCGTTATAGGTGACGGAGGATTCACCCGAAACTGCACCAGAATCGCGGATGACATTCCTGATGTCCTGGTCTACACTGTACGACGTTGAATACGAGAAAATCGTCAGCGAACCGGGAAGCTCCAGGTAGTCGCCGCTATTGTCATTGACTGATGAATTCGTCCCGCTCAGGGCCGGGTTGAATATCGTCGTTTTATAAAGGATGCTGTAATCGGCAGTCTTTGCCCTGATGGTCGTCCCGGCATACCCGTCCGGCGCCATGATGGTGAAAAGGAGCGGGGTATCCCTGATGGTCTTTGGCAGGGGGATTGCGGGTCCAGGCGTTGTCGGAAGGGGAGTGGGGATGGTCGGTACTGGCGTCGCAACCGCTGTCGGGAGAGGGGTGGCTATAGTTGTTGGAAGCGTTGTCGTGATTGGCACGTTCTGGACCGGCTGGGAACAGCCGGCCACGGCAAACATGACGGCAATTGCACAGAGAAGCGCAACAAGGAAGGGAATTTTCATACCTTTCCGTGCACGTTTTGGTTGATAAAAACTTCGGGGAGTTGCACGTTTTGGATCAACGGACCGGATATGCGGGCCAGGCTGCTCAGGTATTGCCTTCATCAACACAGGATTTTGATCTGCTCACCGTATCTTCGGGTGAGATACCGGGCTCAGTAACGACAAAAATGACGGAAATATCCGATCGGGCGGAGAAGTTTAATGCAAAAAAGTTTACTGCACAATCGAAACGACAAAAGAAAAACGGGCCTGAAGGGATTTGAACCCTTGACCTGCGGATTAAGAGTCCGCCGCTATGCCGAACTAAGCTGACAGACCCACGCTGTTGCTTAATAACGTGGTCGATGATGCCGAATAAAGGTTTTGGAAAATCCTCCCTTCCAATCCCTTAATACACTCGAATGGTACATCTTCTGTACCATGCCTGAACAAGCCCCGATTGAGCAACCGGGACCTACAAAATACTGCATTTTCGGGTGCGGGACAAACGGCTACAATATCATTCTTGAGCTCGCAAAAGAGAACGAGCGCGTGATGGTCGTTGACCGGGACGAATCGAGAGTCCGTAACCTCCGGGACCAGAAGTTCGACGCGTACCAGCGGGATATCACTGCCCCGGACATGCTCTTTGGGCTCCCGGCTTTCGAGATCGCTTTTGTGATGACCGGCGACCCCGAGGCAAACCTCGCGGCGGTGGTAGCGATCAAGAAACGCTATCCCTCGGTCGAAGTCGTCGCCCGCTCGATTGACCCGGTCAACGGGCAGAAGCTCACCGCAGCGGGTGCCGAGTACGTCCTGTACCCGCAGGAAGTCGTCGCCCGGTCCGCGATCCTCCAGATAAAGAAGCAGCATTCAAGCAGGATTGCGCAGAAGCTCTTCGCCCTGCTGGCCGGGTGGGAAGGAACGCTCGGCATCATCACCCATAAGAACCCGGACCCTGACGCGATCTCGTCCGCGATTGCCCTCGCCGAGATCGCGAAGAGCGCGAACAAGGCGCTGACCACCCGGATCTTTTATGAAGGGAACATCGGGCACCAGGAGAACCGGACCTTTGTCAACCTTCTCGATATCAAGATGGAACGCCTGACCCCTGAAGCGCTCCAGGCCTGCACCTACCTCGCGCTCGTCGACTGTTCGGGGCCCGGCTCCAATAACGACGTGCCGCCCCAGACGAAGATCAACATCACCATCGACCATCACCGGGACGGCAGGCACACCGCTACCCAGAGTTCGTTCGTCGACATCCGTCCCGGGGTCGGGGCAACGGCGAGCATTATGACCCAGTACCTGCAGGAGCTTGATGTACCGGTCGACAAGCGGGTCGCAACGGCGCTCCTCTACGGCATCAGGACCGATACCAAGGAGTTCAAGCGCAACGTAACGCCGCAGGACCTCAACTATGCGGGTTTTCTCCTCCCGCTGACCGACGCCGACCTCCTCGACAAGATCATGTCCCCCTCCATGTCGCAGGAGACCCTCGACGTCATCGGGAAGGCGATATCCGAGCGGAAGATCCAGAGCGGGTACCTCTTCTCGAACGTCGGGTACGTGATGAACCGCGACGCTCTCCCGCAGGCTGCTGACATCCTCATCACCCTCGAGGGAGTGAACACGGCGCTTGTCTACGGCATCACCGACAATGCGATCGTGATCTCGGCACGGAACCGGGATATCCGGCTGCACATCGGGAACGCCCTCGCCGAGGCGTTTGGCGATATCGGTGACGCAGGCGGCCACCCGAACATGGCGGCAGCATCGTTCCCGCTCCACTACTTCGGCAACGTGGAAAACAAGGAGGAGCTCCTCGGCTTTGTCATCGAGCCAATCCTGCAGAAGTTCAAGAACCTTGTCGGGCTGGAGAACGAGGGCAGGAAAAATGGACTTCCGTGAGTGGGAATCCCATTACAAGGAGATCCTCGGGTACTTCGGGTTCGACCGTGCGGCGGACGAGGAAGCCGCACGCATCCTCTCCACCCTGATGACCCGGGACAATCTCCTTTCCCTCGCAGCGGTAACGTGTGACAACGACGTCACGGTCTGCGGGAATGCCCCCTGCCTGAAAGACGAGCTGGACCTGATCCATGGCGTCGTCTTTGCAGCCGATGCAGCGGCGGACGTCCTCGACGCACACGGTATCCGTCCCGATGCGGTCTTCACGGACCTCGACGGCACGACCGACCGGCTCATTGAGCTCAACGCCGGGGGAACGATCGTTATAGTCCACGCTCATGGCGATAATATCCCGCTCCTGAAGCACTGGGTGCCGCGGTTCACAGGGCCGGTTGTTGCCACGACCCAGAGCGCCCCGCTCAGGAATGTCCACAACTTCGGAGGATTCACCGACGGCGACCGTGCGGTCTTTGCAGCCGACGAACTGGGAGCAGCATCGGTCACGCTGGTCGGGTTCGACCTCGACGACCAGAACGTCGAGCCGATGAAACGCGGAAAACTCATGAGGGCGCGAAAACTCCTTGCCCTGATCGGCTATGCCTGCTGAAACCACGGCCGTCATCCTTGACGGGTATGTTGACGAGCCGGCCTGCCTTGGTGTTCCGCCCTATATTTCACCATACATACGCACCGTCGCCGGAGCCCTGATCGAAAACGGGTATTCGGTGCGGTACCACACCATCGACCAGATCAGGAAAACCCCGTTATTTGCTGACGAACTGAACAAGTCCGATCTTCTCGTCATGATCGCCGGAGTAACCGTACCGGGAAAATATCTCGGGGGAACTCCCGCGTCACTCACCGAGATCCAGCAGATCGGCCACCTGTTCCGGGAAAAAAAGAAACTGGTGGGTGGTCCGATCGGGTTTGGCTTTTCATCCGAAGGTGGGCAGAAAGCGATAAAGCAGGTCATTGCAGGGTTCGATGCCCTTCTGACCGGCGAGCCCGCTATCGCGCTCGACAACTATCTCAATTGCGGTGAACCATCTGGTCCTCTCGACTATTCCCGCACCGACCCGTGGAGCGTCGCTGGCAGCGGCGTTATCGAACAACACCCCGATTACCCGTATGTCATGTGCGAGCTGGAGACCGCACGGGGCTGTTCCCATGGTGCGACCGGGGGCTGCTCGTTCTGTACCGAGCCGTTCTACGGTATGCCGAAATACCGCACCATTGAAGGGATAGCCGCTGAAGTGGCAGCCCTGCACGGCCATGGTGCCCGGCACTTCCGGGTCGGGAGGCAGCCGGACCTCCTCGCGTACGGAGCAGGGTCCGGGGAATACCCGGCTCCCCGGCCGGACCTGCTGGAGAGACTGTTCTCATCTATCAGGACCGCAGCTCCCGGATCTCAAAACCCTGCACATCGACAACACGAACCCGGCGACGATCGCCCGCCATGAAGAGGAGAGTCGGGAAGCACTCCGGGCAATTATCCGGCACCACACCCCGGGGGATGTCGCAGCGTTCGGGATGGAGACCGCGGACCCGGCGGTCATTGCTGCGAACAATCTCAAGGCGCAGCCGGACGAGGTGTTCCGGGCCATACAGATAGTCAACGAAGAAGGCGGGATGCGGAGGGACAACGTCCCCGAGCTGTTACCTGGTCTTAACTTTGTCACCGGCCTTGCGGGAGAAACGACGATGACCTATGACCGTAACGAGCAGTTCCTCAAACGAATGCTCGATGCCGGGCTCCTCGTGCGAAGGGTCAATATCCGGCAGGTTATGCCATTTGAAGGAACACCTGTCTATACCGAGAACACGCTTGGCAGGCATGACCAGCGGTTCCGGGCGTTCAAGGAGTTCGTCCGCGAGAAGATCGATCTCCCGATGCTGCAGCGGGTTTTTCCGATCGGGACGGTCCTGAAGGATGTACGGGTTGAGGTTTCGGGCGAACTCTCGTTTGGCCGGCAGATGGGATCGTACCCGATCCTTGTCGGGATTCCGGTCCGGCTTCCGGAGCGTTCGATTATCGATGTGGTCGTTGTTGACTGGGGAAGCCGGTCGATCACTGCGTTACCTATGCCGATTGAGATAAACCGGTTACCTGTTTCGGCGATCAAGTGGCTGCCCGGGGTTGGGAAGAAGAGGGTGGCGGCGGTTATTGCGAAGCGGCCGTTTGCTGATATTGAGGTGTACCGGAAGGTGGCGGGGACGTCGGTGCTCGATCCGGTTATGAAGTTTTAGATAACTTCGACAGAAAAAATTCATTTTCTTCAGCCCACATAGTTAAAGAAATCACTATGATGGGGGCTGATGCCCCCATACCCCCGGTTACGATGAACGCCGCCACCCCCGCGGGGCGCCCCCGTGGCGGTTTTAGATCGGTTAAAAATCCAACGATTTCTATCTTTGTTTTTTAGAAATGATTCCATTTCCCACTTAAACCGACCTGCCCAGCGAGGCCCGCCGAGGCGGTCGAGCGACCCCATCAGGAGTGGGTTCCCTCGATTTTTTCGAGATAAAATTTAGTTTTACAGGAAAATTGAGACTAATAAACTTTGAATTAAGAAAAAGTTCCAGGATTAATAAAAAAATTATCTGATTATTCACTAAACCTGCTTGAGCTCCGTAATTTTCAGGATATCCGTCCGGGTCACAATCCCGACAATCGCCCCGTCCTGCATGATCGGTATTCTCCCGATATTCCTGGCAGACATCAGCTTCAGGGCATCGATGACCGGTGCCGTGGGTGGGAGGGTTATCGGGTCACGGGTCATGATGTCCCTGACCTGCATCGCCTCGCGGTCGATCGATGACATCCTGTTGACATCCGCAAGGGTGATCATCCCTACCAGCGTGTCCCGCTCGATGACGGGGAAGCCGAGGTGCTTGCTCGCGTACATCATGTTGATGACTTCGCTGACGGGCATGGTCGGGGGAACGGTGGACACCGGGCTGCTCATCATGTTCCCAACTGTTACGTCCTGAAGCAGGTAGCTGTATTTCACTGCGGTCGACTCCGAGCTCGCCCCGATGTAGATGAAGAGGGCGATGAGGATAAGGAACGGGTTGAAGAAGACAAGGCCGATGATCCCAAAGAGAATGGCAAATCCCCTGCCGACGTCTGCAGCAATCTTCGTCGCCCGGTGGAGCGGCATCCGCTTTGCGAGCCACGCCCTGAGGACCCTGCCGCCATCCATCGGGAATGCGGGCAGGAGGTTGAAGGCAAAGAGGATGATATTGAGTACGCCGAGGTAACCGAAGATAAAGACGAGGACGCCGGCATCTGCGGTATTTGCGACGGTGCCGGGGATCAGGTAGACAATACCCGAACAGACAAGCCCGACCAGCAGGCTCGTAAGCGGTCCGACGAGTGCCATCGGGAGCTCGACTTTTGGATCCGGCGTTCCTTCGTCCATCGAAGCGATCCCGCCAAAGAGCATGAGGGTGATGCTGTTGATTTTTATCCCCTTGCGTTTCGCGACGATCGAATGTGCAAGCTCGTGGATGAGTACCCCGCCGAAGAGGCCAAGGGCGACAACGGTTCCCAGCACGTAGGGTATGAACCCGGCGGTGACGAGGCTTATATCGACCGGGACTTCGTAGATATTTTTGATCATGTCCACGGTGAGCGAAATCTGGCTCCCGATAATCCAGGCGAACAATGGGATGACCAGCAGGAACGTATAGTGGATCAGGATTGGAATCCCAAATACGCGCCCTATACGAAAAGACCCGTCCATAACAAAGGATTATCTTTTTAACTCTTAAGTATATACTTTCATCTGATAACGATGGAAACCCAGATTACCGAGCTGTTCGGGCTTCAGATATACACGGACAAGGGAATGTTTGTCGGAGAAGTCGACGACGTCGTCATTGACGTGGACCAGAAAAAGATCGAAGCAATCGTCGTTGGGAAGGTCAACGAAGAACTCTTCGAGCTCAAGAATTTCAAGGGACTCAAGATCCCGTACCGTATCATCAGCGCGATCGACGATATTGTCCTGATTCGCCACCTGCCCGGTGCATTCACCGGCGGCGTTGCTGAAGAATAAATTATTTTTCCTGGCAGACTTTAAGCCCTTATCCCTTATTTTTTCCGGGCTCTTTGCCGTGGACGTTCACATGGAAAACCGGGAAATTTTTTCAGGTATCACCACCATCCCCCCCGTTTATCTCCGTCTCGATGGCCGTGCCTTCCATCACCTGACCGCATCGCTCTGTCTTAAAAAACCGTTCGACACCTCGTTCAACAACGCGATGGTTGCCGTCTGCACGTCGCTCGTTGCAGACAGCGGTCTCTCGCCCGAGTTTGCGTTCACGTTCTCTGACGAGATCAGCCTGTACCTCACAAAGCTCCCCTTCCGGGGCAGGGTCGAGAAGATCGACTCAGTTGCATCGTCCTTTGCTTCAAGTGCCCTGACGATTGCCCTTGGCTGCGTAACGCCGATTGCGTTTGACGCACGGGTTGTCCAGGCGACGCCGGAGTTTGCGATAGAGTACCTGGTCAACCGGCAGAACGAAGCCTGGAGGAACCACATCAACGCGTACTGCCAGCAGGCGCTTATCTCTGAAGGGATGAGCGGGAAAAAAGCGGCCGAGCATCTCAAAGGTATGTCTTCGAAAGATATGCACGAGATGATGCACCAGCGGGGCGTGAACCTCGCGGCAACCCCGGCATGGCAGCGGCGGGGTGTGCTCGTCCATAAAGAAGTGTGCTCGAAGGAAGGGTTCAATCCCGTTACCGAAGAGTCGGTAGTCGTTGACCGGAGTTCTGTCGTGACAAACCGGGATCTTCCCCTGTTTTCGAGTCCGGAAGGAAAAGAGTTCCTCCGGGGATTGATTGCGGGGGAGTGAGTGGATTAAGGAACCTTATATTTTCGTTCTCCCGGAACCCTTAAAAATTTCCAGTAGTCCGGGAACTTCTCTGCAGTTATTTGCGATAGTGACCCCATCTACCCCCCCGAGGGGGAGGCAACGCAAGGGGAGCGCCCCCTTGACCCCCGGTTTTTTTCTTCACTTTTCGAAAGGAGTCGTAACCGGAAAATTCTGAATTAAGTACTAAAGACGACACAAGCATTTTCCGAGGTTTTCTCGTATGAAAATAGTCCCTGAACCGCCACGGGGGCGCCCCGCGGGGGTGGCGGCGTTCATCGCTTGGGGGTATGGGGGCATCAGCCCCCATCAAAGAATATCGCACCCACGAGAGAAAAAACAAAAAATAATATTTATTGCGCCTTTTCCATCGAGATCGTCATCGCAACGCCCTCGACATCCCAGTCTTTTACCGATTCGTACGTCCTGCACGACGCGGCCTGACCCGGTGAATGGATCGAGAGTTCCCGGGCCCGCACCTCTTCCCGGATTCCGGAGAGCCACGAGTCCCGGACCAGTGCACAGATCCGGTTGTCAGCAACCGAAACATCCGCGACGATGAAGTCCTCGACCGCGAGGTCGAGCTGTCTCCGGGTCTCCTGGATCCTTCGGATGATTTCGCGGGCATATCCTTCGGCCTCGAGTTCGGGGGTCAGCCGGATATCAACATACACTGTTGCATCCGGCATCGCTGCCGAGAACACATCTTCAGGAAGTTTCTCCGTGAAGGTCACGTGGTCTTTGCCGATCTCGTAGGTCGGGGCACCTTCGCCGAGCATCACGGTCCTGCCTGCGTCGATCGCGGCCTTGATCGTGTTGCCGTCTGCTGCCTCGATGAGACCCTTCACCTTGAAGGAATCCTTGCCGAACCCCTTACCAAGTGCCTTCATCACAGGCTCCGCATGCCACCCGATCCGGTCCCACCGGTCCATGATGACCGATACCTTCCGGGCATTTGCCCGGTCGACACAGACGGGGTTGAGCCGGATGATCGCGTCCCTGACGGCATCCACGCTCGTGACGACGACGACTTCTGAAACCGGCCAGCGGAGTTTGCGCTTGCCTGCCTGTCGGGCGTTGGCATTGGCATCGTCAAACGATCGGATGACCTCCATGGCATGTTCGAGGGTCCTGTCAACGAGACTTACTTCCCCCGCATCCCAGTTCAGCATGTGGACGCTTGCCGGGTCGTTTGCACACCGGAGATTGCTGTAGATCTCTTCGGTGATGTGCGGGCAGAAGGGGGCGAGGAGAGCGGTGAGCCGGCGCATAACATAGTAGATTGTCTCGTATGCGAAGTGCTTGCTCTCCGATTCCCCTTCGATCCACATCCGCTCGCGCACGAGCTGGACGTACCACCGGGAGAGATCTTCGAGAATGAAGTTGATGAGTTCCCGGGTAGCCCGGTGGAGCTGGCACTCTTTCATTGCCACATCGACCGTTGCCGCTACCGAGTTTACGCGGGATATGATCCAGCGGTCCTCGTCGGGCATCTCCCGGAGGTGGGACGCGACGTATGCCCCGTCCCAGACCCCGCCTTTTGATGCAGGCTCGAATTTGTCGAGGATCATGTACGGGAGCGGGAACCGGTACACGTTCCAGAGTATGTTTGCCGACCGGTTGACCGTGCCGACATTCTCCCAGTTGAACTTGAGGTCGTCCCAGGGTGCAGACGAGGAGAGCACGTACAGCCGGAGGATGTCGACACCAACCTTTGCGATAACCTCTTCGGGAGTCACTACATTCCCGAGACTCTTTGACATCTTCTTGCCTTCGGCGTCGAGTGCAAAGCCATGCATGCAGACGCTCTTGTAAGGAGCCTTCCCGAACGCGATGGTGCTCGCCCCGAGCTGGGAGTAGAACCAGCCCCGGGTCTGGTCCTGGCCTTCGGTGATGAAGTCGGCCGGCCAGAGTTTCTCGAACTCCTTTGTCTTACCCGGGAACCCGAGCGTCGCCCACGACGCCACTGCCGAGTCGAACCAGACATCGAAGATATCCTCGACCCGCTTCATCGTGCCGCCGCAGTGCACGGGATTGTTACCGCGTCAACGTACGGCCGGTGCGGGTCCGCGAGCGGTTTCCCGCTTGCCTCTTCGAGTTCTTTGATGGTGCCGATGACCCGGTACCTGTCGCACTTCCCGCAGACCCAGACCGGGATGGGGATACCCCAGTACCGCTGGCGGGAGATGCACCAGTCCCGGGCCTCCTTGATCCAGTCGTGGAAACGGGCACTGCCCGCCCATTCGGGATACCACGTGACTTTCTCCACTTCCAAGAGCATGAGGTCACGCATCTCGGACGCCTTGAGGAACCACTGCGAAGTCGCACGGAAGATGATCGGGGTCTTGCACCGCCAGCAGTGCCCGTACCGGTGCACGACCATCTCTTTTGCGAGGAGATGATCGCCGAGTGCGTCAAGGACATTCTCGTTTGAGTCCCGGACGTACCTGGCCACAAAACTCACCCGCCTCTTCCTTGAACTTGCCAGCGCCGTCTACCGGGCAGACGATGGGGAGACACTCCTTTGTGCCGAGCACGAAGTCGTCCCAGCCCGTGGCCGGGGGCGATATGGACCATCCCGGTGTTTTCGAGCGCGACGAAATCCGCTGTCACGACCCGGTGCTCGATCTCCCGCTGGAGGGGCACGTGTTTGTGGAGCGGGGAATCATAGAGCCAGCCGACGAGCTCGGATCCCTTCTTCGTTTCAATGATTTTGAAGTCCTGGTACCGGGCTTTCTTGAGGACTGCCTTGACGAGGGGTTCGGCAATCCAGAGGTGCTCTTCCCTTCCGTCCTTTTTGGCAAAGACCCGTGCATAATCGAAGTCTTTTGCGACCGCGACTGCGACGTTTGCGGGAAGGGTCCACGGGGTTGTTGTCCAGATGACGAGGAACTCGCCCGGTTTTCCTTTCAGGGGGAACTTCACGAACACGGAGGGGTCTTTCTCGTCCCAGTATTCGACCTCGGCATCCGCGATCGCCGTCTCGCACCGGGGGCACCAGTTCACGACCCGGTTGCCGCGTTCGAGCATGCCCTTCTCCTGTGCCCGGGCAAGCGTCCACCATGCGGCCTCGACGTATTCCGGCTTCACGGTCTGGTACGCACCCGCGAAATCGAGCCAGACCCCGAGGTTCTCGAACTGCTTGTCCATGAGGAGCTTGTTGCTGATGGCAAACTCACGGCACTTCTCGATGAACTCGCGGATCCCGTATTTTTCGATATCCTTCTTTGAGACAAACCCGAGCGCCTGCTCGACCTTCACTTCGATCGGGAGACCGTGCATGTCATAGCCGGCACGGTCGATGACGTTCCTGCTGCACATCCGGTAATACCGCAGGATGCTGTCCTTGATGATCTTGTTCCATGCAGTGCCGAGATGGATCGTCCCGGTTGTGTACGGCGGACCGTCCACAAAGAAGAACGGCCTGCCCGCTCCGCGCTGCTCCTTTACCTTTTTGTAAGTATCATGGGCGAGCCAGTGCTCCTGCACGTCGCGCTCGATCTCTTTTGCATTGAAGTTCGCGGTGACTTCTCTCAAAAAAACCCCTCGCTGTTAACCGAGCCGGAAACCCGGGCATAACTCTTCTCTTATTGGTGTTTATCGACAAAGTAGTTTTTCTCTTTTTTCCGCGGGATGAATTGCCGGTCGCCTGATTCTCCGGATCTGATGACCCTGGGCAAAAAGCCCCGCGAATTCCGGTTCAGGAAACAAAAACGATATTCCAGGATTGGTAACAGCCGTCAGGCACAGCCCCGTGCCCAAAATAGCAACCGATATAAGTGCCGGGCATAAACAAAAAAGCATGAGATACCGAGGTTATTTTTTTCTGATTGTACTGTTTGTTGCGTCGCTCGTCCTTGTCGCCGGCTGCACCGCCCCAACGACAAGCCCGGCGAGCACAGCCCCGGTTGCAACCGCGAGCCAGCCCGCGGCTCAACAGCCCGTCTCTACCGCGGGGCAGACGATCGCGCCGTCGGCACCTGCAGCCACCGGGATCGATACCACCATTAATGTCCATTACAACGACTACGCCTGTTTCGATCTCCAGAAGGGACTCGGCGTTGACTACCTCTTTGAAGACCAGAAGTATACCGTCTGGGTAGGTCTCCCCACGAACGGAAGGGCGAGTGTCAACGCCCTTGTCCTCGACACCGAGGATAAGATGAAGATGGGGAACGTCCCGCCAAAGTTTAACGAGGTAAGCAAGCTCTGGGTCTATGATGGCCTCGTTCCTCTCCTGCAGTTCAATGATATCACCACGCCCCAGCAGAAAACAATCACCATCAAGAGGCAGGGGCAGTTCTATCTCTGCATCGATGACCGCAAGGAGACCGGGGGATCTGACGTGACCCTCCAGGTGCCGATAAAGTTTACCCCGGCATAAGGCCGATAATAATCCCTTTTTTCCAGCCTTTTGATGTCCGGAGAGCCCGTTCTTTCTCGGCTGTCCTGAATATTACAGGCCGTTATTTCCGGCTGATGCGATGAAAAAAAGACTCTCTCTTCTCTCTGGCGTCTATTTAAGGAACCAGCGATGAAAAGCGCAAAAGATCCTGGTTCCCGGTAAGCCTGGGGAATCTCGTCCCTTCACCGAATAGAAATCCCGGTCATTCTTCCCAGATCGCTTCCGGGTAAAAGTCGTTGAGCATCCATTCGATATAGGCAAATGTCTTCCTGGTATCGATGTGGATACGGAACGATCCCCCGTTCCTGACGGTCACGGTCATGTGACCGGACAGGATACCCGGTTTTTTCAGTTCGATCCGCATGATACTCTCTTTCTTCGCGACAAACAGCGGTGCTTTTTCCAGTTCCGGTATCGGGCGTGGGCTGGTGTCGACGGTCGTACCGAAGAGCTTGTCGTGGATCAGGGTGCCGATGTTCGTATCCTTGTCATTGTCGCGGATAACGAACATGCGCCTGCTGGTGAGATAAACGCCGTGGCCCCCGGCCGTAGAGCCGAGTGCCCCCGCGATCGACCGGGTACATCATCGGCGGAGACCTTGAGTGTCCGGCTGTAAATTCCTCCGATATACCCCTCCTGGACTGGAGCACTTTTTTCCGGTTCTGCGACGGTGATCGCTTCGAGCGCCGCGACCAGCTCGCCCTTGGCATTGTGGATCGCGGTCCCTTTCCCCCACAGGAGCATCGGCGTGTCGCGGATCCAGACCTGTTCGGCTTCCCCGACGAAGGTATCCCCCGTTTTTTTGACACCCGGCCCGAGACTGCCGTCCGGGTTGCCGGGAGGGAGGATGCTGTCGATGAGCATCGGGACGGGTTTCCCGTAGAAAGGCACCGCGTACTCACGGTTCCCCTTGCCTACGATGGTTTCTGACGCCACTCCCGTGAGGTCTGCAAGCGCACGGTTCCAGGCAATAACCGTCCCGGTTTTGTTTACCGCAAAGACCGGGTTATCGAGCGAGTTCACGGTCTCGACGAGCGACTCCCAGTCATACGACCCGGTGTCGTCAGCCGGGGCAGGGGCCTGTGCGGTGACCGGGGTTCTGGAGGGTAACGGGGCTGGAGCCGACAGGGGAACCCGCGGGGATTGAACCGTAACCGGAGGTACCTGGAATGGTGCCTGGTACGGTTCCTGCACTGGAGCCGGGGCCGGCGACAGGATGATGGCAGGGCGTTGCTGGGTGATGGTCTTCCGTCCTGGGGTGGTCTTTTCCGGCTGTGCAGCAGCGTCCGATCCTATTCTGATGAGACTTTCCGTATCTCTCCCCGATACCAGGTATTCGGAAGCTTTCTTGCCCGCGGAAAAAATTCCCTGGTACTTCCACTGGAGAAGCGGGGAGTCGCCATCCCCGGTTATGACATGGTGCTCGATGATAACCTGGGGCTTGTCACGGGTCAGGTCCTGCACCCGGTTGATGACTTCGGACCGCTCGTTCTCCGGGATGAGGACAAAGAACGAGCTCCTCAGGAGCGTGTCGTAGGGTCGTTTGAAGAACCCGATTGAGAACTCGTTTGCAAAGGAAAATGTCCCGTCGTTTAACAGCCGGAAGATGACATCGGTCGATCCCTCGACGCACGATGCATACAACCGGTCCCATTCACCCGGTGTGCTTTCATCTTTTTTCATGACCGCGTGGGTACGGATGAACTCGATGAGTTTTCCCATATCATTTCCCGTATCGGGTCCCTTGTGCAGGTAAAAGTCGGCCCCGTTGTTCAGGGCGTCGATCGCGATGTGGGAGAGACGTTTTCCCGTGACGATGGTAAAAACCGAGTTCAGCCCCCGGGCACGGACCTCCTTTAAGAGGCCAATCCCGTCCATCCCGGGCATGGCGAAGTCGGCAACGATCGCATCGAAATGGTGAACCTTCAGCCGTTCGAGTGCATCCTCGGCGCTCGGGCTTGTCTCGACCATAAAACCGGGCTCGCGCCCGAGGATTCGCTTGAACACTTCCCGCACATCGGGATCATCATCGACACACAATATCGAAAGGGACCGGGTCAGGGATTTTTCCAGCGTCAATGTGAAACCTTCATTTTTTCTTCCGCTCGGTGGGAAAAAACTTATTAACATAATTTTTCGCTGTCATCGGCATTAACCCTGCTGTCCGGCGTTGGTTCGTGAGCGACTAATCCGACGTCAAAATGCCCGCTTGCCCGTGGATGTTGCGAGGGCTGCCGCCACAGTCTTTTTTTAGCATTGCGGTGAACGGTGCAATCATGCAGATAGCGGTTATCGGTGCCGGTGACTGCACGATGGAGGAGTACGATACTGCAGAGGTTACCGGCGGTCTTATCGCCGGGAACCGGGGAACGGTCGTGTGCGGCGGGCTTGGCGGGGTTATGGAGGCAGCCTGCCGGGGTGCGAAGGAAAAAAACGGGATGACGGTCGGCATCGTGCCCGATACCAGTGACGGCAATGAGTACCTCGACGTCGTCATCCGGACCGGTCTCGGCCAAGCGAGGAATGTTCTCGTGGTCCAGTCCGCGGAGTCGGTTATTTCGATCGGCGGAAGCCATGGGACCCTTGCAGAGATCGCTATCGCCCTCAAGGCCGGTATCCCGGTATTTGGCTTAAAAACGTGGGATATCCCGGGTGTGATACCCTGCACATCCCCGGAAGACGCTGTCCTTAAGGCAGTACGCGCTTCACGCCGGTCTCCCGGTCCGTACCCCCCGAGCCGGTCAAGGATCGCCTTGAACGCCGGCGAGGATATCGTTGCGCAGAGTGCCGCAACCCGCGGGTCGTCGAGATGTTCCCGGCGGATCGCAAGCTCGTACCGCTCCGATGCAACCGGGACAAACTCAAGCCCAAGTGCTTTTGCCGCGGAAAAGACGCACATACCCGCCTCGGCTTCTCCTGATTTTACCGCGAGGGCAACTGCAAGATGCGTGGTCACTTCGCGATCGTAGCCGGGGATCGTCGCAGGATCGATCGCCCGTTTCCTGAGCTCATGGTCGAGCAGCATCCGGGTCCCGGAGCCCCGCTGCCGGTTGATGAACCGGTGGTTCGGGATATCCTCAAAGGAAAGCCCGTCCTTCGACACGATGCCCTGCTGCCGCTCTGCCACGCAGAGGAGGACAACCCCCTCTCCCGGCAGGTATTTTTCAAGGAACGGGACGTTGTAGTCCCCGTTGTCGGCGAGCAGGTGCATGGGTGCTGCGTGGCACTCGTTCTTTTTCAGGGCGAGGATGCCCCCCATGCTCCCGACATGGGTCGAATGGATCTCCGTCTCTTTTTTCTGGAGGAGGTCGGTAAGGTAATCGATGACCGGATCGTGGCTGCCGGTAATGAGGAGCGCCCGCACCGCATCTGCCCGGGGAACCGTCAGCGTTCCGGTCACCTGTTCACCGGCTTCGAAACCCTCAATGCCCGACGGCACTTTGAGGAATGCGTTGGCCCGCACCGCACTCATCTGCACGCCGGCACCCCGGGACTGCGGGGAGATAACCCACCGGTCGCCGATCCTGCCGATCGAACAGAGCACGAATTCGTCGCTTCCCACGTCTTTATGGATCGTCGACGTGAGTCGCGCTTCGATATACTCGTCAGCCGGGACCCGGAGGCCGAACCGGCGGATGAGCGGCGTGATGATCTCGCGGAGCACGGTGAGTGCCGAGAGCGGGTAGCCCGGCATGCCGATGACCGGCTTGTCGCTGACCTTCCCGATGATGACCGGTTTGCCCGGCTTGATGGCGACACCGTGGACAAGGACCTGCCCGAGATCTGCGATCACCTCGGCAGTGTAATCGCGGGTTCCCGCCGATGAACCGGCAGATATGACGACCACGTCGTTCTCGCGGACTGCCTTTTCGATCGCCGATCTGATGATGGCCGGATCGTCTTTCACCATCGGGTACCGGGTGCAGCTCGCACCGAGTCCCCGGAGGACGGCTTCGGCCATCACGGTGTTGCTCTCGACGACCTGCCCTGGGGCGGGATGGGTCCCATGGGGGACAAGCTCGCTCCCGGTTGGGATAAGGCCGATTTTTACGGAGAGCACGCTGACATCCGTTATCCCGTACGCGGCGAGCGCCCCGATCTCGTGGGGCCGGATCCGGTGACACGACGGCAGCGCCATCTCGGACTCCCCGATGTCTTCGCCCGCGGGGCGGACGTGCTGCCAGGGAGGGACGGCCTTCCGGATCATGTACTGCTCGCCGGTAATGTGGACGTCTTCGATCATGATGACCGCATCGTATTCCTGTGGCACGACGTTGCCGGTGTTGACCCGGACGGCATTGCCGAGCGTTACCGGGTGCTGCTCGCTCGCGTCTCCGGTCTCGCTGCTCACGACAGCGATGCCGTCCATTGCGGCGAGATGAACTTCCGGAACCGAGTACCGGGCAAAGATGGGTTCTGCCGTCACCCTCCCGACCGCATCGATGAGGGGGACCCGGTCGCGGGACGGCGTGCAGGAGAATGCCGTGTCAAAGAGACGGGTCGCGTCAGCAAGCGAGGTGACCGTAAGGTACCGTTTCACCACAGGATCACCTCGACAGTTGTCCCGGTCTCGAGGCCTTCGCTCTCGGCGGGTACCCGCACGACACCGGTGCTCCGGACGAGGGTATTGAGGAGCCCGGATTTGCCAAAGACGGGCTTTGCAAAGCCGTTATCGACAACGACCCGGATATAGTCTTCCCGTCCGCGTGCAGACGGTATATTCTCTGCAAGGGTTGCCCGGGTTGTCCGCTCACTGCTCCCGGTCTCGCCGGTCATGCCCGTGATAAGGTGTTTCACGATCGCGATAAGAACGATAAACGCCGAGGCCGGGTGACCGGGTAACCCGATGACCGGCTTGCCCTGGCATTGGCCGATGATAGTCGGTTTTCCCGGTGCAATCGCGACACCGTGGACCAGCACCTTCCCCTGCTCTGCGATGATCGCGGCTACCATGTCCCGCTCATCTTTCGAGCTGCCGCCGGATATGAGTACCGCGTCACACTCGTCGGTCGCTTTTGCAATCGCTTTGAGGAGCACGTCGCGCTCGTCTTTTATGATCCCGTACTGGACCGGGATGCATCCATGCCCCTCCAGAAAAGATGCGATAACGTACGAGTTTACGTCCCGCACCTGCCCGATGTCAGGTTTTGTGGAGGCAGGGACCAGTTCATTGCCAGTCGAGATGATGCCAAACTTCGGCTTACGGACGACCGGGACAAGGGTGCACCCGGCTGCCGCGAGGACGCCTGCATCCTGGGTTGAGATCCGCCTCCCCTTCCTGAGGACAACTTCCCCGTGCGAGAAGTCTTCGTTGAACATCAGCACGTTCTCGCCATGCGCCAGCGGCTTTTTAATGAGAACTTCGTTGCCCATCTGCTCGGTGTTCTCGACCATCACCATGGCATCGGCACCTTCGGGAAGGATTCCCCCGGTCGGCACGTACATGCATTCACCAGCACCAACAGGACTTTTGGCAACCGCACCCATGGAGACCCGGCCCAGGAGAGCAAGGATAGCCGGGATCGCGTCGCTCGAACCCGTGGTTTCTGCTGCCCTGACTGCATACCCGTCGACGACCGAGCGGGTAAACCCGGGGATATCGACATCCGAGGTGACGTCACGGGCAAGGATGCGGCCCGATGCCTTGGCAAGGAGGACCGGGTCATCCCCGGTTCCGCGTGCCAGGCTTTGAATGGCAGCGATGGCTTCTGAGAACGGGTACGACAGAGAGGAACCTGCTCATTTGAAGCAGCCCAGCTGGCAGGCCTTTATCTTGATCTTGTGCGAGTTGCAGTACGTGCTGATCTCGCTTTTTGGGATCTTGTGCTTCTCGGCGATGTGAAATGCCTGCGGGCAGGTTATCTCGAAGTCGATGCCTTCCTCAAGGAAAATCTTCTCAACGTTTTTGGAATCCATGGTACCACTGTATCATGTACTTCCGTATAGCGTTTACTTTCGTGAGGTATTTTTGGAGGAAAATCTGGTTAACTTTTTTTGAATTTTCTGAACGAGTGTTTTTCCTGGCTGCGAATATTTTTTGGAAGCGAACTTTTGCGAAAGTATTTGCGAGGGTCCCCATCCCCTGACGGGGGTCGCTTTAGCCGCCTTCGGCGGGGCCTCGCTGGCAGGTCGGTTGATGAGAAAAAGTATCTTACAAAAGATTCCCGATTTGTGTTTCCGATACGATTCAATATTAATTCGGAAAGCCCGGTGAACCCGTTTCGAAACGGGGGTCAAGGGGGCGCTCCCCCTGCGTTGCCTCCCCCTCTGGGGGAGAGAGGGGGTCACACTCGCAATATCGAGAGAATGCAACCGGCTTTAGTGAGAATTTCCCAAAGCCGGAACTCTTTCAAAAAGAACCTTTTTCCCGGCGAGAGATACGGTTACCCTTGCACCATCGAGGAGCGGGACAGATTAATCCGGGAATTTCATGATTGGAAAATTTCTTTTTGGGTAATTTTGACCCTTCTCCAAAAAATCTGCCTTCCCCTCACCAACGAGAGGCTTATTGAAACCGAACTTCCTAATATCACCCAATGAAGATCGCTCTCATCAACTCGATGCTGGATAAGGCCGGCCTTAACATCCGGCACCACCTTGAGCAGCTCTTCAGTGAGAGCGATTGGGCCGAATATAACCGGACCTATGACTTTTTTGAATTTGACGAGCGGCTCATTCACGCCGAAAATATCGACCGCGATATCGACGCTGATCTCGTCGTCTTCATCTCCCGCCATTCCAGTGTCAACCCGGTCCCGGTCCTGACTGTCCACGTGACCGGGAACTACGGGGAAGCAGCACTTGGCGGAGAACCGCGGACCCTTGCCCCGGCTGCACCCGCGATGATGCAGGCGACTCTCCGGTCCCTCGCCCGCCACTGCCCGAACGGGTACCGGGTCTCGGTACGAGGTTACCCATCACGGGCCGACCAGCCTGTCCCATCCTTCGTTCTTTGTCGAGATCGGGAGCACAGAGTCGGAGTGGATCGATCCAATTGCGGGGAAGGCGGTGGCAGAGAGCATCCTTTCCGCGACCCCGATTATCCCGGTCCCGCTCATTGGTTTTGGCGGCACGCACTACGCGACCCGGGAGACCGAGATCGCCCTCACGTCCCGGGGAGCATTCGGGCACATCGCCCACACCCGGGAAGTGACCAGGATTGACGAGGAAATGATCCGTGCGATGGTGGGGAAGAGCGGGGCGGTTGCGGCGTATATTGATCGGAAAGCCATCAGCCGGGAAGACCTCGACCGGCTCAACGGGTTGCTCGACAAGCTGTCTGTTCTCCGGTTGACCGAGAGCGAGATCACCGGTGTCGGACATTTATCGTGGGAGACGTACCTTTCCGCACGGGCACTCGCAGAAGCCGAGTGTCCCGGCGGCCGGTGTTACGTTCACGACCTGCATGGCGGGGAGACGCTTGTCCGGGTTGCGATGGAACCAGTTTTGCTTGCCGAGACGGTGAAAGCTGATGAACCGGCGCTGATAAAAGAACTTGACCGGCTTCCGCTGGTCCACATGTCAACCCGCGACAACCGCATTCTGCCCGTATTTCTCACGTATGAGAAATATTTGCCGGATATCATAAATGATTTAAATACATTGTGCGTAAAAATCATACGTAAGAAAGAGATCACTGCAACGGAGAGAGATTACCTGATCATTCAAAAGGTACGATTCGATCCCCACAAAGCGCGCGAACTGGGAATACCCGCCGGACCGTTCTACAAAGATTTGTCATCAGGCAAACCTGTCGAGATCGACGGCAGGCTGATCGAACCGTCTATGGTTTCGTCCAGCAGTGAAGTCAAGATCCACATCCCGGGATTGGAGAAGTTTTTATGAGGTCAATTGTTGAAGAGGCACTAACGAAGGCGAGAGACGAGACACCGTCCCCCTCGCAGAATAATGACGATCTCGACCAGATCCTCGCAGAGCTGAAGACCGAGATCGCGGTCATCGGCTGCGGTGGCGGCGGGTCGAACACGATCTCCCGCATGATGGAAGAAGGTATCCACGGCGCCAAGCTGATCGCCATCAATACCGATGCCCAGCACCTCATCCGCACCCACGCCGACCAGCGTATCCTCGTCGGCAGGCAGCGGACCCGGGGCCTCGGCGCCGGCTCCATCCCCCAGATCGGGGAAGAGGCGGCACTCGAAAACGAGCAGGAGATCCGTGCCGTTGTCTCGGGATGCGACATGGTCTTCATCACGGTCGGCCTCGGCGGCGGAACCGGTACCGGTGTCGCACCGGTCGTTGCCAAGGCTGCCCGCGAGGAAGGAGCGCTCACGATCGCAGTCGTGACCCTCCCCTTCGCAGCGGAAGGTGCCATCCGCATGGAGAACGCAGAAGCAGGTCTCGAACGCCTCCGGGATGTGGCGGACACGGTCATTGTAGTGCCCAATGACAAGCTGCTCGAGATCGTTCCGAAACTTCCCCTCTACGCGGCCTTCAAGATCGCCGACGAAGTCCTGATGCGTGCGGTAAAGGGTATCACCGAACTCATCACCATGCCAGGTTTAGTCAACCTCGACTTTGCCGATGTGCGGACCGTCATGGAACGCGGCGGTGTCGCCATGATCGGTATGGGAGAAAGTGACAGCGAGGACAAGGCGGCAGACTCGGTCAAGAAAGCCATCCGCAGCCCGCTCCTCGATGTGGATATCAGCGGTGCGACCGCAGCACTCGTCAACGTGGTCGGCGGCCCGGACATGACCATGGAAGAAGCAGAGGGAGTAGTGCAGGAAGTCTATAACCGGGTCGACCCGAACGCGCGGATTATCTGGGGTGCCCAGATCGACCCCGCGATGGAGTGCAAGATGAGGACACTCCTTGTGGTCACGGGCGTACGGTCGCCACAAATATATGGTCGCAATGAGAAACTTACCCCCAAAGTACAGAAACAGTTTGAGATCGATTTTCTCAAGTGAGTCAATATGGAAATATCAAAACCTGATTTCAAGACCGATTACCTGCACGAAGAGTTGTTCCGCAAATACCTGCGGGTCTTAAAACTCGCGCGGACGCCTACCCGTGAAGAGTTCACCCGGATCGCCATTGTTGCAGCCGCCGGTGTCCTCCTCATCGGGCTGATCGGATTCCTCATCTACGTATCCTTCGACCACCAGACTCTCCTGGGCTTCTGATCGTGATGGCCATGACAAAAGAGACACCCCCTGTTCCACCGGTGGCGTCCGAACCAGAGGTCTTCACGAACCGGATCTTTGCGATCAAGACAACCTCCAAGCAGGAGCGGACGGTCGCTGACAATATACAGAAGGCCATCGATACCAAGGCAACCGACGTCAAGGTGACGGCAATCATTGTGCCGAACGAGCTGAAAGGCTACGTCCTCGTCGAGACCCCGGAGAAGCTGAACCGTATCGAGCAGCTGGTCGAGAAAGTCGCCCATGCCCGTGCGGTTATCAAGGGCGAGACGAGCCTTGCCGAAGTCGGTCATTTCCTCATCCCGAAACCGGTGGTTGCCGGTATCGATGAGGGGACCATCGTCGAACTGATCGCCGGCCCGTTCAAGGGCGAGAAGGCGGTTGTCAAGCGGGTCGACTCCGCCAAAGAAGAGATCACGGTCGAGCTCTACGAGAGCGTCGTCCCGATCCCGATCACCGTCCGCGGCGACAACGTCCGGGTGGTCGAGAAGTTCAAGGACCGGTAAAGATTCCCGGTCCGGATAATCTTTTTTTGTTCCGTTCAGCTGCGTCGAACTATTGGCAGGGTACGGCTGCGTTCTTTTTTGCACGAAGTCCCTTGAGAAAAGACGCTGGCAGGATCGGGGTTTGCATTTCTTGTGGGTAAAATCCCGGTACAATACCTGGCGTGATTGAGTCAGTTCTCCCCGCAAGTCTGACCGGCCAAAAGAATATATCGGATTACCGTATCTTTGTGCTTTCATGGCACAGTCACTTTCAGGCATGACCCGGACCGAGAATGACACCCGGAAAAAAGACCTGGTTATTACCCGCAGGTTCAATGCACCGCGTTCTCTCGTGTGGAGGGCATGGACCGAGCCCGGTCTCGTGATGCGATGGTGGGGGCCCAAAGGATTCACCGCACCTGTTGCAAAGATCGACTTCCGTGTTGGCGGGAAGTATCTCAACGCGATGAGATCGCCGGAGGGTAAGGATTTCTGGAGCACGGGCACCTATCTCGAGATTGTCCCGGAGGAGCGATTTGTTGCGACGGACAGCTTCAGCGATGAGAAGGGGAATGTCGTTCCGGCCTCTTACTATGGCATGACGGACCCCTTCCCCCTTGAACTTCGCGTCACGGTGACCCTTACCGTGGAGAAAGGCGCGACAACGATGACGCTCCGGCACGAGGGTATGCCGCCGGGCGAGCAGAGCGAGATGGCAAAGGCCGGCTGGAACGAGTCCTTCGATAAGCTGGATGCCGTTCTCGAAGAGGAGAAATCAGGCCGGGCAAAAACCCTTGTTATCGCAGAACCGGGAAGGCAGGAAGCCTCCATCGTACGCGTCTTCGATGCTCCCCCCGAACGGCTGTTCAAGGCCTTTACGGATCCAAAACTCATGGCCCTGTGGTGGGCGCCCCGGCGATATTCGATTGTCGTGGAGGCGATGGAGGCACGTCCGGGCGGGTCATGGCGGATCCTCAACCGCGACGCCGATGGGGAATACTGGTTCCATGGCGTATACCACCAGGTCTCCGACAAGCGGATCGTCTATACCTTCGAGTTCGAAGGAATGCCGGGCCACGTCCTGCTCGGGATCGTGACCTTCGAAGACCTGAACGGCAGGACGAAACTGACCGAGAAATCAATATTCGAGTCGGTGGAGGACCGGGACGGGATGATGAAATCGGGCATGGAAGACAGCGGTCCCGAGATCATGGACCGGCTTGCCGATCTCGTGGAGAAGGGCGGGACTGCCGAGTTTGTTTCACGGAGACTTTAGAAAACCAGATCATCCCAAACTGCCTGACCCTTGCCTGCGGCAACCCGCGGAATCCCGGCGAAAAGAAATTAAGGGAATTTTTGCCCTGCACTTTTTTTAAAGCGTTTTTTTTCCTCACACTTTTTTATTCCCGTCCCGGGGATGCGGGCAAAGGAATATGATGAATAACTGTCTTTGGAGGAAACATCATGAGGAACGTTATTGTTACCGAGTTCATGACCCTTGACGGCGTTATGGAGGCGCCGGACCAATGGAGTTTTTCGTTCTGGAACGACGAGATCCAGAAATACAAGTTCGATGAACTGTTCGCAAGCGACGCTCTCCTGCTCGGCCGGGTGACGTATGAGATCTTTGCGGGTGCCTGGCCGACCCTGACCGACGAAGAGAACCTGCGGATGGTAAAGGAGGCGGGCGGCAGGGCGAAGGCGTTCCGGCCCGAAGAGAAAAACCTGTTTCCCGCCCGGATGAACAGCATTGCCAAATACGTGGTTTCAAAAACGCTTGACAAGGCAGAGTGGAACAACTCCCACCTGATAAAAAAGGACGTCGCAGAGGAGATTGCGAAGCTCGAAAAAGCAGCCCGGAAAAGACATCCTCGTGGCCGGCAGCGGGACCTCGTGCAGACCCTGATACGGAACAACCTCGTCGATGAATACCGGCTCATGGTCTTCCCCCTTGTCCTCGGGACCGGGCAGCGGCTCTTCCGGGACGGTATCGGGCAGCATGGCCTGAAGCTTGCCGGGACAAAGACGCTCGGTTCCTCGGGGGTCATTGTCCTCTCCTATACGCCGGCTGACATGGGAAAGAAAAACCAGGCGGGGGGTTGAGCCGGATGTCACCGATGCAGGTTTCCCTCACATTCCGGCGTTCCCGTGTCCCGGCCGGCGCTCCCGGTGTTTCGTCACCGGCTGTAGTCATTACCGGATATAAATGCCGGCACACGAGCCGTTTTTCCCGGAGGGGAGGGATACGGAGATGAGCCCCGGTGGTCTGACCAGGGCCGGCTTTGCCCGCATGCATACGGCGATGACGGGCTTTGTCCGCCGCGAAGAGGTGCCGGGGCTCGTCCTGCTGGTGAGCCGGGCAGGGCAAAGTCCATGCCGATGCGTTCGGGACGCTCGCGAGCCGGCGGTAAGGCGCCCGTGCAGAGAGACACGATCTTCCGGATTTCGTCCATGACCAAGCCGGTCACCGCAACGGCGACGATGATCCTCGTCGAGGAGTGTGCCCTGCGGCTTGACGACCCGGTGGACCAGTTCCTTCCCGAGCTCGCGGGCCGCCGGGTTTTGCACCAGATCGACGGGCCGCTCGAAGACACCGTAGCTGCGAGACGGCCGGTCACGGTCCGCGACCTGCTCACGATGACCATGGGGCTCGGTATCATCATGGCCCTGCCGGGAATGTACCCAATCCAGGCGGAGATGAGCCGTATTCTTCCGGACCAGGGACCTCCCCGTCCCTCGCTGTTCCCTGAGCCGGATGAGTGGATGCGGCGGCTCGGGACCCTGCCGCTCGCTTACCAGCCGGGCGAACGGTGGATGTACAATACCGGTTTTGACGTGCTGGGCGTCCTCGTGGCACGTGCATCCGGGATGCCATTCGAAGACTTCCTGCAGGAACGGATCTTCGGGCCGCTCGGCATGAAGGACACCGGTCTTTTCGTGCCGGAGAAAAATATCGGGCGTCTTGCGACCAGCTACATGACGAACCCCGCGAGCGGCGTGCCCGAAGTCTACGACACTCCGGTGGGAGGCGAGTGGAGCCGGCCGCCCCTGTTCCCCTCCGGTGCCGCCGGCCTCGTCTCGACCGCCGACGATTTCCTCGCCTTCGGCCAGATGATGCTCAACAAGGGAACGCTCGGCGATGTGCGGATCCTCTCAAGGCCGTCGGTCGAGGCGATGACGACCGACCAGCTGACGCCCGGGCAGAAGTCGGGTGGGGGGCTCGAGAGCGGGTTCTTCGACAACAACAGCTGGGGTTTGGGGGTTTCTATGGTAACCCGGCGAACAGGCGTGGCAGAAGTCCCTGGCAGGTTCGGCTGGGGCGGCGGTATGGGGACGATGTAGTTCTCGGACCCGGCAGAAAGGATGGTCGGGATCCTGATGACACAACAGGCATGGAGTTCACCGAGTCCCCCGCCTGTCTGCCTGGATTTCATGGCGACGGCGTATGCGGCGATCGGGGATTGATCCGGGTTGATGAATGCAGGGAGATCATACCTTCATCGAAGACCCGGCATATATCAAGTGGCAAAGGTGACGGTAGAATGAGGTGGTGCCTGCCAGTTTGTATCAACAGACGTGTCCGGGAATGAACGATCACGGCGATACCCTAATAATCCCGATCGTGATTAGTACTAATCAGGATCTTCCATTCCGGTCAGACTTTTAATAAACAGATTGGAATGTTCTGGAAAAACATTTTTCCGTTAAAGGAAATCCGCCTTTTTATCGCGACGTAACAGACAGACCCGTCGCCGATTTCTGCATCTTTGTTCAGCTCACGGGAATTTTCGGCTGCTGTAGCCATTTCCAGAGGGGGATGTACCGGATAGTTCCCCGGATACCAAACCATTCTTCAGTCGTCGTATGTTCTTCATTCATAGTGAGGATTACCCGGTTCTCGCAGGAGCAATCACGTCCGGCGATCAGGAGCGCGTTGACCTCCCGGCTCCTGACCTTGTCATCGGAGAGATCGGTGCAGACCTGGATCAGGGCACGTACTCCGCCGCTGTGTTCCAGGACAAAATCAACCTCATGCGTGTTTGAGTCTCTTCCAGTAGTAAAGGTTCAGCTCTCCCGCGATTTCGAGCTGCCGGAGGTACAATTGCCACAAGGTTTTCCATGAGGCTTCCGTCATTCCGGGAAAACCGGAATCCTTTGGCGGTGATAAAACCATTATCGATGCAATAGATTTTCCTGTTTGCGAGAACATGTTCCTTAACTTTATACGAAAAACGCGGGACAGAGAAAAAGAGAAATGCTTCTTCAAGGTATGCAAGGTACTTCTTAACGGTAAGGTCACTTTTGCACCCGGTAACCTGGGTGAGGCGGTGGACAGAGTATTCACCAGCTGCATTCGAACAGAGATACTGCGCAAGATCGCCGAGACCCTGGGGGACCTCACCCGATAGCGCCTGATAATATCTTTGTATACCACTGCGTCGAAGAGCCGTAGAAGGTATTCTTTTCGGTCGATAGTCGTCAGCAGGGGCTCAGGAAATCCTCCGACAGAAGAATATTCCGTCAGGAACGACCGGTATTCGCTTTCTGTGTGGTCACCGGGTTTCGTGCGAAGGAATTCAGAAAAGGAGAAGGGAAAAATTGTTGTCACCGTGTGCCTGCCGGTAAGGTGGGTAGCAAGTTCAGCACTGAGCAGGTGGGCGTTACTCCCGGCTGATGCAGAGCGAATATCCCTGGCGGGCAAGCCGGTTTGCAAGAAGTTCCCATCCCGGGATATTCTGGATCTCATCAAGGAGGAGCGTTTTAGTGCCGGGATAGATCTCGGCGACAGCGGAAAGGATGTCGGGAATTTTTTCCGCACCGGTAAGTCCCTCGTCATCGAAATTTACATACCCGAACGGACCGTGCTCCAGCAAATACCGGGTTACGAAGAACGATTTACCCGCTCTCCGCGGACCAATCACGATACGGATAAGCCGGTTATTTCCGTCCACCAGCCCTGCATTTCGCTCAATATAACGCTCCTGCCTCCGGAGGTTCCAGTTCTTTTTTCTGCTGGAGCAGTGCATCCCGTACGGTCATTGTGGTAATCTACATTATTGTAATGCAAAAAAGTAGATAAAAATTTGTATTATGATATTTCCAAAAAAATGGAAGAATCCCAAGAGATGATTTCTCCCCGCGATGATCCGAACGCTCACAGCAGAGTTGTCCGAAAAAAACTGACCTTTAAAGAATCAAAAAAAAGAGGAGGACGTGAAAGGTTGGAGGCTTGGTCCATTACGCAACGAGGGGAACAGCTGGCAGATCCGCAGAGATCCTGTCGGCTGTTTTCCTGTTCCGGATTGCGTTATGGATCCTTAACATGAACTCGGCCGAGATAACGTCGATGTTATGGACCTCGTGCATGTGCTGGATTACTTTCCGGGAGATCTGGTGCTCATCCGACCCGGAGGTATGGTAAGCGCAATCCATCCCGCAATCCCTGCAGTGAAATTTCTTCATTTCTGAATGCCCCTCTGCATTTTACTACATATCATATAAAGTATAAATATTTTTGGGATTCCGAAATTCAAGGGATTGCCAAGTTTGCGGGAAAATGGGAATGGAACTGCATGGTATTGGGTCGCTGCAGCTGGATCTTATTGAATGGAGTTGGGTGGTGGGTGGATTTATTTCAAAAAGATATTGGCTGGAGTGATATGGCTGCCTTATGGGAGTCCAAGGATATAAAAAATTCGGCGGGGAATTTTGAAAAAATGTTTTAGATATGAATTGGAAAAAAATTTGGGTTAGTGGATGATGAGGTTGCCACTAAAAGGTTTGTTCTTCTATGGCATTTGCCGTTCCTGCTACGTGCGAACCAGGGTACCGTCTTCCGGAAAATCCGCGACAAATCATCAGGGAAATTTCCACGCGAAATACTCGCCTTACAGTGACCGGATCCCATCGGTTGGCAAGATATTTTTAGAGATATCCTGTAAAAAGGATACATCTGCGACTGTAGGCGGTCTCCCTGATCTTTATCCTCAGGGATTTTGGCAAATCGAACCATTCGGGAACTTAATTACCTATCTTGAATAACACTGCAACCAGGAGTCGTGCAGAATGTGGCTGGAACTGTTCTTTTTGATCATAGGAGTATCCTATGGGTTCCTGCACAAAGGGATTGAAGATACGCGGAGTCTCCTCAAAGCTGGGGCAACCGTCGGGGTCGTGCTGGGAATCATTCTCGGCCCGCTCGCCCTTTTCTATTCCCCCGGCCTTACCGGCCTCGGGCTTGACCAGACCGGCCTGGGAGGAATTCTTCTCCTGGTTATCACGCTCGTGATCCTCTTCATCCTAGGAGTATTCCTTGGCGATCTTGTCGAGGAGACGATAAAGGGATAACCGGATTTGCGCCCATCGGTGGGCCGTCGCAGAGCATTTTCCGGATTGGTAAATACCCGGTGCACGACACCGGCTTTCGGGTTCCTGGTGCCGGAAAACGACATCCGCGTCAGATTGATGCAACAGTTTTGGTCATACGCAGAAATTTTCCGGGAACCTATTTATCAGAGAAAATAAAATCTGAATCCGGGTTTTGATTATGTGGTTTGAACTGCTTCTCCTGATCATCGGTATCGCGTATGGGCTTCTTCACAAGGGAAAGGAAGACAAATGGGGCCTTCTTAAGACCGGTGCGATCATCGGCATTGTGCTCGGGATAATCTTCGGGCTTCTCGCCATGGTCTTTGCTCCCGGGGCCATCGGACTCGGGGTCGGGCTGATCGGTGCAGTCGGTATCTTCATCGGGATCGTCATCCTCGCTGTCATCTTCATCGTTGGTGTCTTCATCGGGGACATCATCGAAGGCGCAGTAAGAAAGTAACCCCCTTTTTTAGATTTTAACCCACAAGGCGTTGTCGTCTTTTGGTTCCGCGAAGGAAGCGGGATTGGGTCCGACCAGGGCGGTAAAGAAGATCATCACACATGAGAGCTTCGCGTCCCTCGAGCTACCGGGTCGAGGTGTTATGATTCAACCGCCGATCTTCGTCGCCAGTATTTGTACGCCTCGAACCAGATGACGCTCCCGATACCGGCCAAGATGCACAAGGTGAGATCAGAAGCCGATACCTCCCCGAACCGGAACAGGTCCCGGAGCACCGGGAGCGAGATGACGAGGATAAGGCAGACCAGGGTGCCGGTAAAGACCCAGACCATCGCCCGGTTTGGCGTGCGAATGGTCGTGAAAATCGTTTCAGACCAGGACCGGTTGGTCAGGATCAGGCAGAGGTTTGCGATAACGATCGTAATAAACGTAAGTGATCTTACCTCGGGCTCGGATACGCCGCTCCCCAGTGCTGTCATGTAGACCCCGAGGACAACTGCCAGCACGACAAATCCCTGGAGGAGGCTGAGTACCAGAATCTTTTTTGTGAAGAGTCCCTCGTTGCGGTGTCGCGGGGGACGTTTCATCACGTTCCGCTCTTCTTTCTCCGATTCAAAAACGATAGAACAGGCCGGGTCGATGATCAGTTCGAGAAAAACGATATGAACCGGGAGCAGGACGAGAGGGAGGTTCAGGAGCACGGGGATCAGGGACAGGCCGGCGATCGGAACGTGGATCGAGAAGATATACGCCATCGCTTTTTTCAGGTTATCGAAGATCCTCCGCCCAAGTCGGACCGCTGCCACGATCGAGGTGAAGTTGTCATCGAGCAGCACGAGCGACGATGCTTCCCGGGCGACATCCGTCCCCCGGCCCCCCATGGCAATACCGATGTCAGCGGATTTCAGGGCGGGGGCATCGTTCACGCCGTCACCGGTCATCGCGACGACTTCACCGGTGGTTTTTAAGGCATTGACGATCCGCAGCTTCTGTTCCGGGACTACCCGGGCAAAGACCGAAGCCGACCGGATCCGGGTCTTCAGTTCCTCATCGTTCATCGCGTCGAGTTCGGTTCCCGTGATACAGGTGCCGGAACCGTCAAGCCCGATCTGCTGCGCAATATTCATCGCCGTCAGCGGGTAGTCCCCCGTTATCATGATCACGCGGATACCTGCCGAATAGCAGTCGGCGACCGCCCCGGCAGCCTCCGGGCGGACCGGATCTGCAAACCCGACAAGACCGAGGAAGGAGAACGTGAAATCATGCTGGCCGTCGGGGAGATGGGACTCGGTGAACGACGCCTTTGCCACCCCGAGGACACGGAGTCCCCGGGCAGCCATCGTATTGATGTCAGCCCCCAGTGCATCCCGTTCGGATGTGCTGTAATGGCAGAGATCCGCTATCGCTTCCGGCGCACCTTTTGCCGCAATGATATAGTCCTTGCCGCCGGGAGATCTCCATACGTTTGACATTGCCAGCAGGTCGGCCTGGAGCGGGTACTCCACAATCAGCTCCCAGCCGGTGTGGATGTGTTCGGTCTTCCCAAAGTCCCCCTCCCGTCACCGGACCAGTGCTTTTTCCATGGGATCGAAGGGATCTTTTTTGCAGGCGAGTATGGCAAACTCTGCGAGTTCATGACAAACATCCGGAACGGAATTTTTTCCTGTTGCGTCATGCTCGCAGAGCTGGCCCCCGGCAAAGAAGGACTGGACCGTCATCCGGTTCTCGGTGAGCGTGCCGGTCTTGTCCACGCACAGCACCGTTGCGGAGCCGAGGGTCTCGATCGCGGGAACCTGCCGGGTCAGCACATTTTTCCGGGAGATCCTCCATGCGCCCAGCGCGAGGAATATGGTCAGGACGACCGGGAACTCTTCCGGCAGGATCGCCATCGCGAGCGTTATCCCCGCAAGCAGTCCTTCGATCCAGTTGAACCGGGTGAGGCCGTATACGACCACAATGATAATGCACAGGAAGATGCCGACCGCAGCAATAGACCGGACGATCCGGGTAATCTCTCCCTTGAGCCGGGTCTCGCCCCGCTCCACGGTCTGGAGCACGGTGCCGATCTTTCCCATCTCGGTCTGTGCCCCGGTAGACCTGACCTCGGCGAGGCCCTGGCCCTGCACAACCATGGTCCCCGAGTAGACAAACGGCAGATCGTCACCCCCCGGTCGTTCCGCCTTCATCCCCGGTCCAGGACGTTTTCCTGACCGGGACGGATTCACCGGTCAGGAGCGATTCATCGACCGAGACATTGTTGGAAGAGATAAGGACACCGTCGGCGGGGATCCGGTCCCCTTCAACGAGAATGAGCATATCGCCCGTTACTACTTCGCGGCCGGCGATCCGTTTCTGTTCGCCGTCCCGGATAACCAGCGCCCGGGGGCTCGAGAGGTTGCGGAGCGCTTCGAGCGCTCGTTCGGTCTTCCGCTCCTGGTAAACCGTGATGCCGATGATGACGAACACAAAACTCATCAGCAGGATGCCCTCGGTCACATCGCCGAGGACAAAATAGATCAGCCCACTGACAACGAGCAGGATGAACATCGGCTCTTTGACCACTCCGATGATGATACCAAAAATGCCGTGTTTCTGTGACTCGGGGAGTTCGTTGTATCCCTCGGTCAGGATCTTCTCAGCCGCTTCCGCAGCGGAGAGGCCCCTGACAGATTCTATGTCGAGCGCCGGCATTTTAGGAAGCTCCTGTGTCTGGCAGGGGTCGCGTATGGGGTATCGTGTTCACGATCATTCTCATTCCGGGAGAACCCGCCTCTTTCAGGATAAGGAGAGACGGGTCCGTTTTCGGACTTTAACCGGGATGTTTCAATCGTGATGTGATAAGGAATTCGATGGAAAGGCGGTTCCCCGTGACGGGGAGAAACCAGGCAGGAGGATGCAGTGTCTCCCCGGGTCTTCCTGGTCTCTCCGACGTGAAAAACACTTTTTTGCAATCCAGGCCCGTTTTCCTCATGCGGGTGAATACCCATAAAAATCAATAACCGCCCAAAAAACAACCTTGGCATGCGTCTTTTTGCAGGGTAAATTTCTGCGATTGTGTCTTTCCTTACTGTATATCGAACGGCCTTGAGATCCTCTGTCCAAACTGCATGGAACAGGCAGGTTTTTATCCCCGTATAATAGTCCGTTTGCCAATCCGGCTCAAAATATCAGGAATCCTGAAAATACCCCCGGAAAGTGCCCCGAACTGGCAGGTCGAAAATTACCGAATCGGGGAATCGGGGGCTGAAATGGGGCCGGAATTGAGGAACCGGACATTACCCTGCATGCTGGCGAATATTAGGTGAGATCCGTAATAACCGTCGCCGCCGTCCATCGTCAGTCGATCAATACCCTTATCATGTTATTTTCCCATCCCCTCCAAAGGTGACTCAGATGAATTTTAAGGAAATCAGTGCGAGGCTGGCGTCAGCATTCCGGCTGGCGACCCGGCCTCTCGCGATCTATGGAACGGACGTACTTCCGGACGGCATTCCTAAAATGAGCGAAGTGAACCGGTGCTTCGCGGTGTCCATGTTCCGGATGGCAGCCGGCGCGGAAGTGTCGGCAATCTATGTCGGGGAAGATGCAACCGGGGGCTGTTGCCTCGGCGGTCTCTTCCACACGGGATACATCCCGGTCCCCGACGAGATCAAATATTTTGTATCGACCGGCAGGAAAGATGTCCGTGGCGGGGCGGCGGAGTACCTGAAGGCGGGGCCGGAGCTGGTGGAAAGCTGCGCACTGGCGACCGGACCGATCCGGCCCCCGGGAAAATATCTTGTCGTGCAGGTATGCGAAGCGCTCCCCGCACCGGAACCCGCCGTCCGGGCGCTCTGCTGTTTTGGGAACGGCGAACAGATCCGGAACATGGCAGCCCTCGTCCACTTTGACCGCGACGACCCGTTCTCGCCTGTCATCGTTCCCTGGGGCTCTTCCTGCTCGACCTTCATCACTTTCCCGGCAGGACTTGCCGAAAAAACGCCGCGTGACACCGCGTTCATGGGCCCGCAGGATCCGACGCAGAACCATTCCATGCCCCCGGAGATGATGGCGCTCGGCATCCCGGCTGCAATGGCAGTACGGATGGCGGAAAACCTGGACGCCTCGTTTGTCGTCCGGAGACCGCAGGTCGCGTTCCCCCGGCACGCGAAGGTTGAGAAACAGTGAGGTGGAGCCGGGAGAGGAGCCAGGCATCGTTTTCACAGGGAATAGGATATTGAATCGTGCATTGCAAAATCTTAATGAGATACAACTCTGGAAGAATATGATGACTGAGGAGGACGGGTCCCGGTTCAAAGGATCATCACAGGAAAAAAATCTGCAAAACCGAAGGATACCCCCTTTGCTATTTCCGTACATTCCCTTTCCGGTTTTCTTGACGATGAACCGGATATCTATTCCATAGCTGATGTAAAAGTCAGGTACCGATGAAAGGAAATTGTTTCGTTCCATTTCCCTTCCGAGACGAAACACACTGATTGATCCGGCCAAGCTCAGGCGCCTCACGACAAAGATTATCCTCTGCCGGTTCGAAGTGGTACGCTAGTGAAAGGGAGGCGGACATGCAGCTGAAAGTTGTGATCACGAAAGGAGAAGACGGCTGGTACGTGGTAACCGTTCCCTCCCTGCCTGGCTGTATCTCGCAGGGCAAAACAATCAAAGAGGCAAAGAATAACATCAAGGAAGCAATCTCACTCTGGCTCGAACCCCTTCTCGACACTGTGGAAATCCTTAGCAACCCTGCAACAATGCACCAAATTGAAAAAAGTGAACTGAATATCAGGAACGGAGAGGTAAAAACAATTTTTTTCCGTAAACAATCTTCTCAATGAGTGTGTCTGATTTTTAGGTCAAGCAGACCGACTTTTTTCTCGAAAGTTTCTCTCTGGTCGAACAATTTAAGGACATTACCACAGGTCTCTCCAATCACTTTCACGGCTCACTCCGATATCCTTAATACTCCCGATCCTTCAGATATGGATAGGAAATTTGCATGAAAGGGTTTGTCCCGACTCCCCCGGCCATCGTCGATCTCATGGTGGCGAAATTATTTGAAAATAGTTCACCGGGCCCGGAAGATTCTATACTGGATCCCGGTTGCGGGCGGGGAGCATTCATCGAGGGGATAATCCGGTGGTGTGAGAAAAATAACCGGGAAATTCCTCACATTACCGGTATCGATTCTGATCCACGTCACATTGCGATAGCGTGTGAAAAATTTTCAGGTTATCCATCCGTACGAATCCGGCATGAGGACTTTCTTCTTCATGGGCCTGAAAAGAAATTTCATTTCATCATCGCAAATCCCCCGTACGTTCCCATCACCGGGTTGACCGAACCGGAGAAGAAAGAATACCGCACTAGGTTCCGGTCAGCAACCGGACGGTTCGATCTCTATTTCCTCTTCTTTGAGCAGGCGCTCAACTGCCTGGAAAAAGAGGGGAGACTTGTCTTCATCACACCGGAAAAATACCTGTCGGTAAAGAGTGCGTCCCAACTCAGGATCATCCTGTCAGACTATTCCGTCGACGAGATCGATCTCATCCATGAAGAATCGTTCAGGCACCTTGTTACGTACCCGGCTGTTACCACAATCACTCACCGGAAATCCAATGGGCTTACCGCAATAAAATTCAGGGATGGTTCAGAAAAATCTGCAGAGTTACCGCGAGACGGAACGTCTGCATTTCCTGCCCTCTACGGAGAAACCCCAAAAAAGGCCGGGTTTTGTTCGCTCGGCGAGCTATGTCTCCGGGTCAGCTGCGGGGTGGCGACCGGAGCAGATGCGGTCTATGTTCACAAGAAGCAGGCTATCCCTACAGAGCTGAAGAAGTATACGTTTCCGACAATAACCGGGCGGGATCTGTCTATCAACTCTCCTGATGCCCGGTCAGATCGTGAAATGATTATTCCCTACGAAACGAATGGGAAGCTGATCCCGGAAAGCCAGCTTGGCGCATTGGGAACATTTTTGCGGATTCCCGGAAATCACAGCCTCCTGCTGAAACGGACCTGCACGGCAAAAAAACCCTGGTACGCTTTCCATGAGACCCCGCCACTGAACCAGATACTGCAACGGAAAATTCTCTGCAAGGATATTACGGAGACGCCCTTTTTTAGGATTGACGAGTCAGGCGATATCGTCCCGGGTCATTCGGTTTACTACATCATCCCCAAAAATCCCGTTCATCTCGATAATCTTAACGAGTATCTCAATACCCGTGAAGTCCGGTCATGGCTTGAATCGAACTGCCAGCGGGCGGCGAACGGTTTCCTCCGTTTGCAAAGCACAATATTGAAACAAATACCCATCCCATTCAGCATTCTGGACAATGAATGGCTGTCAGGACAGAAAGTCGTTCACCTCCACAATCCTGAAGATTCTGCCGAAATTGCCGGGTAACCTGATGATATGATAAAAACACCGTTCGATGAAGTGATTGACAACATCAAAGCCGAACACTATCATAATCACCGCCTGGAGACGCATTCCGATCTCGTAAGTTTGGGAATTTTCCGGGATTTGATGCAGAAATGCCCGGAACTGCGACAGGATATTGATAATCACATCGTAAAACACTGGCTCAATGTCCGGTCTCCCACAAAACGGGGAAGAAAGATGGATCTCCTCATCGGGGAACCGGATGCCAGCGGGAACCCTGATCTCCGGAACGTCAGGATCTGCATCGAAAACAAATCGGTGATCACGGCTCACCGGAACCGCGATGCCCGGTTCGATGACCTGTACGAAGTCTTGCAGGACCTTCACGGGATAAAATCCGAGATCATCATGGGAGCGACCGTCATGGTCGGCATCGCTGAAAGGGTACTGAACATTCCCGATGGTGTCAAGTCCCATTTCAAAAAGAAACCGCAGGAGTTCCAGGACTCTGTTGTGCCACGGTTATCCTCCGGCGATCAGATCTTATGGACAGATTTCGAGGAAGATATCAGTCAGAACCGGACGAACGATCCTGCGCAAACGATGGAGAAATTCAAAGGTCTACCAATCCGAAGAATTGGACTTACCCATGTCAAGGGGTATGATTACATACTCTTCGTCCCGGTGTTCATCGACAACGTGAATCCGCCCTATCTCGCCCGGGAAAATAATCTGGGTGTCGATATCGATCCTGAGTATCAGAAGATGCTGGAAAGAGTTTGTTTGGCGTACCGGACCCGGTGGCATTTGTAGGATTTGGGGTTTTGATTCAATGACCGAGCATTCTGTAACGACTTGTGAGTATTGCGGCAAGAATTTATCCGATTTTCAAGATTCGCCCGATCAAAGAATTCCCTGCCCTGATTGCGGTTCTTTAACTCGTAAGCATTTCGTGTCTTTGGAAGGAACCATTCATATGATACCATCCATAGGAACAAAAACTAGGGATTCGACGGGGTTCACAAAACACGAAAGTATCACAAGACAAAGTCGCTCGGAAAAAACTGGAAGATTTGTGACAATTACTAAGGAAGTGGACCGAACGAATCCGGATTTTACAATTTTTCATCACAAAGTCGAAGAACTTGATGAACACGGGATTCTTTCGAAAACAATTCATGAACACATAGATAAGAGACCGTCAAAACGAAGGCCTAAGAAAAAAGAATGAACCGCGTCGCAATTGAAAAATAATCCGACTTGAGAAGAAAAGACCATATTGATGTAAATCATGATCCCAAAAAGCGAAATTCAAAAAAATATTGAGGATAAACTTTCCGAAGCCAATTATTTTCTCTCTGTCATGAAATTTAATGAAGCGGATCTTCCAAAATTTCGTTATAATCTTTCAGCCTTTTTGTGTTCCGGGCATTTTGTGAGGGATATCATCAGAGCTCAGGATCTTGTATGGTATTATCAACAAACTCTCGCACTCAGTGATTTTGGATTATTCTTTTGGGAATTACGCAATGTTTCTGTCCACGAAAAATCCGCAAATCCTCCACGGACAACCTGTTTCTATAAGTCATTCGCTTACGCCATAGAAGGCCAACCTGACGAACAAGTGCCGTTGTGTCCGCCAAGATCCGAGGTTAAAGGATATTTCTTTCCGGCTATTGACGAGGATTTTAAAAATCGAATAATTAAGGGAATAAATGGTATTGCAAATCGGTTGGATAAAATAGAAAAAACAGAGACAAATCCGGAGATCCTTGGGGGTATTCGTTCAATACGCGATGATATTGATAGGGTATCCAAAAAATTTGAGATTGAAATCTCTCGAAATATTGATGAGACTCTTCAAAAAAAAGACGTCCTTACGTTATGTGATGAATATATCCTGGAACTTAATGAGTTATCAGGGAATTTTAAGAAAAAAGTGAGAGAATAAATTTTGATTATTTTGCGATATTAGTCTCCTTCCCAAGATCACCTTTATGACTATTGCCATCAATATTTACAGACCCAAGCTTAGTGCCCTACGATAGGGACGGCATGGTGCAAAGACTATGGCAGAAGTGGTCGAGGTTTTAGTACCCGGCGGAAAGGCAACCGCGGGTCCCCCATTGGGACCTTCGCTCGGACCACTCGGTATCAACGTGAAGGCAGTCGTAGACGAGATCAACAAGAAGACAGCAAACTTCAACGGAATGCAGGTCCCTGTAACGATCACCGTCGACGCGAAGAAGAACTTCACCGTTGAAGTGGGTGTACCACCCACGACAGCGCTCATCAAGAAAGAGGCAAATATCGAGAAAGGATCCGCAGAGCCCAACGTCAAAGTGGTAGGTAACCTACCATTCGAGGCCGCTGTCAAGATTGCCAACATGAAACTCGAAGGCATGCTCTCCTACGAGCTGAAGACTGCCGTAAAGGAAGTCATCGGCACGTGCGTCAGCATGGGAGTTACCGTTGACGGCAAGAAGGCAAAGGATGTCTTCGCCCTCATCAATGAAGGCAAGTACGACAGCGCTCTCGTGAAATAACATGAGACAACCATAGGAGATCGAAAGGTCGCAGAACTATGGAGGAATCTGATGGTTGATAGGGCCAAAATTTTGGAAGCCGTGAAAACGGCGATTGAAAAAGCGCCAGAGCGTAAGTTCTCTGAGAGCATCGATATTACCATCAATCTCAAGAATATCGATATGGCGCAGCCGAAAAATCGTATCGACGAGACGATTATGCTCCCCCACGGCACCGGCGAAACAGATCGGTATCTGTGTCATCGGGAAGGGCGACATCGTTACGCAGGCTAAAGAAGTCAAGGTTGATCTGATCATCGGCCCTGAAGAAGTTGAACGGCTCGGCGGTGCACCCCGCGAAGCTCGGAAAGTTGCCAGTACATACCGGTACTTCCTTGCAGAGACAGGGGTCATGCCCGGTGTCGGACGTTATCTTGGTCCCCGGCTCGGTCCGCGGGGCAGGATGCCGATGCCGATCGTTGGCGGCCAGGATATCCGCCCGATCGTCGAACGTCTGCGCAACTCGGTGAAGATCCGTACGAAAGACAAGACGGTTTTCTCCACCAAGGTCGGCTCAACGGCAATGCCGCCGGAGCAGGTCGCCGATAACATCGAGACGATCGTGAAAAGGATAGAGTCTGTTCTTGAACAGGCTCCGCTGAATGTCCGATCCGTCTTTGTCAAGACCACTATGGGTCCCGCCGTGAGGTTGGAATAATGGCGTTATACACTCACCACCTCCCCTCATGGAAGAAGGACGAGGTCGCAGAGATCACGAAGAACGCGAAGAAATTCACGCTCATCGGGCTCGTTGACATGTACGGTATCCCGGCACAGCAGGTGCAGCAGATCCGCAGGAACCTGCGGGGCACGGCTGTCATCAAGGTGACCAGGAACACGCTCATCAAGCACGCGTTCGAGGAGATGGGCGGAGAAATGGCAGGGCTGTCGAAGTACATCTCGGGTCACTCCGCGATGATCTTCACGAACGACAACCCGTTCAAGCTCTACAAGGCACTCTCGAAGACCAAGACGAAGATGGCGGCAAAGGCCGGCGAAACCGCGCCTGAAGACATCATCATCGAGAAAGGTCCGACCAGTTTCAAGCCAGGCCCGATCGTGGGAGAACTGCAGCAGGCAGGCATTCCCGCAGCGATCGAAGCCGGTAAGGTCAAGATCCGAGAGACCAAGACGATCGTTAAGAAAGGCGGAATAATCTCGGCAAAGCTTGCAACCGTGCTCGCGAAGCTCGACATCAAACCAATGGATGTCGGTCTTTCCCTGCAGGTCGCATACTACGAGAATTCAGTCTACGAGCCGTCAGTGCTTGAAGTCGACGAGACCGTCATACTCGGCCAGCTTCAGCTCGCAGGCGCACAGGCGTTTAACCTGTCCGTCAATGCAGCCATCCCGACCAAAGAGACCATGGCGCCTATCCTGATCAAGGCAGTCAGGGAAGCCCGCGGACTAGCGATCGAGGCGAGCATCTACGAGAAAGACGTAATCGACGCGATTATCGGTAAAGCGTACAGAGAAGGCCAGGCAGTCAACAGCCTGGTGAAATAAATTTTAATTTGAGGTGAACAAGATGGAGTATATCTATGCAGCACTTCTCCTGCACAAAGCAGGCAAGAAGGTCGATGAGAACGGCGTCAAGGCAGTCCTGACCGCCGCTGGTGTAAAGGCAGACGAATCACGCGTAAAGGCACTTATTGCAGCACTCGATGGCGTTAACATCGAGGAAGCCATCAGCAAGGCCGCAGCAGCACCCGTTGCCGTTGCAGCAGCAGCCCCCGCAGCAGCAGGGAAAGCAGCAGCAAAGGAAGAGGCTCCCGAGGAGCACAAGAAGGAAGATGAGGAGAGCGGCATGGCAGGGCTCGGCGCCCTGTTCGGCTAATCTCTTTTTTCTCGTCGCCAGCAGTTGTTACTATTCGTTTTTAAAATCCCTGTTCAGCGAGCCTTGGCGCTCGTCCGGTTAAACACTCGTGTCATGGAGCTGTCCGGTTGCAGATCAGGCCCGCAACGTTAACGGGCAGGAAATTACCCGGGCAGATCACGCTGTCCAGGAGATACGATGACGATATCGCAAGAGCAAAACATCCTATCAGGGCACCGGCGAGGATCGCAAGGAAGATCCTCGTTGAGTCCATACCCAGCAGTCTCCCCGCGATAGAACCCCGGACCCCGCCGCTGCCAAGAATCGGGACGAGGACCATCAGCATGATACCGAAGAAATACAGGCCGGCCAACCATCGGTGATGGGTAAGAAATTCCCCGGTTTTTGACGTAAGACCGGTCAGTAGTTTACCGACATAGGGTATCCGGTAGAGAATGTCGAAATTGAGGAGCATGATGAGGGCCATCTCGACGTCGACCATGACGATGGAGAGCGCCATGTACCACCAGGGAATGCCAAGGGAGATCCCGATGGGAATGACGGTCTCCTTCCGCCAGGCGGGAGGAGATACGCGACGATGAGTCCGGCCATGAGTTCGAACTGGAACCACGGAAGCGTGAGGAACATGATCCCGAAATGAAGGATGATTACGGCGACCGGGACAAGGATAGCGATAACCCGGTAGGGGATGTTTTCTGCCCGTTTCGTAATGCTCTCATTCATGCTGATTCCCGCAATGGTGAAGGTTGAATTCCCACGATACGGCACATTCACCCGTGAAACACGAGATGTTTCTCACCGTCTGGCGGGAGGGGTGTGCCAAACAGGAATTCTATTCCGATCGTGATCGTCACGCACTTGGTTTCCGGCCTTTAAAATAGATCGGACGGCCCGAAAAGATCAACTCATGATTCTAAAGAATGATCGTTCCCGGCCTTGTAAAATAAAAACCCAAAAAAAGTCGGAACAGGACGGAATTAAACACCTATCCGAGCCTGACCGGGCTCGTTTCTTTCGTCTCTTTCTCGACAACGACTGCTGTCCCGTACGCAAGCAGCTCGGTCATGTACCCGATCTCTGATGAATCAAACTGGACCCCGATGACCGCGTTGGCGCCCAGGTCCTTTGCATGGTTCTTCAGCCGGACCAGCGCCTGCTCGCGGGACTGGTTCAGCAGCTCCGTGTATTCATGGATCTCACCACCGGCGAGGGGCCGGAGGCCGGCAGTGATGTTCCTGCCAAGGCCGCGGCTTCTTACAATGAGTCCCCAGGTAAACCCGATGGTTTTTGTGACCCGGTATCCCGGAAGATACGGGGTGCTGACAATAACAATCTCATCTCCCATCTTCTAAAACCGGTAAAGTCTGTTGTATGGTTTTCAAGATAGAGATTTCGAAAAACCGTATCAGGACGGCAGGATGCGGGAAAAGAATTTTGTGGTTGGGGTGGTTTTTCAGTTCGTCGTGATATACACGACGTTTTTCACGTCCGACACCGTCATGCCGGGATAGATACCGTCGCCGTACATGATCTGGATTGCTTTTTTATCGATCACGCTCAGCTGGGTGTTCGTGTTATCCTCGTAATAGAAGATGCTGTCGGGATATTTCAGCGACTCGCCGTTGAACCCTGTCTCGTAGAGCAGGCTCCGGAGAACGATATGGCTGCGCAGGTCTCCCTTCAGGTCGGCGTTGATGTAGATAGTGCCCGGACCGATCTTCGCGTACGACACCCCGCCGGATTTGATCTCCTTCGTATACCTGTCCTTGTCGATGGCTTCCATCCCGGCCTGCGAAACGAACTGGATCACGATATCGCCGGTGGAGCCGGACTTGATGTTGGTCGAGAACTGGTTGGTTGAAGACAGGTCATTGAAATCGTTCACGAACGAGGTGATCAGGGCAAGGTCAGCACTATTCCCGTTGAAGAGCGAGATGATATCCCGCGGTTTATTGATGGTGGGATTATACGACATCCGGTCGAGCCGGGTATTGCCCGATCCAAAGGCAATATCCATGAAATGCTGGGCGATGGCATCGGATGTAAGAGCCTGCTGCGTCGTAACGCCAGGTGTGGGGGAGGAAACCGGGGTTTGTGCCTGCGTCGTTTCCGTCACCAGTGGCATCGGGGTAATAACCGTCGTCGATACCGGTGTGGGCACCGGTGTAACCGGTGGAGGGGATTGCGTTGTACAACCGGCTGAAATAATGAACAAGGTGACAACTACCGCGAGATACCAAAAAAATGTCCGGGATCGTTCCATGAGTTTGTTTTCCCTGCATTCGGATATAAGGCTTGCTTGGTCTCCTCCGGAGTCGCCATTTGAAGAAAAAAACCTGATTTTCCATGAAAATTTACGGGTACAGGAAGTATGCCACCGGGAAAACTTTCCGGAGATACTCAAGATCGGGGAGCCCTGAATAGAGGTGCATCAGGAGCAGTGCTGCGATTCCGGCAAGGCAAATCCAGAGCAGGAAACTCGTCCCCTTAAAGGTCCGGACATACGAATTGATCCGCAGGGCAGCGATCAACGACTCGGCAATTGAGGCGATCCAGATCCCGAGGAGGAGCACCCCGTGGAATTCCCCGCCGATATACCCGAAGGAGGCGATCAGGTACGCGATTCCAAACCCGAGGCCTTTCAGGACGTCGCCATTATACAACTGTCCGAGCCCGGGAAAACAGCCGGAAAGAAGAAATGAAAAAAAGAACCTTCGTGCAGGAACGATATAGGTCTCGGGGTTCACCCTGCCAGAAGCCTCGAGGTCCCGCGGGTCGGTGAGCCGGGTGTGGCATGCACGGCAAAAATATTCGCCGAAGGTAATGATTGACCCGCATCTGGGGCAGTACCGCCCGATCTCTTCTTTCCTGCTTCCCATCCTGAGGATATTTAAAAAAATACTAGTATAAGGAATTATGTTTGACTACATCTTTAAAAATTTCAGACCGTTTTGGAAAAGTACCCCTAAATGACTGTTTTTTAGAGAAAAATCCGGAAACGGGAGTGTGGTTAAAACCAGGATTTCGCGCAGCAGGAATCCGCTCGATGGGATAGAGGCAAAAAAACGGGAAATTATACCGGGATGCCGACGTAGATATTGTTCTTCGCCGCGACAATCTTCACCCGGATCTGTCCCGACTGCTTTTCGCAGTTGAAGACCGAGACCACCCGTCCCGTGCAACCCCCAGCATCTCGCCATTGATCCAGCCGGGGGCGCATATCTCAACGGTCACCTTCTCGTTTTTCTCGAATACCTGCGGGATCATGGGGCGACGGACCGTGCCGAAATGCCGGGGCGGGTTGAGCCTGAGTTCAAGACCCGACTCTTTTTCCCATGGCCGTATGCTCCGGTTGAAAAACTGCCACCAGCTCTGGGCCTTCACCCCTTTGGGGCTCCTGCCGTACTTATAGTGCTCAAACTTCTGGATACCGAGCGGCGGGAACCGTTTTCCTGCGCCGATCTCCTTTGCAAACCGGATCAGTTTTGGGATTTCGTCGTCGTTGACACCGGGGATATAGACCGGGGCGATCAGGAGATCGATTTTTGACCGGGCGACTTCCCTTGCGGACTGGCAGACTTTTTCGATGTCGAACCAGTCGACACCGGCAAGCTGCCGGGCGATGTCGGGATCGAGGGCATGGAGCGAGAGGTTGATCCGGTCGAGTCCGGCAGTTTCGAGATCCGAGATCATACCCGGCGTCAGGAGCGTACCATTGGTCTGCATCGAAATGGTGCTGACCTCGGGTATCTTCCGGAGTTCAGCGACCAGGTCTGCGATGCGGCGGTACATGAGAGGTTCCCCCGGCGAATCGATGTGGCACTCGACACCGCTGCCCTTGAACCCTGCGATCTCCCGGACAGCCTCGACGAGGTAATCCAGCTCGACCTCATAGCTGGTCGCCCGGGTCGTGGTCGCCGGGCCGGCATCGACAGAGCAGAAGGGGCAGTTCAGGTTGCACCCGCAGCTGGGACGTACCTGGAGCAGGGATGTTCCCCGGTCGATGATGCCGAAATAGAGTGAACCCACAAGGGGAATCTGCGACTCTCTGGTTATCGTAAAGTGTGACATGAAAAACGTGTGAAAAAATGGGGCTGCATATCAGCGGCGAACTGTCCGGGAGCTGGTAACCGATCCACGTACCCCAGTCGAGTACGGGTTGTGGATTCTCCATGTGAGAAAAAACAAATTCAAAAGCGTCCTGCGCAATAACCGGTCTTCCCGATTCGGTGCAGTGCCGGGCATACGCCTCGTACATTTCAGGACAGGGAATTCTTGCGAGGGGATCGGCAATGAGGACTTCTTCGTGGAAGCGCCAGATACTCTCGAACTCCAGGTCGTCCTCGACAAGCGGTTTCATGATGGATTCATCGAGTTCGACTGCAGCGTCCTGGTTCCTGGTGATTCCCTTCAACTCCTGGTAATAATCGGTGACAACCGTGAGACCCTGGCGGAGATCGTTGAGTTCCTGCTCGAGCTCGTGCAGTTTCCTCTCCCCTTTCACGTTTGGGTCAGGCGATACCATCCTAGTGTTGTTCTTTTATGTTCTGTGATAATAAAACGCTCGAAAGTGTATGGTTTTCCCAATCAGGTTTTTCCTCAAAGGACTATTTTTACTCAAGGACTTGTTGATGGCGGTAAAAGAGAAAGATGGGGGTTGATACCCCCATACCCCAATCATGATGAACCCCGCCGCCCCCGAAGGGACGCCCCCGCGGCGGTTTTTAGAGAGGTCCATAAAATAATTCAGAGATTTGAAATGGAATTCTTTTCACGAAAAATCCTGGGAAAAAGAATTTTGCAACGTGGGGGTCAAGGGGGCGCTCCCCTTGCGTTGCCTCCCCCTCTGGGGGAGAGAGGGGGTCACTATCGCAATCGACTAAGAATGGACGGACTATTTTCTACAACTGGGTCGTCAATCCCGTTTCTTCAGCAGCATCCCCGCATACACACACTGCCCGTACGAAACGCACCCGTCGCCAAGCGGGTAGTCCGGGTTGGTGACAAACTTCAACCCGTTTGCCAGGATTTCCATCCGGATCGTCTCACGTATCGCATGGTTATACGCGACACCTCCGCTCAGCGCGACATTCGTAATACCCTCACGTTCCGCTGCATCGATCGCGAGCCGGGCAATCCCCCGTGCTAGGTTGAACTGGAACGAAGCCGCGATGTCCTTGATCGCCTGCTCATCCCCGGGCTTTTCGTTCATTTTTACGAGTGCCATTTCGATGAGGGAACGCGTGGAAAGCATCCCGACCCCACCGTTTCTCATGATGGGGAGGCCCCACACCTCGGCAGTTCCCTGGTAAGCAGCAGACTTCGAGTTCCATTGCCGGCTCGCCATCGTATGTCCGTTCCCGGCAGATGCCAAGAAGCAAACTCGCCGCATCGAGCACCCTGCCCGCGCTGGAGGTCATCGTGACATTGAACCCCGAAGCGACCTGCTTTTTCAGTACACCGAGCTCGACATCCGACACGCCACGGGAAGCGAGAAGGGAAAGAATCCGCTCATCGGGGAGGATGCCATAGAGCATCCGCTCGGGGAACCGGGTGGCGAGGTCGCCGCCGGGCATCGCGACCGGTTCAAGGTGGGCGACGCGGTCGAAGTCCGGCACTTGCCCGGAGAAGATCTCCCCACCCCAGACCGTGCCGTCGTCCCCGTACCCGACACCATCGATCGCGATGCCGATGCAGGGTTCCGTCGTTGCCGCTGCAATGTGTGCACGGTGGTGCTGGACCGGGATAAGTTCAAGGCCGTGTTCCGATGCGATCTCGCGGGCGAACCGGGTCGAGAGGAACTGGGGGTGGAGATCGTGGGCGACGACGTCAAACTTCGCCCCGAGGAGCCGCTGCATGTTCCGGACGGTCTCCTGCAGGTAATCGAGGGTCGCAGGGTTCCGCACGTTGCCGACGTGGGGGAGGTAACGGAAAAACCGTTCCGGTAGATGGTCGCGTTCGCGTTCAGTTCCGGCCCGACCCCGAGGATGCAGCGGTTGCCGAGATCGATCGCCGTCCTCATCGGGGCGATCCCCCGCGAGAGCCGGATGACATATCCCTTCCTCACAACTGAGTCGTCACAGCGGTTGACTATGGTCCGGTTGTGCGTCAGGAAGAAATCAGCATCATGATTCAGACTTTGCCATCGCCTTATCGATGTCCGTGATCATCGGGTAGCCGGGCATGTTTGCGCTCGTCATGATCAGGAGCGGGTTTTTCAGGAACTGGAAGAGCAGGTGGTGAAGCCCTGTGTACGGGAGCATGCAGCCGATCGTGTGGAGGTTGCTTATCCCGGAGTGGGCTGAAGGTTCACGCTTGTCGAGCACCGCGATCGGGTGCACCGGGCTCGTGAGGACATCCCATTCTTCTTCGGAGCAGCACGCAAGGGTGGCAAGGTAATCCTGCCGTACCATGACCGCAAACGGCTGCTCGATCCTGCCGAGCCTGCGCTTGAGTTCACTGGCCGAATCTTCGGCACAGACAAGGTGGAACCCACCGATCCCGCGGACCGCGAGGATCCTGCCGAGGTCGAGAAGTTCTGCCGCTTCCCTGACCGGGTCGAGGCATATGACTTTTCGCCCGAGGTTGTCGAAGAGTTCGAGCTGCGGGCCGCACGCCGACGATGCGATTGTCTGGGCATGGTGGCGCCGGGAATGAGGATCGCCATATTCCCGTGCGCAGTCAGGACACATCGGAAACTCGTCCATCGATGTCCGCTCGCGGTCGTACGGGAGCTCCTTAATGATGCTGTACCGGGGGCCGCAGTTGACGCAGGATGTTGCCCAGTAGTTCTCATACCTCCCCCCGGGCATCAGGATATCTAAGAGACACTCATCGCAGAGGGCGATATCGGGGGGGATCATCCCGGTCAGGGACCCGGTGCCGCTTTTGAGAATAGAAAACCCGACGGGGATTTTTTGGGACGGATCAATATCTGTGACTTCGACCGAGTCGATGCGGGACATAGGCGGTCCCCGGGAAACCGCAGTGAGGAACTCGTCGAACTGTTCACCCTGTGCAAAAATCTCAACTTCGCTGCCGAGATTCTTCACCGTCCCGGATATCTTAAGAGCGCAGGCCGTAGCGTAGACATAAGGGCGAAACCCGACTCCCTGCACAATTCCCCGGACCGTGATTCTACCCTTTTTTTGCATGAAATATGCCGCAAAAATTAATGTTTCGGCCAACGATATAATTATAGGGTTTTTACATTGCCGGGTCACATTCGAATAGTAAACGATCCAGTTGAGCTCGTTCCGCTCCTGATGACATTCAACGATAACAATTTCAAGAAAGTGTATGAACTCCTGAATAAATCGTGGCTGACCGAAGACGAGATCCAGGCGCATGTCGGTGCCGAATCCGTCTCACTCTGCCTCCAGCTGCTCAAAAAAGGCAACCTCGTGGAAGAGCAGTGGCGGATGCCAAAACCGGGTGCATCACCGGAGAAAGAGTTCCGGGCTACGTATAACAAGTTCCGGGCGAACTTCCAGTGCAATCTCTCCGATCTCTCCGATATCATCTATATCTCCCTCTCGAACGACGAGGTCCTCCGGGACGTTGTCGGGAAGATCGAAGAAGAGCTCGGCAAGGGCAACAGTTCCATCAACGACCTCTCCCGGAAAATAGGCGTAAGTTCCGTTTTTATCAAGGGACTTGCAAAAAGGATCCCCCATATGGACGTGAAGGGGCAGGGACTGGTGTTGCTTGACACAGGGCGGTAAGGATCCCCTCTATTCTATTCTGCGCAGCAAGCGCGAGGTCTCGCGCCTCCAGATCCTCGTCGAGATTGCTGAACACCAGCCTGCTGTCCGGCAACAGGAGATCGCCGAGAAGATGGGAGTGACCCCGCAGGCAATTTCCGAATACATCCGCGAGATGGTCGACGAAGGGATGGTCTCTGCGAGCGGCCGGGGCAACTACGAAGTGACCAAGTCCGGGATCGAGTGGGTGCTCGCAAACGCCGAGTCGCTCGAATCATATGCCCGGCATATCCGGCGCGATATCATCCAGCAGGTCTCGGTCTGGGCAGCGATTGCCGCGGAGAACCTGATGACCGGCGATGAGGTCGGCATGTACATGAAAGATGGCTTCCTCTATGCCGGCAAACCCCCGCTCGCCGCGATGGGAACCGTTGTCGCTGATGCAAAAGAGGGACAGGACGTCGGTGTCGCACGGCTGAACGGTATCATCGATCACCACGAGGGAATCGTCCACGTCTGCAAAGTCCCGCGGATCCAGCACGGGGGTTCCCGGAAGGTGTTGAAGGACCAGCTCCTGAAGATCACCGGAGAGACCGGCCTTGTCGCAGCTGTCGGGCTTGAGGCATGGATTGCCCTGAACGCAGCGGGGAGGAAACCCGACCTGTTTTTTGGCGCACGCGAGGGCGTTATTGAGGCAGCGTTTCACGGGATCGACTGTGCCATCGTCATTGTGGATGAGGAGTTCACCGATTTCTTAAAGAGGCTGGAGAGCGTGGAACTGCAGTACGTCATCCATGACCTGATTGCACCATGAAGATCATCGTCCAGCCGCAGAAAGGCGGTAACTTCAAGCTCCTTTTCCAGGACGGCCCCCATGTTCGGGCTACGGGCTTTGTTGACCTCATGGAGACCCCGCGGGGACCCCGTCCGACGAAATACCGGGTACGATGGGGCCCGAAGAAGGATTACCGGCACACTCCTTCAAAAGAATTGATCACGCAGCTCCGGGAGTCTGACGTCCGGATGGTGAAACCGGATGCCCGGTTCGAAGAATTCCTCGCCGCGTTCCAGGTCCGGATAGGGACCATCAACGCCTGCCGGACCTGCCTACTCGATGACAGGGTGACGGTCCTGTCCCCCGAAAACTCGGTCGTCTTTGGCAAGGGCGAGAACATCTGCCTCGACTGCGGGAAACGGGAGCTCCGTCGGGAAGTCTCCCACTTCGGCCACCTTGGCCGCGAAGGTGTGGTCCACCTCGAAAAGCTCCTCGACCAGTTCCGGAACCTCGACCGCGTCCTTGCAACCCTTTCTCCCGAAAAGGTCACGATGGCGTCGGCGATGTTCGACAAGCTCGAGGCGCACCCGGTCCTCAAGACCTCTGCGGTTGATGAACTCCCCCTGCCCCGGCAGTTCATCGAAGCGGCGGGAGTCACGTACCTGATGCCCGCCCAGCAGCTCGCCGTCGAAGCCGGACTGCTCTTTGGGAAGGATCTGCTCGTCGTTGCAGCGACCGCGAGCGGCAAGACGTTCATCGGCGAGATGGCCGGCATCAAGAACTACCTCGAAGGCCGGGGCCGGACCCTCTTCCTCGTCCCGCTCGTAGCCCTCGCCAACCAGAAGTACGAGCGGTTCACCCAGCGGTACAGCAAGTTTGCAAAGACCGCACTCCTCACCGGCGTGAGCCGGCTCAATCTCCCCGAGACCCGGAAAGTCGGAGAGCGGGATCCCAGGTCACCCATCATCGTGGGTACCTACGAAGGGGTCGACAATATGATCCGGTGCGGGCAGAAAATGTCGAAGATCGGGACTGTGATCATCGACGAAGTGCAGATGCTCGAGGACAAAGACCGCGGGCACCGGGTCGACGGGATGGTCGCCCGGCTGAAATATCTCGCTCCGCAGGCGCAGTTCCTCTATCTCTCGGCAACCATCGGTTCACCCAAGACCCTCGCAAAAAAACTAAACTGCTCCCTCGTCCAGTACTCCGACCGGCCGGTCGCCCTTGAACGGTATCTCCTCTTCGTCGAGCGCAAGCAGAAGATCCCGACAATCAAGCAGATGACGACCGAGGAGTACAAGCGGACATCATCCAAAGGTTTCCGGGGCCAGACGATCATATTTACGAATGCCCGGGCCCGGTGCCACACGATTGCCGATGCGCTCGGGATCCGGGCCGCCGCGTACCATGCCGGCCTTAGTTCACAGGAGCGCCGGGATGTAGAGACCCGGTTCCTCGAAGGAAAACTTATGGCGGTGGTCACCACAGCCGCCCTTGGTGCAGGAGTTGATTTCCCCGCCTCGCAGGTGATCTTCGATGCGCTGGCGATGGGCAGGGACTGGCTCTCGGTGCAGGAGTTCAACCAGATGGGCGGGAGGGCCGGGAGGCCTGACTTCCACGATCTCGGTCGTGTGATGATCCTCGCGGAGCCGGGCGGTTCCTACTCCCGCGAGAACCCCGGGACCGAGGAAGAGATCGCAATCAAGCTTCCTCAAGGGCGAGATGGAGGAGGTTGCACCCGAGCATGACTTCGAGAAGAGCTCGGAAGAGTACGTGGCAAACGCCATCGCCTGTGACTGCGAAGAAGCGGATCTCGACCGGATCAACGCCCTGATGGTCGGCAGCATGGAACCCGTCCTGCCCGAGCTCATCGCCCACCGGCTCGTGGAGAAGCGCGGCACGAAGCTTGTCATGTCGCCTCTTGCAAAGGTCATGGCCGAGCACTTTATCGGCATGGAGCGGCTGCTTGAGATCTCACGGCTGACGAAACAGATGGATGACCCGGTGGATATCATCGCCGAGCTGGAGAGCGAAGACCTCGAGCACGAGAAAAAGCCGGCACCGGACAAGAAAAAACAGCATCACGACGCCAGGCACAAACACCGGTGAGACGGGAAATCCGTCTCGTTGATTCGTGAAAATTCAGTTACTTCTTACTCTCCCTCGAAAATGCGAGAGTGACCCCCTCTCTCCCCCAGAGGAGGAGGCAACGCAAGGGGAGCGCCCCCTTGACCTACGTTTTGGAAAATTCGTTTTTCGGGATTTTTCTGGGATTTTACTCCCATGGTTCGAGTTCAATTTTTCGGGGAACCTCTCTGAAACTGCCGCGGGGGCGTCCCTTCGGGGGCGGCGGCGTTCATCGCGATTGGGGTATGGGGGCATCAGCCCCCATAATGAGGACCGGAAATTTTGGTTTTAAATTTTGCAATCTTCATCAGGGCCGGAGCGAATTGGATCCCCACCTCCAGAGAAAGGAGAACCAATTTATAGGTGGGTCCTGATATCATTCTTCATGGATTCAGATGGGATCGAACGTGAGGACCAGGAGGGGACAGTCAAAAAGGATATCCAGCACCTGATCCGTATCCTCACCTGTGACGATCTCAACCCCGACATAATGTTTGCAAAAAAGCGGGGTATCAGGTCATACGTTCCAGACTTTACCGCCATGGCCGGTGAAGGACAGAAAGTTGCTGACCAGCTGAAGCGGATCCCGGTCCCCGTATCCCAGGATTAACCTGTTCTCCCCGGCGTTATTTTCGTTTTACGTTGGTTTCGCGTGACAGACCCAGAGATCGTAGATGGGATCTGCCGGGTTCTCTTTTATGGTGACTGTCTTGTCCATCGCGATCCCCCAGTCCCGGACCTGGAGCGCCTCTTTCTCGGTCCCGACCGTAACAAGGGTCTCGACGGTTATCGCAAACAGCTCCCCGATGATCCCTTCCCACATCTCCTGTGAAAAACTGTTGATTTCACGGCCATGATCGCGATCCCTTTCGGGACCGGATCGATATAAGACGATGCGATCGTCGCGTCGAGCCACATCGTCTCTTCGGGAAGGAGCCGCCCCTCTGCAAACCCCCGTGAGAGGAGAGACTCGTCATTATCATACGAGAGCGGCAGGTAACCGAGGTCGCGGAGGACGAGCGAGCCGACTCCTGACCCGCAGCAGCTGTCGATACAGGTCTCACCCGAACCCTTTCCCCAGATTCCTTCGATAAGTGTCGTCAGGATGCCGCGGCGTTTCGGGTTCAGGTCCTCAACGGCTGGCTGGACTTCAGCCATGATCTTCCTGCTGAAATAGTCCCGGACCGCTTCTGCCCAGACTACCCGGTCTTCCTGCAGGATCTCGCCGTTCACGCTTTCGAACCGCTCGATGAGGGTCGCAGACGGGTTGCGGTACAGGAACGACCCGGCAACCCAGCCGTCAGGCCCGTGGAACGCGAGGGCGAGCGGCTCCTGTTTTTCGTCCAGCAGGAACCGGCCCTCATCTATCCGGCAATCCGCGAGGACCGTGTTGAACATCAGCTCGGGCTGGTCAGCAAACCCGGGCTCGACGAACCGGATCGCATCGACGCCGAGGATCTCTGCCGCTTTTACCGGGCTCATGGGCCACGCTCGATCCGCAGGCCGTGGGGGGCAGATATGGTGCCGTCCACCTTCGCATCTTCGTGGAGGACGATGGACTTTGCAATTACATCGCCGAGAATATGGGCACCCTTCCTGACATAGACGGTGCTCCCGCTCTCGACATTGCCGTGCACCGTGACCCCGCCGACGACCGTGATCCGGTTCTTTGCCCGCAGGCTCCCGAAGATTACCGTGTCCTGCTGGACGTCGATGGAGCCGGCACGGATGTTCCCGTGGAGCCGGCAGCCCTGGCCGATCTTCATCGTCGAGGGGACCGCGAAGAGCTTCATATTGAGCCGCGACCGGGCAGGGATCATCAGCGGGACTTTCATCTTTTCCTCATCTTCCGAGAAGATCTCGTCAAGGATCCGGTCGAGTTCCTTCTCGTTCTGGATCTTCATGAGGGTCATTAGGTAGATGATGATGAACATGAAGACCGGCATCGGGTTCCTGACCTCGATATCGCCCTGTGCTTCGAAGCCGTCACGGATCTCGACTTTTTCCCCGATATCGAGGGTACCTGACACGGCGAGCTTGCCGTTGATCTTCACACCTTCCCCGATGTAGGCGTCCTGCTTTGCGATCACGTCGCCGCCGATCTCGGACCAGTTCCCGATCCGCACATCGCCGCTCGCCCAGACGTACTCGCGGATCTTCGTGGATTCGCCGACATAGACATCGGCACCCCGGAGCCCGTAATCGATCTGGCAGAACTCACCGATAACGATGTTCCGGTCAGTCTTGATGCTGTGCTCCTGCAGCTCGGTCCCGTCGGGCAGGAGACAGTGCGTGTGCCAGTTTTTTACCCTGTTGTCTTTCATCGGTCTCCGGCTTCCTTACGCACCGAACTTGTGCGCCCTGTTGATCAGGTCGAGTGCGGTCGGCAGGAGGGCAGCGCCGGTGATACGGCCAAGTCCTCCCTTTGCGCACGTGTATTCATCGAACCTGACCACGTCGTCCATCCTGACGCCGTCGCCCCGGATAATTACCGGCACGGGATCTGCACTATGGTCCTTGATCGTGCAGGGAGTGCTGTGATCGGCACAGACGATGATGATGCAGTCTTTGAGACCAAGGACAGGTTCAAGGGCTGCATCGGCTTTCTCGATAAAATTGCGCTTCTGCTCGGCAAGCCCGTCATGCCCGGACTCGTCGGCGCCCTTGATGTTGACGAGCACGAAGTCCTTTGTCTCCAGTTCTTTAATCGCTGCCGAGACTTTCCCGGCAATATTGCTGTCCTGCGACCCGGTGATGCCCGGAACGGGGACCGGGGTAAGCCCGACTGCCCTGCCGATACCGGTGATCAGGCTTGCCGCCGAGATCACGCTGCCCGGGAGGCCGTATTTTTTCGCGAAGGGTTCGAAATTTCCCATCTCGCCGGCGCCCCGCATCAGGACGACGTTCGCCGGGTTCAGCCCGGCCTTCACCCGCTGCTGGTTGAGCGGGTGGTCGAAGAGGATCTTCGTCGATTGCCGGACGAACTCGTTGCAGACCGCTGCAGTCTTCTCGTGCGCCGGTTCATGCTTCAGGGGTTTGACCGTGAGTGGTGCGACCCCTTCTTTCTTGGGATCGTTTGAGGAGACACAGTGCCCGAGGCCGGGGCCTTTGAGGGCGAGGGCTGCCCGGTGACCGGCTCCGGACCGGTAGATGAACTCAACCCCGAACTTCGAGAGGTCGACGCCGTCCTGGATCGCCTTGCTCAGGGCTGCCGTATCGTGAATACGCCCGGCCCTCCGGTCGGTGACAAGCCCCTCTTTTGAGATGGTCGCATAATTGCACCGGAACCCGATCATACCCGGTTCCATGTGAATGCCGCTCCCTTCACATTCGAGCGGGCCCCGGCCGGTATAGTACGTGTACGGGTCGTAGCCGAGCAGGGCGAGATGGGCGGTATCGGAGCCCGGGCGGACACCGGCTTTTATGGTGTCCATTATCCCGCAGATCCCTTCAGCCGCAAGCTTGTCAAGGACTGGGGTGTATGCTGCCGCGAGCGGGGTCGTACCGCCGAGTTCAGGGCAGGGACGGTCGGAGACACCGTCGAGAACTATGAAAAGGATCTTCCGGGCGGTCATTGGTATGAAATGGTTGGATGCGGGCATTAATTAGGCTTCCCGGTGGGAGGAGAGCGTTCTCTCCGGTTATGACGTTGGACTAACGAAGCCCCCCGTCCGCACGGGAGCAGGGTAAACGATTATTGACCGGATCGGTCGCAATAAACAAAAAAAAGTGATTATACCGTCGAGATCCGCGCCGCGATGGGCTCGACCTTCGACTTGACGACCTCGACCCTTCGGGTCGGGTAGATGGTCTTGACGGTCTTGAAAAGGTCGCGGGAGATCTCGCCCGAGACGATGCCGTTGACGAGAGTGGTTAAGTCCCATGTGCTTGACTGTGCAAGGACTGCCTGCATGATTGCTGCCCGGATTGCGTGCTCCTGCGAGAGGTTCGCACGGGCGAACGTGTAGGTGCAGATGGTCAGCCGGACCTTCTTGCCATCCTTGGTCACGATCGGCACCCAGGTGTCGATGCGGGAGCTCCGGCGCTTGACGAGCGAGCGGAGGTAGTCCCTCGTGACTTCGTGGCCAACGAACTCGGTGTATGCCGCGTCGCCGGTGACGGAGTTGATCTTGAAGCTCATCTTCATGTACTGCTTTGCGTAATCGTTCGTAATCTCGCCGAGAGTCGACGTCATGATCCTGCCGACAACGTTTTCAGCATCGTTTGCAGATGGTGTCGCCGATATACATCTTCCCGAGATTGTCGGGCACGTACACCTTGTACCAGCTCTTGGCCTTCCAGCCTTCTACTCTTCTTCCAACCTGTTTCTTCTTTGCCATAGTATCACCTGGTGATTATAATGCGGTAATTCCAACCGGAATCCCGTTTATTGCGGAGCAACCGAACATGCGTCCTCCGCTATTGCCAGATTCATCAGATAATCGTCCACCGATGCAATGACCGACCCCATCTTTGTGCCGGTGATGGTCGTTATGACGCGGCCGCCTTCTGCACGGGTCTCCATGCTGAGCAGGTTATCGGGCCGGAGGGCGGCAGCGATGCAGGATGCACGGGGGTGCACGGTTATGATTGTGCCCTCGATCTGCATCATGATGCAAGCGCCTCCTGCCAGCCTTTCGCAAACATGCCAATCCTGTCGCACGGGATGGTTGCCCCGGCACGCAGGTTGTGTCCGCCGCCATTTCCGCCGCACGCGATCGCGAAGGTCCCGGACACGGGGTCCGAGTTCTGCGCTGGTGCCTGCGGGAGAGCGAACCGATACCTTGCAGGAATCGCCCGAGCGTGCATATGCCATTACCGGCACTGACGTCACCCGGTCGCGGGCAAGGATGTCTGCGACATCGCTTGCTAGCGTTGCGTCCCTGACTTCGAAGACGCCGGTCATGCCTTCGTGGGGCTGGGCAGTCCTGATCGTGTCGATGACCTTCACGCGGTGCTGGCGGGCAATCTCCCATGCCTGGTCGACATAGTGGGACGATCGCATGCAGAGGGTAACGCCGATATCGCCGTTACCCGTTTTGCCGCACGCGTCGATCACCGCAGCGAGGGAGTGCCCGTCATCGATAACTTCGCGCTGGAGATGGTAGGTATCCCCGAAGACAGACCCAAGGCTCGCAGGGGCGGTTGCCGGTGCTGCATCGAGCACGACATGGGAGAGGAGCGAATCGAGCCGGATCGTGTTGGAACCGGTCGCCCTGTCATGTGCCTTGTCGATGAGATCCGTGACATGCTGCTCCTGCCCACTGATACCGTCAAGGTACGGGGAGGTAGCCATGTACCACCGCTCGGTCATGTCCCTGCCCGGAAGAGTGATTCCCCGGTCGGGGACGATGATGCCGTTTGCGATCGCCTCGTTGAAGATCTCGAGGTTTTTGCCTGCCATCTCCTGGCCGTCGCCGATGATGCCGCATATCGCGAGACCGGCAAGGTCGCGGTTGTCACCCAGCTGCTGGGCGACGATGTACGCGGTGCCGGCTGCCGGACAGTTCGCGGTCGCCGTCGATCCCCGCGAGCCGGGGATTGACATGGAATTCCCCGTCGAACAGCGGGAGGTGGTGGTCTACCACCATGACGCTGTGCGGGAGTTTTTCCATGCCTGACCCGATATCGCAGAGGAGGATGGCGCCATCACCGGCGAGATCGGCCGTGCTGATCTCTGCCCGTACCCTGACCCGGAACCGGATACCCGCACGCAGCATCGCGTGGCAGAGGATCGAGGCGGCTGCTATGCCGTCTGCATCGTGGTGCGCGAACACCTCGATGAACTCCTGCCTGCGGATCTGGTCGGCGGTGGTAACCGCTGCGGATTCAAGGGACATGGTGGATGACTACTCTGATTTTATTATCTGGACAGGAGAATCTCTGCAGTCTCCGGCTTGTACACGAATTCCTTGGGCAGCTTCTTGCTTCCCGTGTAATACTTGACAAGCCTGCGGATCTTCGACTCGGCCAGCTGGAGCTGGCGTTTGTTGTGCAGATCCTTCTTGTTCTCACCGAGGTGCTTGCGCAGGCCCAGTGCTTTCATCATGAGGTTGCGGAGATCTTCGGGGATCTCGGTTGCCACATTGTTCTCTGTCAGGATATCCCCGATGCGCTTGCCGGTGGCAAGTTTCACGTCGGGAACACCGTGGCGATCCCGCAGTACCAGTCCAATCTTGCTGCTCGATGCGCCTTCCTTACGGAGTTCGAGAATGATCTTCTCGATAGCCTTCGCGTCCGTGTTGGACCATGCGGGGGCTTCCTTCCGGTAGGGGCGGACGGAGCATGACTTGCCTCTTCTTCGGGCATGCATTCGTGCCATTGTGTAGCCTCCTAGTAGACGAGAGCGTAAGTCCAGAAAAGTGCAGTAATCTTTACTGACTCTCTGTAATCCCAAAGCCATGCTTTAAAGGCAGTGCGGTGTCGCACGTCGGACTTACATCTGTCAGCACATTGTTAAAAGTGCTTACCATAATTCGCCGGGTGGAATATTAATGATTGCTATGGATCCGGGCGGGTTTCCCGGCAGGGATTTTTGGAAAAAAATAACATGAGATCTTAATTGACGATGACCGTCATCGAGAATGCGGTCTCGTTCCCCGTAACCGGTTCCCATGACCGCTTGTACACGGCGGTAATATTCTGGGGTCCTTTTGTTGTTGCAGAGATGTCCCAGACGCGGATGCCCCCGGAGCCGACCAGTTTCCCGGTGGTATCTGATGGCAGGTACGAATCGTTATCGATGTGCAGGCCGGGGGATGTGGTCAGGTTCCACTGGAATCCGGTGGTCGGGTTCTCCTTCAGCTTGACCGTGATGATCGCACTCTGGTTGACGGAGATGGTCGCGGTATTCTGCTCTTCGGTCACGACGATATTGCCGACCGGAATTGCAGTTCCGGACGGGGTCGGGGAGACGGTGGGTGGCTGGGTTGGCGGTACGGTGGGAGTTGTGTTCACCGGGCTGTTTCCAACGCACCCGGTGAATGCGACTGCGACGAGGCAGAGGATCCCGACACTGACAAAAATTGCGGTATGGTTCATATAATTTAACTCCAGATCTCTTTTCTTCGTACTCTTGTCTGCCCGGGTTATTTATGGCTTTATTTAACTGCGAAAATTTTTGGAGTTATGAGGTTTGTGGGCAAAATGGGTAATTGCGCTGCCAAAAGTTAAGGCTCCAAGACCTGTGCAAAAGATTCGTTCGAAATCTACGGGGTATTTGACGTTCCTGAAAAATCTGCTCTGGAGAAACACAAATGAACAGGAGTTCACCCCCGACCCATGAAAATTTTGTAAAATGAATATGGGGATTGCGATGATTACCCGCCTCAGGGCCTCTCCGAGGCACGGCGGGGCAACGTTGTTTTTTCATCATTAATTGTCACTGATTTCGCCGCGGGGCACCCTTCGGGGCGGCGGGCGTTCATCGCAATGGGGGGTATGGGGGTCGAAACCCCCATCATAAGAATCGACGTGGTCAATTTTCATATAAATCATAATCGTTGATGCTTCTTCCGGGGTTTCACCCTGCTGCTTTGACACCCCTCATTTGCGATAATGACGTATTACCTTCGACCTTTGGGCTACGCCATCACCGCCAGCTCCATTGGCGGGGGCAACGTCTCTTCAAAAACAATTGATTTCTCCAGGGCAAAACCCCGGGACTCCCGATTCCGTCCCAAATATTAATGCTGTCACCTGCAAATTGTTTGGATATGACAACAACGGATGAGCAACCCCGGCGGCGGGAACACGGACGGCATTTCCTCATCCCGGCCGGGTTCTTATCGGGCTCGGCGTCGGGCTAATCGCCGGATATGTAGTGCCCGGCATCCTGATTGGTCTGGGTCTTGGCCTCGCTATATCATCGTTTACCCGCCCTGGCGCCGAAGCAACCATGGATGCAAGTATTCCCTCCCACCCGCACGGGAATCCCTGGGTATCAGGAATCGTCGGTATATTTCTGATCCTTCTTGGAGCAGCCTTCATCTGGGCGCCGCAAAATCTTTGGTCTTACATCTGGCCCTACGGGATTGGAATCTTCTTCATCCTGCTGGGTCTGTCGTTCGTCGCAAAAATGTGGCACAAATCAGGCTAATCCATAAATCTATTTTTTTTAGCAGGAAGATCACAAGCCCGGGTGATTTGGGTATGACGGTCATCTCACGATCCGGTATCCGCAGGCCGTGAGGGTCATGACGACAAAGTCTTCCCACGCCTGCTCATCGGCGATTTTCTGCCCGGCGATATCCCGGTTCCAGAGCTCACGGAGAGCGGGATCAGCTGTGGTAAAATACCGTGAACCGTCCCATACCCGGCCGATCCTTTTCCCTGACTGATCGGCAACGAGAACCCGAAAACAGGAGTACTGGCGGCAGAGTTCCGGGCGGGAGTCATGGACCATGCAGATCCGTTTCCCGGGCATCTTCTCCCGGAGGAACGGGCAGGCGAGGTGACGGATTGCCGGGATCCCCTGCGAGAAAAACAAATCTTTTTTGTCTGCATCGACAACGACTGTCCGCTGTTCGTTTGTGGTCGTATACCGGATGGTGAAAATAGTGGGTGCGGCCTGTTCCGTGATCTCGATGATCTCTCCCATTGAGCTGCAGCATTCCCCGCACTGCTGGCAGGTAAAGGACATGACCGGTTCTGGTTCAGCTTTTCCCTTGACAGACGATTAAACTGGCGAATTGATCTCGGATCCAGGAACCAGGTCTGTCGCGAAGACAAAAAAGCGCGATTTTTCAAAAGAATCCCGTAAATTTTTTAAAAGTAAGATGTCCGGGTGTTTTTTTCGGGAAAGGAAAGGTGAACCCTTCCCCGGGAAAACTCCCGTCGGACCTGATCACCGAGCCGTGAAAGAGGAGTCTCCTCGCCTAAATCATGCCTGGAGGAGTGGCTGACTTCTAGAGTGAGGGAGAGTCGTTTTTCTTCGGGCATTTTCTGCCGGATTCCGATCCCAGTGTCAAGGTTCGAAAACCGTTTGGCGATTGGACACAATCCTTTGATTTTCACGGTGTGGTTGTACTTTTTGGCACAAGGATCATCCCGGGTATCTTACTGTCCTTTTTTTATCGCAGTTGTAGTATCATCGTAGATTTGGTGCGTGGTGTGCATCTCCAAGAACAGGGCATAATGGTCCATGCCCGGCTTTGGATATTAGGAAAAAGGGCCGGAGCCGATTTATATTGTCAGGATACCTGCGGTTAGCCGGGCGATGATCCCGGTTCAATCCATGAACCGGGACGGGGTGGATTTTACAGGAATCCCCCGGGCCAGTGCTGGTGACAGGGGTCTTTTTACTCTCGCAGGGAAAATGAAATGCTGGAATGGACAAAATCCCCCTTGAGACCGAGGATGAGGAATCCGAGATCCGGTTCCGCGATTGTTTCTCCGTCCGTTATATCCAGTCAGCAGCAGTCCTGTGCCGGCTCGGGTACCGGATAGAGCACGGGGTTGAGGGGGAGATCTCGCAGGATCTGCTCATCCGCCACGAAGCCTTCATCCTCAACTCGGTCCTTTCGTCGGTTGCGTTCCTTGAGTCTGTCATCAACGAGCTCTATGCCGACGCGGTTGATGGTGCCTACTACTATGCCGACCCGGAGCAGGAACTCCTGCTGAAAACAATCGGTGAACGGTGGAACAACGAGAAGAATTTCGACCGTGCACCGATGGTAACCAAGTACCAGAGGATACTCGCAATCGCCGACAAACCCGGGTTTGACGAGCATGAGGAGGCATTTGAAAATATCCGGATCCTCTCCGAGATCCGCAACAACCTGATGCACTACAAGCGGGAATGGGTTGTAATCCGGACAGGTCGTGCTCCCCCAGCGGAAACCATGAGCACAGCCGACCGGTTCGAAAAAATCCTGCGAACGAAATTTGCGATCAACCCGCTTGCTGCAAAAAACCTGCCGTTCTTCCCCGACAAATGCCTCGGTCACGGGTGTGCGGAATGGGCGGTAATGAATAGCCTGATCTTTACCGAGGCATTCTTCCGGCGGCTTTCCCTGCCGGTGCCCTACGAGGGAATTAAAAAAGAGTTGCTGACGAGATGATTATTTCTTCTTCGGCTTCTTTTTCCTGACAGGAGCGTCCTTTGCCATGGACATAAGGTCAATAAGATAACTGCCTTCCTTGCCCACGCTCACGATCCGCTCATCAGACTTTGCCATCTTCTCGAGGTTCAGCTCGTACCAGACCCGGTGCGACGATCCGGATCGTCTCGACCCGGTCATACATCTCCACTTCCTTCTTTGCTTTCGGCTCGACTACTTCGAGCACTTCTTCATGGGACTCGTCGGCGATCTCGTCTATTGACTTCTCTTCGAGAACGTCCTTGTTGATCTCTGCCTCTTTCACGTAGAGGAACTTCTTACCGCCGCAGCTTGCGCACCCTTTCAGGATCTCCGTTGACCCGTCCTTGTATTCCCGCCCGCATTTCGTACACTTGTGCGGCATCGTTCTCACCCGAAGAGCTGGAGCATGGTCTCGTACAGGTTCTCGACGTTCCTTCCTTCAAGCCCCGAGATTGCGACAACCGGGTGCTGGGGGAACGCGCTGCGGATTCTTCCGGGCGCTGCATCGGGAAGATCGATCTTGTTGGCAACGATGATGACCGGGAGGTTCCGGCTCTCGATAATCCCGATCATCATGATATTGACCTGCATGAAGGGGTCGAGCGTCGAGTCGAGCATGTAGATGACGCCGTCGATATCCTCGCGGAGCCAGTGCATCGCCTCGGCGACACCTTCGGTTGCCTCGCGGGCCCGGATGATCGCTTCGTCCTTATCCATCCCGAACTCGAGGAACTCGTGGTAGTCGATCTTGGTGGTAACGCCCGGGGTATCGACGATATCCATCGTGATGGTATTCCCGTTTGCACCGGAGATGATGATGTCTTCCTTCTTCCTCGCACGGCGTGTCTCGTGGGGGATCTCGCTAACCGGGCCGACAGCGTCGCCGGTCCAGTCGCGGGCGATGCGGTTTGCAAGGGTCGTCTTGCCGGCATTCGGCGGGCCGTAAATACCTATCCGGGTCCTCTTCTTCTTAAAAAATTTATTAAGGAAATCGGAAAATTTCTTTTTTACTGTACCATAAGTCTGGGTAAAAATCTTCACGCCGCACCTCCATTTCTGTGGATCGTCCGCAGGTACAAGGAATTCATCATGATTCGTTAGTAGTGTATAGAAATCGCTCTTTATTATGTTTCTCGTATTCTTTCCCTCTGGCCGCCGTAATAAAAGGGGCACGCCCCCCCAAAAGCAACCGCGCACCGGGGTTTTTTCCCGCGCTCCACATTCTATTTATACATGGATGTGGGAGTATGCTAATTGTAGGAATCAGAACAGACCTTCACAGGAGGTGACTCATGAAAAAGACATCCAATGCAATCCGGTTTGAAACCCGAGTACCACTCGGCGATGTGATGCGGCGCAACCCGACCATGATCGGCATAGAGGCTAATGTTGCAAAAGCAGCCCAGGCGATGTGCCATGACGAAGTGGGTAGCGTGATTATCGTAAAAAAAGAAAAGCCCATCGGCATAGTCACAGAAGAAGACATCAACTGCAAAGTGGTGGCAAAAGATCTCAAGCCGAGCAGTGTACGAGTAGACGAAATCATGAGTACCCCACTCATTACGGTGAGTGCGGACAAGACGGTAGGCGACGCTGCCCACATGATGGTGAAGCACAAGGTAAGGAGGCTTCCGGTTATCGACGCATCCCACAAGGTTATCGGGATCGTAACCGTCCGGGACCTTCTTACCGTATCCAACGAACTCAATGAGCTCCTGGCGGATTTGATCGAGATCAACCGCGAGGAGATAGTCGAAGTTGGTATGTGCCAGCGCTGCAGCCAGATGTCTGATGACCTTAAGCGGATCGATAATGTCATCCTTTGCCCCCGCTGCCGTGAGGAGGAAAACATCACATGAAATGTGCACAGGATTTCATGATCGATGTGCCTGTGCTGAAATTCAACGACCAGATAACCAGGGCACGGCAGATCCTGAGGGATGAAGGATTCCGCGAAATTTATGTCACGGATGCAAAAAAGACCCTGCTCGGGTTCCTCGATATCACCGACGCTCTCCGGGTAACCGCGACCAAGTCAAATGTCACGGTTGAAGGGTTCGTCAAGGACGCAGCCCGTGTGAGCCCGGAAGATTCGGTCGAAACCGTGGCAAAGGCCATGCGGAGTTTCCGTACAGACAGTGCAATCGTCGTCGATCCCACGGGACACATCATCGGAGGGGTCCTCCTCTCCGATCTGTTCCCGGTTATCATCACCCGGAACGAACTCAAGGGAGATGTCGCGGCGAGGATGACAAAGAAGGTCGTCAGCGCGGCTCCCGACGACACCATACAGAAAGTATACTCGCTCATTGTCGAGAGCGGGTACACCGCATTTCCCGTGGTGAAAAAGAACCGGCTCATCGGGCTGATATCGAGGCGGGACCTCATCAGCACGCACCGGATTCGGACATCAATAGAACAGCACACCAGTATGACGGTAGAAAATGTCATGACAAAAGAGGTAGTCAGCATTGCACCGGATGAACCGGTCGCAGCGGCAGCCGAACTCATGGTGACGCACAATGTCAGCAGGCTACCGGTACTTGACAATGACAGAGCTGGTCGGCATCATTGACCGGCACGATATTTTAAAAGGAATGGCGTAGACAAGGGTGGCGTGAAATGAACGACCGGAAAAGAATCTGTCGTCATTAACGATACGAACGGTTCCGCAAATAACGAACACATGAAAATACAGTCTGGAGTGTGGTTATGCAACAGAACGGCCGAGGCGTCAAACAAGGCGACCGGCTTTTAAAAAGTCACGGGAAATCAGACCGGGGGCCGGTCGATTTCAAGACGCATATCGCAGAACAGGAAGGCGAGATCATGGCAATCGCAACCCGCGACGTCATATCGGTCCCCCTTACCCAGAGCATTCTCGGTGCAGTCGGGATGATGACGAAGTGCGGATTCCGGCGTCTTCCGGTGACGGATCCGGGAACGAAAAAATTACGGGGGATCATCACTTCCGGCGATATTATCAACTTCATGGGCGGGGGTGACAAGTATAAGCTTGTCCAGATCCGGCACGGGGGGAATCTGATATCAGCACTGAACGAGAACGTGCGGACCATCATGACCCAGCAGCTCACCACCCTCCCCCACACCGCACATGTGCGGGAAGCGGTCGAGACGATCATCGGGAAAAAGATCGGCGGCCTGCCGCTCATCGACGATGATGGAGTCCTGAATGGCATCGTAACCGAGCGGGACGTATTGAGAGTCCTTGCCTCCGAGAGGAGCCCGCTCAATGTCGAAGACGTGATGACAACGGATCTCCGGGTTACCCACCCCGATACTGAGATCTCATCAGTGACCCATGATATGACGACCTACAAATTCCGCAGGCTGCCGGTCGTGAGCGACGACGTCCTCTTTGGCATCATCACCGCGACCGACATTATGCGGTACCTCGGGAGCGGTGAGGTGTTTACCCGGCTGACAACGGGCGACATCGGCGAGGTGATGGCATTCCCGGTTCCGGACCCTGATCTCCGGGGAACTCTTCACGACATCTCCCGGAAACTGCATCAATAACGCGGCCCGGGAGATGCTGGACCGGAACATCGGGGCGCTGCCGGTCATCGAGGACTCCCGCCTCATCGGCCTTGTCACCGAATTCGATCTCGTCAGGGGGTTTGCGGAGGAGGAATGGAAATGATCGCACGCGACATCATGAGTGCACCGGTGTATTTTGTTACCCCGGATGAGACGATCGCCCACGCACGCCGGCTTATGCTGAAGCATAAGATCTCCCGGGTCCTTGTCATGGACGGGAAGAATCTTGCGGGGATCCTCACCAAGAAGGACATCGCGTTCCGGTTCCGGGAACAGGAACCGGCATGGCGAAGGCGGCCGGTCGACCGGATCCCGGTCGAATCATTCGCGACCAAAAACCCGGTCACGGTCGGTCCCGATACCGGTACGAAGAAGATTATCCGGCTGTTCATCGAAAAAGATATCAGCTCTCTGCCGGTAGTGGAAGACGGCGCTGTCGTAGGGATCGTCACGAAGACGGATCTGATGAAATCCGCCCTGATGAACGGCTCAAAGTCTGCCGGTCAGGGGCGTGATGGAGGATGCCGTGATACTCAGCAGGTATCACTCGCTCGATCACGTCATCGACACGATGAGCGAACAGAACGACAAGCTCGTCGTGGTCAACAATGACGGGACCATCGCCGGTGTCATCACCGAGACGAACCTCGCGTTCTATGAGCCGGGTGATGGCAAGTCGAGCACTGAAGAAAAAGACGTGGTATTTTTACGCAAGGAGGAAACCGCCGGCAACAAAATGTTCCGGTACGTCCTGAAGGCAAACATCATAGCTGAAGACGTGATGTCCCACCCCGCAATCACCATCGGACCCGTGCCCGGGTGTCAGATGCTGTGGCAAAGATGCGGGAGCACCATGTGAACAGTCTTGTAGTGGTTGAGAATAACGACATTTTAGGAATTATCAAACGCGATGATATCATCAGGGAAGTGGCGAAATGACAAAACAACTCGTTATCAAAGACATAATGGAAAAGCCAGCGACAATATCAAAATCAGCGAAGATCACCGAAGCCCTCGATAAGATGCTGGAAACCGGGGCTGACCCCCTCATTGCACTCAACGGGAGCTCGGTCGTCGGGACCGTCTCGCGGCAGGCGATCGCCCGGAAGCTCGGCAGCAAACAGAATACGCCGATTGCACCGTCAGCCATCCATGTAGCGAGCGTCGTTGAAGAGGAATTTACGAGCGTCTATCCGGATGAGAATATCAACGTCCTCGTCCCGCTCCTCCAGCGCTACAAGCTCGTCGGCGTTTACGATGGGGATCACAAGCTTATCGGGCAGGTAAACGCATCGGACCTGCTTAAAAAGTTCAGGCCTGATGGAGTCTCTTGACACCGTGATGGAGAAGATCATTACGATTGCCGCGGACGAGCGGGTCGTCCACCTCCGGCGCAGGATGCTTGACGACAACATCAACCGCTTTGTCGTAATGGAACACGAGAAGATTGCGGGCATGGTCACCGAGACGGATGTCGCCGTCGCCCTCCGCGAGTTCCGCAAGCAGGTCGAGGACAACCACCAGGACCACAGGATCCGCAACCTGCTCGTGAAAGACATCATGAGCGTTCCCTTGATCTCGGTCGAGAAGACCGCGACAATTAACGAAGCCGTTGACATGATGCTCAAGAAGAATATCAGTGCCCTTCCTGTTCTGGAGAATGGGAAACTCGCCGGGGTTATCACCCGGAAGTCGCTTGTTATGGCGTTATAGATGGTTTAAACTCAATTTTTTTCATATTTCCCGCACAACCGGAATTTCGTTCCCGGACTCAGATTTTCAGGTTTTCATCGATCCTTTCTTCTTTTGTAATCTTTCGGATCCTGAGCGGCACCCCACAAAGAAAAATCACAACCGGAGTAAATACCGTCCAGCCATTGATAAAAAAGGGAGTTATCCGATGGGGATCGAATTAACCCGTCTTACACTGTTCTTCAGGTCACTCATCACGATTTTATCCGGTGCCATCGTATATAACGTGTCTTCAATATACAGGGATCGTTTCACGGCCGGATATCCCCCTCCCGTCCCCGAATAGTGTTCCACGGTTCCTTTCAGGGTGAACCCGGTCACCGGGTCTACCGTGTATACGTACGCTCCACCCCATGTAGTGGAGCCGGAATAGGGACGGTCGGGCCGGTAAACCGGCGTCACTACGAGGCTTACAGGAAGGACGAGCAGGTTTTTCTCCGGGTCAAACAGGAAAGCCTTATGATCCCTGAGAACTTCCGAGTCGCTTCCCGCTTCCCCGAGTCTTTCCTCAGCGAATGATGTGGGGATTCCTGACATCTGCCACGTCGAAGAGGGCCATTTTCAACGCACCTGACGCCGATTCTTTGCCGATACCGATGATCTTTGTAGCGTCATAAGGATGGAGGTAATTCGAAAACCCCGGGATCTTAAGTTCCCCGAGTACTTTTGGCTGCCGCGGATTGGAAAGATCGATGACGTAGAATGGATCGGTCTGGCGGAATGTCACAAGATAGAGCCTGTTCCCGATGAACCGGGCAGAATAGATCTTCTCGGTCGGTGCGACGTTGCCAACTGATCCTGCGACCGTGAGATCGCTGTTCAATACGGATACCTTGCTATAGGTCATCTGCACCCCGGGTGAACGGTCCTGGACGGTCGTCGCTACCCGGAGGTTGCCCTCATATTCATCCATCGAGAACTGGTTGAGGAGCGTCCCGTAGACGGTCCCCCTTGATCCATAGGATATGTGCCCGTTCCCGATCGCAAACGCGTAGATGTCGGTTGAATCCTTCGTCCGTGAATTTCCGTAGGACGAGATCGCGATATACAGATTTTTTTCTGAGACATACACCGTTCCCGCAGATCCGATAAGGAACGCCTGGGCATCGATATCTGACAGTGTCCCGACATCAAGTGCGCCAATGGTTGTCACCGAAAACGCGCGGTCTTTCCGGTCGAAGTAATAGAGTGGCAGGACCGACAAGCCTTTCGCACTATCCCGTATCTCCGGAAAACCGATGCTGCCGGGAATGTTGTCCGTGAATTTTGTCGTAATGAAATAGAGGTCGGACCCGATCATCCGTGAGTCTTTGTACTTGCCGTCGATCTCTGTCTCCCGCAGAAGCGCCGGGCTCGCAGGATCCTGTATATTGAAGATGAATATCTTTGTAGCGGGACCGTTGCTAGCGCGGTTTGCGCAGCTGCCTGGCCTGCAACTCCATGTCTCTTTCGGGCGCTCCTGTGAGACGATGAGCGAGAGACGGTCGCCGGTGATATAGAGCGCGAGCGGGGTCCCGGAGAATCCCTGGGTGGCAAGTATGCCGGCCGACTCTGCCGGGTACGCCCGGAGGATCTGAAGCGTGTTTCCTGTCACCGCGTAGATGTTCGTCCCGTCAGTCTTGATAATATCTGCCTCATCAATTCCTTTGACCTGGACATTGGTGCCGGAGTATTTCCGGTCGCCGGTTGCAGCACTTCCCGTAAACGCAGCCTGAGACCCCGAGACCCTGATCGTTCCCGTCGCGCCGGAGAATTCCCCGCTCTGGCTCTTCTGGGTCGGCTTGAACGTAGAGGAGTACACTTCCACGAGAAGTTCGGCATCCTTTGGCAGGTTCGTAGTGCCCGTTACCGTGAATTTTTCACCCACAAAACGATCACGTACGGGATCGATCTGGATAAAAAAGCCTTCTTTCCCGGGATTTATCCCGGTCGCATGAATCGTTGACGGGGATATCTGCTGACCTGCACCCATTACGTTGAAGAGCGCGGTTCCTGTTGCCTCGTAAAGGACAGCGTTTGCCTGGATGAGATACTCGTCCGGCCGGAACGTGGTTGTATCGACATCGAATGTCCATGTCCGGGTCCCATTGCCGGCTATTGACTCCCGGGGCTCAGGGGCGATTGTCTCAACAGTCTGGACCGCCGGGTAATTTCCCGCAGGGTCTGTATGTGTCTGGAGGAACGGGAGTATTTCTGCCTGCGAAGTAAATCGTGGAAGATTCTCCGATGCCATCAGTGCCTGCCCACCGAGAGCGATTACCGGTACATCCGGGATAGGGATGGATTTTCCGTTCGGATTGTGAATGAACGGGAAGGCCAGCAATACGATGATGATGCCAACGACGAGTCCTCCAGAGAGAAGGATGGCACTTTTCTTTGATATCATGTGGTTTTTTCATCTCCTCGATTACTGCGGGGAAGATCCCGCATATGCTGAAGAGCTAACTCACCCGTGGTTAAACGATCTATGAACAAATCCTCAACATATGGAAAAATGGCCTTGGCTCACGCATACGGAGACCGGAACGACATCATTATCTGGGTTTGCATTCGTCCGGTTGTGTATGAGATGGGCAGTTGTCCTGCTGGTACTGGTAGCCGGAGTAACAGCAATGCTCATCGCGGTCACTGCCCTTGCAGGCAACACGGGTTACGCGAATCTGACCTACGGCCCGGATGGGTCTGGTACCCGGTCTTTGTAGAGCATAACGCCCAGAAGCAGGGAGTTACGGCAATGTATTCAAAAAATATCTCTGCCACGACCCCGTACATCATCGTCGATCTCTTTAGCGGAGATTCAGGCGACCCGGTAACGGTCACGGTAATAACCCCGGATAAGACCCTCGGCCCCTTTACCGATCTTAGTGATGGCAGGGAGGATGGGAGGATCTACATGAAAATATCCCGGGCCGGCGGGTTGACTCCGGGGGTCTGGAAATTCCGAGTCCAGAGCAGCAAGGATATTGCAATCTTCAACTGGGAGCCAAAAGTGGCCAATACTTCTGTTGATGATGAAAACACGACCGGACCAGGTAAAACGTGAGGGCTTTTCTTTCGCGTTTTTTATGCTTTTGCAGTGGGAGCCTGGGCTTCCCGGGGGGAGATCGGGTTCCTTCCGGGAGTTAATGACGTGAAAGTATTCAGGTATTTGCCAAGGAACACCTCGATCCCATCGTTCAAGGAATATGAGGAGAAACGACCGTCTTTTGAGGCACTCACTACACCGTCATCTGAAAGCCGTTTCATGTGCCAGGTGACCGTTGGACCCGAGAGTGAGAGGATCTTTTCAAGGTCACCTCGCGATGCATGGGGGGATGTGAAGAGGGCAGACAGGATCTGTCTCTCCGTTTCGCCGCGCAGGTATTTCAGAACCTTTTGTTCAGCGGGCGTGTATTTTCCTGAATTTTCAAAGTAACTGATATCCCCGTGGGTCCGGAGCAGGGTGATCTTTCCCGTGAACCCGAGCAGGGCAAGGTGATAGTTTACCGATCCCCGCGAGAGACCGGTGTCCCGGATCAACTCGCTGATACGAATTCCCGGATCAGAACGGATAGAGGAGTAAACAGCCTGCCGGGAGGAGCTGTCGAGAATGTTGCTCCGTGCCACCCGGCGGAACCCGAGGTAAAAAAAGATCTTGAGGGCAAAGAGAATTTCGACCGGGATGACAAACGCGGGGAATATGACAAGAGCACCGACAACTGCCATTTCCCGGGGCGAGAGATCCCAGAACGTGATGGGATTGAGGTCGGGAGCAGGCATGCCGGTTGAACCATATCCGGGCTCGACAATATAATCCGAAGGAAATGCAAGAGCAGGGACGGCAACAATACACAGTGTCAGGATAATAACTACGGCAACTGCCTCTTGTAACTTCATTGATTACCCCTTGTCATGACCTATGATATTTTTGAATGCAAACAGATCAAGGATATTCTGGTTCTCGTATATATATCGGTTATGAGCAATTCGTCTACCGTTGAGGTCGTGACCGGGAACAAGCCGGTTAAATGTCCTGAAACCGGCCCGAAAACCGCTTGCACTTAGCAAAGCATTTAACAGATTGTATAAAACCGTGGACTATACAGAAAGCCCGGTTTTAACCGGGACGGTGAATTTATTGACTGACATTACCTGCATCCCCTCCATGCAAAGAACCGGAATCCCCCCGGTATACGAATCCCGGGAAACCCGGCTGCTTAATCGCCCTCAATCCTCCTGCCCGGTGATCCCGTGAACCCGGAGATAGCGCTTCTTGGCGACGAGGCAAAACGGTACGCCACCCGGCTTGATGCGATCCGCAGCGAGGTAAAGAAGGTAATTGTCGGGCAGGAAGAGACCATCGACCATCTCCTTCTTGCCTTATGTGCTGACGGCCACGTTCTCCTCGAAGGAGTCCCCGGTATCGCAAAGACCCTCATGATCCGGACGCTATCGCGGACCATCGACAGCAGCTTTGCCCGGCTCCAGTTCACACCGGACCTCCTGCCGGCCGATATCATGGGTACCCGGATCTTCAGCCAGATGGACGGGAGTTTCTCGACCGTGCTGGGGCCGGTCTTTGCCAATTTTGTTCTTGCAGACGAGATTAACCGGGCGCCGCCAAAAGTGCAGTCTGCGCTGCTCGAAGCGATGCAGGAGAAGCAGGTGACAATACAGGGCGAAACTCATGTGCTCCCCACCCCCTTTTTTGTCCTCGCTACCCAGAACCCGATCGAATCCGAGGGGACGTACCCCCTGCCCGAGGCACAGGTCGACCGGTTCATGTTTAAGCTCCTGATGGGGTATCCTTCGAAAACTGAGGAAGTGAAGATCCTCGACCGGTTCACTGAAGGAAAGGAGAACGACGTGCAGGTTATAACGGGCGTGGCAGAGATCCTTGCCCTTCAGGGTTTTGTCCGGAAGATCTATGCGGATCCGTCAATCAAAGAATATGTAGCCTCGCTTGTCGATGCGACCCGGCACCCGGCCGAGTACGGCATCGATACTGCACACTTTGTTGCTTTTGGTGCGTCCCCCCGGGCATCGATATGCCTTGTTCTCGGAGCAAAGGCACATGCCCTGAACGATGGAAGGGGATACGTTCTGCCTGAAGACGTCAAGGCAGTAGCACACGATGTGCTCAGGCACCGTATCCTCCTTACGTACGAGGGTGAGGCCGAACGGGTGACTCCCGACTCGATCATTAACCGGATCGTCTCAACCGTGAAGGTGCCATAACGACAGTTCAGCAGGTCGGTTGATGGTGGTACAGGAAATGGATGACCGGAACGAGCTTATCCGCGATCTGCAGAAGATCGAGCTCACGACAAAGATCCTTGTCGAAGGACTCCATTCCGGGGAGCACCACTCGGTTTTCAAAGGGCACGGTGTCGAATTTGCCGACATCCGGGAATACGTCGCGGGCGACGATATCCGGTCTATCGACTGGAAAGTCACCGCACGGTTTAACCGGCCCTTTATCAGGGAATATACAGAAGAACGGGACCAGACATTTTATTTTATCGTCGACGTTTCCGGTTCAGGCATGTTCGGATCCGGGGTCACCAAAAAACGCAAGATCCTCGAAGTCTTTGCAAGTCTTGCTTTTTCAGCCCTTCGGAACAACGACCGGATAGGCCTCTGTCTTTTCTCGGACCGGATCGAAAAATTTATCCCGGCGAAGCGGGGGAAGAAGCATCTCGTCTCGGTAATCGATACCCTGATCGCCTGCCACCCCGGGTCGAAGAAGACGGATATTTCCGGCGTTCTCCACTTCATTTTCCGCACACTTTCACGGAGGAGTTCGATCATTATCATATCGGACTTCGAGTCGCAGGATTTCTTTCCGGCGCTCTCGATCCTGCGAAAACGCCATGAAGTCATCGCGGTCCGGGTTACCGACCGGAATGAGAAAGAAATACCGGCTATCGGCCGTATCGCTCTCGAAGACCCGGAGTACCGGGGAGGTTGTCGTTGTCGACACTTCTGATGAAGGATTCAGGACGCGGTACACGGCACTCGTGGGAGATTTCGAACAGAAAACGAAGGAAGGGTTCTCCCGCGCTGGCGTTGGAACGGTAGCCCTTTCCACCGATGAGCCGTACCAAATCCCGCTCCGCAGGTTCTTCCGGGACATGAAAACGGGGAGGAGGTAAGATGCCGGGCTTCTCGAATCCCCTGTGGCTCCTTGGGCTTATTCTCCTGCCGATAATCGCATTGGGTTATTATTATGCGATGAAACGAAGACGGCAGGATACCCTGCTTTTCTCGCGGGTTGCAATGGTACAGTCGGCGATGGGCAATACCGGGAAGTCACGCCGTGCCATCGTCATTTTCCTCCTCGCACTCGGGGCGATCGGCCTGCTCTTTATCGGCCTTGCCGATCCGCACATCCCTTTCGATCAGACGTATGAGGGAGTCAATGTTGTCCTCGCCATTGACGATTCAGGAAGCATGCAGGCGACAGATTATGCACCTACACGGCTTGAGGCCGCGAAAAGTGCGGCGGATATCCTCATCCGGAGCCTCGATCAGCGGGACTCAACGGGGGTAGTGATCTTTGAATCCGGTGCAACAACCGCGGCGTATCTCAGCCCGGATAAAAACCGGGTGCGGCAGAAACTTGCGGCCATCACCCCAAAGGCAGGCCAGACCGCTATCGGGGATGGGCTTGCGCTGGCAATCGATATGGCAAAATCGGTCCCGAACAAACACAATGTCGTTATCCTCCTTTCCGACGGGGTGAACAATGCGGGAGTGGTCACACCGGATGAAGCAGTCGCCTCCGCAAAGGCATCCGGCATACCGGTCTTCACGGTGGGGTTAGGCTCTCCGAATCCGGTTGTTATCGGGACTGATTTCCTTGGCAACCCCCAGTATGCCGAAATTGACGAGGCAGCGCTCCGGTCCATCGCAGAGAATACCGGCGGCAAATACTTCCGGGCTATTGACGAGAAGACTCTTGCCGGTATCTATGCGGGCCTGAATAAGGAGATCGTGCACGAGCCGGTGGAGACGAGCGTCCGGGACCCATTCCTGGTTGCAGCCCTCATCTTCATCGGTCTTGAACTCTGGTTCCGGTACGGAAAAGGAAGGATCCTCCCGTGACCCGGACGGCGTTCTGCCTCCTTATCCTCTGCCTGCTGGTCGCCCCCTCACTGGCAGCGGACATCACGATCACTTCAGCCCAGAAAGAGTATTATTTCCTCACTGGGCAACCGGTTGATATCCCGCTCACAGCAACGAGCAGTTACCCGGACACAATTACCGGGACGCTCCAGTTCTCCATCGACGAGCAGGCTCCAAAAACCCGGTTCGGTGTTGGTCAGGACCGAGAACCGAGTCTCTTCGCGGGATATCCCAACCGGCGGTACTCCGCTGAACAATCCCATGGGGACCTATAGTGCAGCCCGGATATTCCGTGTCCATGTTACCTTTGACTACCGGAACCCTGCTCAGGTCCATGTCGTCCTGCCTGAGATTATCGTCCATGTAGTGGCCACCCCCGGGCAGGTAATAAACGTAGAATCACTCGTAAAGAGTACCAGCGGGCCCGGGACGGGGCCGGTCCCGACGTCCAGTTCGGTAAACATTGCCGAGCAGACCGTCAGTGTCCGGGACCAGATGGGTTCGGACACCGGTGGGGGGCAGGGGCAGAGCGGGCAGGGTGGGCTGAACCTTAGTGCACTCCAGGAAAAGCAGCGCGAGGAGAATGAGTTCAATGACCGTCTCTCCCGCGACCCGCTCTTCGACCCGGTTAACCGGAGCCTCATCGCACAGGGATTTGCGATCCGGTCGCTGGATGCCCGGCCATCGGCTAATGATACGGGGACATTCTCTGTTGTTTACGGGAAGGGAACGGATGGGCAGGTTGTTGTTGGCGGATCGATGGAGAATGGTATCGTTCCCGGCTTGAATGGCCAGTCGAATACTGGTATCAATACGACCCTTGCCCTGGATGCCAATCCAGCCATTGCGTCATTTGACCGTGAACTTACGTCACAAGGGTTCCGGATGACGGAGACTCACTTTGACCGGACCTTACCCAATACGACACTCAACCTCTCCTACACCAATGCAGATGGCAGGAAGGCGTTCATCAATGCTACCGATATTCTTGGAAATGTAACCAGCGTCAGTTTGGAAATGGAGCCGGCCGGTTCCGCCTTCCCCCTTGTAATAATCCTGGGAGGAGCGCTCGTTGTCTCCGGATGGGTCCTCTACCGGCGTGCTATCCGAAGGGCAGTGCCGGAAGCCCGGGTTGTGAAACCTGAAATTCCAGAAACGGATCCGGCTCCATTACTTATCGGGCTCCTCAACTCCGCCCAGGAAGCGTATGCGGAGGGACGGTTCCCCGAGGCATACGGGCTCGCCGCACGGGCACTCAGGTCTGTCCTCGCGTCGCGGCAAGGTTCCAGAGATGAACTGACGAATACTGAGATTCTTTCTTCCCTCAGAGATTCTTCCGCCAGCGATTTCCAGCGGATCGAGGCAATTCTCTCGCGTTGCAGCGATGTTGAGTTTGCCCGGGGTGAACCGGACAAAGAAGAGTTCTCTTCTTTTGTCAGGACCATTCGCGGAATGGTTTCCGACAGTTAGCGGTTTCCCTAAACCGGATCCCACGACAACCAAAGAACCGGAGATAATATGAAGCCGTCTAGTTGGGAGGGGTCGCACCCTCTCCCCGGGGAGCCAGGCCGTGGGGGTCGCACCAAAAACGGCGAGGCAGGGCCCGGGGTCATGACGGCACACCGCGTGACCCCCCTGCCCATAGCCCGTGATGGCCCGGTGGTTTCCGGCGTGGAACGGGCCGGACATTGCGCTGTCCGGAGGGATCGCGTGGGGGGTCACCCCCTCAGGTTCCGGGGCCGGTGATGGGGTCTCCCCCCTCGGGCCGGCATGGTGAGACCCTCCGGACCCCACGACCCGCGACCCCGTGACCCCCATGACCCAGAAAATCGCAAACTCTCCGACGTGAAGGTTTTGGAAACCGGTGCCCGTGGGGGGCAGGGTCCGGGAGGGTCGGGCAGGGGTGCCGGGTCATGGTGCCGGTCCGGGTCATGAGGATTGAAGCAACCCCCCCGGCCCCTGCCCGCTCAAAATCCGATGACCCCCTGGTCTTGTGCGATCCGGTCCGGTCCGGTCGCGATAGTCTCTCTGGATCAAACGCATTTCTCAAAAATCATGGCACGCACTATACTTAGGTATGTAAAGTTTCTGCGAGATCTTTCCTTAGATTATATGTACAAGTTCAATCGCGATCCTTTCTCAGGTACATTAATTCCGAAACACGCGCATACTTAGTATTGTGTGACAGGTCAATGGACCCGAACACGATCCGAAAATCCGGTCGAGAGAACAGGCCTCTCCCAAACGCTTATTACCCGAACCTGTCCATATTATAAAGCACCATTCATGGAGCAGTGAACCATTCACTGCGAGTGTCTGTATAAGATGCGAGATTGCTCTGTTGAGGTAGCCTAGCCCGGTAAGGCGCAGGTTTGCTAAACCTGTGTCCCTTTGGGACTCGGGGGTTCAAATCCCCTCCTCAGCGCTTCGCTTCACGAGAAAATCTCACAAATTGAGGGGATTGGATGGCTCAGGAAGAAGACATAAAATATTTCGTAAGGGTTGGAACCACCGATCTGGACGGTACCAAGTCCGTGAAGGTCGCATTGACCGGCATCAAGGGTGTCGGCAGGCATACTTCACTGGTCATTTCCCGTATGGCGAACGTAGACGAGCTAGCCTTGCTCGGTCGCCTTGAAGAGGGGTCGGTAAACCGGCTCCGGACCGCTGTTGAAGAGTACGCAACGAAGATCCCATCGTGGATGGCAAACCGTCCCAAGGACATCTACACCGGAGAGGCAAAACACCTCCTTGGCGGCGATGTAGCCCTTGCAAAGGACGAAGACGTCAACCTGATGAGGAAGATCCGCTGCTACAAGGGCATCCGGCACGAGACCGGGCAGAAAGTCCGCGGACAGCGCACCAAGTCGACTGGCAGGACCGGTAAGACCGTCGGTGTCAGCAAGAGGAAAGCCGGAGGCGCTTAACCATGGGATATCCGGGAAAGAACCACAAGTCTTACCAGACGCCAAAGCGTCCGTTCGAGAAGACGCGTATCGAAGAAGAGACGCGCCTTGTCATCGAATACGGGCTCCGCAACAAGCGTGAAGTCTGGAAGGCACAGAGCATCCTTCGCAAATACCGCAAGGGCGCACGAGAACTCCTCGTTCTCATGTCCAATGAGGCAGACAAAGCGAGTTTCGAGTCAAAGAAGGCCGAGCTCATCTCGTCCATGCAGCGCAACGGGCTCCTCGGGCCTGACGCAGACATTGACGCGGTGCTCTCGCTTAAGGTCCAGGCCCAGCTCGAGCGCAGACTGCAGTCGCAGGTGTACAGGAAGGGGCTCGCCCGGTCGCCGAAACAGGCCCGGCAGCTCGTTACCCACGGGCACATTGCGATCAACGGCCGGCGCACCAGCATCCCGGGATACCGTGTCTCCCGCATCGAAGAGACGCAGATCTCGTACTACGGCACATCCCCGTTCCAGAGCGACTCACACGCCGAGAAGGAACGCATCAGCAAGCCGGCATCTGTCCTGAAGGCAGCACCGTTCCAGGAACGGCCACAGAGAGGAAGGTAAGATGGCAGCAAATGAGAAGGAAAAGTGGGGCGTTGCGCATATCTTCGCATCGTTCAACAACACCATCATCACCATCACCGACCTGTCCGGCGCAGAGACCGTGACCAAGTCGAGCGGTGGAATGGTCGTCAAGCAGGACAGGAACGAGAGCTCGCCGTATGCAGCAATGCAGATGGCCGGTAACGTTGCCCAGAATGCCCGCGAAAAGGGCATCATCGGCGTCCACGTCAAGGTACGTGCACCCGGCCAGGGCAAGCAGCGCAGCCCCGGGCCCGGCGCACAGGCAGCAATCCGTGCCCTCGCCCGTGCCGGGCATGCGCATCGGCCGCATTGAAGATGTTACACCTATTCCCCACGACTCGTGCCGGCCTAAGGGCGGCAGACGCGGAAGGAGAGTGTGATGGAGATAGAATTCGCCAGTCTGGACGACTCCCTCGCACGATTCACCCTCTCTGGAGCGAGCCCGGCCTTTGCAAACGCCTTCCGGCGTGCAATGATCGGTGAAGTGCCAACCCTCGCAATCGAGGATGTGCGCATATACGACAACACGAGCGCACTCTTCGACGAGATGCTCACGCACCGGCTCGGGCTCATTCCCATAAAGACCGACCTATCCACCTACACGACCCAGGAGAAATGCGCGTGCGGCGGGGCGGGATGCCCTGCCTGCGTGTCCATCTACACCCTGAGTGTCGAAGGCCCGAAAACGGTCATGTCAAGTGACCTTATTCCCCAGGACCCGAAAGCAATCCCGGTGTTTGCAAATGTCCCCATCGTGAAGCTCACGAAGGGACAGAAACTCGTCATCGAGGCCCGTGCCGTTCTCAACACCGGCCGGGTGCACGCCAAGTGGCAGGCAACCCTCGTCTGCGGATACAAGAACCACCCGGTCGTATCCATCAGCGATGTTTGTGATGCATGCGGCATGTGCGTTGAAGAATGCCCGCGGAATGTTCTCGAAATCAAGGGCAAGAGTGTCAAAGTAGTGGAAGGGAAACTCACCGACTGTTCCATGTGCAAGCTCTGTGAACGGGCATGCCTTGCAAGCGGCATCGGGGAAGAGCCGGCAATAAAGATCTCCGCTGAACCCGACCGGTTTATTTTCGTGGTCGAGACAGACGGGTCAATGACGGCAAAAGAGGTCATGAACCGTGCACTGCAGTACATCAGGGAGCAGGCAGACGAACTGGAAAAACAGTTAGGCGAAATATCAGGGGATGAAAAGAAATGACACGAATAGTGGAGAAGACGAACCCCCGTCTCACGAGCCTCATATTACTCCTCAAGAATACATCACGGGAGAATGAGGCGAAGATCTGGCGCGAGATCGCAAGCAGGCTTGAGACCCCGAACAGGAATTACGCGGAAGTCAACCTGTCAAAGATCAACCGTTACGCCCAGAACGGCGAGACGATCATCGTCCCCGGGAAAGTTCTGGGAAGCGGCGTGCTGGAGCAGTCCGTCAAGGTTGCAGCGCTGAATTTTTCGGCATCAGCGACCAGCAAAATCACGGACGCAAAAGGGCAGTGCATGACCATCGAGCAGCTCCTCTCGGACAACCCGAAGGGAAGCGGTGTCCGGATCCTGAGGTGAACAAGAAATGGTAACAGTAATCAACGGTGACGGACTCCTCCTCGGGCGCCTTGCAAGCCTTGTCGCACAGCGCGGCCTTGCAGGCGAAGAGATTGCAATCGTCAATGTCGAGAACGTGATCATCTCCGGCAGCCGTGCACGCGTGCTCGGCAACTACCGGCACAAGAGGGAACGCGGTGCATCAGGCAACCGCTGGGGACCCTTCGTCCCCCGCAGGCCGGACCACCTCATGAAGCGGACCATCCGCGGCATGCTTCCCTACAAACGCCCCCGTGGTGTCGACGCGTTCAAACGCATCAAGACCTATGTCGGCGTCCCGGCAGAGTTTGTCGGTAAAGAGATGGAAGTGCTGGAAGAAGCACACATGAACCGGCTGAACAACCCGAACCACATCACGCTCGGCGCAGTGTGTACGTTCCTCGGAGCAAAGTTCTAAAGGTGGTCACTATGGCAAAAATCATTAACACAAGCGGAAAGCGCAAAACGGCAATTGCCCGTGCGACCCTGAAGGCCGGAAAAGGCGTGATCCGGGTCAACTCCGTGCCGCTCGAACAGTACGGCACTGATGTCACCCGCATGAAGATCTCCGAACCGATCCTCCTCTTCCCGAAAGGGGTCGACGGTGTCGATGTGACCATCGACGTCTCTGGCGGCGGTGTCATGGGACAGGCAGAGGCGGTCCGTACCGCACTCGCCCGCGGGATCCTCCTCTGGCACAATGAACCCCAGATCAAGGACATCTACCTCACCTACGACAGGACGCTCCTCGTTAACGACTCACGTCAGAAAGAAACGAAGAAGCCCCACGGTCGTGGAGCACGTAAGAAGTTCCAAAAGTCTTATCGTTAAGATAAAAGATACTGTGAGAGGTAAAAAATCTTGATACCCGTACGATGTTTCACCTGTGGAAATCCAATTTCCACAAGTTGGGATGAATATAAGCTGCGGCGGGAGAAAGGCGAGGATCCTAAAAAGATCCTCGACGATCTCGGTATCACCCGGTACTGCTGCAGGCGTATGCTCCTTACGCACAAAGAGATCATTGATGAGCTCAACCCATACCAGTAGACTGACTATATGAACACGCGGGGTCGTAGGGTAGCCTGGACCATCCTATTGCGTTCGGGACGCAGTGACCTGAGTTCGAATCTCAGCGACCCCATATTTTAAAAAATTGCAAAATTACATTTGAGGACGTAAAACACATGCAGACGCAGGTTTATACCCGGTACGAGCGGGCAAGAATTATTGGAGCAAGGGCTCTGCAGATATCAATGGGTGCTCCGTTACTTATCACAACGACACGGATCGATCCGCTTGAGATCGCCATCGAGGAATTCAACAACCACACCATCCCCATTACGGTAAAAAGGAAGTAGTTTAGTATGACGACCATTGAGGTAATCGAACTGCGGACCATCCTTGACAGCAGGGGCAATCCGACAGTCGAGGCCGATATCTATACCGCGGGAGGGTATGGCAGGTCTGCCGCCCCGAGCGGTGCCTCCACCGGCACGCTGGAGGCCAAGGTCAGGCCGCCAAAAGAGGCAGTCGACAATGCCATCCAGAACGTAATCCCGGCGCTCATCGGCCTCGATTCGACCGACCAGGAAGGGTTCGACGAGCAGCTCCGCGATCTCGACGGAACTGCGGACTTCTCCCTTATCGGCGCGAATGTTGCCGTTGCACTCTCTCTTGCTAACGCAAAGGCAGCGGCATCGGCAATGGGCCAGCCGCTCTTCCGGTACCTTGGCGGGGCTTTTGCAAACGAGATGCCGCTCCCCCTCGGGAATATTATCGGAGGCGGGGCACACGCAGCAAATGCGACAGAGATCCAGGAATTCCTCGTCATCCCCGGCGATGCAACCAATGCGGAAGAGGCAGTCTTTGCCAACGCCGCGGTCCACCGGCATGTCAAGGAACTCTTAAAGAAACGCGGGATCGCCGCCGGCAAGGGTGATGAGGGTGCGTGGGCACCGCAGATAGACGATGCCCTCGCATTTGAGCTCATTGCCGAGGCGACCGGGCTCGTCGCAGACGAGATGAATATCACCGTCGACATAGGGATCGACGTAGCGGCAAGCCAGATGTGGAACGGGGAAGGGTACAAGTACCGGAACCAGGTCCGGACGACCGAAGAGCAGGTCGCATACATGGCAGAGCTTGTCGATACGTACAACCTTGTCTATGTCGAGGATCCTATCCACGAGGATGACTTTGACGCGTTTGCCGATCTCAACGCCCAGGTCGGTGACCGCTGCCTCATCTGCGGTGACGATATCTTTGTCACGCAGGTCGACCGCATCATGCAGGGCATCGAGAAGGATGCCGCAAACTGCGTGCTCATAAAACCCAATCAGGTGGGGACCCTGACCGACACGTTCGAAGCGGTCCGTCTTGCCCACACCCATGGCCTCGACACGGTGATGAGCCACCGTTCGGGAGAGACCACGGACTCTACCATTGCGCACCTTGCTACCGCATTTTCATGCATTTTCTTAAAATGCGGTGTGGTTGGCGGAGAACGCATAGCCAAACTCAACGAACTCATACGCATAGAGGAACAATTATGACCACTGTAAACGAGATGGAAATTGAATTAAAAGAACCGCTCATCCCCGTAGAGGAGTACCTGGCAGCCGGTGTCCACATCGGCACGCAGCAGAAGAGCGAGGACATGAAGAAGTTCATCTACCGCGTCCGCGGCGATGGACTGTATATCCTTGACATCCGGGAGACCGATGCACGGATCAAGACCGTTGCAAAATTCTTAAACAACTACGAGGCCCCCAATATCCTGGTTGTTACTTCCCGTCAGTACGGGCAGTACCCGGCCAAGAAATTCGCCGACACGATCGGTGCAATGTCCGCAACCGGCAGGTTCATCCCGGGAACGCTCACCAACCCGGTCCTGAGTGGCTATATCGAGCCTTCAGTCATCGTGGTTACCGACCCAATCGGTGATGCTCAGGTCATCAACGAGGCAGTCCAGTGCGGGATCCCGGTCGTCGCACTCTGCGACACCAATAACATGACGAAGTTTGTCGACCTCGTCATCCCGACCAACAACAAGGGACGCAAGGCACTCTCCATGATCTACTTCCTCATGACCCGTGAGATGCTCCGTCTCCGCGGTATCTCAACGGCACTCACCTCAGAGGATTTCGAAACGGAATTCTAACTACCCAATAATCCCTTTTTCACACGTGACCGATCGTTAGATATAATAGTACGACCAGAGGGTTGATCCGATGAAGATGCGTGCATGCGCAGTGGCCGGCATGTTCTATCCAAAGGATCCCCCCCATCTCGAGCAGCTTCTCGAAACATTTTTCCGGGCTGGCGGGGTGAACGGGGATTCAAAAGGCATCGTCTCACCCCATGCAGGGTACATTTACTCTGGTGCGGTTGCGGGGAGTGCGTTCTCTACGATCTCCCCGGATTTTTCGGGTACTTTTGTCATCATCGGTCCATCTCACCGGGGATATATGACGTGTGTATCGAAGGTGGCGTGGGACACCCCCCTCGGGGCTGTTGAAAACGATGAAGAATTTGTCGAAGCCCTCGATATCGAAGTGGACGAATTCTCACACCAGAACGAGCACTCGCTCGAGGTTCAGGTTCCGTTTATCCGGTACCGGTTTCCGCGTGCAAGAATTGCCCCGATCCTTATGGGACACCAGGACTATCCCGGCGCGAGGAGCATCGCCGAGAAGATCGTCGCGGCAGTCCGAAGGACGAAACGGGACGTGAGAATAGTAGCATCGAGCGATTTCTCTCACTATGTGCAGGAACAGATCGCAAAGAATAATGATCACTACGCCATTGAACCTTTAACACGGCTCGATGTGGAAGAGTTCTTCCGGCGGGTTGCAGAACGGGATATATCGGTATGCGGGTACGGCCCTATCGGGGCTATGGTGCTCGCATGCGGGAAGATGGGGGCAAAAGAAGCCCGGCTCGTCAGGTATGCGACGAGCGGAGACGTGACGGGAGACCGTCGCGAGGTCGTGGGATACGCGGCCATTGCGGTGATATAGGTTGGCAACGTGGAGTGCGCCGGGCAAGGTATTCCTGTTCGGCGAGCATGCGGTAGTATATGGGAAGCCCGGCATAGCGATGGCCATAAAACCCCGCGTATTTGTCACGGTCCGGCAGTCGAAACGCGCCCAGCGGGCAAAGTCCCCGTATATCGATGGTTGTTTCGAAGCACTGGGTGTAGCAGGAAGCGTGTACATCAACTCCCAGATCCCGAGTTCATCGGGTCTCGGTTCGTCGGCTGCGGTCACGGTTGCCACACTCTCCGCGATCAATGACGAGTTCGGCCTGAACAAGACCCGTGAAGAAATTGCAAACATTGCGTTCGGCATCGAAAAGACCGTCCAGAAAGGACGTGCCAGCCCGACCGATACGACCGTGTCATCGTACGGCGGGATTGTTCTCATTTCCGGGGGTGCACGGCGAAGGTTACCGCCAACCAACCTGCACCTCGTAATCGGCGATTCACTCATCTCCCACAGCACGGCAAAGATGGTCGAGCAGGTCGCAGAGATGAAGAAGAAGCATCCCGAAATCGTCGATCCGGTGCTTGACGCGATAGAGGGCGTAAGCATGAGTGCGATCCACCAGCTGAACAACCCAAAAGAGCTGGGCCGTTTCATGAATATGAACAACGCCCTGCTTGAAGTGCTGGGAGTCGGCCACCCGCAGCTCTCCAAAATGATCCTTGCATCCCGGACTGCAGGAGCGTTTGGTGCGAAGATAACCGGTGCCGGGGGTGGCGGGTGCATGGTCGCGCTCTGCCCCAAGCAGCTGAAGCACAGGGTTGCAGGTGCGATCGAAGCGTGCGATGCACGTGCCATGGTAACCGGCATCGACACCGAGGGTGCACGGAAGGAGAAGAATGTCTGACCGTGTCCTGCTCAAGCTCGGCGGGAGCATCATCACCGACAAGAGTGCCGGTTGCGCTATCGACAAGCACCGGATCGGTGCGATAGCTTCTGCTATTGCGACTGCAAAAACGGGCGGGATCATCATCGTCCATGGTGCCGGATCCTGCGGTCACCCGGAGGCAAAGAGGTACCATCTCGATACGGGTATCACCGCCGGGGAAACCGAAGGGATCTTCGTGACTAACCACGTTGTGAGCGGGCTCAATGAGGAGGTCGTCTCCGCACTGCGGGAAAAGGGCGTTCCGGCAGTCGGAGTCCACCCCCTTCATCTCGGGGTCGCTGACAACGGCAGGCTTATCGCATTCGAAACCCGGCATCTTGAGAAGATGCTGGAACTGGGGATGGTCCCGGTGATCCACGGCGACGTGGTGATGGACCTCTCCCGCGGGGCCTGTATCGTATCGGGCGACCAGATCGTCCGGTACCTCGCGGTCCGGCTGAAAGTCGATCGCGTCGGGCTCGCCACCGATGTACCGGGAGTGCTGGATGAGGGGCGCGTGGTGCCGGAGATAACCTCCGAAATGGCACCCGCCCTCCGGATCGGCAACTCGAAACATACCGATGTTACCGGTGGAATGAGAGGGAAAATTAATGAGTTGCTCGAACTTGCGGAAGCAGGGATCGGGTCAGATCTGTTTCACGTGTCGCGGGTCGGGGACTTCCTTGCGGGAGCCGACCACGGCGGCACGAAGGTAAAGGGGAAAAAATCATGAAAGGAGACAAGCGGCAGTTCACCTCGTCCCGCAAGCTCGACCACCTGCGAATCTGCGCGGAGAAAGATGTCGAGAGCGGCGATGCGGGATTTGGCGATATACGGTTCGTGCACAATGCACTCCCCGAGTGCGATATGAGATCGATCGATCTCCGCACCCGGTTCCTTGGCCGTACGTTTGCCACCCCCCTCTTTATCTCGGCTATGACCGGGGGTCACCCCGGGACAAAGGAAGTAAATGCCCGGCTCGCACGGGCAGCAGAGCATTTCGGGATCGGGATGGGTGTAGGCTCCCAGAGGGCGGCGCTCGAGAACCCGGATCTTTCTGATACCTTTGCGATCGTCAGGGACGAAGCCCCGACCGCGTTCATTGTCGCCAATCTCGGGGCGGTCCAGCTCCGCGATCATGGTCCTGAATGGGCCGTGAGCGCCATTGACATGATCCGGGCGGACGCGATCGCTATCCACCTGAATTTCCTCCAGGAAGCTATCCAGCCGGAAGGGGACCACAATGCAGCCGGTTGCCTCGCTGCAATTGAAGAACTATGTTCATCAGTGAAGACTCCCGTTATCGTGAAGGAGACCGGGTGCGGGATATCGACAGAGACTGCACGCCGGTGCTGGAGCGCAGGCGTAAAAGCGATCGATATCGGCGGCTGGGGCGGCACGTCCTGGGCAGCAGTCGAGAGTGTCCGGGCTGACGAGGGCAGCAGCACCAGGGCAAACCGGCAGCTGAAAATCTCTCGGCGAGAGTTTTGCGTCGTGGGGAATACCTACGGTTGTCAGCCTGGCTGAAGTGCTCGCATCAGGAGGACCGGTGATTGCATCGGGCGGGGTCCGGAGCGGCGTTGATATTGCAAAAGGGTGTGCGCTCGGTGCCGACCTGTGCGGTATGGCACTGCCGCTCCTGAAGCCGGCGATGGAAAGCGACCAGGCCTTAACCGGTGCGATAGAAGCAATACACCACGAACTGACCGCGACGATGTTCCTGACGGGTTCTGAAAAGATTACCGACCTGCGGAAGGCACGGATGTTCGTGACGGGCAGGACCCGGCAGATGATAGAAAAAGATAATCCGGTACGAATCAAACGATAACGATCGCGTGAAAACCGGATAGTATACTTTCGTTTAATAACCAGCAAATTAGGAGATACAACAATGGATATAGAAATTATTGCAGTGGGCGGATACGACGAAGTCGGGCGGAATATGACCGCCGTCCGCTGCGGAAAGGATATTGTCATCTTTGACATGGGGCTCCGCCTCGACCAGGTAATGATCCACGAGGACGCGGAGATCGAAAATATGCACTCCCTCGATCTCATCAAGATCAAGGCGATACCCGACGATACGATGATGAACGCGGTCGAAGGGACGGTCAAGGCGATCGTCTGTTCCCACGGGCATCTCGACCATATCGGGGCGATTCCCAAACTGGCACACCGGTATAGTGCACCTATCATCTCCACGCCCTACACGACAGAATTGATCCGGCAGCAGATCTCCGGCGAGCAGAAGTTCGGGGTCAACAATAAACTCTTTGCCCTCAAGTCGGGGCAGCGGTATACCCTTTCCCCGACCCTGGTCCTCGAATTTGTCCGGATGCAGCACTCGATTATCGATACCGTCATGCCCGTGCTGCACACTCCGCACGGCGCAATTGTGTACGCGTGCGACTTCAAGTTTGACCGGTCACCGGTTATCGGTGAAGCGCCGGACTTCGCCCGGCTCCGCCAGATCGGGAAAGAGGGGGTTCTCGCCGTAATCGTCGAGAGCACGAACATCGAGATGTCCGGCAGGTGCCCGAGCGAGCGCATTGCACGGGACCTTGTCAGGGATACGATCACGAGTTTCGAGGATGACAAGAATGCGATGATCGTCTCTACCTTCTCCTCCCACATTGCACGGGTCAAGACGATTGCGGAATGCGCTCACGAGATTGGCAGGAAGCCGGTCCTCCTCGGGCGCTCCATGGAAAAGTACTCGGTGACCGCAGAGCAGATGAAACTCGTATCGTTCCCCGAGACAACCAGCGTCTTTGGGAACCGTCGTACCGTCGACCGGACCATGCGGAGGATGATGAAGGCGGGGAAAGAAAAATTCCTCCCCATCGTTACCGGCCACCAGGGAGAACCCGGGTCGATCCTCAACCGCGTTGCACTCGGCGACACACCGTACGTGCTCTCCAAGGGTGACAAGGTAATCTTCTCGGCAAAGGTCATCCCCAACCCGCTGAACTTCGGGCAGCGGTACACTGATCGAGCAGCACCTCAAGCTGGCAGGAGCGAGGGTTTTTGAAGACCTCCACGTGAGTGGCCACGCATACCGTGAAGACCACTACGAGTTCATGCAGACTCTTAAACCCGCAGCATATTATCCCGGCGCATGGCAGCCTTAAGATGACGGCAGCCTACACGGATTTTGCAGCCGAGCTCGGTTATACTGCCCATACCGATGTCCACCTGATGAAGAACGGGCAGAGGCTTAAGATCAATTAACGAGGAACAACGATGTCGGAACTCGCACCGTACCTGGAACTGGTCGCAAAGCAGATCGATCACATGATCGACCGGTATTTTGTCGACGCCCCTGGCGAACTGAACAAGGCATCCGCCCACCTGCTTGCGGCCGGAGGGAAACGACTCCGTCCGGCAGTCGTTATGCTGGCGGCCGACGCGGTAAAACGCGGGGGGTCTGATGAGATCCTCCCGGCAGCGCTTGCGCTCGAGATCACCCACACCTTCACCCTTATCCATGACGACATCATGGACGACGATAAGATGCGCCGCGGGGTACAGACCGTTCATACCAAGTGGGACATGCCGACCGGGATCCTTGCCGGTGATGTCCTCTATGCCCGCGCCTTTGAGTACATCTGCATGGCACGGGCAAAAGACGAAGCAAAGATCCGGGCGGTATCGATGCTCGCCCGGGCCTGTGCCGATATCTGCGAAGGGCAGCATATGGACATGTCCTTTGAGCACCGGAACGATGTCGACGAGTACGAATACATGGAAATGGTAAAGAAGAAGACCGGAGTGCTCTACGCCGCGGCCGCCGGTATCGGGGGCGTCCTTGCCGGGGGGAATGCCCAGCAGGTAAAAGCACTCTATACCTTTGGCCTCAACACGGGTGTCGCGTTCCAGATCCAGGACGATATCATCGATCTTCTCGCGCCGACCGAGAAAAGCGGAAAAGACCGTGCCTCCGATCTCCGCGAGGGCAAGCAGACCATCATTATGATCAAGGCGCGTGAGAAAGGTCTCGACCTCTCGAAATACCGGAAGGAGCTGACGGAAGCGGATATTGAAGAGGCAATCCGCGAGCTCACCGCAGCGGGAGTGATTGACGAGGTCAAGAAAATAGCGACTGACCTCGTGGTGAACAGCAACAAGCACCTGATGCTGCTCCCCGAGTCAAAAGAGCGTCAGCTGCTCATAGACATCGGCGAATTTTTTGTGACCCGGAGCTTTTAGATGGACGGGGCAGATCCAAAACACCTTCTTTTTCTCTGTGCACTCCAGAACGCGGTGAAACACGGGGGCGTCCCTCAGGCCGGCGCGGTTATCGGCATGGTGATGGGTGCCCATCCGGAGCTTCGGAGCAGGGCAAAGGAAGTTTCGCCGCTGGCAAAGGAGGCAATCGCTGACGTAGCAATCCTTTCTGCCGAAGAGCGCATCGTAAAACTCAAAGAACTTGCGCCGGAGATGTACGACTCGATCTTCGAGAAACATGAGCACAAGAAGGTACTCCCCGATCTCGAAGGTTCTGAAAACGGGGTCGTCATGCGCTTTGCGCCCAATCCTTCCGGCCCGCTTCATATAGGCCATGCCCGTGCCGCCGCGCTCAATGACGTGTACGTGAAGCAGTGCGGGGGCAGGTATATCCTCCGGATCGAGGATACCGACCCAAAACGGGTGGATCCCGAAGCGTACGAGATGGTGAAAGAGGACATCAAGTGGCTCGGACTCGGGATAACTGAAACCGTGACCCAGAGCGACCGGCTTTCTATCTACTATGATCTCTGCGATCAGCTGATCCGGAAGGGCGGAGCGTATGTCTGCACCTGTGATAACGAACATTTCAAGGAGTTAAAGCAGGCAAAGACAGCGTGTCCGCACCGGGACCAGTCTGTCGAAGTAAACCACGATCTCTGGAAAAAGATGCTCGATCATGGGTTTAAGGAGGGTGAAGCATCGGTCCGGATAAAGACCGATCTCAGTCATCCCGACCCGGCGATGCGGGACTTCCCGGCATTCAGGACACTGGACTCTCCGCCCCACCCGAAAGTCAAAGCGCACGTATACCCGCTCATGAACTTCTCGGTCGTCGCGGACGATCACCTGCTCGGGGTGACCCATGTCATCCGCGGTAAGGACCATATCGCCAATACCCGGAGGCAGCGGTACATCTACGATCATTTCGGCTGGAAGGTCCCGGTCTACCGGCACTATGGCAGGATGGGCATCGAAGGCGTCGTACTCTCGACGTCCCAGATGCGGCTCGGGATCAACGAGGGAACCTATTGCGGCTGGGACGACATCCGGCTCGGCACCCTACGGGCTCTTGCACGGCGCGGAATATCACCTGAAGCCGTGAAGAATGCGATGATCGCTATAGGTATTGGTGACGTGGATATCTCGTTCTCGTGGGACAACCTTTACGCTGAAAACCGGAAGATCGTTGACCCGGTTGCGAACCGGTATTTTTTTGTTCCCGATCCTGTCGAGATAACGATCCATGGTGCTCCGGCCCATGAAGCCCATGCAATGCTTCACCCTTCGGATCCGGCCCGCGGACCCGGACCCTCAGGTTTGAGGGTACGGCACTGGTACCACGCAATGAGATCGCGCCGGGAACGACAATGCTGCGGCTCAAGGACCTGTTTAACGTCAGCATCTCGTGGGAAGGGGATGTCCCGGCATTTACCTACGCCGGCGATGCCCTCGCTGACGCTCGGGCAGCAAAAGCGCACATCATCCAGTGGCTCCCCGTCCGGGAAGCATTGCCCTGTTCACTCCTTACGCAGGAGGGAGAGATTTGCGGTGCCTGCGAACAAGCGGTGAAAAGTGAATCCGGAAAAGTTGTCCAGTTCGAGAGGGTCGGGTTCGCCCGGATCGATTCTGCTGGTATTAAGGGCATCGTTGCTTATTTCACCCATAAATAACTCTTATTTTTTCATTCGATTTAATTCGCAACGCTTATCGCACAGTGAATGTATAAGAATATTATTGGACTGTAGTCCTTTGTGGAGTGGAACGTGGCCGATTACCAGTATGCCGATGGGAACCCAAGTATCCAGGACATCCAGCGCTGGGTTGCGGGATATCCGGATGCGGAACAGCTTATCGAGATTATCTCACGGTCGTACGATTATATCCGAAACCTTCCCCTCAACGGGATCGTGGAAGATTATTATAGATCCACGGAAGGGTCGCTCAAATAATTTCCCAACTTTTTATTGAAAATTCTTTTTTTTCCCGTCATTGGTATTTGTGATAATGCACCGTAAAACGGTAGTTTTGGCTTTGGAGAAAACCTCATAATCGCTAACGCTCCGGGGGGATCTTCCCTTCAAAAAACAATTTCCCATGAAAATCAGTAAATACCTGGGATCTAATTATGGGGGTTTAGACCCCCATACCCCGTTTGCGATGAACGCCCGCCGACCAAAAAGGGCGCCCCGCGGCGGGATCATTACGGTTGAAAAAAAATTCTCATGATTTGGGTGCCAACATACAGTGTTCATCCCCGTTTCTTTAGGATATATTCTAAAATTTTTCCGTGGAAGGGTATCTCCCGGTTATAACCGGAACAAGAGATCTATTCACTGGTCCGGATGAGCTTTGCCACAGCCGTGAGCCACGTCTTCTTGGCCTCTTCCGGTTTCATCCCCATCATGACATTGATGAGGAGACCGTTTGCCAGTGCATCGCATGCAATGGCAAGGGGACGGGGATCGATCAGATCGGAGACGAGCCCCCGTTTCTGCTGGCTTAGAATAAAACGCTCGATGATCCGGATGTCTTCGGCCCGGTCCAGGAAGAGTTGCTCCCGGATACGGTTATTGTGAGCGGCAAGAAGCATCAGCTCCGAGTTCATCGCGTTGAATTGTGGCACGTGGTCGACCAGCGAGTCAAAAAGTGCAGCGCTGCCATCCTGGAGGTTGCCATTTTTAAAGGAACGTTCGAGGATCCCGGCGAGTTGCTCTCGCCCGCGTTCTGCTACCGCAGAATACAAGTCTTCCTTGCCGGGAAAATACTGGTACAGTGCTGGTTTCGTTACCCCCAGGCTCGCTGCTATCTCTCCCATGGTTGTTGCATGGTACCCCTTCTTAAGAAAGAACCCGTAGGCAGCGTCGACGATCTTTTTCCTGACCTCATCCCGGTAGTCCTGCATTATTCTCGGCATGTTTCCTGGCACCTGTATTCGCGCGGGCAGACAATATTCCCGCGGTAAGGCGGTCTACCCTTGTAATATTAACTTACCAATGGTAAGATTAATAACTTTGGGTTTTATACATAAGGTAACACAAGTGCCGGCATAGGCCGGCACGGAGAACGTCAAATGACAACAAGGATAATCTCTCAGAAAAAGGCCGAAGGAAGAAATGCGCTCGCGGGAGTGGCACTGCTGCTCATGGCAACAGCGATCGCACTCTGCACCCTCGTCGCACCTCCCGCAGCGGCCGACACCCCGACCGTTGCAATCACGAGCTGATACCGTCAACCCCACGGTTCTTATGCCGGAAAGTCTCGGCACCGTTACCATCACCATCAGGAATACGGCGAATACCGCATCGGTAAGTGAAAAGTCCGGGCAGCTCTCAACGGTCGATTACTCCACGGTAAAGACAACGGACATCAACGTTAATATCGAGAACGTCCACCTCGAAGGCAACGGCATTGACGTCATCACCAAAGACTTCGCACGGGTAGGAGAGATCGGACCCGGGCAGTCCATCCCAATCACCTTCTCCATCCAGGCACCTTCGAAGACCGGGATGTATTACCCCGAGGTATGGATCGACACCAGCGGAGGAAGAAGCACGAGGTATCCGGTCCCGGTGAATGTTAATACTGCCATCGGGATCCAGAGACAAGCCATCCTCATCATGGAGAGTTCTCTTACGGGAAGTGTGAATCCAGGAGACGAGATTCCTGTAACCCTTACCCTAACAAACGCCGGGCAGACGCTCGCGGACGATGTAACGGTATCCATCAAAAATGTAAGTAACTCCGTGGCTCCCAAAAATGCTGACCTTTACCATCTTGGCGCGATAACCGCCGGTCAGCAAAAAACCATAGAACTGGTATTACTGTCCGACAAGCTGACCGATCCCGGCCTCGTAAGAGTACCGGTAACCATCGACTATAGTGCAGTAGATGGGATCGCACAGACCCAGTTAACCGGCATCGATGTAATGATGAAGGGTAAGGCAGAACTCGGTTTTGTCTCGGTCGATACCAACCCCCCGAGGCTTACCGAAGGAACGCCCTTCGATCTCACCGTGAGGATCGAGAATACCGGTACCGGTGAGGCAAAACAGGTATCGGCGAAGGTCGATCTTCCGGCAGAGGGAACAAAAGAAGCCTTTATCGGCAAGATAAAGCCCGGCAACGATGCCCCGGCAATATTTTTGCTCGAGGGAATGAAATCCGGGACCCACCCGTATAACCTGACAATAGCATATACCGATGACATGGGACCTCATGTCGTGACCCGGCAGCTGGATTCGCGTGTCCCCCCGACAGACAATACCGGGAGCATCATTTTCGGTCTCCTGATAATTGGTGTCCTCGGGTTCGTTGCCTACCGGTACTGGTACAGGCCGAAAATGAACGGAAGCGGTAAATTCCCATGGGAAAGAAAGAACTGAAGGTTGCATTCCTTCTCGCCCTGCGGTCGCTCCAGCGGGGGAGCCGGTCAAGCGTAATCCTGACCATTCTGATCATCGGGATGTGCTTTACCAATATGATCTTCCTGCCGTCGATGTTCGGTGGAATCGGCCAGAGCATTACTAAGCAGGTCGTGGATTACGAGGTCGGGAATGTCTTAGTCAGCCCCAAAGTGGGGGACCAGTACGTTACCGATCTCGGGGCAACGCTTGATCTGATAAACGGCATGCCCGGCGTGGAACGGGCCACCCCCCACTTCACCAAAGGGGCGACTCTCAAGTACCGCCAGCGGGTGCTCGGGGTCTCCGTGCGTGCAATATCGCCAAACGATGAGAAGCTCGTCTCGCCGCTGTATACCAAGATGACCGCTGGCAGACTACCTCGGTGAAGCCGATACGGGCGAAGTTATTATCGGTAAACCGGTTGCCGGTGACGCCTCGATCCGGCAGGAGGACGAGTTCCAGCCATCGCTCGGTGGCGTGCGGGTCGGTGATTCGATCACCATTGACTATGGCAACGGGTACGTGCACGACTACCGGGTAAAAGGGATATACTTCACCGGCTGGAGCCAGGCAGACAGCGCGGTCTACGTTTCGTCCACTGATATGGCACTGGTGGACCCGCGGGCCGCCGATAATGCGGACTATATTACCGTCAAGGCAAAACCCGGTTACTCCGAGACCTTCATCAAGAATGAGCTGATCCAGTACGGGGTGACTACGAAGGTACAGACTACTGCCGACCTGCTCTCCAAGAGTCTTGGACGGGTGCTCCAGAGTTTTGCGATCATCAACCTTGTCTCGCTCATCGTGAGCATCATCATCACGACCGTCGTCCTGTTCATCGTCATTACAATCAAGACCATCAACAGCCGCCGTCAGATCGGGATCCTCAAGGCAATCGGTGTCGACAAGGAAGTCATCATGCATAACTATGGATTCCAGGTTATCATTCTGGCCGTGCTCGGGATCATCCTCGGAATTATCATAACGGTGGTTCTCGCGGCATACATGGCCGTTCACCCCATAGTAACGCCCGAATGGTCAGCAACCCTGTACCTGACGCCGATGGATCTCGTCATGAATTCCCTGATCCTCTTTATCGCGGCCGTTATCGCCGGTTATGTCCCTGCTTACCAGGTGTCCCGGGAGGATATCCAGACCGCCATGAGGGCCTGAAATGATCCGGATAGACAATTTACAAAAGATATACCACATGGGGGATGTCGAAGTACGTGCTCTTGACGGGGTAACCCTTGACATTGAGAAAGGCGAGTTCCTCGGGATCATGGGGCCGAGCGGGAGCGGTAAAACGACACTCCTCCATATGCTCGGGCTTCTTGACACCCCCACGTCCGGCAGGATAGATATTGACGGGACCGATATTGCATCCCTGAACGATTACGAGAAGACCATGTTCCGGCTCTACAAGCTCGGCTACGTCTTCCAGGACTATGCTCTCGTCCCCGATCTTACGGTATTTGAAAATGTGTCCCTGCCGGCGATGCTCCGGAAGGAGCGTACGGAAGAGCAATTGAAAAAAGACACCTGTTCCATACTTCAGCAGATCGGGATGCTTGACCGGCGGGACCACCTCCCCCGGGAATTGTCCGGCGGCCAGCAGCAGCGTGTCTCGATTGCACGTGCGATGGTGAACAAGCCCGATATCCTGTTTGCCGATGAGCCCTGCGCAAACCTCGATACAGAAAATTCCCGCATGGTCCTGGATCTCTTCCGGGAGATCAACCAGGAAATGCAGCAGACTATCGTCATGGTCTCCCACGAAGACTGGCACAAAGAGTATTTTCACCGGATCGTCAGGCTACGGGACGGGAAGATCATCAGCGACGGGAAGTGAGGAACGGCCGGTCGCCGGTTCCGGTATCGCTTTCGTCACCGGGGGGGTCTTGACGGGGATGATTTGGGGATACACCAATCCGGGCCCGAATAAGGCCCGGATTCACTGATCCGGCAGCAAAAGTGTGATAGTTTTGACAAAAAGCGTGATAGTTTCACGGGAAACGGGGATACGGCCTCCGTTTCCCCGTCGTTATCCGTGGGAGTGATGATATAGGACCTTTACAGCAGCATTTTTCATGGAAAACGCTCTGTATATGGCCGTGTTTTAAAAAAAGGGGTTTTAGGAGATCGCGATCCGGGACCGGCATCGTCGGGGTAACCCGATCGATAAACGAAATTCCATCCCAAATTATGTATCAAATTTTGTTTGATTGCACGAAAGGAAAACCCGGTGACTGGCAAGCCGTGCCTGATCGATTCGTCACTTAGGATTCTCTGGCCTGGAAAATTTCCCGGCCGTTTCATCGTGTCGGGATTATTTTTGGAGAACGGACCGGCAAAAATATTCCGATTCATACAATGATATTCCGTGAATCGTGTTTTTGAATGAAAGATGGGATCGATTAGCCTCTCACGCCACCACACTGAGCCCGATCGATACGGCATAAATCACCATGGCGATATGGAAGCAGGGCAGGACTTTTAGCGTCGAATCGGGAGTCCTGTCTTTCAGGATCCTGATATTTGCATACGCAATAAGGAGGAGCCCGGCGATAATACCCAGGCGCGGGATCCCGTGGAGCTGGGACATAAAGAAAATCGCAGTTGCGGCGTGGACCCGGAAAAACCTGCGATCCAGAAGGCGGTCCTGTCCAGCCCGAACAGGGTGGTGATGGTATTCATCCCGCGGGCCCGGTCATTGACGACATCGATCAGGTCGTTTGCCCCAAGATGAGCAAGTGCGAACGGATAAAAGAAGACAAACCAGAGAATGGCATACGCGTCCGGTCTTCCGGCAATGAGATATCCTGCTATGGGGAAGAGAGCAAAATCGGTCCTGCCGATGATCTGTGCGATAGGCAGGGTCTGTTTCCGTTTCTCTTCCTGGTAGAAGATCTCTATGGTATAACAATACAGCATCAGGAGGAGCGCGTACACCGAGTGCGGGGCAGGGAATGTCAGGATTAAGCCTGCAGCGATCAGGACGAAGAGGACGAGAAGGCCAAGTGCATGCCATGGCGGTATCAGCCCCTCCGCGAGAGGCCGCGTCCCAAATACCCTCCAGTAACGGGTCAGCTTGTCTTTCTCCGTGTCTTTCCGGTCAAATTCCCGGTCGACATAGTCATTGAGGATAAGACCGGCCTCGAAACCGAAGAACCCGATGAGTGCTACGCGCAGGAGGGCGAACCATGAGAAACCCCCGTACACCGATACGGCGAGGAGGTCACCGGAGCAGAAGAGTATCGGCCATGCAAACGAGAACTGGAGCCGGGTCAGATCTACATATGCCCGAAGGGTCGTATTCACCCGGAGATGTAGACTTTTTTTGCTTTTACACTCTTTGGTGTGAGATCGGTATGAACGGGAAGGATTTTTTATTCCGTATTCGGTTCCGGTATTTCGTCAAAATCCTGGTCCCTCTTTGAGAGAAAACCGGTTTCTATTCCGATCGCCCCCATTATCTAGTTTGGATGCGAATAGTAGAGGAATGGATTCTTTTTTTATCCGGCCTGAAGTTCCGGCTGACATCCCGGCGATCTTCGACGTCAGCTGCCAGGCATTTGGTCATGATGATGAGGCGCGGTTAGTGGACGCGTTGAGGGAGAATGGGGATTTTAATCCCGACCTTTCCCTTGTCGCGGTGTTCAATGACCGGGTAATCGGCCATATCATGTTCCCGGATATCACCATAGAATCCGATGATGCGGTCGTTTCCGCCCTCGCGCTCGCTCCCCTTGTTGTTCACCCGGATTTCCAGGGCCGGGGGATCGGTATCGCCCTTACTGAGGAGGGGCTTGATGCCTGCAAGTTCCTTGGCCACCGCATCGTCATCGTTGTCGGTCACCCGGGGTATTATCCCCGCTTCGGATTCTCCCCGGCGAATTCCTGCGGTATTGAAGCGCCGTTCGTTGTCGCCGACGATGTTTTCATGGCTCTTGCGCTCGTACCCGGGGCACTTGACGGGATACACGGACGGGTACGGTACCCAAAGGCATTTGAATCGGTCGTTGGCGCTGATGTGTTCCCGGTCAAAAAAGTTCTGACCCTTCCCTGACTTGCTCATCAGGACATACTCGTTTTTACCCACGATTCGTGAAGAGACCTGAAAGCCACTCATTCATCCGTTCCCGGCATTTTCCCGGCAACAAAATCACACGGTAGAGCGCGTCCCGGTGGTTCTATCAGAGAGGATATACGTTAACCGTCCTGACTGCTTAGCAGGAGTTTTTACCGGTACGATGGAAAGCACCAGCGGGGATTCACTTCGAAAGATCTTCTCGTCGTTCACGAGCGCGAGCGGAGAGGTGACGACAACCGGTGAGCTGATACCAGGTCCCTGACACCCTTCCCGTCTACGTTAACGAATTCTGGACATCCCGCCAGCGCCAGGCATCATCGATCCACGAGGTTTCCTACCGTGCCTGCTTCAAGCCCCAGCTCCCCGGTTTTTCATCGGTCTCCTGACAAAGAAAGGAGACACGGTGTACGATCCCTTCTCCGGACGGGGGACGACGGTGATAGAGGCGGGACTTGCCGGGAGGAACGTGATAGCAAACGATGCAAACCCCCTTTCCCGCATAATAACAGAGCCCCGGTTCTTTCCGCCGGACCTCGAAGATGTAAAAAAACGGCTCGATTCTATTCCCCGCGAAGGTGCACCTGCAACCATTGACCTCTCCATGTTCTACCACCCGGACACGGAGAAAGAGATCGTAGCGATGCGGGAATACCTGAACAGCCGGAAATCCGGGAGCAGGGACGATATGACGGATCGCTGGATAGCGATGGTTGCAACGAACCGTCTCACCGGTCATTCATCAGGGTTTTTTTCGGTGTATACGCTCCCCCCGAACCAGGCAGTTTCACCAAAGAGCCAGCAGCGTATCAACGCAAAACTCGGGCAGCTGCCGGAGTATCGCGATACTCACCGGATAATTCTGACCAAAACCAAAAGTCTCGTGAGAACGGTCTCTTCGGAAGATCGGAGGATGCTGAACCAGGCCGGTAAAAAGGCAAGGCTTTTCACCGGGGATGCCCGGGAAACCCCGGGAATACCGGACGAAAGTGTCCGGCTTACCGTTACCTCCCCCCCGTTCCTCGACATCGTGCAGTACCGGGATGACAACTGGCTGCGGTGCTGGTTCAATGGGCTTGACGGGGGATCGATCGGAAAAAGCATCACCATGTCCCGCACGGTACAGGACTGGGTTGGCGTCATGGGATCTGTATTTAAAGAACTTTACCGCATCACCACCCCGGGAGGGTACGTGGCATTCGAAGTCGGAGAGGTACGAAGAAGACGATCCGGCTTGAGGAGCATATTGTTCCGCTCGGAATCGCTGCAGGATTTACCGGCGAGTGCATTTTCATCAACCAGCAGATGTTTACCAAAACGTCGAACATCTGGGGTGTTGGAAATATGGTTTCCGGCACAAACACCAACAGGATCGTTCTATTCAGGAAATCCTAGACCCCTGTTATTCCTCACGAGGCGTTTCCCGTCACTCTGATTTGTCCCATTCTCTTTTTGATCTTCAGGTTTTCCCGATATATCAGAATATTTCGAGGTCACACGCCTTAAGTATCACAACATCCAAGTGTATTTATGGTCACCCGTATCGGGCGGTATGCGCAGATTGTCGATGTGCTCGGCAAGTACGGTTTCAGCATTGGCCTTGAACGATTATTCCCGGGAAGAGCCCGGTTCCGGTTGCTCATCGCCGGAAAAGCTTCGGAGACTTCCACGGTCTACGAAAGAATGCGCCTTGCGCTCGAAGATCTCGGACCGACATTTGTAAAATTCGGGCAGATCATGAGCACGAGGACCGAGATGCTCCCTCCGGAACTGATCAGTGAGCTCAAGAAACTGCAGGACCATGCAAAACCCCTGCCATTCTCAGAGATCCGGACGGTGCTCGAGGAGATCCGCCCCAACCTCGATGAATGGCTCTGCGAGATCGATGAGATCCCGGTTGCTTCCGCATCGCTTGCCCAGGTGCACCGGGCAAAGCTCAAAGACGGTACAACGGTCGCCCTCAAAGTCCAGCGCCCGGGGATCGGCGAGATCATCGAGACCGATATTCAGATCCTGCAATCGCTCGCGGAGCGGATCGAGACTGTTTTTCCTGAAATACGCATGTATAACCCGGCAGGGATGGTCGAGGACTTTTCCCAGCAGATCATAAAAGAACTTGATTTCACCCGGGATGCCCGCAATATGGACCGGATGACCCGGAACTTCAAGGGAGAGGCCGGCATCCGGTTTCCCAAGGTTTACTGGGAATTTTCATCGTCCCATGTACTGGTCATGGAGTTCATCGAGGGTGTCAGGATTGACGATCCCCAGGCTCTTATCGAGATGGGCCTTGACCCGCACGAGATCGGGGTCAGGGGGTTCCACGCGTACCTGAAGATGATCTTTGAGGACGGGTTCTTCCATGGAGACCCTCACCCGGGGAATCTTTTTGTCACGAGCGATGGTGACATCGCCTTTCTTGATTTCGGTATAGTAGGAATATTGCGCCCGGAAAAACGCCAGTTGTTCGTGAACCTGCTTTTTGCCCTGGGCACCGACGACATTGAACTGTTACTCCGCTCGCTTGAAGGGTTCGGCATCGGGATCGCCGAGCAGGACCGGGAAGTTATCCGCGACGATCTGTACATCATGATGCACGACTTTGGTGCCGGCGAGGATGAGGGAGTTTCCCAGTTTAATTTCCAGCTCATGGTCACCGAGCTCACCGAATCGATGCGCCGGCACCGGCTTAAGGTCCCGATGAACCTGATGCTCCTCCTCAAGGTGTTTGTCATGGTGCTCGACATCGGCCTCGTCCTCGACCCCAAGTTCAATTTCGGGAAAGAGATAACCCCGTACTTGTCAAAACTCGCCGAAACAAACACCCTTTCGGCAGCATATGTCAGGCGTGCCTCAGCCTCCATGCTGGAAGCGGTCGATGCAATTCTCGACCTTCCCCGCAATGTCAATCTGATGTTGAGAAGGTTGTCAACCGGCACCTTCAAACTGGAGATCGTGGATACCGATCTCCAGAAAGTCACGATGGCGCTCGACAAGGCGAGCGACAAGCTCATGATCGGTCTTGTCGTAGCTTCGCTCGTCGTAGGTTCCTCGCTGGTCCTCCTCGCTTCCCCCCTCACCCTGCCAAAAGAGATCTCGTATATTGCGATCCTCGGATATACTGCTGCGGTCCTGTGCGGGTTCTACGCTATTTACCACGTTATCTTCCTGAAATTCAGGATTGAGCGATAATTTTCTCACTTTTTACTATTGAGAATTTTCCGTCGTTCCGGGTGGTACGGCCCCTTAAATTTTATGCGGGAATTTTCATATCTCCCTGAAACTGTGTTTTACGCTTCCTGCTCACCCAATGCCCTGAGAACACTATCCTTTGTCTCGTCTGGTACTTTGATGTGGTCAAGGATCAGGGGCATAAGTAACCTGAGCATCTTTGGGCCCTCGGAGCTGTTGAGGTAATCTTCGATAATTCTCTTCCCTTCGGGAGATGAAGCAAACGTTCGAAGGACCACCCGGTTCCCTTCATTCGACAGGTCCTCGGCAATAATCGAATCACGTATTTCGATGAGTGGGAACAAAAAACGCCTCGTATGGCTCTAGTCGACAAAGAAAGATAATAAAATGTTGCCTCACCTTGCATGGAGACTGGAGAAAACCACTTCCCGTTTGCCCTTCTCAAATGCTGAAACGATTTTTCGTTTTCGCGTCAGCGGATACCCGTTCCGGATTCCAGGTTCTCTATTTATCGAGATAACTGCATATAACCCGCCATTTATCGGTCTTCTCCTTGATGGTCATCCGGGCATGTGCCGGGCTGGTTGAAGGAAGGGTTACGACGTCAGAACTGCTCATTGCAATCTGTTCAAAATACTTCCGGGCTGTTGTCCCGTTGAGTGCAACAAGCCGGAGTCCTGGGTTCTTTTGAATGAGGGCAGGAATATTGTTCAGGACCGGCTTCTGGATCCGGGAGTCTCCGCTTCCTTCCCGGCAGCACGACCTGACGAGATCCCATAGCACGATCTGGTGGTCCCCCAGGGCATGGCACGGTCTTCGTACGGTAGTGAACGGGGCATCTCAAAAAGGCCCTCCATAATTGGCCAGAAATGGTTCTTCGGGTTCCCATAATACTCAATAGTTTCAAGGGATTTTCTGCCTGGAAAACTTCCGAGAATAACGACCCGGGGATTGCCGCTTAATGTTGCAGGAAATCCGGAATTTGCTGATTCTTCACAATTACGCATCATCGGGTTACTCACGTTTAAGAAATCCGGCGGGGTGTGCCGGATTTCCCCGGTCGGTCTTTGGTATATGTTTCTTGAAACTGATCCTCCTTAGAAAAAATGATTATTCTGGTATTGGTTTAAAAAAGAGATTGCAGTGGCAATGGCCCTGGTTCGTGACCTCGTCCTTGTGATACACGCACGGGCATTCAATTGCACGATCTTTATCGACGTCACCTGACCTGAGCCTGCAGGGGCAGTAGGGTTTCCCGAACTTCGCATTGATCTTGACGAGCCCCCGGGTAATGTTCCCGGCCTGTTTCATATCCGGGTTGACGACAAAGCCATGTTCTTTTGCATAGGCCTGTGCCCATTTCATCATCTCTTCTTCTGATTCCGTCTGGGGGGCTTTCTCGTCTGCCATAAAAAAATCACAACTTACCTGAAAAATTTATTGATGCCTGTTAAGATCTTAAATCTTTGCACTCCTTACCCCTGTTAGTGAAGTAAGGCTGTTTTTCCCCGAATCATTATTGGTGTTATTTCCTTGTCTTTGCCGGGGTATGAGTAATTCTCTGTGCGACCGAGTTGTAGGTTTTCATCACATCGCCCTTGTTGAACCGGTAGACATCCTTATCGAGAGACTCCCCGGTCTTTTTGTCCCAAAGTCGCATGGAGTCCATGCTGATCTCATCACCAAGGTAGATTGTCTTTCCCTGCCTGCCGAACTCGATCTTGAAATCCACGAGTGTAATACCCTGTTTTGCAAGGACTGCCACCAGATACTTGTTGATATCGAGGGCTGTTTTCTTGATTTTCTTAAGCTCCTGCGGGGTGGCGATCTTCAGGGCGACGATAAGGTCGTCATTGAGCATCGGGTCGTGGCGCGAGTCATCCTTGTAATCGATGACGATAACGGGAGGGTCAAGTTTCGTCCCTTCCTTGAACGGCAGGTTCCGGACAATGGAACCGGCAGCCATGTTCCGCACGATAACCTCGAGCGGGATCATCTCGAGCTGGCGGACGACCATACGGCACGGGTCGAGCATTGTTATGAAATGCGTCTTTATCCCATTCTTTCCAAGATTTTCAAAGAAAAACGCAGAAACGCCGGCATTGTAACTGCCCTTGTTTTTCAGGACGTCTTTCTTGCCGCCGTCAAACGCGGTAATGTCATCCCGGAATTCAACGATGAGTTTACCCTTCACGTCGGTCAGGTATACCGACTTCGCCTTTCCTGTATACAGAAGTTTCCCCTGCTTCACGGTCAGTTGCTCCTTAGCTTAATAGTTTGGTCGAGCCGGTTTATCAGGGCTTGCAGGTCGGGGTGGTACCATCCCCGTTCGATATACTGAGGGTAGATGCAGAGACGTTCCCGGAGTTCCATGGTACCCGCTATTTTCTTCAGCTCTTCTACCGCCGGCCACGGGTGCTCGGGGTTGATGTAATCGATGGTGACGGGGGAGACTCCGCCAAGATCGTTCACGCCACACGGGATGAGCAGGGATGCGTCTACGAGGTTTGGCGGTATCTGGATAGCGATATCGTCCTGCAGGATATCCCGCGCGAGCTGGATGGTGACACAGATCTCATCAGTTCCCGGTTCCGGCACCTGCGCCATGGGTGTACCCGGCTTCGGACAGAGGTTCTGGATTATGACTTCCTGGATATGCCCGTACCTCCGGTGAAGGTCACGGATTGCGATAAACGAATCTTCCCTGTCTTCCATGGTCTCCCCGATCCCGAGGAGAATTCCTGTGGTGAAGGGGATTTTGAGTTTTCCCGCATCCTCCATCATCGCGAGCCGGGTTGCCGGATCCTTGCCAAGCGATGTTGCGTGTGCCGGGATCTCCGCTGTCGTTTCAAGCATAAGCCCCATGCTGGCGTTGACTACCCGCAGGCGGTCGAGTTCATCGTAGGTGAGAATGCCGGCATTGGTGTGGGGGAGTATTCCGTACCCGATGCTTTTCCTGCACATCGCCTCGCAGTAGTCAAGGATTGTGTCAAAACCGGAATGGTTAAGGATAGCGGAAAATCCTGGTTCTTCTTCCGGTCGCTCACCGAATGTGAAGAGAGTCTCGGTGCAACCGGCAACTGCACCTTGCCTGAGTGTCCTTTCGACCTCATCCGGGGTCATCAGGCACCCCTCGGTAACCGGTGTACGGAACGAACAGTACCCGCACCTGTTCCGGCAGACCGTTGTCAGCGGTAAAAAAACATTCCGCGAGAATGTCAGGACCTGCCGCAGCATACCAAGAGGTTAGAACGTCAGATCTAATGAAACCTGTCCGATACAAGGTATTGGTCTTCCTGTGGCGAAGATCTCAGGTAAGAATAATGAGCACGGGAGATCCAATACTTTTTAAAATTAAAGCGGAATTAACCGCCATGCAGCCGGATCGGTGAATACCAGCATGATTACAGTTCTTCTTTATTCTACCCGCGAGCAGGACGTACCGGAACACCGGACTTTTATGGTGGGGGACCGGGAAGCCCGGTTCGTTATCCGGTGCCCGGTTCCCACGGTTCCCGATTCGTCCGATCGAGAAGAAGCAGATGTTCTTATCGTCTGGTCCCCGGGTGACGGACGCGAAGGCGTTCCCCTCCTCAAAAAAATCAGGACCGATGGCGATCAGATCCCCGTTGTCGTCGCTGTAAACGACCCCGATCGAAGGGTGGCATTCGACGTCATCATGAATGACGCCCGGTATTATATTCTGCCCGGAACAACAGCCGGGGACTGCATGCAGGGGCTTTCAATGGTAGTTGGCCAGGCTCTCGAAAAGCAGGATCTACGGCAGACGCTCGAAAAACTCAGCCGGAAACTTACCCTCGTCGGGAGTGTGACGAGACACGACGTCATGAACCAGCTGACCGCTATCATCGGGTTCAATGAATTGCTCCTGATGATGATCGATGATCCGAAAATGACCGGGTACCTCAGGAAAGAGCGGGCCGCCATTGAAAAGATCCAGCGACAGTTTCAGTACGCAAAAGATTACCAGAATATCGGCGTTGAGTCCCCGTGCTGGCAGGAAATTAAACAGGTCGTTGGCCGGATGTCTGATGATCTGGACCTAAGCGGGGTAAAGATAACGATCACCACCGGGACTGCATCTGTGTTTGCCGACCCCCTCTTTGCCAAGGTAATCTACAACCTCTTTGATAACGCCCTCCGCCACGGAAGTAATGTGACGGAGATCCGCGTATCCTCCATTGAGACTTCCCCCGGAGCAGTCCTCGTCGTTGAAGACAACGGGATCGGCATCCCTGCTGACATAAAAGAGAAGATCTTTGAGCGCGGGTATGGGAAAAACACCGGGTGGGGTCTCTTTCTGGTCCGTGAAATCCTTGCGATCACCGGGATGACCATAACTGAATGCGGCGAGCCGGGAAAGGGGGCACGATTTGAGATCCACATCCCCGCCGGATCGTATACACCTGACGGGTGGCCACCGACCGGCAACAAATAAACCCTTTCTTTTTTAGGACAACGACCGGTGAGAAAGTTCTGGTTCAGGTTGAAACGGCATGGGCAGCATTTCCCGGATATGCCGTCGTTATTGCATGCATATTAACATCTTTTTTAAAGTCTCCCGAATAACCCGGTATGAAATGTGCCCCCATGTCCTGATACCCTACAAGCCGGTCAACCCGAAGACCCGGCTCTCCGCCCTGCTCAGCCAGACTGAACGGGAGGAGTTTGCCCGGGCGATGCTCGATGATGTGACGTCTGCCGTGAAAGACGCAAACTGCAGTCCGGTTGTTGTTGCGACCGAGCTCTATGACAGTGAGGACATCCAGATCACCGTAGCGGATGCGGACCTGAATAAAACACTCAATGAGATTCTCCCGACTGCGGTATCACCCCTTCTCATTATTATGGCGGATATCCCTCTTGCCGATGCACCGGGAATCTGCAGGGTTCTTGCAACCCAAAAAGACGTAGCCTTTGTCCCGGGCCGCGGTGGCGGGACAAATGTAATTTTCCTCCGGGATGCCCAGAAGTTCCACGTGGATTATTACGGGGCAAGTATCCGGAAACACGTAAAAATTGCCGAAGAAGCCGGGCTTTCCTGGGAGATGATCGACTCTTTCAGGCTGCACACCGACATCGATGAAAAGGAAGATCTGGTCGAACTTCTGATCCACGGGTCTGGCAAGAGCAGGGCGTATCTGGAGCGTTTAGGGTTCCGGATCACCGAAAAGGAAGGCCGGGTCGGCGTCGAACGGCAGCAATAAGCAGACTGCGCCCCTCTCCAGAATATTCTTTTTTTGACTGTAAAGGAAACCCGGCTCGAACAGAGACTTCTTCGCTGTCCGGTTCATTAGCCAAAAGGATTTTCAATTTTTTTGTGAAACACATTCAGCACCAGACAATGCCGTAGATCTATCATTTCAGCGTGCTGGATAATCCGATATCGAGTGGCTTTTCGTGATTTATTATAATTTCAGGATTATTCTCTTAATCCGGCAAATTAACAATGTTCATATACCCCTTTCCTTCCACTGGAGCGGGCGCATATAAAGCACCATTCCGGTTAATTGGTTATATTTAACGATTATTTCAAATCGTATTTTTTTGCATTTTTCCCTGGTTGCCCATCAAAAAATCGAAGATTTTGTGCAATTTTTCTATAAATTCAGTCAATCCCCTCAATTGTTCACAAAAATTAATCTGATTTCCGGATTTATGAAAAAAACAAAGATTACCGTCGGGAATTGTTTGATTTCCATCCAAAAACAAAAATCGCCAAGAGTCCTGTCAGCATTCCCATAAACTTTTCATTCAAATAAAATTACATTTATTGTATCCAGCGGACACAATGAATCCCTAGCTACAATGGACGGTTTGGTATTTGCAAAAGAAAACCCGTCAAAATATCCCGGTATCGCTGATTCCGGCATCACCCCTGAATACCAAAGAAAACAATTCCGTGAAACGAATTTCGGCCAAATACGCTGAGTATAAACGGACATGACCGGTGAATCAATTCTCATAGTTGAGGACGATGGCCTGATCGCGCTCCGCATGCAGGAGCTCCTGAAAAGCTCAGGCTACCGTGTCAGCGACCCGGTTGCATCCGGTGAGGAAGCTCTTGAGCGCCTGTCTTTGCCGCTTCCCGACCTTATCATCATGGATATTGGTCTGGTTGGAAAAATTGACGGACTTGAAGCGGCCCGTCGGATCAGGAGCAGGTTCGACATCCCGGTAGTATTCCTCACCGCGTACGCCGATGACCAGCGAATTGCCCGGGCCCGGGACATATCCCCGTATGGCTATCTGGTCAAACCATTCAGGGACGACAAGCTCATTAGTACGATCCAGGGCGCACTCATACGGGAAACCCTGGAAACCGGTGTACGGTAAAAAAAAAGCGAAATTTCTGCTGTTTATGTCATATCCCTCAAGGATGAGACGGGACTTTACCACTCGTGGCGGCTGTTCCGGAATGCACCCATGAACAGGCATTCCGTGGCATCGATCGTCTCGACACCGATATTTTCCCCTATCGGAAGGCCTATGCCCCTGACGATTGCGGCCGGTGTGCACTCATCGGCTTCGCCCATTACGAGCTCGGCAGCAGACGCGATATTATCGGCAACGGCACGCTTGGTCACTTCGAGTTTCCTGCCAAAGAGATCGCTTCGGCCACGATCGTCAATGACCGCAGTGATCCCGGATGCACCGATTGCCACGCCGCTGCACCCGAGGCGCATCGCATGGGTCCTGCTGTCCGCGATAATCACCCCGATGGACTTACCGGTTTGGTTTTTTACTGATTCCCGTATCGAAACAGCGCTCTTGTCCGGGTCTGCTGGGAGTGGAGTAACGCATCCCGGTGGAGCATTTGAAGCATCGACACCAGCGTTCGGCAGGAGAGTACCGTTCTTCATGCACAGGAGAAACCCCGGGATTCCCCCAACAATAGAGTCACTCTCGCGGATGACAACTTCAGCGGTACGGGGATCTATCTGGTACTGGTTTCCGAGCGTTACCGCATGGGCTGAGGGTGTGATTGTCGAGAGATCGATAACGTTTCCCTCGGAGGTCGCGACTGCCGTCTCCGCAAGCACGATAATGTCGCCGTCTTCAAACCCTCCGCATGCAATCTCCGCCGCCGCAATTACGCGATCCGCAATGGGGTCGCCGGGATTAATGATACCGGTTGACAGGCCGAATACGCTGAAAAAACTGTTCATGCACGTGTCCCCATCCGCTCGCAGACCCGGATTACATCCCGGGTCTCGCGGACATCGTGTGCCCGGACGACCGAGGCTCCTTTTTCAAGAAGTATCGCGGTAACCGCAAGACTGCCGGCGAGCCTGTCTGCCGGTTCCTTGTTCAGCAGGTTACCGATGAAGCTTTTCCGGGATATTGCAGCGAGGAGTGGGCGATCGAACTGACTGAATTTCTCAAAGTTCTGGCAGAGTTCCCAGTTGTCGTCAAAGGATCTATAGGGGGTCCATATGCCGACAGCCGGATCGAGGACATAATTGCTGATCCCTGCAGCAGCGCATCGCTGCTCGACCGTGCGGAGAGCATCAATGGTTGCACTCACTCCAACGGGATCCCCGGGCTGATCAATTGTTGCCATGAGGAATGCAGGGAGACCGGACTCCGCGATCCGTTTTGTGAATGCCGGCGAAGCGAGCCCGGAGATATCGTTCACCGCATGGATCTCGTGTTTCAGGCAGACCTCAAGGACCCATGGGTTCATGGTATCCACCGAGATGGTAATCCCGGTGCCATCAAGTTCTTTCAGCGCCTTATCGATCCTTGAGGCCTCTTCCGTCCCGCTTATCGCCTGGGCATTGGGCGCGGTACTCCGGGCACCCACGTCGATGATATCTGCACCCTGCTCCACCATGGTGACGGCCGTCTCGTGGATCTTCTCGTTTGGGATATACGAGTCATTGTAGAAGGACTCCATGCTGCAGTTGATCACGCCCATGAGGCGAACGGGAGCATCGCCGCCGATCGTGACCTTGTTTACTATACATTTCTGCATGCCTGCTCCTTTGCTGCATTAAATGTATTTTCCATCAGGGTCGCAATCGTCATCGGCCCAACCCCGCCAGGAACCGGTGTGATGGACGATGCGATCTCCGATACCCGGGCAAAATCCACGTCGCCAACGAGTTTTCCGTCGAGCTGGTTGATACCAACGTCGATCACGACGACTCCTTGTCGGACCATATCGGCAGTGACAAAGTGCGCCTTCCCGATAGCGGAGACCAGGATATCGGCTCGTTTAATCTCTTCAGTAAGATTCTGTGTCCGGCTGTGGCAGAGCGTAACTGTTGCGTCGGCATTGGTGAGCAGTGCCGACATCGGTCTCCCGACATCAATGCTCCGTCCGAGAACCACTGCCCGGGCGCCCGCGACAGGTATTTTATATTCTGCAAGGAGCGTCATTATCCCGCATGGCGTGCAGGGTGCAAACCGGGGTTTGCCGGAAAAGAGAAGCCCGAGGTTGAAGGGGTGGAATCCGTCGACATCCTTGGACGGCAGGACTGCCTCGACGACATGCTCGGTATTGACCTGTTTTGGGAGGGGGAGCTGAACGAGAATCCCGTTGATGTCAGGATCCTTGTTCAGGCGTAAAACCGAGTCGAGCACATCCTTTGTCGTAGTGTCTGCAGAAATTTCGATACCAACCGACCCGATACCGACCTTTTCGCAGGCCTTGTGCTTCATCCGGACATACATCTGCGAAGCCGGGTCATTTCCCACGATCACCGTCGCGAGGCGGGGATACAACCCCTCCTCTTCGATCCTTTCCCTGAGGATCTCAAGTCGCTTGTCGGCGATCTTCTTACCGTCAATGATCGTGGCCATTTTTTAGACCTGCACAATTATATTTCGGGATAGAGCGGGTACTTACCCGCCATCGCAATGACTTCGGCTTCTACTTTCTTAAGCATCGCATCGTTGTGGATATCCTTGACAACCTTTGAAATCCAGTTGCCGATCATCCTCATCTCGGCCTCTTTCATGCCGCGGGATGTGATGGCAGGTGTACCGACCCGGAGACCGCTCGTTACGAACGGGCTCTTTGTCTCGTTCGGGATCGTGTTCTTGTTGACCGTGATGCCGGCGCTGCACAGTGCGTTTTCGGCTTCAAGACCGGTGATGCCCTGTGCGGTGAGATCGAGGAGCATCAGGTGATTATCGGTACCGTCGGAGACCAGCCGGAGCCCGTTGTTCATCAGGGTCTCTGCGAGAACTTTTGCGTTCTTCACGATCTGTTTATTGTACTCCCTGAACGCGGGTTTGAGTGCCTCCTCGAAGCATACCGCTTTTGCCGTGATGGTGTGCATGAGCGGCCCGCCCTGCATGCCGGGGAAAATTGCCTTGTCGATTGCGGGTCCGTACTCGCTGTTGCACATTATTGCCCCGCCACGCGGGCCGCGGAGGGTCTTGTGGGTGGTTGTAGTCGTAAAGTTGACAACACCCACCGAGTTCGGGTGACATCCGGTTGCGCAGAGCCCGGCGATGTGGGCGATATCCGCCATACAGTATGCACCCACGCTGTCGGCAATCTCCTGGAACGCCTTGAAATCGATCGTTCTCGGATAAGCTGAGGCGCCGCAGACAAGCATCTTCGGCTTCTCTTTCCGGGCCATTTCCTCTACCGCACCCATGTCCAGCATCTCGGTCTTAGGGTCGAGACTGTACTGGGCTACCTTGTAGAACTTACCGGTGAAACTGACCGGGGAGCCGTGGGAGAGATGACCCCCCTGGGTGAGCTTCATGCTCATAAGGGTGTCCCCGAGGTTCATGAACGCAAAATACACCGCCATGTTTGCCTGGGTTCCCGAATGGGGCTGGACGTTTGCATGCTGGGCCCCGAAGAGCTTTTTAAGGCGGTCACGGGCGAGGTCCTCTGCCATGTCGTGGAATTTGCAGCCACCATAATATCTCTTCCCCGGGTATCCCTCGGCGTACTTGTTGGTCATAATGGACCCCATCGCTTCGAGCACCGCACGCGAGACGAGGTTTTCAGAAGCGATCATCTCAAGCCCGTTCAGCTGGCGGAGTCGTTCCTGTTCGATGATATTCGCTATTTCTGGATCGGTTTTAGCCAGATAAGACATATGCAGTAGGGTTCGCACCGGTAAGGTAATACCTTTTCTAGGCCAAACGGCGATCAAGGCGTCTCTCTTATCTCTCGCACCGTCGTTAAGAATATCCCTTTTTGAAATCGGGCACATTTTCAAACAGGTGGAATCCCGCGGAAGGAGGCAGATAACGAAGCACAAACCTTTTTTCCTTATCTGGCGACCACTATTATTATTTAAGGAGTGAATCGAACCTTAGTGAATAGGACTCACTATGGCGCTCGCAGATGCAAAGATCAAATATCTTGAGCAGGAAATCGATGAACAGGAGAAAATGATCACGATGATGGAAAACCCGGTAACGGCGGCCGCTACTGAAGACCGCCTTGTAGCACTTGAGAAGAGGGTCAGGGATATGGAAGCGCTCATGAAGGGCCTTACGCAGGAACTTCTCGACCTCAAGTCAGTCGCCATGAAGATGTCCAAGCAGACCGAAGAGCGCAGCAGGCAGGAACTGAAGCGTGGGCCAATTGTCCAGGGTGCCCAGCCTCAGCCGGTTAGTGCAACGATGGCTTCCCCGTCAGGAGCAAGCACGGTCGTCATGAGAAAGGGAGCCCGGCAGGCAGAACCAGCAGCACCGCAGGAACCGGCAATGGATATGATCATGCAGTCCGACGGCACCATGAAGCTCGAACCCCGCCGGGGAGACAAGGACTACATAGTCGCTTCAGCAGGATACGGGCGCAACAAGAAGGGAGTCTCTCTCAAGGCAAAGCAGAGCGATCTCATCTACGCCGCTGAGGAAGAAAAATCGGATTCGGCGAAGAAGTAGGGAGCCCGTATCTTTGCATATCACTGAACTCGAAATCGACAATTTCAAGTCTTTTGCCAAAAAGACAAAAATTCCCCTTTTAGAAGGGTTCAGTGTCATATCAGGCCCGAACGGCTCCGGTAAAAGTAACATCATCGATTCCATCCTTTTTGTCCTTGCGCTCTCCAGTTCCCGCAACCTCCGGGCCGAGAAACTCACCGATCTCATCAATCTTAACTCCGGCAGGAACACTGCCGAAGTCGCTCTGGAATTTTCCGATGGGACAAAGATCCGACGGAGAATCAAACGGACGGGCAACGGTTATTACAGCTATAATTACCTGAATGACCGGCTCTGCAAACAGGGGGACATCGTTGATCACCTTGCGAAGCACGGCATCAAACCCCATGGGTACAACGTTGTCATGCAGGGCGACGTCACCCGCATCATGGAGATGAGTGACTTCGAGCGCCGGAAGATCATCGACGAGATCGCCGGCGTTTCAGAGTTCGACACGAAGAAAGCCCAGTCTCTCGCGGAGCTCGATATTGTCCGGGAACGGATCGAACGCGAAGAACTCCTGCTTATCGAACTCAACCGGCGGGCACACGAGCTCAAACGCGAGCGGGAACATGCCCTCGAGTACCAGAAATGGCAAAAAGACCTCCAGTTCTTCCAGAACTGCCGCGCCGCTGCCCAACTTCACGAGCGGGAGAAAGAACTCGCCTCCATTTTGAGGTCCACAGAAGACCATAAGATCCAGCTCACCCGGATCGATGCCGACCGGGGTCTGGAGGATAACGAGCTCTCGTATCTTAAGGCCGATCTGAAGGATATCGATGACCAGATCAACAAGAAGAGCGGTCCTGATTATCTCAAGCTGATTGCCGAACTCGAAGAGGCAAAGAGCGGGATCAAGCTCGCCGAACAGACGATCGTCCGGCTGAAGAAAGAGAAGGAGAGCAACCTCGAGCTCATCAACCGGGTGTACATGGACACCAAGCGCGCCGAGGCCCGGGTAGCGGAATGTTCCGACCAGATCCGCACCCTCACCATCGACCGCACGAATATCGCCATGGAGGTCGCTACTGCAAAGGCAGTTCTCGGGAACCTCGAAACCGAGATCCGCCAGCACAGCGAAGGTACCGAGACGGCCCGCGAACAACTCTTTGCCCTTTTAAAAGATGTCGAGGAGAAGAAAGGCCAGCGGTCCGGCATCCTCCACCAGCAGGATATGTTCATCGAGAAGAGCCGGATGAGGACGACCGAGCTCGAACGCCTCACCGGTCTCCAAAAACAGCTCGATGAAGAGTACGAGGCCAAGAAGGCACAGCTGACCGGGAACGAACAGGATGTCTCCGGTCTCGCTGCAGAGAAGAAAGAGCTCGACCGTAATCTTTCGGAACTGGAGGGTTCGATGTTCGCCCAGCGTTCAACGCTCGAACGGCTCCGTGGCGATATCAGGGAGAAAGAGCAGGAAGCGTACCGGCTGGAAGCACAACAGCAGGCCCGGGGAGAATCCGGGGGTAAGGCAATTGAAGCGGTTAAGGCGATGGAGCACGTTCATGGGACAATCGCCGAACTCGGGAAAGCACCTGCTGAATATGCGACAGCCCTGAATATTGCGGCGGGCAATAAGCTCAATTTCGTGGTTTGCGACGACGACCAGGTTGCTGCCGATGCAATACGGTTCCTCAAGGACGAGCGACTCGGACGGGTCACGTTCCTCCCCCTGAATAACCTCAAACCCCCGGCGCTGCCCCCCCTCAAGGAACCGGGCGTTATTGATTATGCGGCAAACCTGATCGAATACGATCCGAAATACGACCGGGCATTCGCGGTTGCCCTGGGTGCGACAGTCATCGTCGACACGCTGGAACGGGCACGGAAGCTGATCGGCAAATACCGCATGGTCACGCTTGAAGGAGACATGATCGAGAAAAGCGGGGCGATGACCGGAGGCTCGATCAAGAAGCAGGGCGTCAGGGGATTTGGCGCCGCGGTTGACGACGAGATCTTCCGCGTCCGGGCGAAACTCGGCGAACTGCAGGGTGAAGCAGCCACCATTGAGGCGGGTGCCAAGCGCATCACCGAAGAGGTGGATACGAAACGGGCACTCCGTAACGAGATCGACCAGAAAGTCGCACGTTTCGGGATGTTCACCGAGGAATTCTCGCGACGGTTCGAGGCGATAACGGTAGAGAAGCAGACCATCGAGGCAGCGGTCTCCCGGCAGCAGGAAGAGACCCGGAACGGGGCAGCCGGGCTCACGGCGCTCGAAGTCGAGCTTGACAGGACGACCGAAGAGATCAACGCGATCAATGCTCAGATTAACGGGATAAAGAAGCGGCTGGATGATACGAACATCCCGGCACTGACAGAGCAGATCGAGAAGAAGCGGAAGGAGATCGAGGAATCAGAGCGCCGTCTCCGCAATAAGGATGCTGACATCAACGACGCCCAGCGCGAGCGCCAGCATTTCAATGCACGGCTCCTTGAGCTTGCGGATGACCGCACCCGCCAGGACGAGCGCAACCGGCTGATCGACGCCGATATTGCGGGGCATAACGGGCAGATCGCCGGGTTCAAAACCCAGATAGCGGCGCTCGAAGAACGGCAGAAGGAGTTCTCCGGTGAGCTTGATGAACTGCGGAAGAAGCGGGCTGATGCCGTGCAGCTCATCCAGAACTCCGAACTGAAACTGATGAAGTTTGATGCTGACAAGGAACGCATCACGATCCAGCTGACCGCCATCCAGGAACGTGCCCAGACCCTGAGCATAGAAGTCGATATGCTCCGGCAGCAGGTCGGGGAAATGGATACGAATCTCACCCTCTCTGAGATCGAAGGGAAGATCGCAGAGGCAGACGGTGCTCTCCGGAAAATCGGGGCAGTGAACATGCTCGCCATCGAGGAATATGAGAAGGTGGACCGGCAGGTTGGGGAGCGGACCGAACGCAAGGAAACCCTCTCCCGCGAGCGGACATCGTTAATCGAGCGGATAGAGCAGTTTGAGAAGATGAAGTACGAGGCGTTCACGACAGCGTTCCGTGCGATCGACGCGAATTTCCGCGAGATCTTTGCCCGGCTCACGAGCGGCAGTGGGAACCTGGTACTTGAAAACGAGGAAGATCCCTTCACCGGCGGTATGACCTTCGCCGTCAAGCCGCGGGACAAGAAAGTGCACCTGCTTTCATCGCTTTCCGGCGGTGAAAAATCCCTTACAACCCTCGCGTTTATCTTCTCCATCCAGCGTTTTATCCCTGCACCCTTCTACGCATTTGACGAAGTGGACATGTCCCTCGATGGCTCGAATGTGGAACGCATCGCCTCGATGATCAAGGAACTTTCCCCCTCGTCCCAGTTTGTCATCGTCAGTCTCCGTAAACCGATGATCGATGCTGCAGAGCGTATAATGGGGGTCACCACCCGGGCAGACAAGAGTACACTGGTCACCGGAGTGAAGGCAAATGTCTAATCCCCGGAAAGGTGTGAACCTGCCGGAACGATCGCATCATAAGGGGACCGATTTTAATGATCCTGCTCTTCCAGCCGGATCCTCTGTCGGTCCGGTTTTGGGGAATATACCCCCCTCACCGGACGGGGCCTCATCTCCCAACACCCCATCTGCCGACATACCAGAGACCGCAGGTGAAACAGCAACGGGAATTGTCGAGGATCCGGTTGAGATCCTTGTCCGCATGGCAGAGCGGGGAGAGATCGATCCTTGGAATATCAATATTATCGAAGTCACCGACAAGTTTCTTTCTGAACTCGAACGGTGCCGGCAGCTCAATCTCCAGATATCAGGGCGGACATTGTTTTTTGCAGCAACCCTGCTCCGGATGAAATCCGAGCATCTCGAACTCCTCGATGTTACTGAATCTGATGACGAGGGAGATGGGGATGATCTCTTTGGCGATGACTACGGGCAGGCACTCGATTCGGAAGCGGAGTATTCAGGAAGGCTCGGGCCTATCGAACGGCTCGAGCATGAGATCCAGCGGCGGCTCGACCGGAAGAATATGCGGAAGAGCCCCGTCACCCTTTTCGAGCTGAATCCTCGAACTGAAAAATATTGAGAAAGAGGAACGCAAGACGCCGGCGGATGAACAACCCGGATGGGGATTCATTCCTGTTCGATGCCGATGACGTGGTGAGCATCGCCCACGAAGAAGGGTACCAGGAATCTTCGATGACTACCCTGATGGAATACCTTGAAGGGCTTGAGGTTGACGGGGAGATGACGCTTGCCGAACTGTGCACTACGCTTGGATGGGGGATACCGGAAGTCTATATTCCTTTATTGTTCCTTGCCCTGGATGGCCGGTGTTCGCTCAGGCAAGAGGAGTTTTTCGGGGATATCTATGTCCAGATATGCAAGGTGGATGGCGAACACTCCCCTCCCGAAGTTCCCGCAGAATAAAAAAAATGTGCACGCTTCTTTTCGCACTATATAGATAGTCTCGAACCAAAAAGGCCCGCTCGCAGATTTACCCGGACAGATAATCGCCCCCCGGTGAGCGCGAACGTCGGCAAACTATTATCCGGACAATGTCGTTATCGATCCGTTGCCCGTATCATGACATCTCCAAACCCTGTACTGAAATTATGTCCGGACTGCGGCCCAAAACTCGCTTCCCAGCCCCCCATTCCGGGCCGGTCGTCGTAAGTGTAACGTAATTCGTACCGCGCTCTTTGCACATTTCCTGCCAAATCGGGTTTTCCTGGTAATTTTTCAGATCCGGATCGCAAACTCAAAAAAACCACGGGAACTGCTGAAATCGTACCGGATAAAAAGTTCAGGAGCCATTTCCGGTCTATCCGGTCCCGGTATAATTTCGGACCAATAATTTCGGGAAAGAAAACCAGTGGCACAGGGGTAACAATGTTTAAATGCCGGAGTATCCTATTTTATGATCCACAAGATCTGATGACAAACCGACGGAAGCTCTCTCATGGGGGTGTCGGTTTCGAGGCAAGAATGCAGGCAACAAGGTATAAATAACCCTGAAGCCTACATTGTAAGCCCGTGAACGCGTGAAACTCACGACGAAGATTCACAAAAGGCAGATTTTTCCTGCTGACCAGTGAACGCCGGTTACGGCGATGGTCCTGGCAGGGAATTACTATGAAAGTAACAAGGTTTAAGTATCCTTGAAGCCTACATTGTAAGCCCGTGAATGCGTGAAACAACACGACGAAAATTCACAATAAGCAAACCTTCGATGAAGGACCGGTAGCCGGTTTTACGGCGCTGCTCCTGATGAAAACCAAAGTGCAGGTAACAAGGTATAAATAACCCAAAAACCTACATTAATAGCCCGTGATTAAGTAAGCAATCACGACGAACAATTACCAAAAATCTTACAGGAAATTTCTTTGATGGAGATCCAACGATGCCCGGGTCTGACCGGAGTTGGTTCTGACGTTGATACTGGCAATGCGGAAATTTATTTAGTAACCGCTAATTCCTTAAAATTAAGTTCAGATAACGTGTGTGTACGATGTACAAATTAATT
>CAVWXD010000001.1:0-118320 GCA_963758935.1 uncultured Methanomicrobiales archaeon | reverse complement strand
GACGGCGTTGGTGAGGTACGTGAGCGTTTCCTGCCCGGCCCGGCGATATGCCGGGATTTTACTCTTTACGTCAAGGAACCGCGACCCGATTACCATGTCGGCCTGGCCAGCCTTAATCGGGGCGAGCAGGATCGGGATCTCGTCCGGGTTGTGCTGGCCGTCGGCATCGAGACATACGAGAATATCCGCGTCCATCTCCCGGGCCCGGGCAAACGCATCCCGGATCGCGATGCCCTTCCCCATGTTCCTGTCGTCCCGGATGACAACCGCTCCGGCCATCTCCGCAATTTTCGTAGTCGCATCGGAGACTGCCGTCATCGATGACAAGCACTGCATCCACGTATTTTTTTGCGCGGAGGACAACACTGCCAATGGCGACCTCTTCGTTGTATGCGGGAATTGCTGCGAGGATCATGGGGGATTCGTCTGTGGAGATATTGATGCTCGCAGGTTATAGGGTTTTTGAAAATCCGGACTCGGGAAAAACATTTCGGATAAGTGTATGTTCCGGATATTTTCCCTCCTTTTTGTTTTCAAATTTTTTTTAGGAATCCGGAAAAAATTCCCGGCCTGGATATTTCCCGGGAAAAATTCGTTGAGAAAAATTCCGCCAACTCAGAACGTCTGGAAATATTTCTTTAGTGTTGACCGGTAAAACGGCTCGAACCGTACAGACATTTCCGGAAAATTATAAACCGTCAGAGCTTGGTCCTGCAAAAAATTAAAAAAAATCTGCGAGACCCGGAATATTTTCCCGTGCGAATTTACCTGGTGATTGATTACAAAAAGTACCCGGGATCCTGTTTTCAGGACCCTTTCTACCGACGAATACCGACGTAATTTCATTCCAAAATCCCCCTATATTACAGTGCAGATCCGGCCTTGATCAGAAACCTGTCACGGGTCAGTTACCTGTCGCGGGTCAGTTACCTGTCGCGGGTCAGTTACCTGTCACGGGTCAGTTACCTGTCACGGGTCAGTTACCTGTCACGGGTCAGTTACCTGTCACAGGTCAGGTACCCGTCGGGCGCTTGCCGCCTCGCAATGGTTCGCTCACGGCGTACGGTCGCGGAACCTGCTCCGTCGGATACCCCCTCTCCGCCGTAAACCTATTCCTCCGTCGTGAATCCGGCCGCAATTAGTGGCCCTTACGTTAATCCGGACTCGCATGATTTTTATCCGTCACACCGTTAAAAGCCACTTACCAGAGTTACCGTGGCAAAATTCATCCTGATCTGGGCTGGAGTATTGATTCCGGGAAAAAAGAGGCCCTGATGCCCGTCTTGACGATCTGGAAAATCGCCCGATTGCGAAAATAAGCCCAAATCAAAGACTTCGTCAATCCGGGTCATCTGCGGGGAGATCTGGATCGAATCGAGGCGCGTACAGGGCCCGGATTGACTTACCCTTTTTGGGTAGTCTGAAGAATGCGGCCAAATTTTCTCCGACGTGAAATTGATACGACCCGCTGGAGGCCTTTTCCTTGCCAGATTGTATCCTCTTATCGGGAAAACTACCTGCCAAAATAACCGATCAGCAAAACGCTGCGAAATTGCAGGGTCAATTCTTGATTAAAACGAGTATTTTGGGGGAATACGGATTTTCCGAGAGATCTGTCGGGACCGTGGACACTTCGTGATCGCGATCGTCCGCGAGACGGCAAACCGGGCTTGCAGAGGGCCCGGAATAATAGTAATTTTTCGAAAGTAACATTCTTCGGAAGATATCAGGGATATCGTCGAAGAGATTCTGTATCGGGAAATCCCTTGGATCCAGAGAACCCTGTTCCGGTCTCGGAAATCAGTTTTCTTTACTCTTATGGCGCGATTGAAAAGATTTTATCCGGCCAATCTCCCCGTATGTTCATGTCAGCAGTGAAACATCTCCCTGTATCTGAAGAGGTCTGGAGGGATTTATCTGAGATGCGTTCTTCCGGACAGACATACACCGATCTGTTGTCCGATCTTATTGAGGGGAAAAAGAAAGCGTGCCTCGCTCGCGATATGAAACGTATCGAGGACGAAGGAACGTTTTGAATCCTTTCGGAGTGGGAGGGATTTCACTGATAGTTTTTTACGATGGTGTGCTCTATAGATGTTGAAGGGTTATGAGTACAACAACGGACAGTCAGAACATTGAGATGATGCTTCAGAAGATTCTCGGTAAACTCGAGGTCATCGAAGAGCGACTGTGCGAACTTGAATACCCGGCGGAATCAAAAATAAAACCCGAATTTATCGACGAAGTCCTGGAAGCGGAGAAGGAGATCGATGCCGGGAATTATCTCGAATGCAGTTCAGCCAGAGCTTTTATTGACCAGCTGAAACGATGACATATACCCTGCGGTATCAACCGGGATTGAAAGAGGAGATCCTCAAATGTCAGGAATGATCCGGTCGTGCGAACAGCTGGCGAGGAAGATCGAGTTTCTTATAGAACATCGGAAATGGGGAAACCTCTTCGTAACCAGTTAAAAGGGAAACTGGAGAGTTCATATCGGACCTTATGTTTTGATTTATAAAATTCTGCAGCAGGAACAGTGTGTTGTTCTTTTGAAATTCAGGCATCACCATGACGTGTATTCTTGAAAAGCAATTGATGCCTGAGCATATTCTGCTGGTACGAATCAGGTCTTCCGGAACTTTCTCATTAATACGACACCTGTTACTGTGATCCTGAAGCATGATCCGGATCCTCTTAATGAGAGACCGCAAAGTTAAGAGTCCGTACGATCATACCACAATACAAGAGATGAACGCTCTTGCATTGCTCCGGCAGCACGAATCAATCCTGAAAAAAAGATTCGGCGTTGCAAAGATTGGCATATTCGGCTCATTCGTACGGGGTGAGGAACGGTCCGACAGCGACGTTGACGTGCTCGTGACATTCCGGAAAGGACAAAAGAACTTCGAAAATTATATGGACTGCAAGTTCTACCTTGAAGATCTGTTCGGCAGAAGGGTTGACCTTGTGATAAAGAACACAATTAAAGCCCGTCTCAAGCCCTATATTCTCGGAGAAGTCGTGTATGCATAGAACCGTTCTCCAATATCTCGATGATATTTTTGAAGCCATCAGAAACATTGAGGAAGATACAACCGGAATTTCTTTTGTCGGCTTTGTTGCAGATCGAAGAAGGAAAGATGCCGTGATCCGCAACTTCGAGATTATTGGCGAGGCGACAAAAAAACTCCCCGATGATCTTAAAGCCAGCAATCCTGACGTCGCATGGAAACAGGTCGCCGGAACTAAGGGACGTAATCGCTCATGGATATTTTCATGTTGACTATGAAATTATCTGGGGAATTATTACCAATACTTTACCGGGATTCAAAAAGGCACTGGCAAAAATCAGAAAAGAAGAACGACAGCGAGAGAAAGAAGCTCGCAAATAATTCTGTTGAAAAAAATCTAACCGGTCCTGATGAACACCGCATCAGGAATATCTTTGAAATGGGGATCCCCGGTCACTACCTTATGACCTCCTACCCTGGCCGTAGCAAGGATGATCGTGTCAGCAACTCCACCCCTGAATCCTTCATACCGGAACTCACCGGCAAGAATTGCAATCTCTTCCATTACCGGGATGACCAGGCTCCTGACACCGATCTCAGAGAGTTACCTGGCGGATATTTTCCGGGGTCTCATTTTTCTGGTGGAGAAATTTTATAATTTCCGTGAGGGAAATTGCTGATGTGAATAAATCGAAACTCTCGTTTTCGACATACTCATTCACCCGGGGATCTTCTCCCAGATAATATTCAACCCATATCCAGGTATCAATGACGAGTCCGATAAGAATCGTCCTCCTCGCGGGTGAAGTGACCGATACCGGGTAATTTTCCAAACGATGAGGGAAGATGTTTCCGTCGTTCGCGAATCAGGAAAAGAATTGCCTGATCATACGTATCGACGCCGGACTGTTCCTTGATTTTGTCAAGATAATCCTTGGTGTGGGGGGAAATCTGGATTGTTGTTTTGGTAACTTTACCCCGCCGGTCGGTAAGGTTTTGATCCTCGGCAGGATGAATTGCCTGAGTCATGCTATAGACTATAGCAGCATAAGTCAATAAAATTTTGTATTAATCCTAGTGAGGCTGAACGATGAACGTCATTTTCGCAATTGTGGGGAATCATCCCGGATTATCCAAAACAGTTCCCTTATAATTGTTTCAAGAGAAATTTCCCTGATGTTGTGCAACATCCTTAAGGATTCCATGGAATGTTCCGACACGGAGAGGTTTGTGACGGGGAATCGTAAGATCGTGTGTTTTACCGTCAATCGTCGCTGACAAACGCTGGTGACTGCCGGTCTGGTGGTCGATACAATATCCGTACCGGTTAAGAAGCCGGGCGAGTTCATCCCCGTTAATATTTCTCGGCAGTTTCATACTGCCATCAGTTCTTCTTTTACCTGGTGCAGCCTGATGAGTCGGGGACGATCTTCGGTTTTGAAATGGCAGGACACCGCGTCATGAACCATTTCTTTGAGTTCCTCAAATGTATCAGCCTCGGTGAAAATGGAATATTTTAGTGATCTCGCCTCGTAACCACCCTCCGGTGATTCTTCGACAATGAAAATTATTTCGGCGTCCGGGTAATTTCCCATAGAATATTCACTTCGTTTCATGCATATACGATGGTCATGTTCATCAACTTTTCAGTGAACGTATTTGAGCCAGGAAATGTTTCTTTTAGATGGATAAAAAAGTCAAGAAATCATCCCATGATCTTCCATGACGAGGTTGGGAAAAACCGCTCTTAATGGACATTTTCCTGTGCATACCGGATGCAAGCAAGAATATCCTCATGTTCAAGTCCGGGATATTCGCGCAGAATAGTAGACTTCGTCCCACCGGATGCAAGGAGTTCAAGAACGAGATCGACAGAGATCCTCGTTCCCCGGATCACAGGTTTTCCGGTTAAAACTGCGGGATCAAGAATAATCCGCGGAGCAGCTTTCATGAAAAAATAATCGCGGTTGTGGATATTATACATATGTTGACTTATTCCTCGTTACCCGAGCCCCCACTGCGCAAGCGTCGTCCGGCTGGGGTCGACATCATCCCATGTCCAGCCGAGCGCCTCGATGATCCGGGAGATCGGCTGCTTGATCGTCTTGTCGAGCATCAGCTCCCAGTCAACGACAAACTCCGGCGGCACCTGGTCGCCGTACTCGAACGCGATGACATCGGTCTTCGGGAACTTCGACGTCACGCACTTGATGTAGACCCGTTTTGGCTTGCTCCCTTTCCCAAACTCCGTGTGGAGGTGGAGGTTGGCGTACTTCGCGGCCCGGACCTGGACATCGTCCGTCTCGTACTCGTGGAAGCCTTTCCCGATACCGCCCGGAATACCCACTTCATCGAGCGTGTATTTTCCCGCACGGTACTTGTTGATCACTTCGATGAGGAACTTCTTGATCTCCTCGTACCCGGCCCCGGCCAGGATCTGCTCCATCACTTTCTGCTGGACGATCTTCGTGATCTGCGGGGTATCGCTGCGACGGATCTCAAAGCCGACGATATCGGTCTCTTTGACATCCTTCCCTTCCTTCCAGACCAGCGATCCCGCATACCGCTTCTTTTTCCCGGCCTGGAAGAACCGGGCGTAGATCTTCTCGAACTTGATCGAGAAGAAGTGTATATCGGCGTTCAGCTCGTTCTTTGCAAATTCCTTATAACTCGCGTTGAGCGTGGCCTCGATCGCCCGGGCAGTCTCGATGGTCTGTTCGCGGTCGAAGTCAGCGGAGAGCTGGACCATGCAGGAATCCGTGTCACCGTAGATGACCTTGTAGCCCTGCTGCTCGATGACGCGCCGGGTGTGCTCGATGATCGCCCTCCCGACCGATGTCGCGGCTGAACCGATCTCACGGTCGAAGAGCCGGAACCGCGGGTACCCGCTGACGCCGTAGTACGTGTTCATGATCACTTTCAGCACGTTCTGCTGCATGTCGTAGAGGACGTACTGCGGCGAACCGAAGGCGAACGTATTGCGAAGCGCCTTCTTCTCGTCCCGCTCCTTTAAGAGTTCGGATATGATAGTCCGCGTCAGACCGTCCGGCTGCTTCCGGAACCGTATCCCGTTGGGTGCCTTCGAGTTCCCCGTTCGGGTCTTTCGTCTCGGGCGACGCGTTGATCGTCATCATCGCCATGGGGTAGAGCGACTTTAAGTCGAGCACCACGACGTTCTCCCGGATCCCCCGGCTCGGCTCGAAGACGGTGGCCCCTTCGAACTCCTCGGCATTCGCAAAACCCTTCGAAGGCAGGACGTACTTCCCGAATGCCTTGCGGAGAACAAAGACGTCGACGACACTCGACGAGTTGAGGGTCTTGTCGAGCGGGCATCCCACGTACCGGGCGATCTCCCGGTAAAACTCGATGATATTGTCTTTCTTGTTGATCTTGACGCAGAGCTCGACGTCCTTGAAGTTGTATTCCACGAGGAGCGCCGGTCTGTTGTCTCCAGAGATCAGAGATCGTCCCGGTATACCGCACCTTCTGTTCCCCGACCTCTTCGAGCGCGACCGCATCGAGCCGGTACGACTCCTTCTGGGAGAGGTGCATCTTCTTGTACGCGGTCAGGAGATCAAAGAGCGCACGGCCCCGGAGCGCACTCCGGTCGGACATCCCGGGAAGCCGGGCGAGCTGGGAGGACTGGACGCCGAGTTTCTCCATCCTGCCGGTGATATAGGGCATATCGAAATCGACAAAGTTCCATCCCGAGAGAACGTCAGGATCCCGTTCAGTGATATACGCGATAAATGCCCGGAGCATCCCGGCTTCGTCGGCATACGAACAGATAGTATGCTTTTTTTCCTGGAAACAGCCGTTTGCAAGGCCGCCGGCGGCCTGCTTCTCCGCTATCGACGCAGGGATACTCCGGCAATGAGGAGGAACGTGACGTAATCGCCTTCGAATGAGTCGTAACAGGTGATGCAGTTTATTGCATCCCGCTGCGGATCGGGGAAACCCCGCTCATCCTCGCACTCGATATCGATGATGCAGGACCGGGCAGGGGCGTCCACGTCGGCCGGCTTCAGATCCATAAAGTCGACCGTAACTACGGATACGGCTCCCGCAGGGAGAGAATTGTTACCGTCACCCGCAGAAGACTGGACAGAGACCCCGCCGGTCAGCCCGCAGTCGATCATGAACCGGGTCGCAAACGGGATGTCGGCCTCGAAGTGCCGGAACCGTTCCCGGACATCCCGGACGTCCGTTGGCTGCTGGGTGTAGAGCCGTCGCAGTTTCTCGCTGCGGATTGAAGTGTACAGGGTATCGGGCTCGAGTGTCGTCTGCGGGGGGATTGGTTTTGATGCTGCCTCATCTGCGGGGATATAGAAGTATGGCCTGAACCCGGTCACGTCGATCCGGGCCGCCTTCCCCCGGTTGTCGCGGCCGAAGATGTGGATAACCGGTCCGCCGGTTGCCTTGCTGTACTCGACCTGGTTGATCGCGATATTCAGGTTCGAGAACGAGTCGAGCGTGCAGGGAGTGTCAGAGCACGACGCTGGTCGGGTTGACGGTGAAGCCATTGCTAAACCGCCCGCCGGCACAGGTCACCGACAAATTTTCCGGCCTGGGCCATCTTTTCCTGTTCCCAGCTATCCAGCTTCCATTCCTCAATCTCAAGGATCCCTTCTTTCCCGATCTTCACGGGTACCCCGAGCGAACACCCGTCGAGACCGTACTCTCCTTCCAGTACGGACGAACAGATTGTATATTTGCGTTCATCGCCGGCAATCATCCGGACGAGTTCAGTGATATGGTACGCCGGCCCGAATACGGTGCCCCCCTTCCCCCTGATTACTTCCATGCTCGAACCGCGGAGCCGGGCGAGGATCTCCTCTCTCATAACGGGAGAGAAACCAGATGGCAGCGCAGAAAAGACCGGGACCTGGTGCTCCCCGTGTTCCCCGAGGACAGAACCGGGGACAGTCACCCCGCAACTTTTTAGTTCAAGCGAGAAACGGGCACTGTCCAGCTGGCCGCCAAACCCGACGCACCGTGACCGGTCGAGACCGGTTGCAGAAGCAAAAAAATAATTGAGGGCATCCATCGGGTTCGTCACCGTAATGAGGATGCCGGAGAAATTCTTGAGGAGCCGGGCGCATTCACGGGCAGCGGGGAGATTCACGTCGAGCAGATCGGCCCGGGTCTTCACGGAGGGATTCCGCGGGACGCCGGGAGAGAAGATGCAGATATCTGCGCCCGTGATCTCTTTTTTGTCCGTGCTGATCGCAAGGTCAAGACCGGTATGGGAGAGATCGAGGACCTGGGCCCTGAGGAGGGGATCGACACTGTCGCAGAGGACCAGGTCATCTGAAATCCCCCGTGCAGCCGCAAGGTACGCGACTTCGCCGCCGATCCGGCCTACTCCCATTACTGCAAGGCGCACCATCTGGTACCACTATTGGCGTGCTGATAATAATTATGTGACTTTCGCTGGGGGCCCGGAAAAATATTTTGGTTTTTTACGGTTGTTTCCCAATAATCCCGCAGGGTAGAACTGTGGGAAACGACTGCCGGGGAACAAAATCTCGTACCTCCTTTCAGGGACCATCGATACAAAATACAGCAATATGCCCGGGTGAAAAAGATCCTCTTATAATTCTTAACAACCATTTTCTGATGAATGGTATCGATCAGGCCGGGCCCGGTAACTGTTGGCGGAGTTGCGCTCGAGAACCATCTCCTTCTCGCAGCCGGGATCCTCGGGACGACCGGTGCATCCTTATCGAGGATGCTCTCGCTCGGGGCCGGCGGGGTCGTGACGAAGTCGATCGGACCCGTGCCCAAGGAAGGGCATGCAGGCCCGTGCATCGCCGTGCTCGATGACGGCCTGCTGAACGCAATGGGGCTCCCGAATCCCTCGAAGGAGTTTATCGAGGAGATTGCCCCGCTCAAAAAGAAACAGGTCGTCGTGAGCATCTTCGGGGGCAATGCGGATGAATTTGCAGAGGTTGCACAATGGTTCACCGGCACCGCATCGGGTTTTGAGCTCAATCTCTCCTGTCCCCATGCCGAAGGGTACGGTGCGGCGATAGGGACAGATCCAAAACTCGTCGAAGCCTGCACAAAGGCCGTGAGTAAAACCGGTATCCCGGTCTGGGTCAAGCTGACCCCGAACGTCACGGACATAACGGCGATCGGAAAAGCTGCCGAGCGCGGCGGTGCGAGCGCCATCGTCGCCATCAATACGGTCAAGGCGATGCGGATCTCAACGGAAATCCGTCGGCCGGTGCTGGGCAACCGTTATGGCGGGCTCTCGGGAAGTGCCGTGTTCCCCATCGCGGTCCGGTGCGTGTACGAACTCTATGAAGCCTGTAAAATCCCCATCATCGGCTGCGGGGGGATCTCTACTGCCGACAACGTGATCGAGATGATGATGGCCGGCGCATCTGCAGTCGAGATCGGCAGTGCGGTGCACCGGGATGTGCGGGTCTTTGAGACGATCCGGGAAAATCTCTACGCGAAGGACGGGCTCGCTCCGCGGGAGATCGTGGGGTGCGCCCATGGATGAGATGCTCTCAGTACCGGTCACCATCGTGCGGGTGAAGAAAGAAACCCCCACGATCCGGACCTTTGTTTTTGACAAACCCTTCACGTTCCTCCCCGGCCAGTTTGTCATGGTCTGGGTGCCGGGAGTGGACGAGATCCCGATGGCGCTTTCGTCGGAGAACAGCATCACGGTCCAGAATGCCGGCGATGCAACTGCAGCAATGTTCGAGCTTGCCGAAGGCGCAAAACTCGGCATCCGCGGTCCGTTCGGGAACGGGTTCTCACGGGGCGACAAGATGCTCGCGATAGCAGGCGGGGTGGGAGCAGCTCCCCTCCTGCCGCTGATCCGGTCCGACTGCGTAATGACCATGCTCCTCGGTGCCCGGACCGAGTCTGAACTTCTCTATGTCGACCAGCTCGATGAGTGCACTGATGTCGTAATTGCAACCGACGACGGGACGCTTGGCCAGAAAGGGTATGTAACCTCGCTCATGGACGATCTCAATCTCGGGTCGTACGACCGGATCGCAGTCTGCGGTCCCGAAGTCATGATGCGTGCGGTGCTCACCAAGATCGAGGAAAAAGGGATCGCACACCGGACCGAGTTCTCGCTCCACCGGTACATGAAGTGCGGTATCGGGGTGTGCGGCTCCTGCTGTATTGATCCCTCAGGCCTGAGGACGTGCAGGGACGGCCCGGTCTTCTCCGGCGACAAGCTCCTGAAGAGTGAATTCGGGAAGTATACGCGGGAAGCAAGCGGGAGAAAAAAGAACCTGTGAGAGTAGGTTATGTGAAAATTCCTGCCTCTAATCGATGAAGCGTTAGAATTTTCTACCAGATTTTTTTGATATTATGATGGGGGCTGATGCCCCCATACCCCATTTGCGATGAACGCCGCCGCCCCCGAAGGGACGCCCCCGCGGCGGTTCAACGTACTAAAAAAAGAAACAACATTGCCCCGCCGTGCCTCGGAGAGGCCCTGAGGCGGGTGTCCCTCGCAGATTCAGATAATTTTTGCCGGTTTACTTTTTTCCCGGGATATCCGTTTCAATAAAAATTCGCTTAGGGTTAGAATTGTTCCACCAGAATTTTTTCTGATACTATGATGGGGGTTGAGATCCCCATACCCCCATTGCGATGAACGCCGCCGCCGGAGGGATGCCCCCGCGGCGGTCCAGGAACTAACTAATTTTGGAAAGGAAACAACGTTGCCCCGCCGTGCCTCGGAGAGGCCCTGAGGCGGGTGTCCCTCGCATATTCAAATAATTTTTACTGGATTGTCAGCATAAAAAAAATTAACAACTAACAAAAAAATGGTCACTGTTTCTGCGTCGCTTTCTTCCGGTAGTGAGACGTACCTTTGGGACCGTTCAGCTCAAAGCAATTTTTCCCGGGCTGCCGGCTTCAACAGAAAAATTCGATTAGGAGTTAGAATTTTTCTACAAGACTTTTTCTGATACTATGATGGGGGTTGAGACCCCCATATCCCCATTTGCGATGAACGCTGCCGCCCCCGAAGGGACGCCCCCGCGGCGGTCCAGGAACTAACTAATTTTGGAAAGGAAACAACGTTGCCCCGCCGTACCTCGGAGAGGCCCTGAGGCGGGTTTCCCTCGCATCTTCAAATAATTTTTGCAAAATTACGATGAAAAAATCACCAAGCGATAAAAACCGGTCACACTTTCTTCGTCGCTTTCTGCCCATACCGGAACGCACCTTTCGGAACGTTCAGCTCAAAGCGCACACCTTTCCCCGGGATGCCGGTTTCGCGGATTGATATCCCGGTGATACTGAGGATCTCTTCGGTCAGGAAAAGTCCGTAGCCGGTATTATGGTAATATTCGCGCCGGAAGATCCCCTCTTTTGCAATCGCCGGGACACCAACGCCATCGTCTTCGCAGATGATCCGGAGACCGCCCTCCGTTTCATGGTAGGAGAACCGGATGCGACTCGTGTGCTCGCCGTGCCGGATGGAATTTTCCACAATGTTGAAAAAAACCTTCCCGAGGAGGAGATCGGCATAAATCTCAAGACTGTCGAGGTCGCGCTCGACACAGATCCCCCCGAGGTCGAGATCGGTGATGGAGCCATCGATCGTGGCTGTCAGGTCCTGCCACTGCGGGGCACCGGTCCCAATGTCCTGGTAATCGCGGGTGAACTGGATCTGGGTGTGGATCAGCTGGGTGATTTGTTCGATTTTCCTTATATTGGTGAGCACCGCAGGATCCGTTGTGATCTCTTCGGTCAGGGAAAGATACATGACGAGGGCAGTAATCTGGTTGAGGATATCGTGCCGGGTGATGGAAGAGAGGGTATTGAGTTTACGGTTCGCGAGCTGGATTGCGGTCTCGAAACGCTTTCGTTCCTGGATCTCCGATTTTAATTCCTCGTTGGTCTTCAGGAGTTCTGCGGTCCGCTCCTTCACGCGGACTTCAAGATCGTCCCGTGCTTTCTGGATTACCCGCTCTGCCATTTTGCGCTCGGTGATGTCGATAGCCGAGCAGAGCACGATGTCGTTTGGGGTCAGCGAAGCTGAGACGAGGAACTGGCGAACCATTCCTTCCTGCGTATGGAAGAGCAGTTCGGTATCGCCGGTCTGGCGGAATTCCCTGACGTTTTTGAAGAATGTGTCCCTGTCGACCGATTCGAGGAGGATGCGGGAAAGGTCCTTACCCACGAGACTCTCACGCCCGAAACTCAGCATCTGGGCACACTTGACGTTGAGATCGAGGATACGGAGGGTCCGGAGGTCGAAGGTGAATATCCCGGCCTGTGAATTTTCAAAAATCCCCCGGTATTTCTGTTCCTCTTTCTTGAGTCCTTCCGCAAACGAGGACGTGACAACACCGATGGTGATGAATATCACAAACCACGCGGTCGAGACAGCAACGAGGGACGGATCGAAGCCGCTAAGGTAATAGACGAGGAGCAGGTAGATGGTGCTTATGCCCACTGAGAAAAGAACACCGCGGTTCGGATAAAAATAGACGAACAGGATAATCGGCAGGAAATAGAGGAAGGGGAAAACATCGTAGATTCCGTGCGTCAGCGAAAAAATCGTCGAGTATACCGCGGCAACAATCGTCAGGACAATCGTGATCGTCCAGTACACCCGGCTTTTCACGACATGGTCCGGAGTCATTTCCGGTCCTCCCTTCGCTTATGGATATCCGGCACCATCGCGACTTCCCGCTGGCGTCGTTCGAGTATTTCCGCACGGAGTTCCTGGTTGATCTTTTCAAGGCGTGCAGTCCGGGCTTTTACCTGTTCCTCGAGGTCTTCAAGTGTTTTCCGGATCTCGTCATCGACTATCTTGTTGCCGGTAAGGTCGATGGCTGAACAGAGGATATGATCCTTTGTCACGACCACCGCCGAAACAATGAACCTGAGCATCGAACCGTCTTTTGCCCGGAAGAATGTTTCTGTTTCCCGGTTCAGTTGCGAGCTGGCCGCATCGGCGAGGAAACGTCCACGTTCCTCGGCATCTGGCCAGATAACCGCTATGTCCTTTCCTGCAAGGTCCCGCCGGTCGTAATGCAGCCATCCCGCGCACTTTGCATTTATCTCCCGGATCTTCAGCGTTCCCGGATTAAAACAGATTATTCCGTCCTGGGAATTGGCGAGGATATCGCGAATCCTCGTCTTCTCTTCGAGAAGCTGGTTCGCATACGAGGAAGCCACAACACCGATCGTGATAAAAATGGCAAACCACGCCGTTGAGATGACGATCATCTCGGAGTTTGAGTAGCCAAGGACATAGATGATTCCTATGTAGGTAAGGCTGATCAGGAGCGAAAAGAGGACAGCGCGCCGGGGATAGAAATACACACAGAGAATTATGGGCAGGATATAGAGGAAAGGAAAGACTTCGAAAATACCGTGGGTCAGCGAGAAGATGGAGGAAAGAATTGCACCCACATAGGCTGCGGCGATGATGAAGAGCCGGAGGATCTCTTCATTCTCACCGGAAATTTTCTCCATGGTTCGTTTCCTTAATGCCGAGGAGTTCGCCCTTTTTTGCTCCCGGAGACAGTATATGTAATACTCGGGGATCGTACTAGATATATTTTTATTATAGTCTCCCCGGTTATATTCGTTCCGTTTTGTGGAATTCCCGCCACTGATGATTATTCCGGACCTTCGGGCGTGTCCTGACTTTTTTCCGGAGCGTCCGGAAATTCCCGGTTGATCCGCTCGAGGTCTTCGAGCCTATTGATATTGGTAAAGGTCAGGAGCCGGGGGTCGAGAAGCCTCAGTTCCTCGACGGCTACGTATTCCGAAGAGAGACTCCGGACCATCTCCCGGAGCGACAATGAGTCATGACTTTCAAGATATGCAAGCAGGGCGGTTCTCCGGTACACCGCGTGCAGGGGTTCGAGCATATCGGGATTCCAGAACGGGATTGCGGCGTCCTTCTCACCGATGCGGTCGAAAAGATGGGCAACAACGGCCGGGTCGATGCAGGGCATGTCGCATGCCGATACAAAAATCAGATCCCCCTGTGCCGCAAGTGATCCTGCGTGAAGACCACCGATCGGGCCGATACCCGGACGGATATCGGCGATACACCGGACACCGCTGATCCCGTTGAATCTCCGGCACTGTTCCGGGTCCCTTGCAACGAGGACAATCTCGTCCACGACCTGCTGAAGGGTCCCGATGAGGTTATCGATAAATGTCCTGCCCCTGAACGTGAAAAAATATTTCTCTTTCCCGTTTGCACGCCGCGCCTCTCCCCCGACGAGGATGACTGCGGACCTCATGCCGGGACTTCCTCTGACCGCATAGATATCCTGGAAACGTAGCGAGATCGAAGTGAAGAAACAACCGGCGTTCGGGTATCCCACATTCGCCGTGTTTTAAGAGTTTTCATGGAAATTATTCCCTTTATTTTAAAGCCCGATCAACCACCGGGAGCTACGGTAGATCTCGTTTTTCTTACGTATAGGTCTTATTAAAAAACCGGCATTATGAAAAAGATCGCCAAAAGCCACTTCAAAAAATTTTCATGATGAGATTACCGGTAATCGGTGAGTTTTGTAATCGATATCGTAATTTTATTATCCGCAATCCTGCCTGTTCTCTTCGTTTTTCCGTACCTTCCGGAGTCCCTTCTTCTCCATCGCGAGCAGTTCTTCCTTGATCTCGATCGGCGGTGTGAATCCCCCGATCCCCCGGGCCGCAACAACCCGGTGACAGGGAACAACGAGGGGGGTCGGGTTCCGTGCCATCGCCTGGCCGACAACCCGGGGCGATGTCCCCACCGTCGCTGCAATCTCACCGTACGTCGCGGTTTTACCGTAAGGTATCTTCCGGGCGGCTTCATAGATCCGCCCGTACACGGTATCCTCATCAATTGCAACCGTTGCGAACCGCGAGAGATCGACCGGCTGCCCGGCGCAGAACTGCCTGAATGGGACCGGTACATCCCCGGGAATTCCGGTCGTCGCAAACCGCACCTGGTGGATAGTGTTGCCGCTCCATCTCACGTGAACAAACCAGAGGCCCAGCCTGCACGACCCGCTCATGACTTCCATTTCGAAACAACCTCCATGAATTTTGCCGCATCGCACTCGATCATTTCCTGCCGAATCCATGCGGGGAGTGCCTGCCGGACACGGTTTTCGAGGAATCGCTTCTCCCCGAGGACAAGAACTCCCCGGTCCTCCGGGGTCCGGAGAACCCGCCCGAGCGCCTGCAGCGATTTGTTGATCGCCGGCAGGGTATAACAGAGGAACTCTCCCTCGTCCCTGAACTTGTGCTGGAAGTACCTCGATCATCATCTTGCGAACCCGGTTGAACGGGGCGAGGGGCAGGCCGATAACCATCGCGCCGTTCAGCATCTCGCCCCGGTAATCGAGGCCTTCGCTCCACTTACCGCCGCAGACTGCAAACATGATCCCCGACTGGCCCTGCTGCGGCAGCGCAAGGAACGTCGAGAGCATCGCGCTCGCATCGGCAGAATCCCGGGGTTCGATGAAAACTTTCTTGCCCCGGAGGTGCGGGACAGCGAGCTCCGCGTAATTCTCGAGGATCTGGTAACTCGGGAAGTAGACCGCACGGTTCCCCCGGAGCGCCCCGAATGCCTTGATGTAGTCGACGATTCGTGCGGTGTTTTCCTTGTTCTGCCGCATCGAGAATGCGGTGGTGATATCGTTTGCCCCGCAGATGAGCCGGTTCTCTTTGGGGAAGGCATTGGGCAGGGAGAGGGTCGTCACCGGCGCGTCCCCGAAGTAATATTTCCGGAAGCTTTCTACGGGCGAGAGAGTGCCGGAGATCAAGATGCAGCACGCGTGTGCGGAGCAGATCTCGCGGAGGGGTGCAGAGGGATCGATATTGCGGACTTCGAGCGTCACGCCGGCTTCTTCTTTCCGGTAAACCGTCATAAAACCGGGATCGGTCGACGACTGCGAGAGCCGGAAGAGGAAAACGGTAAGACGTTCGATCGCGGTCTCGCGGAATTCACCGGCTTTCTGGTTCTTCTCCCGGATCGTCTCCGAGAGTCCCATCAGCTCGTCCACGATCTCGTCCATGTCCTTGTAGAGGGATCCCCGGACCACCATCCGGTCAAAAATTATGGGGTCGAACCAGTCCTCGGTCTCTGCGGAATTTGCAAGGCCGCGGATAAACTCGGTGAGACGCGGGAGGACGTGCTGGACGGCCTCTGCCCCCTTATGCCGCTTACGCATTGTGGTAAGATCCCTCGATGCCTGTTCGAGATCCTTTTCCTCAAGCGATACGCTCTCGATACTCGTGATAACGTCGCCGCAGTTGTGGGCCTCATCGACAAGGAGGAGAACATCCTTTGCTTCGACGCCGAGATTTGCGTAGAGCTGCTCGCGGATGTCACGGTTGAAGAGGTGGTGATAGTTGAGGATGACGACATCGGTGTTCCGTGCGGCCTGCATCATCAGTTCGTACGGGCAGATCTCGCCGCAGAATTCCACGAGCTCGCGGGGGCTGATTGCGTTTGCGATGACCCGGTCGGCCTTCGACCGGAGGGCAGTCGACGGCACCATCTTGACCCCGATGGATTCGGCCGGGACGAACATCTTGCTCGCAATGTAGAACGGGCAGAGAAGCGGGTGCTCCCGGTCCATGCGCCGGATCTGCTGGATGATGAACGGGTCTTTTGACGGGGTGAGTGCCCCCTTATCTGCCCGGTCCCGCATCAATGCGTTCGAGAACGACTTCACGCCTTCGCACCGGCGGTACACGTCCCCTTCGCCGCCGAGCGGGCACATGCTCCGCTTGCCCACGAGATAAACCGTCTTCAGGTCCAGCTTTTTCGCCCGCACCAGTTCGAGCTCACGAATAAACGTCGTAAGCTGGCTGACCGTGCGGACCGCGATGACGATCTTTCTTCCTTTCCGTTCCGCAAGAAGAGAAGCGACGACACTCGATTTCCCCGAGCCGGTCGGAGCATCGATCATGGCGATCCCGCCTTCCCGTGCGACCTGCGCGGCCACATCGAGCATGTGGCGCTGGCCGGGCCGGTATTCAGTGTACGGGAAGTAGGTGTCGATGCTGTCCATGGGTGACTAACGTTGGTGTCCTGATGTTTTATTTAGTGTGGAAGGGGACGTGAAAGTGATGAGAAGACATCACCGGACTTATTTAATCAAACCGGATTGAATCTCCTGTATATTGCCTCCTGGCCGTGCCGGTTTTTGCCAGCCCGGACGGAAATCATCACAATTGTCCTCTCTTCACTAAATCAAGGGGCCGATAAGAGCGCCGGTCAAGGCCAAAAAAAAATAAATGTGTATACACAATACTACCATCATGGTGACCAAGACCATCAATATCAAGGAATCTGCGTACCACGCCCTCAAGGCTCGCAAGCGGACCGGGGAAAGTTATTCCGATGTGATCCTCCGCGTCACTGGAGGTGAGGAAAAAAGTGTCTGCGACTTTTTGGGGGCAATTGATCCCGCGGTCCGCAGCGAGATTGCAGAATCGGTGAAAGCTGCGAAGTCCGAGCTCGATCGCGTCAGGCCACGGAAGGTTACCCTTTGACAATCGTGGATACGTGTTTTCTTATCGATCTCATGAAAGGTGACCCTGCCGCAGAGGATCTGATCGCCATCCACAAATCACTGAAAACAACATCGGTCAGCAGCGCCGAATTTCTGTACGGTGCAAAAAAGAGCGGGAAAAAGAAAGTGTATGATGTTTCGGAAAAATTCCTGCAATTTTTCCCGATACTCCCGTTCGATGCTGAATCCGCAGTCATTTATGCAGAAATTGCTACCATCCTTTCCGGGAGGGGCAGGCATATATCCACGTTCGATGAACTGATCGCGGCAATTGCTATCCGGAACAATGAACCGCTGGTAACGCGGGATTTGCATTTTTCTGGGATTGAGAGACTTGAGCTGATCGCTTACTAAACAATCCAGCTGAAGAAAAATTTCAGGAAATTTCAGCCCGAGCGGAACCTTGCGAGCCCGGGCAGACATTACCCCATAGAACAGCGCGCCGATGACGATCCCCGCAATCACGCAGAGCGCCCCGCCTGCCGGGTACGTTTGTCCGAGGGCATTGAACGAAACATCACGCACCTGGGGGACCGTAACATCACCGGTGATCGCAACCCCGGCAGTCATGAGCATGGAGGGCTGCAGAAGGTGGACCCGGAGGTGTTGTAATTCCTTGCGGGAGAATAATTCCGGATTTTTTTCCGGGGTGGCCAAAGAACTTGGTTCCTCTGTACCTGTGGCCGAAGGCAGACTTTCGAACTCCACATCGGGTTCCTTGAACTCGTGCCTGCATTGTGGACAGAAATTTGCGGCATCTTCAGCATCGTACCCGCACTCAGGGCATTCCATAGTGGATTATTATTCCCGGCCGGGTATTTATTTCCGCTTCCCGGAACCGTTCCTAAAAAAAAAAGGCTGGCAGGAACATTATGCAGGCTCCGGACATCCTGGTCAATTACCGGGCGATAACCAAAATCACCATCAACCACTATATTCCGGGACAACAGATCTGTTCACATGGCAGTCCACCCGATCGAGGAGCGCTACGGAACGGCGGAGATGCGTGCCGTATGGAGCGAGAAATACCGGTTTTCGTGCATCGTTGCAGCAGAAGTCGCGCTTGCCAGGGCCGAGGCGTCGCAGGGCATGATCCCGGCAGCGGCGGCAATCGAGATCGATGCCCATGCGAAGGACGCGTCGCTGGAGCGGGCAAAAACGATCGAACTCGAGATCAGCCATGATATGATGGCAATCGTAAAGGCGATCTCGGAAGTCTGCGGGGACTGCGGGAGGTGGGTCCACTATGGTGCGACCAGCAACGATATCCTCGACACAGCGACAGGGCTTCAGCTTAAATCCGCACTCGACCTGATGGACGGAAAACTCAGGAAACTTCTCGGTGTCCTGCTCCGGCGCTCGGAAGAGACCAAGAACCTTGTATGTATCGGCCGGACCCACGGGCAGCATGGGGTACCGACAACGTACGGGCTGCGTTTTGCCATCTGGGCAAGCGAAGTTGCCCGTCACATCGAGCGCCTCGAACAGCTCCGGCCCCGGGTGGTCGTCGGCCAGATGACCGGTGCGGTCGGGACACAGGCAGCCCTCGGGCCAAAAGCGATGGAGGTCCAGGGCGCCATGATGGAGTATCTCGGCATGTCTGCGGTGGACGTCTCCAACCAGGTCATCTCCCGAGACCGGTACGCGGAATATTTCATGTTCTGTGCAAACGTCGCGACTACGCTTGACAAGATCGGTATCGAGATCCGCTCGCTCCAGCGGACCGAGATCGGCGAAGTCGAAGAGGCGTTCGGGGCAAAACAGGTGGGCTCGTCCACAATGCCGCACAAGCGGAACCCGATCAAGTCCGAACAGGTCTGCGGGCTTGCAAGAATTATCCGGTCTTCGGTTGAACCTGCGCTCGGGAACAACACGTTATGGGACGAGCGTGACCTCACAAACTCCTCCTGCGAACGCATTATCTTCCCCGAAGCATCGATCCTCACCGATCACTGCCTCCGGCTCATGACCGTTGTGCTGGAAGGCCTCGTCATCAACAAGGCAGCAATCCGCCGGAACCTCGCCTTCCTTCACGGGATCAACATGGCCGAGTCGATCATGATCGAGCCTGACCCGGAAGGGCATGAGCCGGCAGGACGCCCACGAGCGGGTGAGGATGGCAAGCATGCAGGCTCTCGCCGAAGGCAAACCGCTGGCCGAAGTCCTTGGTGCAGACCCCGAGATCGTCAGGTTTTGCTCAAAAGCCGATATCACGCGACTCCTTTCACCGGATACCTACATTGGCACGGCGGTCCGGCAGGTTGAACTCCTCTCGGAGAAATTATCACCGCTTTGCATCTGAACTGGTTACTCTGGAATTTTCAATTAAAAAAAAAAGATTGCAGGGAAAAGGTTCCCGGTTTTTCCGGGTTTACCGGTTTTTTCCCCTCACGGAATTTCCGGGAAATACGATCTGGTTTTTACCCGGATCTCCTTTACACGATTGTGCAGCGGACCCCCCGGGATGCTGGCAGGCATGGCACTTTCTGTGCAGGCTAACGCCGGGTAAATAAAGTGATCCATTTATAAGCTCTGACAGAAAACAATCTTAAATGACAATGGAGCGAAAAATCAGTATTTCCGGTTATCAGGTCTCCCATACTGACCTTGTTCGCTTCTGGGTTATTGCGTCACTGACTGCGTGTTGCATTGTCATAACCACGCTTTCCCTTGAACGGAATGTCGGGACCATCCCAGCACAACTCTTTTATTTCCCGATCCTGTACGCAACATACTTTTACCCGAGAAAAGGGCTTCTTCTTGCCGGGGGGTGTGCTGCGGTCTATGCATTTCTTGCCTATACTTTCGTCTACCCGGACATCGGAGGAATGATCTCAGCCGGAGCACAGGCAGTCCTCTTTATCTGTATTGCAGCGCTCGTCTCATTTTTCACCGATCGGGTTAATTCAAGCGAAGCACGATACCGGAGTATTTTTGAGAATTCCCTCCTGGGGATTGTCCTTTTCGATCAGAACAGTTTTGCCATCCGCCTCACGAACGGCGAACTCGGGAGAATGCTCAGTTACTCCCAGGTGGAGCTCGCCGGCATGACGTTTGCCCAGCTCTTCGTCTCGCGTTTTGAGCAGAGCAGGTTCTTCGAACGCCTCGGTTCGAGCGAGGACATCACCAACTTCGAGACCTGCTTTGCAACAAAAACCGGGGAACCATTCTGGGTGAACCTCTCGTGGGGCAGGCTTTCTGCAAATCTGGTGAGCTGCTCGGTCATCGATATCAACCAGCGGAAAATTGCCGAGCGGGATGCCGACGAGAATTATTACCAGTACAAGCAGGTCACCGAAAACTCGCCGACCAGCATCATCATCCTGCGGGACAGGAAGATCATCTTCCTCAACCCGGCATTTAAGAACTTCTCGGGGTATTCCCCGGAAGCACTCATGGGCCAGGATATCCACTCCCTCCTTCACCCGGAAGACCGCGACGTTTTTCCCGATGTAACCCAGACAGATGGCACGTGGTCGCCGCTCCCGAACATGGCGGAATTCCGGTTCATGACCAAAGCCGGCGATACCCGGCTCGGCGCCCTGTTTTTCACCCGGATTGTGCAGAGGGGAGATCCTGCAGTCCTCGTGAACATCGTCGATATCACCGAACTGGAGAAACTAAAAGAGCGGATCAAGCAGGACAATGACCGGCGGCGCGGGATCATCAGCACCGTCGCCCATGAACTGCGGACACCGCTCCAGCCAATCATGGGGTACCTCAACCTTCTCACCGAAGACCCGGAGGCCTACGGTGTCAACGAAGAGACCCGGGCGATTCTCGACCGGTGTACCAAGAGTGTCGACCGTGAGCGCCAGATCATCAACCAGATGCTCGAACTTTCTGTACTTGACTCCGGAAAAATACCCCTGAAATATTCAGACTTTGCAGTAGCCGGGATGCTTGAATCCGTCGTCGAGGCCGGGGGATATGCAACGAAAGCAGACCTCACCCTTGACGTACCCGCGGACGCGTTCATGGAAGCAGATGAAAACAAGATCTCGATTGTCATCGATTCCATGCTCTCGAACGCGATTAATTACTCAAAGCCCCCCCGGAAGATCCGGATCTGGTACACTTCAATTCCCGGGGACGATTACCACAAGATCGCGATCCAGGACAACGGGATGGGGATCACCGAGGCACAGCTCGACGAGATCTTTGAACCGTTCCAGCTGCCGGACTCCGGCAATATCAGCCGGAAATACGACCGCATCGGCCTCTCCCTTTCGATCGCAAAGAAATACATCCAGATGCATGGCGGGTTTATCAGTGTCGACAGTATCGTGAATCTCGGGAGCACCTTTACCCTCCACATCCCAAAACAGAGACCGCCCGCAGAGGTAGAAAACAATGACGCGTAAAATTTTTGTCGTAGAAGACGATCAGCCCATCCTCGACCTGATGGACCTTCTTATCCGTAAGCTGGGGTATCAGCCGGTTCCTCATGGCAAACGGTGTCGAGGCACTCGCAGCAGCAAAAGCTGACCCCCCTTCCCTCATCCTGCTTGATATCATGATGGCCCCCATCAACGGGTGGGAGTTCCTCGAGAAACTCCGTGCAACAACCGGTTTAGAGACGATTCCGGTAATCCTTTTCACCGCTTCACCTACTGTCGACGAGGTCGTAAAACAGCTCAACGACAATAACCTCGGGGTGCTCCGGAAACCCGTCTCCATCACCGAACTCAAGGCGGGCCTTGAGCATTTCCTCGGAAAGTAATCCTGTTTTTTCCCGGCAGATCTTCTGCATAACAATTTTCCCCGGCCACTACCGCACTACGCAATTCCCACCAAAATGGGAGAAGACATTCCTGGAGGGAGAGCAACAGTTTTAACCCGTGATTCGTGGAAGAGAAGAAAAAATTATCAACCGTTTTTGTCAGGTTTTATTATTTCTGGGGTTTTTCCCGCAGTTTGTTTAAGAAAAACGGGAGGCTCGTTTCATCCTGTTCGACGCGGGCTCCCGACCGGTTGGACCAGCAATTGGATACGCAGCCCTTGAGACCGGCATCTCGTTTTTTTCCGGGAGTGATTCCGGAACTACAAAGTTTATGGTTTGACTGGGACCGGGTGCAGCGGGTATCTTTCCCTCTTCGGGAGATCCCGGCTCCCGGCACTGGCAAAACGATAGGATCCCTTCGGAATCCTGAACTCAAACCGTGCTCCTCTACGATACTCCCCGTTTTCGTGGATCTCGATTCTTGTGATGGCGAGGATCTCCCGTGCCAGGAACAGGCCGAGACCGGTATGCCTCCCATACCCGCGGATAAAGATCCGTTCCTTGTCTTCATCCGGAACACCGGGACCATCGTCTTCGAAAAAGAGCAGTAGATCGGAATCCTGCTGTTTGCAGGAGATCCTGATCTTGGTGAGTCCCTGCCCGTACCGGAAGGTGTTGTCGAAGAGGTTGTAGAAGACCCGCTCCAGCATGGGATCGGCGTAGACCTCAAGATCGTTTGCGTCACAGGTGAACTTCACCGTGTTCATGAACTGTGAATATGACCGTGACGCGATGTCCTTTATGTTCTGCCACCGGGGTGATTTTACCCCGAGTTCATCGTATTCACGGGTAAACTCGATCTGGTGCCGCATCGACATCAGCGCAGTCTCCTGGCGGTCAAGCATTTCAAGGATTGTCGAATCAGTGCTGTCCTTTTTCAGGATGGAATTGTATCCCATGACCGCAGTCAGGTTATTCAGGACATCATGGCGGGTTATTCCCATCAGGAGATTCAGCTTGGCGTTTGCGAGACGGAGGGAATCGGCGATTCTCTGGACGGAAGAAAGATCCCGTACGGAAAGGATCAGGACCGAATTCCCTTTTACATCAGCGTACGATGACGACACATCGACAGGAAAGAGGGTCCCGTCTTTCTTCCGGTGATGTCCTGTCCATACCTGTGAGACCGGCAGCGGCGATTCCTGGCCGGTCTCTCCCGGTTCTGCATAGAGCTCGGGGAGGGAGAGTTCCAGCATCTCTTCCCGGGAATAACCGTAGACAGCTGCTGCAGCATCATTGAGATCGAGGATGCGCCGGCTCCTTGGCTCAACGAGCAGGAGGGGGTCGTTCTTTGCATTGAAGACATTGCGGTATTTCGATTCACTCTCCACGAGCTGCACGATGGTTGTCTGCAGGGCATACTCCATCACTTTTCTCGTGGTCGTATCCTGGACAACACCGATTACGCCAAAGATAACGCCGTCAGTATCGGTGAGGGGTGAGTAGATCGCTTTCACCCAGACCTGCTTTCCGGACTTGGGGATTATCAGCGAAAAATCGGCAGACTCCATAGTCTCGCCGGCAAGCGCTCGTTCGAGGAGGTGGTCGGCTCCCGCAAGCCTGAGCCGCGGGGACATTTCATCGGCTCCCTTTCCCAGCACTTCTATCGCCGGCACGCCGGTGATATTCTCCATGAACGGGTTCCAGAGGATATAGCGCAGACTGGCGGTCATAGGCAACGATACCTTCCCGTGCATCGGATATGACACTTTTTAAGAATGCTTCCTGTGTCCTGAACTTCTGTTCGTTTTCGAGAAGTTGTTGTTGCGCCTGGGTGAGATCCCGGTAATTCCGGAGCAGTTCTTCCTGTGTATTTGCCAGTTTTTCGAACGCCGCGTGAAGTTCGTCCTGCTGTTTCCAGATCCCGTCGTTGCGTTCCGGAGATGGCGCCTGTGCCTGTGCCTTCGTCGCGATACCGACGGACTGGACGGCCGCAATAACCTTCCCTTCAGCATCGTAAATGCGCGATGCCCTGCTCCACAGGTTCACAGGGTTCCCGTTGATTCTTGCCTGCTCCACGTTGCCGATAAATGTCTCCCCTTCCTGTTTTGCCGGGATTGGTTCGAGGATCTTTGCAATTTCCGGGGGAACAATGATGTAATCGATCAGCATCTGACGCGGGGATCCGAAGAACGGGATAGCATACGCATGGTCTCCTTTTCCGATGATGTCCTGCCGCGCGACACCGGTGAGTCTGCTCAATTGCGGTGTTCCAGACGATTACCTTTCTCGAGCGGTCGATCGCAAAAACGGGGTACTGCGCTTTATCGGCAGACTGCACGAGGGAATCCCACTCGCCGGTTTTTTTCGGCCGCACTTCGCATCCGGAAAAATGCCGGGGTTCGGTCGCATTCCCCGGCGACGGGTCTTCCGGATAAAGCCGGCTCATAAGATTTTCGAGAAGGGAATCGTTGATCCAGACAAGATCCGGATCCCCGTGCGCGACGAAGCCCTCCTCCTCAGGAACACGAGAGACTCCGGGAGCTGCGCTCCCGGGAAGGGAGTAGAACAGGGGTCCCTCTGACGTTCCTCCCTGGTTTTGAGCAGGTACATGCGCATCGCGTGAAGAACACGTATGAATATGCAGGGGTTCATTTTTATTCGTTCTTCCCCCACTGCGGGGAGCACCGGATAAGGAATCATCCGGGAGAAGATTTTGTGAATCCGTTGTGGGTGCAGCTCCTGCGCTATCGGTAGCAAGGCCATCAAAGATGATCTCGTGTAACCTTTCGCGGAGCTGGGGCTTCATTGTATAACCTTTTTATTTTTTGTTGTGGATGAATCTTGGCATTTGATGTCTTCCATCCAACCCGATTCGTCCTGCCATGCTTGAAAACCCGCTATAGGATTCAAAAGTCGCAGAGCGCCCTTCCGGTAATTTTACTTAATACCCGGATATCAGGTTTATACCTTCCGCATCTGCCTTCACCGGTTTTGTGCTGCAGGTTCGCAGGCCATTGAAGAAGACCCTGACCAACGCCAAAAATGCCATGCCGCACAAAAAAAGTTATGGATGATAAAAAAGTTTCAGATATACCGGGCCTTCTTTGACATCCGGCGCGGGGTATACAGCGGACGAAACGGCATGCCTTCCGTATCGTGGTGGACAGCAGCGATGAGAGCTTCCGTGCTGAGCTCTTCCTTGCAGGGCTTGTTCGGCTGTGACTTCTTCCTGACGGTGACGGTCAGCTTCTTACCTGCCATTTCCTCGTCGCCGATAACAACCACATAGGGGACCCAGTCCATACCGGCTTCGCGGACCTTCTTGCCCACGCTCTCTTCCCGGTCATCGAGGTCGCACCGGATTTTCGCTGCATTGATTTTGTCACAGACATCGGCTGCGAACGCACCATGGCGTTCAGCGACCGGAACCACTCTCACCTGGATTGGGGAGAGCCACGCGGGCAGCGCAGGAACCGCCTGTGTCGATGTGTTTTCGAGAATGGCGCAGATCACGCGCTCGACGCTGCCGGTGGGGGAGCAGTGGAGGATCGGCGGGTGAACCACGGTGCCGTCCTCGGTGTGGTACTTGATGTTGAACCGGGTCGAGGCTCTCGACATCGATCTGGACGGTCGGGTTCTCGATCGGGCGCATCTGTCCGTCGATTGCCGCGAGGTCAATCTTTGCGACCCAGTAATGGACCCGGTCGGAGAGGATCTCGATGAGCATCGGGCAATCAGATTCTTTTACGATCTTCTTTACCCATGCTTCGTGCTGGGCGTAGAAGTCCTGTCGTGCAGCGGAACGCGGCAACGAGTTTTGTCTCGAAGTCGCGGCCGGTCTGCCATCCCATCGCGAGCTGCTCTTCGAAGCACTTCAGGGCCTCGGGCATATCCGTACAGAGCGAATGCATGTCAGGCATCGTGAACGCACGTAGGCGCTTCAAGCCGATGACCTCGCCCTTCTGCTCGTGCCGGAACGAGTACGTGGAGAGCTCGTACATCTTCATCGGGAGGTTGTTGGGCGAGATGTGCATGTCCCGCATGATCGAGAACATACCGAAGCACGCGGCAAACCGGAGCATCATGTTCCGGTTGTTCGACTTGAACCGGTACTGGCGCTCGCCGAACTTCTCTGCGTGCTCGTAGATCGCCTTGTCGCCAAGGTCGTACATGACGGGCGTCTCGACCGGTGTCCCGCCATATTCAAGGACGAGGTGCAGGACATAGTCCGCGAGGAGGTCGCGGACGATCTTCCCTTTGGGCATCCAGCGGAGGCAGCCGACATCGCTTGCCGGCTCGTAGTCCACGAGTTCCTTTGACCGCATCAGGTCGACATGGGCTGGTTCTCCGCCAATCGGCACCGCGACCCCAAGTTCCTTCTTGACAAGGCAGCCGAACGGGGTATCATCGATGAATTCCTTGCAATCGTGGGTCTTCCCGTCAGGAGTCAGCACGAACCAGTCGTGGGTGACTTCCTTCTTCTCCTTCTTCGGGGCGCACTCGTCGCCGGGAACGATAGTCTTCGAGAGCTCGGAGAGGGGGTGACCCTTGCACGAGAGCTTGAAGGACTTATACCACCCGAACGGTGCACGCTTGACCTTGAACCCCTCCGCTTTCAGTTCTGCCTCAAGCGCCTTTAACACGGTGATGGCTATTTCTGGCGAGGCAAGGTCGCTCTGAGATGGGCGTACGGGTAGATGACAATGTTGTCAACTTTTACCTTATCCGCGACGCGTCGATCTCCCTGCAACTGCCTGCATCACGACGTTTTCGGGGTCTTCCTCATCGACCGATTCCACTGCACAAAAAACCGTGAGTGCTTCGGCCTGCGCGTCTGCGAGAACCGATTCGCTCTCGGGCTCCGCCATTCTGGTCTTCTTTTTTGCTTCGTATTCGATGTAATCCGAATGGATCAAAAGAAGTCGCATAGGTTCATCTCCACATGAATCCGGTCATTCGTATAAAATGGGTTTTCCCACTATTTACCCTCATTGCCTTCTAGGGGTTTTTCAGGATTGTTTTTTATTGGCGGGGTACCGCGAGAGCGTTGCCTGTCGCTGGTCGAGATACTTTGCATCCCGTTTTTTATAATACGGGTTGTCCGCCCGTTCGGTGGTATAGAAGACAAGCTGCCCGATGGGCATGCCGGCATAGACTTTTACCGGCCGCGAGTTCACATTCGCCATCTCAAGCGTGATGGTCCCGCGGAAACCCGCATCGATCCAGCCACCCGTCTGGTGGAGAGTAACCCCGAGCCTCGCGATGCTCGACTTTCCTTCAATGGTCGCGACGATATTGTCCGGGAGTTCAATAGCCTCCAGTGTCTCGGCGAGGATAAACTGGCCGGGGTTGAGGGTGAATGAATCTGCATGGATTTCCTCAACATCTTTCACAACGCTCTGCTGGTCGTAGGGATCGATAACGCTGATCCCGGGTTTATACCAGACAAAGTGGTTTCCGAGCCGTATGTCCACGGAGTTGGGCTGGACAAGAGCCGGGTCGTACGGGTCGATTTTTATGTGGCCCCTTTGGATGCGGTCGAGGAGCTGCCAGTCAACGAGGATCATGTTGGGACTACTATAGGGAGCGGGATATCATAAGCGATGCGCTCAAGGGAGTTGGGTGGGAAATCCCGTGGGATTGGATCTGCTAAACTCCGATGAGAAAAAGATGAAATAATTATGACATATGCCCGGAGGTTTATTCAGACGTTTTGCGCTCCGGAAACAAAAATACGAGAGAAGGTCGGGCGTTCGGGGTCTGCCGACCCTCACCCCGACTTCGGGAGTTTTTTTTTGCAATCTTTTAGAGCGGTTGAATGAGAAAAAATGTGATCTGATTTGTTCAACGCTGATAAGAAAAAATGATTTAAAAAGTTCAAATCCCGCGAGGGTTTTATCCCTGACTTTTCCGCCGCAGGAATACGAAAATATGAGGGGAGGTCGGGTGTTCGGGGTCTGTCGACCCTCACCCCGACTTCAGGAGTTTTATCTCGTGATCTTTACGGTCCCCCCCCAGGGAAAAAGATTCCAGGAAGTGGGACCGTTAGTTTTTGACCATTTTCTCTCGGGTAACCGTAAATTTTCGATCTTATCATCAGATCATCATTGACTTTACGGAGCAAGCAGAATTTTTCAAAAAAAGTATCAGGTCGGGGGTCAAGGGGGCGCTCCCCTTGGGGTGCCTCCCCCTCTGGGGGAGAGAGGGGGTCACTCTCGTAAATTCCAGAGAAGTGTTTCCAGCTTCCCGGTAAAAAGCATGAATCTAAACCAGACTGCACCAAAATTTTCCGGGCTGATGTTCAGGAAACTAATTCGGGTTCTCATCGAGCTTCCCGGTTGTCCCCCTCTTCATCACCGAGTAAATTACAATCCCCGGTTCCGGTCCCGGTCCAGCGACGCCGGATCGATATGCCATTCGCTCCTGCGGAGAAGCCCGTGGAGGGTGCTCGCCTCGCGTATCGTGAGGTTCGCCCTGCCGAGAACCCGGCGGATGAGGATCATCGTGTTCTCACGTTTGAACTCCGGGTGGTGGATCGTGTCGAGGTACCGGTCGACATGCCGGTACAGGTGCTCCATATCGCCCGGGGGAGCAAGAGCATACGACGGGAGGGGTAGGTTGGATAGTTCGTAGCAGACGACCCCCACCGCATGGGAAAGGTTGAGGATCGGGTATTCATCTGCTGTCGGGATGGTGCAGATCATATCGCTTCTCTTCACCTCCTCGTTGTTGAGACCCCAGTTCTCCCTGCCGAACAGGATAGAGATTCGGCCGTCTACATCCTTGATGCGTTCGCGGAGTTCCTTTGGAGAAAAGAATGGCATGCGCATCGAGTGGCAGACCGATTTGCTTACGAGGCCGGTCGTCGCGATGACGATATTGGAACGGGCAAAAACGTCTTCGATGGTGCACACTTCCGCCCCGTGGAGAACATCGTACGCGTGCGACGCCCTGCCATCTGCTTCATTGCCAAGTTTACAGGGATCGATGAGGACGAGCCGGTGAAACCCGAAATTTTTCATCACCCGTGCGGCAAACCCGACGTTTCCCTCGTATAAGGGCGCAACGAGAACGATATCAATTTCGGGCATAAACAAAAAAATTACTGGACCGCGTCGACGGTTGCCTTCAGGACAGCCGGACCCTGGTCATAGACCGCGTTACCCACGACGATGGTGTCTGCATATTTCGACATAATGGCCGCCTTCTCGGCAGAATTGATCCCGCCGCCGTAATAGAGGACGGATTTATCGATCACATCGGATGAAGCCTTTACAACCGCTGGGTCACCGAAGATACCGCTGTATTCGAGATAGACGATGGGGAAATGGAAATAATGATCCGCGACGGTAGTATAGGCAGCGACCTCTTCAGGCATGAGATTACAGATCGCCCTGGTCACTTTTCCTACCGACGAAGCGGGGTTGAGCACGATGTACGCCTCGGGAATAATAAACTCCCAGGGGATCTTCCCGTTCTGGAGCTGCACCCATGCCCGGTGCTTACCTACAATCCACTGGACGTCGGTCGTATTCATCACGCTTGGCACAAAGACGTAATCGATGTCCTGCATAAGGACAGCCTCGGGACCTGCCGGTTCCATAACCAGCGGCAGGCCGTACTTTTTTACCTGTTTCTGCAGTTCGGCAAGATTCTCCTGCGTAACGTTAAGCGTTCCCGAGAGCATCAGTGCGTCGGTCCCGCTCGTCGCGATCGCATCGATGTCTCCCGGTTTCAGCTGCTTGTCAGGATCGAGTTTGGTCACGTGCACCCAGTCTTTCCATTTCATGTTATCATTACCTTAGGTTTTTCTTGCCAATAAACCGGTATCCTTGGGCGGTGCGGGCAAGTCCGGGCCGGACAATCTGCGGCCGGGCAAAAATGATCCCGGTTTTTCAGAAAACGAATATTTCTTATTCGGTTTTTCCCGTATCGCCTACTATATATCCATCCAATAGAAATCAGGACTATTGCGGGGTGGTGTGAATGAATCTTCAACAGAAGACAATGCTCGTCTTTTTTATTGTCTACATCGCCCTGGTTGCAACGGTAGGTATATTTGGTTCAACCATTCTTCTTTCGAGTTACGCATCTCTTGAGAACGAGTATACGACAAACGATCTCAACCAGGCGGTTAACCACGTCACTGGCGAAGCGACGAATCTTGCTGAAATCGCTGCTGACTGGGGTCCGTGGGATGACACCTATAATTTTGTCGCCGGCAACCAATCCGGGTATATAATCTCAAATCTCATTCCCGAAACCTACGAAAATCTCCACCTGAATCTCTTTATTATAGCCGACACTGATGGGAACATCCTCTATTCCGGGGGATTCGATCTCCAGAACAAAACCGTGACGCCGGTGCCGGATTTATTCACCCGTCCGCTTTCTCCCGACGATCCCCTGATGAATATGAGCAACCCCCGCGGGTCGACATCCGGTCTCATAATCCTGAAGGAGTACCCGATGCTGATTGCATCCCGTCCCGTCGTCAGGTCGGATTATTCCGGCACCCCCCGGGGAGTGGTCATTCTCGGGCGTGCCCTTACCGAGGAGGAGATCCAGGTACTTGGGGAATCAACCCAGCCAACGCTGCAACTGAAGAACCCGCAGGATCCGTCAGTTGATCCCAGGATCTTATCAGATCTGAAGAAGGTGACAGGGCAGGTCCCTGAGATTGTCGAACCCTCCGACAGAAACACTATTCAGGGCACTGCCCTTCTCCGGGATATCTACGGGAACGACGGTCTCATTCTCACGATAACCGAACCCCGGCATATCTACCTGCAGGGCATCAACACGATCCTCCAGTTTATCGGTATTATCCTTCTGACCGGGATGTTGACCGGGATCGGGATGCTCATCTTCCTTGACCGGAACATTCTCTCCCGGATCGGTGCGCTGAGCCTGCAGGTGTATAAGATCGGAAGGGACACCGACCTGGAACTGCGTGTCAACGAGAAAGGGGACGATGAAATCTCCGGTCTCGAACATGAGATCAACGGGATGCTTTCGAAGATCGAAAAAAGTCATACCGATATCCAGAAGAGCGAAGCACGCTTCCGTGAGCTCTCCGATCTCCTCCCCCAGGTAATTTTTGAGATGGATCCTCAGGGAAACATCGTCTATGTCAATAAGTTCGGGACCGAGATTTTCGGTCTACCCGACAGCGATTCCGGCATAAATCTCCCTGCGGATCAGTTTCTTGTCCCCGAAGATATCGACAAAATGCACAAAAACCTCGAACGCGTGGCAAGAGGAATCGCTTCATCGGGAGATGTTTATACCCTTATCAAAAAAGACACGAGCAGGATACGGGCGATAGTATATTCTGCGCCGATAGTCCACGATGGTATCCTCGAAGGTTTCCGGGGAAGCGTCATCGATATAACCGGGCGGCTCCAGCTCGAAGAGGCGCTCGCAGAAAACGAGGAATATTTAAAGACCCTGCTCAAGACGGTCCAGGTCGGCATTGTTGTCATCGACACCGATACCTTCAGGATTATCGATGCAAACCCTGCGGCCCTCGCAATGATCGGTGCACCAAAAGAAGTGGTCCTCGCCAACGTATGCCACAGGTTTATCTGCCCGGCACTGGATGGTTCCTGCCCGGTCATCGATCTCGGCCAGAAAGTCGATAATTCCGAGCGGATCCTGGTAACCTGTGATGGCCGGAAGATACCCATCATCAAATATGTTGTTCCCGTCATACTTCACGGGAAGCACTGCCTTCTCGAAACTTTCATCGATAACAGTTACCGGAAGAAAATCGAGCAGCAACTGAGCGAGAGCGAAGAAAGGTACCGGACACTCACAGAAAACACTCCTGACATCCTCTTCTCGACCGACCTGACCGGTCTTGTAACCTATGTTTCGCCCCAGATCAACCAGTACGGATATCTCGCCGACGAGATTGTCGGGCACCCGATGTTCGATCTCCTTCATGCGGAAGACCGCAGGAAAGTCCAGGATGAATTCATGCGGGAACTATCAGAAGGGGCCAAATTCTCTGCCACATTCAGGCTGACTGACAAATGGGGGAATATCCACTGGTTCGAACAGAAGAGTTTCCTGCACCTGGATGAGTTCGGGAAGGGAAAAGAGGTCCTCGGCATGCTCCGGGATATCACGGAACGCCGGAGGGCTGAAGACGCTATCGAGCTTGCGAACAAAAAGCTGAACCTGATGAACAACATCACCCGGCACGATATCCTCAATACCCTCACGGGACTGCTCGGTTGCGTTGATATGGCGAGAGCTGCGTCCCTGGAAGAAGAAAGGACCCAGCTCCTGGGCGATATCAAGGAGCTTGCCCGCGTAATCCAGCGGCAGATCAACTTCACCAAGCAGTACCAGGAAGTCGGGGTTCACCTTCCCCTGTGGCAGGATGTCGGTGATGTCATTGCAAAGGTACTGGTGAATTTTAAGAATTCAGGGATCCACTTTGAAATTGCCCTCGAAAAAACTGAGATCTATGCAGATCCTCTTCTCGAGAAAGTTTTCTACAATCTCGTGGATAATGCGATCCGGTACGGGAAAACCGTAACAGCAATAAATTTCTATTTCATGATTTCAGATAAAGGCCTCTCCCTTATCTGCGAGGATAACGGTATTGGAATTGCCGAAGGAAGTAAACACAGGATATTTGATCGCGGAGTCGGCCAGAATACCGGCATGGGTCTTTTCCTTTCCCGGGAGATTCTCAGTATAACCCAAATCGAGATCCAGGAAAACGGTGTACCTGGTAAGGGTGCCCGGTTTGAGATGCTTATTCCCCGCGGGGCGTTCAGGTTCGGGCAGTAGAGTCCGCTATCGTTAATGATTTAATGCATTAACATGCAAGGTAAATTATTACAGGGTGTTAAATGCCGGACGTTTGTGTACTTCTTGTCGAGGACGATAATATCATTGCAAAAGTCGCCGAATGGCGATTAAAAAATCTTGGCTATTCGCTCTGCGGGAGAGCGACTACCGGTGCAGAAGCAATGGAACTTGTTGTCAGGAACAAGCCCGACATCGTCCTTATGGATATCAACATTAAGGGTGATATTGATGGGATTGAGACTGCACGAATGATCAAGAGGGGGTTCAACATTCCCGTCGTCTACGTTACATCACACTCTGACGGACCTACGCTCGAACGGGCCAAGGAGACACACCCCGACGGTTTTATCATGAAACCGTTTGAGGATAACGACCTGCGGGTGGCAATCGAGCTCGCCCTCAAAAAATAAATTCGGTTTATATCTGGATAATTGCATTATCCTTCTTTTTCCGGGCTGCTGCCTGGAAATCCCTGATTTTTTGTACCGGGATTTCAGTATCAGCCGCAATTTTTTGCGCATCAGCCGTGAGGAGGCTTGCCGTATCAACGATCCCCGATTTGAACAGCCGTTCTACTGCTGATTCGGTGACTCCACGGATTGCGAGGAGTTCTTTTTTCCCTCTCTCAATCTTTATCCGTGAAATTTTTACCGCTCAGGCCGGTTAAGCGATTTGCACACGATGGCAACATGTTTATTGACCGTGGACAGGCTCATTCCGGTCTTTTCGGCGAGGGCAGCCGGCGGGTTTGTGCAGAACATATCGGGACTGGTTATGCCTGCGGAAAGGTATTTTTTGAGGCTTACTGCGGGAATACCGATCTCCCGGAGCACCTGACCGTGATAGATGATGCGTGCTTCAGTAAGGACCTTCCCGGCTTCCTCCTCCCCTATCCCGGATTTTGTCATTGTTGCCGTGTTCGTTTTCACGACGTCTGCAAGCTCGGTGATCCCTGCTTCTTTGAGGGCGGTGAGGATCTTCGCATAACTGCGCCCTTTCCTGGGGATCAGGTTATCCCGCATGAATTTCCGGAACTCTGAACGCCTGCGAAGTTTTTCGAGCACGAGGCCGGCTTCCCGTATAAGCCGTTCTGAACGGTCTTTAGATATTTCGAGACGTTTTGCGAGAACATCAGGGGCACTCCGTGACAGTTCTGCAACGGAATAGAGGTGCTGCTTATGCATCCTGGCAAGCAGGGTATCGTCGATTGATGGTATTTCACGGAGAGACTCCGTGTTTGAGTTGACGTGATGGCAGAGCGGGCACCCGATGTCCCAAGGCCGGGCACCTTTCCTCACGAGCCGGACGAAATTGAGGTGGTGCTTGTCACAGATCTCATCGGTGCGGACCGCCCATCCCCACTGGGCCATGGGGAGACCGATATTGAACGTGCATTCCGGGTAACAGGAGCACCCGATGAACTGGGTATTTCCCCGCATGTGCTTGATCGCGAGCATCCCGCCGCAGACCGGGCATTTCCCGAGGTTCATCTCCTCGGCCGTTCTTCCCCGGATATCGTCACCGATGAGCCGCTCGTTGGGTTCGAGCTGGTCGAACGCCTTGTGCAGCATCTCGCGGGATTCCTTGATGACATCCTCACGGGTCCGGGCCTTCTCCTTGATCTGCTGCATATGCGCCTCGATCGTCTGGGTCATGTCGGGCCGGGTGATGGTATCGGCGTGCTGTTCAAGGGATTCGGTGACAACCCTTCCGACGAGGGTCGGTCGCATGGGGTTACCTTCGACATATTTTCGCGAGACGAGCTTCGCGATTACTTCATGCCGGGTGCTCTTGGTTCCCAGGCCAAGTTCTTCCATCCGCTGGATGAGTTTGCTCTGGGTATACCGCGCCGGTGGCTGGGTCTCCTTCTCTTCGAGGTTTACACACTTAATCGGAAGCTTTTCACCGGCCCCGAAAGGGGGGAGGATTACCTCTTTTGCTTCGCTGAACGGGTAGACCGTGTGCCAGCCGGGCACGATCAGCTGCCCGCCTGTTGCTGTATACTCTTCCCCGCCGGCATCGAAAAGAATCTTTAATGTCTTCCACTCCGCATCGGGAGCGAGAGTAGCAAGGAACCTGCGGAGGACGAGTTCGTAGACTTTGAAAGCATCATCGCCGATCGCCTCGCGGGTTGCCGGCCCGGTCGGGTGGATGGGCGGGTGGTCGGTGGATGACTTTTTGCCCCGGGTCGGGACTGCCCGGCGGTTCGCCATCACCCAGTCGACATCCTTTCTGAACGGAGAATTGCGGATCGTCTTCAGGATCCCGTCGAGATCGAGGGATGGCGGGTACACCGTGTTGTCAGTTCTCGGGTACGAGATGTACCCGTTCATGTACAGCTCTTCTGCGATCCGCATGGCGTTAGCAGCGGAGAGCCCGAGCCGGGCGGTAGCGACGATATAGGTCGTCGTGTCGAACGGGGATGGCGCCCGGTCCTGTTTGCTCCCGGTCTTCACATCGGTCACAACGAGGGGGGCTTTTGTACGGTCGCGGGCGATCTCTGCGAGGGCCTTTTCGTGGAACCGGCCGTTGGTATGCCGGGCTTCGATCGTCTCGCCGGATTTCTCCGTGAGCAGCCCGAGCTGCCAGTATTTTTCCGGGACAAATGCCTCGATCTCTTTTTCCCGGTCCACGATCATCGAAAGGGTGGGGCTCTGCACTCTCCCCACCGAGAGGATATTCTGCCCGCCGCGTTTTGCGGCAAGGGTGATGAACCGCGTGAGTGCCGCGCCCCACATGAGGTCGATCGACTGCCGGGCCTCCCCGGCTGCCGCGAGCGCGAAGTCAAGATCGGTCGTATGGGTAAACGCGTGGTGCAGTTCCTGGGAAGTGATCGCCGAGAACCGCGCCCGGTCCACTTTCACTTTCGGGTTTACCGCCCGGACGAGCTCATACGCTTCCTTCCCGATGAGTTCTCCTTCGGTATCGAAATCCGTTGCAATCGTGACGCGGTCGGCCTGTTTTGCAAGTTTCTGGACGAGGGAAACGATCCGCGGCTCGGTCGGCCGCTTGATGGTCTTTGCATCGATCAGGCTCCGCGGGGTAGCGCACTCGCTGCGCCAGTTCGTGTAACCCGGTTCGAAGTCGATCTCGACGACGTGGCCGCGGAGTCCGACCGTCGTCGTATCGCCAAACGTATACATGGAAACACCAGCATCTTTCCGCTCGGTGATCTTCTTTCCCTCTCCGAGGATCTCGGCGATACGCCGCGCCGATATGTTCTTTTCAGCAACGATCAGGTGCACGGGTATCAGGTCTCCCTCTCTTTGAGTGCCGCCATGAGCAGCGCGTTGAGCTCGCCCGGATCGGCCTTTCCTTTCGTCTTTTTCATGACCTGTCCGACAAGGAAATTGACTGCACCGTTCTTACCCGCACGATAATCCTCGATCGCCCTGGGATTTTCATTGAGAGCCTCATGGATTGCAGCCGTGATAACACTGGTGTCTCCGCGGGTAGCGGTGAGGTTGAGCCGGGTGACGATTGCTGACGGAGGTTCCGGCTGTTCCTTTTTCGCGTACTGGTCGAGCATAACCCGGAGCACTTCGATGCCGCTCTTATCGGTAATGGTGCCGTGCAGGAGAAGGCGAACCAGATCCGTGATACTTCCCGGCTGGACCGGATCAAGGTTCATGTTCCGGTAATTGAGCTCGCCGATCAGGGTGTCGGCGATCCAGGTCGCTGCAAGCGTGGATAGCCCCCTGGGATCAGATGCTACGACGGCTTCGAAAAAGTTCGCCAGCTTGAGATCCCCGGTGAGGGTCCGTGCATGGTTGAGGGAACACCCGTACTGCGCGATGAACCGCTCGCGCCGTGCGTCGGGAAGCTCGGGAAGGACAATCCCTTCGACCCAGGACTGGACATAGAGCGGGCGGAGATCCGGTTCGGGGAAGTAGCGGTAATCGTGTTCCTGTTCCTTGGAACGCGAGGACTGGGTGCTCCCTTGTGCTTCGAGGAAGTGCCGGGTCTCGCGGTTTACTCTCTGGCCCCGCCGGATCAGGTTCTTCTGCCGGGCGATCTCGAAGGTAAGCGCCTTTTCGACACCCTTGTAGGAGGTGATATTCTTTACTTCAACCCGTTCGCTTCCCCGGATCGAGATGTTGGCATCGACACGCAGAGAGCCTTCCTTCTCGCTGTCGAACACACTCAGGTATTCGAGGGTGGCTCGGAGCTTGTTTAAGAATTTCCGGGCTTCCTTGGGAGAGCGCATGTCGGGTTCGCTGACGATCTCGATCAAGGGAATGCCGGCACGGTTGTAATCCACGAGCGAGTATTTCCCCCGTTCAACGTTCCCCATATGGACAAGCCTGCCGGGATCTTCTTCGACGTGGATTCGGGTGAGGCGAACTTTCCTCTCGCCCCCCTCGTCGCTTTCGATCTCGAGGTAACCGCCTTCCGCGAGCGGCTTGTCGTACTGGGTGACCTGGTATGCCTTGTCGAGGTCGGGATAAAAGTAATTTTTCCGTGAGAATTCTGATTCTTTGACGATAGAACAGTTGAGGGCTTTTGCAACCCTGAGGGCGTACTCGATCGCCTTTTTGTTGAGCACGGGCATCGCGCCCGGCAGGCCGAGGCAGACCGGGCAGACGTGGGTGTTGGGCCCGTCGTCGCGGTAGTCTGTCGAACACCCGCAGAAGAGTTTGCTCAACGTGTCGAGCTGGCAGTGCACTTCAAGGCCGACGATGACCTGGTCTTCAGCCATCTAGTTCACCGCCTGTTCGTACGCAAAGGCGACATCGATCACGCGTTCGTCTTCAAAGGGCCTGCCCATAATCTGGAGACCTACCGGCATCCCCCATGCCTTGCCGCAGGGGACGGAGATCGCGGGTATCCCGGCAAGGTTTGCGGGAACGGTCAGGATATCCGCGAGATACATCGAGAGCGGATCACTCTTCTCGCCAAGTTTGAACGCTATGGTCGGCATTGTTGGCCCGGCAATCACGTCGACTTCCGAGAAGATCCGGGCAAAGTCCTTTCTCACATTCTCGCGGGCAATCTGCGCTTTTTTGTAGTATTTCCCATAGTAACCGGAGGAGAGGGCGAACGTGCCGAGCATTATCCGTCTCCGGACTTCAGTTCCAAACCCGGCCCGCCGTACTTCCTGGAACGCATCGTGCCAGGATTTCTTCGTATCAGCAGGAGGACCGTACCTTACGCCGTCAAACCGGGCAAGGTTGGAACTCGCCTCGCTCATGCAGGTGACATAGTAGGCAGCGAGGGCGTACTTCATGGAGGGAATGGTACACGGGACCGTGGTAGCACCGAGTTCTTCGAGACGGTTGACAGCCTTCATGACTGTGGCTGCTACCTCATCTTCCACGCCGGCTCCGAAATACTCGGCCGGGATCCCGATCTTCAGTCCCTTGATCCCGGGATTTGGCGCGTGGGAATAGGGGCGGTCATACGATGTAGAATCCCGGCGATCATGTCCTGCGATGACCTGCATCAGTGTCGATACATCGCTGACCGTCTTTCCCATCGGACCGATCTGTTCGAGCGAGTTTGCATACGCGATGAGCCCGTAGCGGGAGACCCGGCCATAGGTTGGCTTAAGGCCGACAATCCCGCAGAACGCCGCCGGGCACCGGATCGATCCACCGGTATCGGTCCCAAGAGCCATCGGGACCATTCCGGCAGCGACTGCGGCGGCACTGCCCCCGCTCGATCCTCCCGGGACGCGCCCGGGATTACAGGGGTTCAGGGTTGGGCCGAACGCGGAATTTTCCGTTGTTGTCCCCATCCCGAACTCATCCATATTCGTCTTGCCGACAATGGCTGCCCCGGCTTGTTTAAGGAGGGTCACTGTGTGGGCATCATAGGGTGGGACATAACCTTCGAGAATTTTTGATGCACAGGTGGTCTGGATACCCAGGGTCGATATATTATCCTTCACCGCAACGGCCACGCCGGATAGTTTTCCTTCGCCGTACCGGGCTTTTTTACAGACCGAGAGGAAGGCGTTATACCGGTCATGGGGTTCGAAGGTTATTGTCCCGGGCGGCATTACATCACCCTCGGCGCCTTGATAAAGCCGTCTTCCTGTGCGCCCGCGTTTGCGAGCACATCGTCCCGGGAGAGTGAGGGTTCTACGAGGTCTTCGCGCATAACGTTGTTCAGCTCGTGCGTGACCGATGAGTCGCCCTCGACGGAGTCGAGCACGTCAAAATATTCGAGAATTGCATTGAACTGGTGAGTAAACGTACCGAGTTCGTCTTCGTTTATTCCGATATCGGCAAGTTCACCGATATGCTTTACATCTTTTTCAGTGACCATGTTCCACCCTGCTGATGTGGTCTAAGTACCCTTGTACCGACGTTTTATAACCATTGTGCCGTGCAAGTCTCCGGAGTTCTTTTGCAACCCCGCTCCCGTACTGCATCGCTTTCTTCTCGTACCATGCTAATTCTTTGGGAATATAACGTTCTGCAATGGTCCTGAGCGGGACCTTCCGTTGCTCCCCGCAAACCTTGTCACCGGCCGGGATCGCGCTCGCGGCGCGCACAACCCGGGTATCCAGGTAGGGCATGGAAAGGTAGGTGCCATTCAGCGCCGCAATTCCCTGGTCGCGTGCAGCCTGCAGTTCGAGGCCGGCAAAATCCCGCGCGAGATCGGCTTCGAGAGTATCGGTTTCCAGGTACCGGGAGTATCCCCGAAGAGTTCATCCGCGCCCTGCCCGGTCAGGATGCGGCGATACCCCTGTTCTCCCGCCCACCGGGTAATGAAATATTGTGTCAGGGCAATACCGGCGTTAACGGGGTCGATTTTCGGGATTGTGTGAAGAACCACCGGGAGCGCAGATTCAATATCTGCCGCCGGGATTTCCACAAGAGTACATTCAAGGCCGAGGAGCCCTGCCGCCCGCTCTGCCTGCGCAAGATCGTGCGATCCATCCATGCCCACCGCAACGCATTCCCTGCCGGCGAGGCGGGCGACGAGCGTTGAATCCACACCGCCCGACAGTGCGACAACTCCTTCATCGCTGCGCAAGCTGACGGCAGTAATAATCGCATCCTCGAGGGACATCTCCGGAATTTCCGGATTGATACGGCTTTTTGTCCCGTCATCGCAGGTGAGCGTTCCTTTCGGGCAGTCTCCCTGGATTATCCCGAAATGGTCGCGGGCGCAGCACCCGGCCCAGCGAAGAAAAAACTCTCCCCCGAAGTTGAGGATTGTCTGGGGACGTTCTTCTATGATCTGCCCGATCTCTTCAGGGGCGAGACGTTTGCCGCCGCATTCAATCCATCCGGTTAGTTCAATCGGGGTCATTGGCACCTCATCATATTAGAACTCCATCTTCAATACTCCTCGCGTTGTCACCCGGTAACTTAATTCCCATGATTTTTCTCCAGCAACCGGGGAATGCTGCCATATTGTCACATCTTTTCCGGGATGTATATAAACGGTGATTGAATCCAGTGAAAGTAATCGGTTCAATGAAATAAGCCAGGAAAAATGATTGCTGTACGCCATTAAAAAGGTCCTCTGTAAAAACGTCCATGAAAAAATTGTTCGCAACTCAAATCATGAAAATTTGGTATAATTAAATGTGGAAATTGCGATGATTACCCGCCTCAGGGCCTCTTGCGAGGCACGGCGGGGCAACCTTGTTTTTTTCAACCGTATTGATCCCGCCGCGGGGCGCCCTTTGGGGCGGCGGGCGTTTATCGCAATTGGGGGTATGGGGGTTTCAACCCCCATAATCCGATTCCCGATGGTTACTGATATTCATAGAAAACTCTAATCCCTGAATCTCTTGGAAGCTTCGCCCCCGCTGCTATGGCACCCCTCATTTGCGATAATGACGGATTACCTGCGTATCTGGCTTTGTCATCCCTACAAGTTCCCCGTCCCCGGAGGGGACTGGTGGCGCGAGAGGGGGCATCGCTCTTCCAAAAAAAATGATTTCTCTCGAGCAAAAAATGTGCAAAACCACATTTCCCTTCGTATCAACAGGATCGGGAAAAACCCGGTTAACAACATTCCTGCATTCAAACCCGGGATTGCTATTCTCAAGGGTTCTTAAGAGAAAATGAAGGAAGTCTTTTTTGATTTGAGTGCACAATATCTGGAAGCGCGAGGGTAGGAAAGCCCGGCCAACTCCGGTGGACTTAAGATCCACTCCTGCAGAGGTTCATGCGTTCGAATCGCATCCCTCGCATTTTCTTTTTTTATCGCTTGTGAGCATGGACGAGAACGACCGTAATGTTATCGTTGGAGTCATTCTCCAGTGCGGCGGCGACCAGCATTTCACACGACTTTTCCAGGTTTTCCCCGTTACCGAATAGTATCTCGCGGATCCTTCCAATCCTGACATAATCATGCAGGCCATCTGTCGACAAGAGAAGCCAGGAGTCGTCGAGACGCCCGGTGTAAAAATCGGGTTTTATCGTGCCATCGGGATCCCCAAGAGCCTGCCCTGAGGACATTTGACATGGGGTGATGCCACGCCTCTTCAGGGGTGATCGTGCCTGCATCGAGCAGTTCCTGGACGTACCCATGATCTTTTGTTACTTCTGTAGTGTCCCGGGAGAGAAAATGACCGCGGCTGTCGCCAACATTGACCATAGTGCAGGTGAGATTGTCATCTACACATGCAGCGATAAGTGTCGTCGCCATCCCGAACAGTTCATCAGATTGCTCTGCACGTGCACGGATCCTCGCATGTGCGGTAAAAACCGCTTTTTTCAAAGAATCTGCCGGGCTTGTTATTGTGTCCCTGAATGCTTCCCGCACGCACTCGACTGCGATCCTGCTTGCAACCTCGCCGGCCGCATGCCCGCCAAGTCCGTCAGCAACGGCAAAAACCAGGTACCCGCCAATTTCTTCTGCACAATACGCATCCTCGTTTGCGTCACGGAGGCCTTTCTCCGACAAACCGAAGAAATGAATATTGTTCATTATTTTCTGGAGGATTCCGCAGGAGTTATTGGTTGCGGTCGGGTGTTTTCGCTGGGTACAGGAGTCGATGGCGGGGATTTTAGGATTGCTGCAACTCTCCCGACCTGCCGGTTCCGTTAACCGTACTTTAATTCCGTGGGGGTGAGTCGTCGAACTGGTAAGTATTTCCTGCACAACACCCGGGTTTTTTTGCCACTCTGCTGGTCTTCCTTCCGGATAATATCTACCACGCATCCCGCATGCAGGGACGCACGGTTCCGGCCATCTGCCGACGAAACCATATCCGGAAGAATCGAGCTCTTAAGCCAGATGAAGGTGGTGCAGGTAAAAATTGAATGAGGTCCTGTTCAAGAGACCACCGGTTCGTCATACATCCCGATCCCATCGGTGAGCATACATTTCGCTGTTGCCCATCCGTGATTCTCACCGAACATCGTAACCGCAATTTTACTCCGGTATTCGTTAGAATGGTGTTCGAATATGGTCCAGCTGTTTTTCCTGCCAGGTCTGATGAGATCGTCACTGATGCGTTGGGGGAAGCCAGGTAATCGGCGTAGACTGACGTTTCGTAATCGTAACATCGTTCTCCGGTCGAACCCGGTGAAGGTGCGGGACAGGTCATGCCGTTGAGATTCCGGACCGCAGGAAAATGATCCCATTTTCGACAGGATCCCGTGTCTCAAGGTGATTTCTTGACGAGGTATTAACGGTCAGGGTGATTGAAAATGGTGACTCTGTTGTTGTTCCGGCGGGTGGTACCAAGCGGGAAGCAGTAATTTTCACAAGCGTCGTCTTACCGGTATAAAACAGGGTACTCGTCCACCCGTCGGGAATCCCGGCAATGGTTCCGGCGCTGAACGCAGAAACAATGGGTGAATTACCCGCCCGGTCCTCCGGGACCGGTATAAACAGGGTGATATTGGTGAGGGGTGAATCGGTTGTCACTATCGTTGTATAGGTGAAGGTACCTGACAGCGTTGCAAGGTATGCATTTCCGATATACACGTTCATGAACCAGACCGAGGTGAACCCGATAAGTATGATAATGAACGCTCCAAGGGTGATTTTTATTATTTTGTCCATTGCCGTCGATCTCCTTGTTCTTTACCGGGGTAAATGAATAATCAGCTTGTATGGCTCCGCACGGGGCAGATTTTTTTAGCTCGATCCCGGAACGGATGCTCCGGTAAAGAAATTTTCCCCGCTCATAGTCCCTGATGTACAAAGATACCTTCACCATGCCTTTAAAGTTATAGAGAAAATTTAGTAGTATGGAGAGACGGCCTTCCCTCGCGCTCTGCAATGTGACCCTGCCATCCGGAAGAACTGCTGACATTACGGTCAGTGACGGGCGGGTCGTCCACGTGGGAGCGCCCGGCATCGGAGGATCAAAAATCGACTGCACGGGTTTGTTTGTCCTCCCGGCAGCGATAGACATGCATGTGCACATGCGGGGCGGTGTCCAGTCAGCAAAGGAAGACTGGCGTTTCCGGAAGCATGAGTGCACTTCCCGGAGGGGTGACGGTTGTCGTGGATCAGCCAAATACGGTTCCTCCGATAAGTTCACCGGCCCTGTTCAAAAAACGCGTAGAGGATGCACAGAAAAATTCTCTCTGTCACTTTGCTATCAACAGCACGGTTACCGCAGACACACCCTTTGACGCCATGGGGAAAGCAGGTGCCATGGCATTTGGAGAAACGTTCTTCGCTCCGTCCAGTTATGGCGATGCAATCGGAGGAGAGTCCCTAACCCTTGCACTGGAACGGATTCATTCGGTAGGGGGGCTCGCGACAATCCACGCCGAAGAAATCAGCCCGGGGACTGATATCGATCTCATTTCCCACGATCAGTCTGCGATCTATTGACGGGGAAGTACGGGCGATCCGGGAAGTACAGGATATGAACACTTCCGGGTGCCGCCTGCATTTCTGTCACTTGAGCTCCCCGGCATCGATACGGGCTGCCACGGGATCCGTCGAAGTAACCCCCCATCATCTTTTTCTTTCCCGGGAAGGTTTTGACCCGTGCGATTCCTTTGGAAAAGTAAACCCTCCGCTTCGATCAGAGCGTGAAAGAAAGAAGGTCTGGAAAGAATGGGACCGTATCGATGTGATCGCGTCCGATCATGCCCCGCATACGATAGCCGAAAAAGAGCAGGATTTTGGCAGTGCTCCCTCGGGACTTCCGGGCGTTGAGACTATGATACCCCTGCTGCTTGCTGAGGTTATCGAAGGCAGGATTACATTGTCGTCCCTTATCGAAAAAACAGTATACAATCCTGCCAGAATCCTCGGCATACCCAGGGCAGGGTATGCCCCCGGTGATCGCGCTGATTTTGCCCTGTACAAAAAAGCGGCGGAACCGATCCAGACTGACCGGCTGCACAGCAAGTGCGGGTGGACCCCGTTTGAAGGGCAGAAGGCAGTCTTTCCTGAGACGGTTGTTATGGGTGGTGAAATTGTCTACCGGGAGGGAGAATTTTTCCCGTCTGAACCTTCATGGTTTCCGGGCAACGGTTTCTCACCGTGAAATCCTGAATCGTAACTATCGAACCGGCAAGTCCTCCCGGTCAGGCAGGTTATCACTTCCCCAAGTGCTAAATATCCGCAACGCCGATGAAGAATGGTGCCGATACATGCGGAGCCATAGGTCCCCGGGTGATCGATTGACAAGCGTCTTGAAGTGATCCATGGGACAACCCGGTTCCGCGACAGGCATCGCCCGGCAAGGGTTAAAACACCGGTGAAGAACGGCAGCACGCCACTGATGATCCACGTGCGTTATTGTCGGGCGACATTTTCCTTTTACGATTCCGGGGCAAAAAATGCAGGATTGCGCAGATGCTCTTTTTGATGACCACGACGGCACCATCATCGCCATCGAAGTATCAGCAGGTGCAAAATCCGATGTATTTCCTCATGGTTATAATGAGTGGAGAAAAGCGATCGGTTGCCGGGTCAGTGCTCCTGCAATTGAGGGAAAAGCAAACAAGGCAATTATCAGGCTTGTTTCTGATGCCCTTCGTGTGCCGGCATCCTCAGTGAGCATCCTGTCAGGTTCCACCTCCTCACAAAAGCGGGTTCTTGTAACCGGACTCGATAAAAAAGAAGTCCTGGTGCGTATCCAGTCTGTTCCTTTGTGATCATCAAATTAGGTGAACCGGCATGAAATTACGGCCATGAATATCCGGGCGCTATTTCTGTTCTTCTCGTTCTCCTGCACAAGTCATTAACCGACCCTTTAAGTAATTTTGGAGGTTATATATAAGTTATACCTATGATCAGGCATTGCATCCATCGCATGATACATGGGGGTGCGTTTACGTGTATTCACCAGATACTACCAAGTACCTTATTCACATCAGCCTCACAGCAGAGGGGGTGGTCGAGAAACCTGACGTAGTCGGCGCCATATTTGGCCAGACCGAAGGGTTACTCGGCGAAGATCTTGACCTGCGGGACCTCCAGAGGACAGGACGGGTCGGACGGATTGATGTCCAGATAACGAGCAAGAAAGGCGAGACCAAAGGAGAGATCCTGATCTCGTCCTCGCTCGACCGGGCGGAGACGGCAGTACTTGCGGCCTCGCTCGAAACCATTGACCGGGTCGGTCCATGCGTCGCGCATGTCACCGTTGAATCGGTCGAGGACATCCGGGTCAGCAAGCGGAAGAAAATTGTCGAGCGGGCTAAGGAACTCCTCCTTGAACGGTTCGAAGAAGGGACGATCGACAGCGATGAACTGCTCGACGATGTCCGCCAGACCATGCGGATCGAAAAGATAGGTTCGATCGGTGAGGAGAAAGTCCCCGCCGGGCCAAATGTCCTTGATTCCGATGCAATAATCGTTGTTGAAGGGCGGGCAGACGTCCTGAACCTCCTGCGATATGGTATCAAAAATGCGGTCGCCGTCGAAGGCACCAATATTCCAAAGACCGTTGTGGATTTGTGCGAGAAAAAGACAGCAACCGCGTTCTTTGATGGCGACCGCGGCGGGGAGCTCATCCTCCGTGAACTTCTCCAGGTCGCAGACATCGATTCTGTTGCGTTCTCACCCCGCGGAAAAAGCGTCGAGGACATGACCAGGAAAGAGGTCATCAAAACCCTGCGCAACAAAGTCCCTGTTGAATACATCCGGGACCAGTATTTCGAGGATTCTGCCGAGCTTCCGCAGGAACTGAAAGCGGGAAGATCCGATGAATCGGAGAAGCAGGAACGCAAGCTGAAAAATCCGCCGTCCACAAAAAAACAACGGGAGAGTTCCCAGCCACTCACCCTGCGGGATCACATCGACGATGTGAAAGGACACAGCCTGGCACGATTCCTGAGTGAAGACCTCTCGATTGTCCGCGAGCTGCGCTCCGATGAAGTGGAGAAGGCCATTGAAACGATGGACAACTCGGTTTCCGGGCTCGTCGTTGACCGGCCGGTTGACCAGAAACTTCTTGACCGGCTCGTGTGGAAAGGTCTTTCGTACGTGGCTGCCAGGGATTTCAAGGGAATTATCAAACGCCCGCTCTCCATACGGCTTATGAAAATCGGGTCATAATTCCCTTACGCAAATTTATTTCCCTCCAGACGATCAAGGTAATTTCCGGAGTGGTACACGCGTGCACAAAGAGGAACTGATCAGCCTTCACCAGATGCTTTTTGACGTAAAAGAATATTTTGAAGAGATCAATCCTGAACTCAAATTTTCCCAGTATGCGGCATTAAAAATATCGCCCTCCCAGCAGCATAAGAGTAAAATGGAACATAAATTTGCAATTTTTGTGCTGGGAACCGAGATCGCCAATGCCATGAAAGAGGTGGATTACACTTCTTCCAACCGCATATCGGCCCGCATGAAAGAGCTCGCCGACAAGACGCTGAAAGAAATGGAATGTTCATAACATATTTCTTTGTTTTTTTGTTCTTTTAAGAAAATTTTTTGTTTCATTCCTGCCGGGCCCTAATCGAAACACCGAAACATTTTTTCCGGAAATGAGTGCGCTGTAGAAATCATTTTTTTTGAGTAGACGATGCTCCCTCCTGCGCCCAATCCCCCAACGGGGACGGGGCTCTGGTAGCGATGACGGAGCAAATATGCAGGTAATACGTCGTTATCGCAAATGTGGGGTGTCATTGTAGCGGGGGCGAAGCCAAGAGCGTCAGTGATTGAGGTTTTCCTCTGGGAATTGATCACTTCGATTAATTATGACAGGGGTTCCAGACCCCCCCCTACCCCAAATGCAATAAACTCCGCTGCCCTCTGGCGTGGGTGCCCCCGCAGATCAATGACGATTAATACCAAAAAAAATAACGAAAAAACAGCGTTGCCCTGCCGTGCCTCGGAAGAGGCCTGATGTGGGTAATCATCGCAATCTCCACATCCACTTTACCAAATTTTCATGGAGAAGGTGTGAACACTTTGTTCATATTCGTTTCTGCAGAACGGAAATTAGATAATGGATTAGGGGTGCATAGTCGCACTATGCACTACTTCACCGATACCGATATGGGCCTTGACATCGGTCTCGTTAACCTTGCTGTTGAATCGGCGTTTGCGGATCACGGGAGAGGACTGGTCCAGATGCCTCCCAAGGTGTATGTCACGCTTCCTGAGGGGGACTTCCGGACCATGCCGGCATATCTCCCATCTCTGGGTATCGCGGGCGTCAAGATTGTCAATGTCCACCCCGGAAATCCTGCAAAGGGACTGCCAACGGTCATGGCACTCACGGTAATTCTTGACGTCCTGACGGGAGTCCCGACTGCGATCATCAACGCGACAAAACTCACCGACATGCGGACAGGAGCCGCTGGGGCCGTTGCCTGTAAATATCTCGCTCCAAAAAAAGAAATTGTTCTTGGCGTTGTTGGTACCGGAAAGCAGGCAGAGGCCCAGGTAGCAGCGATCTCCCGGGTGCTCAGGATTGAGCAGATTAGGGTCTGGGGGCGCACCCCGGGCCACATCAGGAAATTCGCAGACCGTTTTATGGAGTACCCGTGTCATGAGGGTTCGATCGAAAATGTATGTGACTGCGACGTTCTTGTCACGACCACCCCCTCAAGGACCCCTATTGTACAGAGCGAATGGATCCACGAGGGGACGCATATCAATGCAATCGGCGCCGATGCGCCGGGTAAAGAGGAACTGGACCCGGCCCTCCTCAGGCGTGCCCAGGTTTTCGTCGATGACCCTGCACAGGCAGTCCATTCCGGTGAAATTAATGTCCCCATCAGCAAGGGAATCTATCGCGAGTCAGAGATAGCAGGAACGCTGGGAGAAGTAGTAATCGGGAAAAAACAACGCGCATCGGGAAATTCCATCACGATCTTCGATTCAACCGGGCTCGCTATCCAGGACCTCGCAATCGCCCACATTGCCATGCAGCACGGGAGGAAAATTGAACTCCCGTTCCTCTGAAATTCTTTTAGTAAATCTGCACCGCAGAAATCATTTTTTTTCAAAGAGGTGATGCCCCCCCCGTATGCACCATCCGTCCCCCCACGGGGCATGGGTGCAGTTCAGATGACCCACATCAAATAACAGGGTAACACGTTGTCATCTCAATGTGGGGGTGCCATAGCAGCGGGGGCAAAGCCACCTGAGTGCGTCAGCGATTATGAGGTCTTCTCCCGAGCAGATAAATCGGGTTTTTAGATATAAGTGAGCGACAAAAAGTCATGTGATTCAACACTTGAAAAATGGGAAAGGTCATTCCGGTTTTTTTGCGAATTTTTTCCAGATGGTTTCCCGGTACACCGGCCCGCTGTTATACGTGCAGAAGGGGATCAGTTTTCCGTCGGGTGTTGCATAATGGATACAGCAGCGTGAGACGCGGTCTAAATCGTAATTATACCGGTTCGATGAAGTGCATCGTTCCGATAAAAAGCGCGTTCCAGTGGAATTCACGGAGAGCTTCGAAGTTCTGGCCGATCAGGGTTTTTCCAATCATCTTCCAGAACTCGGTTGTATTTCCCTGTTCCCCTTTCTTTACCGAGTCGTGCATGTTCTTGACGCCTTCAAGAAGAGCTTTGTACTTGTTGATGGTACCGCCTTTCTTTATCGTCTCTGCCATCTGGGAGATCGATTCAAAGAAACTCTCTACATCGACCATCCGGTTGACCGGCACGACTGTCCCGTCAGGCTGGACAAAAACATAGGTCGCAGCTCCGCAGTGCTGGTGGGCGGTAAACCTGACCTGTGGTTTACCCGTATAGGCTTCCACAAGGTCTGAAAAGGGAAGGACGCAGGGGACGGGATAGAAATCATCTTTCTTGAGGATCCCCCCCATCTGGCTCTCGACTGCCGCAAGGACATCGGGAATGGTTACCCGTGATTTTCTGACATCGTCATCGCTTGCGGCACCGGTGAATGCGACCGGCTGGAAATTCACGCCGCGAATAACGGAAATATTTTTGATTGCAAATCTGATAATGTCCCCGATTTCATTATCGTTCCTGCCATGGATTACGGTGGGAACGAGCACAATCCCAAGCCCTACTTTTTTTAAGTTCTCTATCGCCTTTTCATGGATTCTCAGGTTAGGGTTCGTCTCTTTGGTAACGCCATCGAAATGGAGATAGACGGTATTGAGACCTGAATCCTTGAGTCGCCGGGCGAGCTCGGGATCATTTGCAAGTTTTACCCCGTTTGTCGCAATCTGGACCTGGGGAAATCCCATCTCCTTTGCTTTTTTAATGATCTCGACAAGATCATCCCGCATCGTAGGTTCTCCCCCAGAGAACTGGACTGCTGGAGCCGGGATCGGCTTCTCATTCCTCAGCATCTGGAGCATCTTGACGACTTCAGAAAAATCCGGTTCGTAAATAAACCCGCATGCCCGTGCATTGGCAAAACAGAAATCGCAATCGAGATTGCACCGGTTCGTGAGATCGATATTTGCAAGCAGCGTCTGCGAATGATGATTATTGCAGATTCCGCATGCGGTAGGGCAGCTCGTCCGGCGCTGCTATATTCTGTGGGTTCGAAATGCCACTTCCCACGGCGTCGTATGCATCGAACCGGTGATACATCGCGGAGTCGGACCAGTAGAGATTCCGGAAGTGTCCGTGAGCCGGGCAGGTCCGGGTCAGCCAGACTTTCCCATCCTCTTCCACAATCTCCGCTTCGATGACGGTATTACACGTGGGGCAGAGGCTCCGAGTTTTTTTTATCAGCATTGAGGTCAACCCGTTAAAATGATGGGACTATTATCCCGATAATTAGAGTAACTTTAATGTTTGCTCCTGCTCTTTATTACAGGTATTGGAGTGCTACATTATTAGTTTCGATTCCTTCATAATACCATTGCTGTCAGCCCTTTGGATCATGCTTCCCGCCTATGTTCCAAATCCCATCGCTGCACTCCTCGGGGGAGGAACGCCCGTCGATCTCGGCAGGAATTATGCTGACGGGAGACGTGTATTTGGTGATGGCAAAACGTACCGGGGGTTTGTAGCCGGAGTACTCGCAGGTTTTTTGGTCGGACTCCTCCAGATGTGGTTGTTTACTACTTATAATTTGTCGTACCTCCCGGCGCACACGTTCACGACAATCATAGTCCTGTCATCAGGAGCTCTTATCGGAGATCTGGTGAAAAGCTTTTTCAAGAGAAGGCTGGGGAAAGACCGGGGTGAGAAATGGCTGGTTGCAGATATGTACGACCTTGTTGCCGGGGCTCTCCTTCTCCTTTTCGTTATTGACCCGGCGTGGGCTTTTACCTACATTACGCTGCCGTGTCATTCGTGATCATTATTATCATAACGCCGATCCTTCACCGATCGGTTAATATCATCGGATATTTTTTCAGGATTAAGGAGGTTCCATGGTGACCATGATAGCTGATATGCTCCTGCAATTCAAAGCGATCGAATTTGGGGATTTCACCCTCGCATCCGGGGCCCGAAGTACGTTTTATATCGATGTAAAGACGGCAGCGACAAATCCGGAGCTTCTTTCGGCAATTGCGCGGAAGGTGTCCGAGGAATTTGAATTTGACGTTGTTGCCGGTGTCGCAGTCGGGGGGGTACCTCTGGCGGTCGCGACCGCACTGGCGAGCGGGAAGCCATATGCCATAATTCGGGCAGCAGAAAAAAGTCACGGGAAAAAGGACATTATTATTGGCGATGTCCGTGGAAAAGATGTCCTGCTTATAGAAGATGTCACTACATCGGGCGGCTCGGCACTGTACGGTATCAATGCGCTTCGGGCAGCCGGAGCCACTGCCACACGGATCATCACGGTGGTTGATCGCGAACAGGGTGCTGAAGAGATGCTTAAAACCCATGGCATCGAATTGATCCCCCTGGTAAAAGTCAGCGAGCTGAAAAAAGCGTGAGAATTTATTCGGGAGAGCCCAATAGATGGATACCATGAAGATCCTGGTTGTGGGCGGGGGAGGAAGGGAGCACGCGATAGCATCTGCACTCGCCCGCAACAGTGAGACGAAGATATATTCCCTGATGGCGAAACGAAATCCCGGTATCGATCGTCTTGCGGAACGGGTCCTCCTTTGCCGTGAAACCGATATTCCCCGGGTCGTGGCGTATGCAAAAGATACCGGCGTCGACTCTGCCTTCATCGGTCCCGAAGCCCCGCTCGAGGTCGGCATCGTTGATGCCCTTGAAGCGTCGGGTGTCTCCTGTGTCGGTCCAACCCGCGCAGCTGCACGACTCGAGACGGACAAGGCATTTTGCCGGGAGCTGATGGAGCGGGAACGCATCGACGGGTGCCCGAAATACCGTGTCTTCCATGACAAAACAGAAGCGATTGCCTTCATCGGGGACCACGACGGTGACCTTGCCCTCAAACCTATCGGCCTTACCGGGGGAAAAGGCGTCAGGATTATGGGAGAGCAGGTCGATCGCGACGGGGCGATCGCCTATGTCAAATCGGTACAGGGTGGAATTGTTCTCGAAGAACGCCTGATCGGGGAAGAATTCACCCTCCAGGCGTTCGTGGATGGTAACCACCTCATACCGATGCCGCTTGTCCAGGATCACAAGAGAGCATTCGAGGGCGATGTCGGCCCGAACACCGGTGGAATGGGCTCCTACTCGATGCCCGATCACAGCCTGCCCTTTGTTACCCGCCCGGAGTATACGAAAGCCCTTGCGATAATGAAGGCGATAACCGCTGCAATGGAACGGACCGGGCAACCGTACAAAGGGATCCTCTATGGCCAGTTCATGAACACGGCGGAAGGCCCGAAAGTGATCGAGTTTAACGCACGGTTCGGCGATCCTGAGGCAATGAATGTCCTCTCCCTTCTCTCGAGCGATCTAACGGGGATAGTCAGCAGGATTGTCGATGGGACCTTAAGTCTCTCCAATGTGGATTTCGAGAAGAAGGCAACCGTGTGCAAATACCTCGTTCCGGAAGGATACCCCGATACCCCCCATCCGGGAGACCCGGTAGTGCTCGGCAGCAGCAATTCGGCTTTACTCTATTACGCAAATGTTGAAGAGCGGGAAAACCGCCTTGTCACGCTGTCGTCAAGGACGCTCGCATTCGTCGGCGTTGGGGATTCTCTCGATGAAGCAGAACGGAAGGCGGAGTCGGCCGCAGGTTCGGTACAGGGAAAGGTCCGGTTCCGTCACGATATCGGGACAAAAGCCCTGCTTGACCGCCGGGTAGCGCATATGAAGGAGTTACGATGAAGAAAGATTTCTTATCCATCCTGGATGTCAGTAAGACTGAACTGGAACAGATCCTTACCGAGGCAAAAAAACTCAAAGGTCTCAAGAAAAAAGGGACAGTTCACGATCTCCTGCGGGGAAAAAACCTCGCCATGATCTTCGAAAAATCATCCACCCGGACGCATATCTCGTTTGAGGTTGGCATGAACGAGCTCGGCGGGCATGCACTTTTCCTGAACGCCCGCGATATGCAGATCTGGCGCGGCGAGGAGATCCGCGATACCGCACGTGCGGCCTCCCGGTACGTCTCCGGTCTCATGATCCGGGCGTACAAGCACAGCACTATAGAAGAATTCGCCCGCCATGCAACGATCCCGGTGATCAACGGGCTCTCGGACCTCGAGCACCCCTGCCAGCTGCTTGCTGACATCATGACCATGCAGGAACATTTTGGAAGGACGCCGGGATCTCAATGTCGCATGGGTCGGCGACGGGAACAATGTCTGCAACTCGCTGATTCTTTCGACAGTCCTTACCGGTATGAACGTGACCGTCGCGACGCCAACCGGGTATGAACCTGCGGAAGCCATCGTTAAAAAAGCACAATCCCTGGGAGGCAAAGTAACCGTCGTCAGGAAGCCCGAGAAAGCGGTAGCAGGTGCAGATGTCATCATCACCGACACCTGGATCTCGATGGGCGACGAAGAGGAGCGGGAAGAGCGGCACCGGGCATTCCGCAAATTCACGGTCGATACCACCCTGCTCCGGCATGCTTCACCCGACGCACGGGTCCTTCACTGCCTGCCGGCACACCGCGGTGAAGAGATCACCGACGATGTTATGGAAGGAGGCCAGAGCCTTGTCTGGGACGAAGCCGAAAACCGGCTCCATGCCCAGAAAGCCCTGCTCGTGCGCCTGCTTAAGACTAAGTAATTTTTTTAAAATTGTCCCCATTGAATTTCAGGGTCAGAATCAGATTTCATGTGGTATTCTGCTCATTCTCTGGAAATTAGGATATCCGGGACGAAGCCGAAAACAGGCTCCATGCCCAGAAAAGTCTTGCTCGTGCGGTTGCATAAGAATAAGTAATTTTTTTTAATTTGTCCCCATTGAATTTCAGGGTCAGAATCCGATTTCATGTGGTATTCTGCTCATTCTCTGGAAATAGGAGAGTGACCCCCTCTCTCCCCCAGAGGGGGAGGCAACGCAAGGGGAGCGTCCCCTTGACCCCCTTCCGAAAATATAACAATCGTGGGATTTTTTTTATTGCGGTATAAATTTTCAAAAATACACTTCGATCTTAAGCGTTTTTGAAAAGGACTCCCGGAAAAATCATCATGCTTTTCTGAAAAATTACCCGGTTACGAAAGAATACTCCTTAAGTCGGGGTGAGGGTCGGCAGACCCCGAACGCCCGACCCTCGCTCGTATCGTTTACTGAATGGTGAGGAACGATCGTAAAATAAAAAAAATCTTTGAAAAACTTATTTCTCTTTGACGAATTCGTCAAGCTGTTGGCGCAAGTACTGCTCTACCTGCTGGACAATTTCCAGTTTGCCCCGGAACGCGAGCAGTTCGCGCTCGTCACCCTCCATATTGGCAAAGGAGAGTTTCTGTTTACGCTCGACAACTTTGACATCAAATTTTTTGGTGACATCGAGGATCATCTTCCGGGGGACACCGGGCGGGATTATGATATCGTAGAGTTTTTCATCATCTGCCATTTGTACAATCTCCGTACTCACTTACCTATCTTTATCCGCCGGCTCATAATACATGGGCCCCCGCGTACACCCCCGATGGGGTTTTTCGGCTTTCCCAGAGAGTTCATGCAGCGTCCCATGAGTGCCGCGCCTCTGGCGAGGCCATCATCTACAAACACGAGGTGGTCATTCGGATCATCAAAGAGGTTGCGCTCGATTATCCCGTCGAGAATGTATTCGGGTTTTCGTCCCGAAATTGCTGCTCTCCCGGTAAACCCGATCGATGAATTCCGGGGAATGAGTTTCTCTTCCGCCGCTACATCGATCAGTCGCAGGGCCATCCTGGCACAGACTTTGTCGACGACCTCATTAAGCGTGGCAAGGTTGTAATTTTTGTGAATCTCGGCACCGATAGCAATGAGTTTGTCGAGATCGCTGCTGTTGACTCCGCAGTCACAACCAATCATGGCGATACCGGATTCTTTTGCGAGCGCTGCATTGACCGGGACCCGGCCAAAGCGGTCCCGGTCCGGCGGTACGATCCGGATATCGATATGCTCGTGGCACCGGTTAATGTAGTCATCAACCACCTTACGGTTCCCGCCGCTGAACAACCCCGCGGCGACACTGTGTTCGCCAAAAATATCCAGTGCCGTTCCTGTTCGCCCGTCGACGAGACCGGTCCCCCTCACGATTGCATCGGGGATCGCACCTGCAAGACCGCAGAAGTTACCGACCGTTTTTGCGAACGGGTTGGGGTCGTCAGGGGCTACGTCACTCGTTATTCTCCCGTCGAGTGTCGTGCCAAAATCAACGGAAACACAGGGGTTGCGGAAATCGACGGGCGTCCACTTGGCACCCTCTTTAATCCCTGCCATTGCAAGTTCCCCCTCCATCTCGTTTGCAACCATCTCGACCCCGGTCGATCCAACGGGGGGGACAACGCCGGCAACAGCCCCGATAAAAACAACCTTGTCGGCAAAGCTGTAGGGCTGGATCTTTTTGGACTGGTTCTCTTTTGACATCGGGGGGGTCATCTTCCGTGGCGGGACTCCGGCAACGAGACACCCGTTGGCGAGCGCGATCACAAAGTCACCCACCTGGTCGGGCGACTCCATCTCAGCCACGACACCAGGTACTCCTCACCACAAAATCGAGATCTTTCTGGATATCGAGATGTGCATCTTTGTGGCACTGGATGAGGGTATCGCGTACCAGCTCGGTGACCGCTTCCCGTGTCAGTTTTGTCCCATCGAGCGTCTCCCCAAAGATTGTCTCACCGGGTTTTGGCTTCCGGATGTCCCTGCTCATGCTTACCGTTTTATTGATGACATACGACATACCGGTTTCAAGATTGACGCCGGTGAGGATACATTTCGTCGTTGTATTTCCCATCTCGACTGAAGCGACAATAAAATAGGGTTTATTTTTATATTCAGGTACCTGCATGCCGGGGCCGTGACCGATTTGGGGTGGAGGAGGACTTTCGACAATATGGGGTTTGGGTTTTGTAAATCGTGAAAAAAAACTGGCACACATATATCCGATTCTCCCCTCTGGATCCTTATAATTATCGTTTTTAACAGGGTAATGGCTAGTGGAACGGTAAATCTTGATCAGGAATCTCTCGCATATGCAAGGGATGGTGCACAGCTCCTTCCCGCGTAAAAGATTGATATCGTCGGCGATTCTGCCCCGGCATTGCGGTTCACCCAATATAGTCGAATGTGGAGGAGCAGGAACGTGCGATATTTCCGCGCCCGAAACGTTTGAAGATGAAAGCAATGGTGTATTTCAAAAAAATGGGGATGATGGCTAAAAATTACCGGTTTTTTATTTTTTCTTTCTCTGCATCTGGCGAACCATACGACCCTGGAGACCGAAGTACTGCGAAACCCCGATGGCATGGCACTGGTCTATCGTTGCGCTGTCGAAAGAAACAAGATCGCTGGAATAAATTGCATCGGGAGAGCTCCTCCCCATTACCCTGACACTTCCCTTATAGAGTTCGAGATCGACGGTACCGTTCACCCGCTTCTGGGTGGTGTCAATGAACGCATTCAATGCGGCATACAGAGGTTCATGGACAAGCCCCATGTAAGCAAGTTCAGACCATTCGTCATCGACTGTCCGCTTGAATTTGAGTTCTGACCTGGTCAGGACCAGGCTTTCGAGGTCACGGTGGGCAAAGAGGATCACGGTCGCGGCCGGGTGCTCGTAGTTCTCACGCGCCTTGAGGCCCAGGATCCGGTCCTCGATCATATCGTTGCGACCGATGCCATGTTTTCCTGCGAGTTCATTCAGTTTCTGGATAAGCTCATATCCCGGCATTTTTTTGCCATTGATCGCGACAGGTATCCCTTCCCTGAATTCAAGAACGAGTTTTTCCGGCTTGGCAGGTGCTTTTTCCGGTGAAACGGTCCAGAGGAAAATCTCTTCGGGCGGGTAGTACGCGGGATCTTCGAGTTTTCCGCCTTCGATACTCCGGCTCCAGCAATTCTCGTCCATGCTCCAGGGTTTGCTTTTTTTGACGGGGACCGGGATACCGTGTTGCTTTGCGTAATCGATCTCCCACTCACGGGTAAGGTTAAGCTCCCGGATCGGTGCCACTACCTCTAGACCGGCCCCGCGGATAATAAAATCAAACCGCAGCTGGTCGTTCCCTTTTCCCGTGCACCCGTGCCCTATTGCCTTCGCACCTTCTTTCTGTGCGATTTTCACAACCTCTTCTGCAATAAGAGGCCGGGCGAGGGAGGTACCCATCGGGTACCCCTCGTAAGATCCGTTTGCTTTGATCGCCGGGAATATGTGTTCATTCACAAATTTTTCCCGGACATCGATAGTATAATGCTTGTCTGCGAACTTTTCTCCTTTTTTCGTTGCGATATCGATCTCTTCATCCCGCTGGCCGACATTCACGGCGACCGTGACCACGCGGTCATAATCGTACCGTTCTTTTAACAGTGGAATGCAGATGGAGGTATCGAGCCCCCCGGAGTATGCAAGTACAATCGTGCCTTTTCCCATGATTAGCGCCTCAAAATTTCGTGTAGTACAATGAGAGGTTCCAGTTTATAATTCAAAGGAAGGAAATGAAGTTTCGCGGAAGTTGTATAAGAACAATAAAAAAGTTGTTCAGGTTTTCCTGAACTGTTTATAGGATTTACGCTGTTACGATGATCTTACCCTGAATTTCGGGCTGGAAGAGCGTCTTATAGTCGTATGACCCGACCTTGTCGAAAGTAACTTCAAGGGACTTGCCGTACGGGATGTTGCCCATGCCGCCGAAGTAAGGTGAGGACTGGACATTGTCAGAGGCAATACCGTGGGGCTTAAGCGGGTCATCATTCTTGAATGCAACGACTGTGCCTACCTTGACATAGACGACCGGGCCCGGTGAAAGGGTGAGGTCGCGGGTAAAGGTGATGGTTACTACCGGCCGGGGTGTTGGGGTTGCAGTCGGGGTTGCATTGGGCGTCTTGTTCACAGTCGGGACGACGGTGGCATTGACGGTTGGTACCGGTGTTGGCGGAAGCGTTGTAACAACAACCGTCGGAACCGGAGTAGGTGTCGGAGTAGCCACAGGTGTTGCCGGCTGGGAAGTGCATCCCGCGAGCAAAATCCCGATGAACAGGATTGAGAGAACAACAAGAAGTTTCTTCATGCATCTTTTTTTGTTATTTCGGTATTTAAGGGTATTCTATTATTGTGACCGGAGTATCAAATCGGGCGTTGCCGGCAGAATTGCACCCGGAAGTACATAAAGCCAAAAAATTTACCGTAACGGCAGAGTCCCGGCGATATTATTTCAGATAATGGCTGAGCGGCTCCAGCGTAACTTTCTCGCGCTTTATCGCATCGATTGCGAGTGCTGCCGCCCGCGCCGCCTGCAGGGTAGTAATATAGGGAATTCCGAGATCTACTGCCGCACGCATGATCTGGTAGTGATCCTGACGTGACTGCCGGTCCTGGGGAGTGTTAATAATGAGCCGTATCTCCCCGTGCCGCATCATATCGAGAACATTCGGGGAGCCCTCCTGGACTTTCCTTACGAGGTGGGCTTCCACTCCCGCTTCGTCCAGGTAATCTACTGTTCCTTCAGTCCCGTAGAGCGTGAGTCCGAGATCCCTCAGCTGGCGGGCTACCGGGATAACCTCCTGCTTCTGCTCCATATTCACGGAAATGAAAATGTTACCCTTGAGCGGCAATTCGTTATCCGCTGATATCGAGGCTTTGTAGAAGGCGAGACCAAAGTCGTAGTCGATCCCCATTACCTCGCCCGTGCTCTTCATCTCAGGACCGAGCATGGTGTCGACACCGGCAAGCTTGTTGAAGGGCAGTAATACTTCCTTCACTGCCACGTGTTCAATTTCACGCTCCTGATATCCGAGGTCGCACAGCCTTCGGCCCACCATGACCTTCGCGGCGATCTTAGCGACCGGGATACCGGTGGCTTTCGATACAAATGGCACGGTACGGCTTGCCCGCGGATTTGCTTCGAGGACATAGACGATATCGTCCTGCACGGCCAGCTGCAGGTTAACGAGTCCGACAACACCGAGCCCCAGCGCTATCTTCCGGGTGTATTCCCGGACCGTATCAAGGACTTTTGCAGAAAGAGACTGGGTCGGTATAACACATGCTGAATCCCCGGAATGAATGCCCGCCTGCTCGATATGTTCCATGATACCGCCAATCAGGACATCGTTCCCGTCGCAGACGGCATCCACATCGAGTTCGACGGCGTTCTGGAGATACGAATCGATCAGGACCGGGTGCTGGGGGCTTGCAAGGACTTCTTCCTTTTTCATATAGGCTTCGAGTTCATCAGCGTCATGGACGATCTCCATGGCCCGCCCACCAAGAACGTATGAAGGCCGGACGAGGACCGGATAGCCAATCTGTTCTGCCTTCTCCCGTGCTTCCGCTTTGGAACGTGCAGATGCATTGGGTGGGCTCGGGATGTGGAGATCATCGAGGAGAATACTGAACCGGTCCCTGTCCTCGGCAATATCCATCGCATCGGGGCTTGTCCCAAGGATTTTTGTGTGAAGACCAAAACGCTTAATCTCCTTCTCGATGGGTACTGCGAGGTTCACCGCATTCTGGCCACCGAACTGGACCATCACACCGTGATAGTGGTCGACCCGGAGGATATTCATGACATCTTCAAGCTGCATCGGTTCGAAGAAGAGCCGGTCCGAAGTGTCGAAATCCGTCGAGACAGTCTCGGGATTGTTATTGACAATGTGGACCTCAACCCCTTCTTCACGAAGTGCCTGGACTGCATGAACGGTGCAGTAATCAAACTCTATCCCTTGTCCAATCCGGATCGGTCCGGAACCAAGAATGAGAACTTTTTTGGTATCACTGGGCACAATCTCGCATTCCGGCTCCCGCGTCGAATAAAAATACGGTGTGCTGGCCGGGAACTCGGCGGCACAGGTGTCTACCATCTTGTAGGATGGGAGACCCACGATGTCTTCGATCTCGCTTGTTGGCATCCCGGTAATCTTTGCTATTTCTGCGTTCGAGAACCCGGTTTTTTTTGCTTTAAGGATATCAGAAGGTTCCCGGTGGGTAGCAAGATGGAGCTCGAAGTCTACAATATTCTTGATTTTTTCGAGGAAAAAAGGTGTTATCGATGTGAGACTGGACGATCTCGTCGAGCGTGAACCCGATCCGGAAGGCGTCGAAGAGGCAGTGGAATCGCTCATCAGTCGGGCGTGAGAGGATCATCCGGATCTCGCTCGGGCTGGTATGGGTCCGTACATCGGTATCGAGCGACCGCTTCGCCTTCATGAAAGCTTCTTCGAGCGTCCTGCCGATCGCCATGACCTCCCCCGTGCTTTTCATCGACGTTGAAAGTGTCCGGTCTGCGCCTTTGAACTTGTCAAACGGCCACCGGGGGACCTTTACGACGATGTAATCAATGGCAGGCTCAAATGAGGCAGGTGTACACCCGGTCACCGTGTTGGTGATTTCGTCAAGACGTAAACCGATGGCAATTTTTGCTGCTACCCGGGCTATCGGGTAACCGGTTGCCTTCGATGCAAGGGCTGACGATCGCGAGACACGGGGATTTACTTCGATGACGCGATAATCCCCGTTCCTGAACGCGAACTGGACATTACAGCCGCCCTGGACATCGAGAGCACGTATGATATGGATCGCGGCACTCCGCATCATCTGGTATTCGTCGTCCCTGAGGGTGAGGATCGGGGCGACGACAACGCTCTCACCGGTATGGATACCCATCGGATCAACGTTCTCCATACCACAGACGATAATGCAGGTGTCAGCCGCGTCCCGCATGACCTCAAACTCGATCTCCTTCCATCCAAGGACACTCTCTTCAAGGAGAACCTGGTGGATTCGCGACCGGGAGAGCCCGAGTTCGACGATCCGGATTAGTTCCTCCTTTGTTTTGCCGATCCCGCCACCGGCCCCTCCGAGGGTGTACGCGGGACGGACTACGGCCGGAAGACCGATGTCCTTTATCGCATCATCCAGCTCGGTTAAGGGAGTTTATGACGACGCTTCTCGGAACCGGTTCTCCGATCTCGGTCATGAGGTCCCGGAATTTCTGCCGGTCTTCTCCCTTGTAGATTGCCTCCAGGGGAGTGCCGAGGATCTCTACGTTTTTGAGGGCTCCCATCTCGGCAAGCTCGGCGGTAAGGTTGAGGCCGGTCTGTCCGCCCATTCCCGAGAGGATCCCGTCAGGCTTTTCCTTCTCGATGATTTTTGCAATAAAATCGGCGCGGAGCGGTTCGATATAGATCTCGTCCGCCATCTCCGGGTCCGTCATGATAGTCGCCGGGTTTGAGTTGACGAGAACGACCTTTATTCCCTCTTCCCGGAGGGAGCGGCAGGCCTGGGATCCGGAAAAATCAAATTCCGCTGCCTGGCCGATCTGGATGGGACCCGATCCAATCAGGAGGACTTTTTTAATATCCGTTCGTTTGGGCATTTATGCGATCCTCCTGAAGAGCGCATTAAAAAAATGGGCCTCAGTGTCTCGGGGCCCCCCGTGAGCTTCCGGGTGGAACTGGACGGTGGTGAGACCGAGATCCTTGTCCTCGAATCCCTCGACCGTGCAGTCATTGACATTCGAGTACGTTATCTCGCAACCCTTCGGGCAGGGAGTCCGCATCGACACAGAACCCGTGGTTCTGGGTTGTAATAAAAATCCGCCCGTCCTTGTAGCGCACCGGCTGGTTTGCACCCCGGTGCCCGAATTTAAGTTTATAGGTATCGCCGCCAACAGCAAGAGCCGATACCTGGTTACCCATGCAGATCCCAAAGACCGGTATCTGCCCGAGCAGGTCTTTTATGCACCTGATCGCGTCCTTTGCCTGCTTCGGATCGCCCGGGCCGTTGCTGATGAAGAGTGCATCCGGTTTGCAGGCGAGGATCTGGTCGGAAGTAACATTGTGGGGATACACAAAGAGGTCGCCGCCACGTTCTGAAAGGCTGGTGAGCATATTCTTCTTGATCCCAAGATCGATGACGGCGATCTTCCTGCCTGTACCGCAGATCCGGTAGGGTTCTTTGCAGGAGACTTCGGGGATAGGATTGATATCGCAGATGGTGGGTGTCCGGCGGGCGAGCTGGACTGCATATTCCCCATCATCGCTGCCGACGACAAGGGCTGCCTGCATCGTTCCATGGACCCGGAGTTTTATGGTCAGGGCACGGGTATCGACACCGGACATCCCGAGCAGACCCATTCTCTTCGAAAAACGACCGAATTGAAGGCTTTGCGTCGGGTTTTTCGCAGATCTCTTTTGTGATGCAGCCGAGAGCACATACACGTTCTTGTTCTGGAAGTTCGGTGAGTCCACGCCATAATCGCCGATAAGGGGGAACGTGAACATCAGGATCTGGCCGTAATAACTCGGGTCGGTCAGGGATTCCATGTACCCGTCATCTGCGTATTGAACACGAGTTCCCCGGCACACTCCCCCTCAACGCCAAACCCGTCACCGACAACGAAATGCCCATCCTCCAGACCCAGAACCGCCTTCATGATTTCCATATCTTATGTGCCTGAATAGTTATTAACGATAATGCAGGTGTCATGCCCTGAAATTAGGGTTCGAAAAACGGGAATTGTCAGTCCTTTGAGTTTTTCCGCTGGTCATTGACCGGTCCCTTCCGGTTGCTTAACATCCCGTAATAACAAATTGAGAGATAAACTGAGTTTTTTGTTAACGATTAATCCATGACAACGAAAACAGGCCCCTTAACAATCGACGGTCAGCCGACGGAATCCCCATTTTTAAATAGTAATTATCGCAATTTCCCTAAAACAAGAGTCTGGTGATTTGGAGTGGCAGTCGAACACGTAAACGGGAAGAAAGTCGGGAAAGATCATGCTTGTACGCACTCTCCACTTGCGGATGGTGCAACCGGACCAAAGGAGATGCTCAGGCAACTGGGTGTGGAATTCGACTACGTGTACGTCGACCTCCTCGAAGGGGAGGAGCAGGACAGGGTCATTAGCGAAGTCGAGAAATGGAATCCCAAGGGATCCTTTCCCACGATCGTCATACGGAACGAGAAGAGTATCGTCGGGTTCCAGGAGAAGGAAATCCGGGAGGTACTCGGGGTATGAACTTCGTTGGGGTTTTGGAAGGAGAAGTCGAGAGCGTCTTCAAACGCCTCGATACGGAGGCAAAAAAAGGGGGGTACAATCTCAACCCCGATACCGAATTTACAAAAAACCTTGTGAGGGGCTACATCAAGAACGACCAGCGCTATGGGTATCCCTCATGTCCCTGCCGGCTGGCATCCGGTAAAAAAGAGGAAGATCTCGACATCGTATGCCCCTGCGATTACCGGGACCCGGACCTGGGGCAGTATGGTGCCTGTTATTGTGCACTCTATGTATCCGATGCAGTCAGGGATGGTTTAAGGAAACTTGTCCCGGTCCCGGAGCGACGCCCTTCGCGCTCTGAACGGGCACGACTCAAATCCACCCACACGGCGATGCCCTCACCCATCGCACCCCTGCCTTACCCGGTCTGGCGCTGCAGGGTCTGCGGGTATCTCTGTGCCCGTGACGAACCCCCCGGTTCCTGTCCCGTCTGCTACGCGAAAAAAGACCGGTTCGAACGGTTTATGTGACCTGGGCTTTTTTCCCCATCCATTTTTGTTCCACGAAGACTGTAAATAGCGACGGTCTCACAATCTATTATGGCTGATATCATCAGGATTGAGATTATCGGGTTTACCGAAACATTCTGTTCCCCGTTTCCCTGTGACGAGACCCGGACCTGTGGCCTGGATGAATGCCACCCGACCGGCAAACTCATCCCCGCTTTTGAAAGTCTGAAAAAAAAGGTGCAGTCAGATTATGGTAACCGCGTCGAGCTGACGCTTACCGTACTGGGTGGCGGAATTCCCGAACGCGTCAGGAAGATCATCGAGACGGAGCGCCCGCCGCTCCCCGTGATTCTCGTGAACGGAAAAGTCACGAGGATCGGGCGCATTGCTTATGACCGGATAAAAAAGGAGATAGATTTACTTCTTTCCTGATCACGGAACCCGGGTCAGCGAGCCGTCCCCGAGGTCATAGTAAAGCCCGTGGACATCCACCCGTTTTTCGTCGACCGCTTTTTTCAGCAGGGGATAGGTATGGAGATGTTCGATCTGGAGCCGGACGTTTTCCTTTTCAATCATACGGTACCGTTCCTCGGCTTCCAGCGGTGTCTTTGGGGGTTCGATTGTCTTATCAACCCGTACTTTTGCATCGCGGGCATTGTTCAGCCAGAGGGGAATGTATGAATCGTTGCTCTCCTTGTCAAGCGCCCTGATTGCACCGCAGTTCGAATGTCCGCAGATAACGACATCAGAAACTTTCAGGTGTATAACTGCATACTCAAGTACGGTAGCAAAGTTCCAGTCATGGATCGGCACGATATTCCCGATATTCCGCTGGATGAACAGTTCCCCGGCCCTTGCCTGTGTGATGTGACCGGTCTGGAGACGCGAATCCGAGCATCCGATCCAGAGGACCGATGGGTGCTGGCTCCCGGCCAGTTCGCGGTAGTAATCAATATTCGGGGTAAAATCGGTCTGCCTGAATTTGTAGTTCCCGAGCAATAGTTTGTCGATCATGCTGATATCACCTGTAGTGGTTAGCAGGTACCGAATAATTACCAAACCATCCGCCCTGCCGTAGTGAGAACTCGTGCGCGGGAAATATTAAGTGTTGTCTTTTTACATGCCTTTTCACCTGCAAATCCCATGATTTCGGGATCATAAAATGTCATTCAGGTATACGAAACAGGTAAAATGGAAACGCGCATCCGGACAACCGGGTGAAATTTTAAGCCTGAATAGTAATCCACTGCAGAATATGGCTTAAATCAATGACCGGCACCGGGAAATTGAAGGGAAAGCACGTTACCGGGATATAAAAATGACCGTTTTTAGTATATTTCTGGCATAACACTAATCAGCTATTGGTAAGTAACAGAAGTAAATCAATATTTAAACGATGATCTGAATGCAAAGGAACCCCTGCATTATCATAATCATTCTTCTGGAAAAACGGGAGGCGCCGCTTGCCGACAATTACCGTCACTGATGCTGAACCTTTCAGCGAGGATAAGACTCTTCTTACCCTCTATGCCCTCGCAGGAGAGGAGAGCGGGGGATTCATAACCTTCCGTCCCCATCTCTTCCACCAGATTGGAAAAGCCTTTTTCTCATCAGAAACTGCCGTATCAGCAGAACAGGTCCTCGAAGCAGTAGAAGTGAGGGAACTCAGTGCAGCCGAGATGGTGCGGGCTGAACGTGAGATCTGGGTTCATTACCACCAGCAGACTGCTGACCGGCAGAATGACCGGCTCTTTGCAGTCTTTCCCGGAACAAAGATAATCGGCGTGGCACGGTGTTCCCGTCACACCGACGGGCTTGAAGTGGACGCGGTTTACGTGCTTGACGAGTTCCGGCGCAAGGGCTTTGCACGGTCTGTTATGATCCTGCTCCTCGAAGAATGCGGCAGGCACGAGACGCTGTACATGCATTCGAAGATCGAACTCATGGATTTCTACGGGGGACTCGGGTTCTATCCCATTCGCGAAGATGAATTACCAAAAACGATCCGTGACCGGTTCGACGTTCTGCCTGGGGGAACTCAAAGGGATCGATGTATGTCCGATGAAACGGGATCCCGCTCCTCTTGCTGCTGCCCAGGGTGCCTGATATGAACGATAGTATACCAGCACATGCCGGGGTTGAACCTGCTGCCTTTTTTACCGGATCCTGTAAACGGGGCGATCGGAAATATGGACAGAGTCACCGGATGCGGGGTGAAGCATGTTTCCTGAACTCTTCGTAACTGCTGCTCTCATCCTTCTTATCGGTGCGTGTTTTGCTGTGGTGACATCCGCACGGGATTCGAGGAATATCAGGAATGTTGTACCTCGGGAGTGTAATTGTCGCATCAGTCATGTTTGCGATTGTTGCCCTGTTCGCCCTCATCTTTAACACTCCATTTTCGTTTATCCTTTACCAGCCGTTTCCGGGCGTTGCTTTTTCTTTTGTTGTCGACCGGCTTGCTGCATTTTTCCTCCTTATCATCGCCATTGTCTCTGCGTGTGTCGCGGCGTATTCCACGGAATATATCGAACACCTCGACGGGGGAGCACGTCGAAATATTCTCTGCGGCTGCTCTGCCCTGTTCATCCTCGCCATGGTCCTTGTCGTCGCCTCGGCCACAACCATCTCCTTTATCCTCTTCTGGGAACTGATGGCTGCGAGTTCGTTTTTCCTCGTTATGTACGAATACGACCAGCCCGAAACCCGGAAAGCCGGTATATTCTATTTCGCCATGACCCAGCTCTCGACACTCTTTGTCCTGCTCGGCATCGTTGCTCTGTACGTCCAGACCGGGTCATTTGCCATCACTACTCTCAATGCTGATATCTTCACCACTCGTAACGGTCGCATTTCTCTCGCTCTTCATCGGGTTCTCCATAAAGGCCGGTATTATTCCGTTTCACAAGTGGCTTCCCTATGCCCACCCGGCAAGCCCGTCGCCCATCTCGGCACTTATGTCAGGCGTGATGCTCAAGATTGCAGTGTACGGGTTGATCCGGTTTCTCATCGATGTGTTCACGCCCGATCTCTGGTGGGGCATCCTCATTCTCGTCGCTGGTACGGCCTCAGCAGTCCTTGGTATAATCTATGCCTTAAAAGAACACGACGTGAAAGCGATGCTCGCCTACAGCAGCATCGAGAACATCGGTATTGTCTTTGTGGGTATCGGTCTTTCGATTATCCTCACGGCTCCCGGTCTCCCGGTCCTTGCCGCGATCAGCCTGCTTGGCGCCCTTTTCCACGCGCTTAACCATGCCCTCTTCAAGAGCCTGTTGTTCCTCACCGCGGGTTCTGTTGTCCATGCAACCAACACCCGGGATATCGAACACATGGGAGGCCTTGCCCACCGGATGCCGTATACGTCGGCACTTTTCTTCATCGGTGCGGTTTCAATCTCTGCCCTTCCACCCCTCAACGGGTTTGCAAGCGAACTTCTGATCTTCACCTCGTTCTTCCAGTCGGTAGCCTATGTCGATCCTCTCTTAAAGGTCCTCCTCTTCATCAGTCTCGCCCTTTTTGCCCTCACGAGTGCATTGTCTGCCGCCTGCTTTGTCAAGGCGTTCGGTTCGATCTTCCTCGCCCTCCCGCGGTCTCCTGAAAGCGGGGAGGCTGTCGAAGTTCCGCCAATGATGCTCATCGGTCCGGGGATCCTTGCTGCAGCATGTATTTTCCTCGGCCTGACTTCACTCCAGATTTTTTCGCGGGTTGGTTACACGGTACCCCTCCCGGATATGCTCTTTACCGGCGCTCTGCTTCTTTGCATGTCTGCACTTGTGTACATTTTCCTCTGGTTCACCGCATCGCGTGAAGTCAGGATAAGCGAGACATGGGGATGTGGCAGCTCTCTCCCAGCAACCGGTAACGGAATATACCGGCCACGGGTTCTCCGAGCCAATCGACATCATCTTCTCCGCGGTATACCGGACCCGCACGAAAAATGAGCGGTCCTTTTTCGACCGGTTCAACTGTATTTTCTCCGAAGGTAAAGCTGAAATCCGGCTCATGAAGGTATTCGAAGAGTACCTGTACACCCCCCTCGCTCGACAATCCTACCGGCTGGCGACCGCAGTCTCCCGTTTCCAGAACGGGTGTCTCGACACCTACGTCCTGTATGTCTTTCTCACGGTCGTCGCAGTGATCATCTTCATCGGGTGGTTTGCATGAACGCGGATTTTGCGATCTATGCGGTGATCAACACCCTGCTTGTCGTCGCCTCTGCACCGTTCTTTGTAAGCCTCATCAAAAAGGTCAAAGCGTGGACCCAGGGGAGAAAGGGACCCTCGGTCTTCCAGACATATGCAACCCTCTTGAAACTCCTAAAAAAAGAGGTGATCTATTCACCGAGTTCGTCACGTATCATGAGGGTTGCACCCTACGTGAACATTGCATCGGTACTTGTCGCATCGCTTTTCGTGCCCCTCGTCTTCGTTCCGGAACCCGTCGGGGGAATCGGCAATATCATCCTGTTCCTGTACCTGCTCGCCCTTGCCAGGTTTTTCATGGCTCTCGCAGGTCTTGATGCAGGCAGCTCCTTTGGCGGGATGGGAAGTTCACGTGAGATGAGCATCTCCGCAGTCATCGAACCCACGACGATCATCGTCTTTGCAGCTCTTGCGTTTGTCTTCAAGACGCTCAACATCTTCTCCATGTTTGCTATTACGGCGGCATCCGGGCACCGGTGACCCCGACCCTGATCCTGCTCGGGATCTCGCTGTTCATCATCCTTGTCGTTGAGACATCGAGAATTCCGGTCGACAATCCCGAAACACACCTGGAACTCACCATGATCCACGAAGGCATGGTCCTTGAACAGTCGGGGAGCAACCTTGCCCTCATGGAGACTTCATCCGGGATCAAGCTCATGCTCCTGATGGCCCTCCTCATTAACCTCGTTACCCCGTTTGGTCTCGCAACAACCCTCACGGTCACCGGAATTCTCGTTGCGCTCATTTTCTTCGCCGTAAAAGGAATCATTCTCGGGGGAATTATCGGGATCTTTGAATCGTCCATGGCAAAGATGCGGTTTTTCCGGCTTCCGAGCCTGTTCGCTATGGCGTTCTTCTTCTCGGCCCTTACCATAATCATCGAGGTGTTCGTATGACCGATATCACCATGGTTGATGGGATTATCAAGATCCTGTTTGTCGGGGTTATCGTCGCCGCGGCGTATATCATCTCGACCCGCAACCTGCTCTCGCTCGTGTCGGTCTATGCCCTCCAGTCCCTGACGCTGGTCGGAATCGCCCTCGCTCTCTGGTCGGTCGAGGGGAATATCGTTCTCCTCGCAATCGCGATCATTACCTTCGTGAGCAAAGTCCTGGTCATCCCCTACTTCATCGCCACCATCCAGGAGAGGATCCGGATAAAACGTGATATTGAATTCCATTACCTGAACCCGACCAGTACCCTCATGCTCTCGATGGCACTGATGCTGCTCGTATACATTGCCCTCCTCAGGATCATTCCGCCGAACCCGGAACGGCCAAGCCTGTTCTTCTTCGGCGCAGTTATCGGCGTTTCCCTGATGCTGATGGGAATGATGGTGACCTTCAGCCGGAAACGGGCACTTACGAAGGTCATGGGATTTTTGTCTATGGAAAACGGGGTGCTTATCTTCGGTATGTTCGTCACCGAACTGCCGTTCATCATCGAGTTCCTGATCATCATTGACCTGATCATCCTCGTCCTCCTGACAACGATCCTCTCGGTCGGTATCGATTCAACGCTTGAAGAGTACCACAACCGGCTTTCACCGGTTTTACCTTTGGGAAGGAAAGGAGGACTCGCCATGATCCTGATCGCATACACCCTGATTTCGGCTCTCGCTATCGCGTCCATCGCTCTCAGCCACACCAACAGGCGGATGAACGCGGTTTCAATCCTCCACGGGATCGCGTTTGGTGCGGTCACCCTTGCCTCCCTCCTCTCGGGCCCTGTCCCGATAAGCTCGTTTGTCTTCGGCAGCCAGTACTTCTTTATCGATCACCTCGCGATCTACGAAGTCCTGATATCCATTGTAATCTTTACGCTCTCCGCGATGTATGCCGGGGGATATGTGGAGAGCCTGATCGCTGCGGGGGAACTCGAAAAGGGGAGTCTCAGGTTGTTCTATGGGGCGTGGAGCCTCCTTCTCCTTATCGTCGTCCTCGCGTTCTGCTCCGACAACCTCGCCCTCTTCTGGATTTTTGCCGAGATGACGACGATCATCTCGGCGATGCTCATCGCTGTGCTCTCGGCAAAGGAGAATATCGACGCCGCGATCAAGTACATCTTCATCGCGTCGACTGCCATGCTCTTCTCGTTTGTCGGGTTCATCTTTCTTTTCCAGGTGTCACGCGAGACGCTGGGCGAAGGGACCCTGAACTGGACTGTCCTCGTGCAGCACGCGTCTTCATTCCCGACCGGTATGATGATCGCGAGTTTCGCCCTTGTTTTTATAGGGTTTGCGGCAAAATCCGGTATCTTCCCGTTCCACACCTGGCTGCCCGAAGCCCATGCGAAAGCCCCCTCGGCGGTAAGTGCACTGCTCTCGGGAGTACTCCTTAATGTCGGTATCTACGCGATCATCCGCATGGTGGCTCTCGTGCACCAGTCTGCGGCCATGACCGTCGTCTCCTGGGTCCTCATGCTCTTTGGAATCCTTACGATCGCAATCGCCGCCTTCTCCATGCTCCCCCAGAAGAACCTAAAGAAACTCATCGCGTTCTCAAGCATCGAGAATATGGGCATCCTGCTCGTCGGCCTTGCCATCGCGACCCCGGTCGCCCTCTTCTGGGTGATCTTCCACATTATGGCTCATGCGTTTACGAAAGCCTCCCTGTTCCTCTCCGCAGGTATCCTTCACCGGCAGTACCACAGCAAATTCTCAGGGGATGCTCCCGATGAGATCCGCGATGTCTTCCGGTTCCAGCCTCTCGCCGCGTGGGGGACAATTATCGGGGGCCTTGCGATCGTCGGTATGCCGCTCTTCCCGATATTCTTCTCGAAACTTTTCATCCTCCTGCAGCTGGGGGCCGTATCGCTCTGGCTCGTCCTTGCCGTGCTCGTCCTCCTCTTCATCGCGGCTTCGGCGATCGGGTATTTTGTAATAACGTCCTTCACCCAGGTTTCATCTCCTGAATCTCCCGCCGAAATCGATCCGTACCTGACTCCCCTTGGTATGAAGATCCCCGTTGTGATCCTCATCATTCTCATCATCGCGATCGGTATTTTCTTCCCGTCTGGAGAGATCGCGTTCATCAACCAGATTGTGACGGAGCTGAGGTTTTAATATGGTACCTGATTCCCGCGATCCCGCTGAGCGCGTTTACGAAATCATCGGGACGATCCTGTCCATGGATCGTCTGGTCCGCGGCTGCAGCAACGAAATCTACCTGTCCGTCACAGAAGAAGAGTTTGACCCCGTTCTCTCCCTTCTCTCAACCCGGAAATTTGTCCTGATAGGTCTCTTCTGCACCGAAGATTTCCTGGATGTTCCCGGTCCGAGCCTGCTCTATACATTCGAGAAAAAGGGGGCGGTACTCGTTCTTATCCGGAGAGCCTATGAACCGGTCAGTTCCATCGCTCCCGTCTTTCCGGCAGCATCGTGGTTCGAGCGCGAATGCCGTGACGGGTTCGGCGTTGAATTTACCGGTGCGTTCGACACACGCCGGCTCTTCCTCCACGAGACCTACCCGGATGATTTCCATCCCCTGAAAAAATCCTTCAGGAATGCCCCGATAACTACAAAGCATGCTGTCGACCCTGAGGACGAATATCCGTTCAGGAAAGTAACCGGCGAAGGAGTATACCAGGTACCGGTAGGCCCCGTTCATGCAGGGATTATCGAACCCGGCCATTTCCGGTTCTCGGTTATCGGCGAGACGATCTTCAATCTCGAGATCCGTATGTTCTACAAAGCACCGGGGAATCGAGAAACTCGCGGAAAACAGGGTCCCTCCCGACTGCATCAGGGTCGCAGAAGCGATAAGCGGTGACGAATCGGTTGCCAACGCCACCGCCTTCTGCATGGCGGTCGAGAAGATCTCGCGCATCAGTATCCCGGAACGGGCATGGTATATCCGCACGATCCTCCTCGAAATGGAGCGGATCCATTCCCATCTCGGCGACCAGGCAGGCATGCTCGTCGATATCGCATTCCCGCTTGGTGCGAGCCAGTTCAGCGTGTTGCGGGAAGATGTGTTCCGTGAGAACGAACGCCTCTCCGGTTCCCGGTTCTTACGCGGAATGGTTGCCACCGGGGGTTTATCCCGTGATATCAGGAAAGAAAAACTCTACGAACTCGGGATTTTCCTTCACCAGTTAAAGAAGCGTTACAAGGTCGGCCTCAAAATCGTACTTTCCACGGCATCGGTCATCGACCGTTTCGCATCGACCGGGGTAATCCGGCCATCGCTCCTCAGGCCGCTCAATATAACCGGGCCGGCAGCACGGGCTTCGGGCGGCAAAGTCGACGTGCGGGTCAACTGCCCGTACGGTCTCTATACCGAATATCCGCCAACACCGAGCATTCTCAAGGACGGCGATGTCCTCTCCCGGTTCACGGTAAAAGCCGGGGAGATTATGGATTCCATCGATATCATCGAGCGCCTGCTCAAAGCGATGCCTGAAGGTGATATCAGGAACGATGCTCCCGTACTCGACGGGTATACGCTCTCTCTCGTCGAATCAGCACGGGGGGAGAACCTGGCGTTCGTCTGGATCAGGAACGGCAGGATCGAACGGTACAAAGTGAGAACCGCATCCTTCTGCAACTGGCAGGCAATCGAACACGCGGTTCAGGGAAATATCGTCCCCGATTTCCCGGTGATCAACAAGAGCCTGAACCTGTCTTATGCGGGGACGGACCTGTGAGGTAAAAAAATGGTCAATGCATTTTCCTGCCTGCTGAAACCAAAAGTCACTGAAGATGAGCTGGTACGGGACGAAGGTATTGAGCAGCTCCGTGCACAGCTGAAGCGCGAAATTGACGCGGTCTTCGGCGGCAGCATTGCAATCCGTGAACTCGATACCGGCAGCGATAACGCGACCGAGATCGAGATCAATAACCTGACGAATGCCTATTACGATGTCGAACGGTTCGGTATAACCTTTGTCGCATCGCCGCGTCACGCCGACGTGCTCATGGTGACGGGCGCCGTGACGCACAACATGGAGATCGCTGCGAGGAAGACGTACGATGCCATGCCATCACCGAAGTTTGTTATAGCGGTCGGGGACGATGCCTGTGACGGGGGTATTTTTGCCGGGACCTACGCGGTGCTGGGCGGTGCTGATAAAATTTTACCCGTCGACATGAAGATCCCGGGCAATCCTCCGACCCCGTCGCAGATCCTTGAGGGACTTCTTGCGGTGATGAAGAAAGCAAAAGAACCAAAAAAGACCTGATTTTCTTATCCCTTGGGGACGGTTTATATTCCGGGGAATTAATCGTATAACCGTATGGGACCGGTACACAAATCGGGTACCGGGCCATTCCCGGTTGTTGTCGTCCACGGAGGTCCGGGCGCGCCGGGCGAAGTGGCACCGATAGCCCGCGAGTTATCGACAATAAAGAGCGTTCTTGAACCCTTCCAGACCGGAAAGACGCTTGAGGAACAGGTCGAGGAACTTCGCCTTATCCTGCACGGGCAAGGGCGGGTGCCGGTAACGCTCATAGGTTTTTCGTGGGGAGCTTTTCTCTCGTGGATCGTTGCTGCCCGATATCCCGAACTTACTGGAAAGCTGATCCTTGTCGGCAGCCCGCCTTTCGAAGACCAGTATTCTGCATCGGTTACAAAGTTCCGGCTCAACCGGCTCAAATCACAGGACCGGATCGAAGCCCAGACCCTGATGAAAGATCTGGATAACCCTTCGGTCATGGACAAAAATGCTATCATGGCCCGGCTGGGAAGCCTGCTTGCCCGTACGGACACGTTCGATCCGATGCCGTCGGAGGATTCAGTTTTCCCCTGCCAGTACGATATTTTCAGGGGTGTCTGGGACGAGGCGAGTGAACTCCGGAGGAACGGGACTCTCCTTTCCCTGGCCCGCTCGATAACCTGCCCTGTTGTTGCCATCCATGGCGACTGGGACCCCCACCCGGCCGAAGGGGTCAGCATCCCGCTTTCCCGTGAACTGACCAATTTCCGTTTTATCCTCCTTGAGAAGTGCGGGCACCGCCCGTGGATCGAGCGCCACGCGAGCGAGCAGTTTTTCAAGATTCTTGCGGAGGAAATCTGAAGTAATAAGAATCTGATTCGAAAACACGGACCTGAATCCGAAACTGACGCTAGGGCCACTGCGTTCAATTGCGATTTTTCAAAAAATTTGGCTCTGTTGAAACCCACGTTTCCCCAATTTGACTATGCTTAATAGAATTAGGATGGTGACCCCTCTTTCCACCCGAGGGGGAAGCAGCCCAAGGGGGTTGCCCATTGACTCCCGCCAGTTTAATGGCTCTCAAATTAAAATTCTATGATCCTGTTCTCTTTCAGATCGTGATTCCGGCTCTATGTATGTACCGATCAACCGATCAGCCCAGCGAGGGCCCGACGAGGCGCCCGAGCGACCCCCGAAGGGGGTGGGTATGCTCATAAATTTTCAGCATGCTGATGCGATTCTGGTTCAAAAAAAAAATTCAACATTCCTTCCAGGGAAATACGAATTATTTAAAATGGCTAAGGGTCAACAGAGCCTAAAATTATCCTAAAGGGACTCTTCAAAAAAAATGATTTCTAAAGAGCATTTTTTTTGAAGAGGACAATGCCCCCCTCTTGCGCCACCAGTCCCCCATGGGGGACGGGGCGCAATGCGATGACGGAGCCAGATAAGAGGCAATATGTCGTTATCGCAAATGAGGGGTGCCATAGCGGCGGGGACGAAGCTCCAGAGAGCGTCAGCGATTATGATGATTTTTAAAGAGCACAGAAAAATAAATCCGGTCCTTCTCTCCTCCATGAATGAAGGTGACCCTCACTCATCCCCTAATGGGGGCAGACTGAGGTCAACGCCCCATTTTCCCCCACCAACGCACGTTCATTGAGAGTCGCTATTCGTGCCCCCTCCTCTCCCTCACGATCCTTTCCTCCAGCTTTTTACCGTGCGACCCATTCCAGTACAGTTTCCGGCAGTGAGGACACCAGTAAAATGAAAACCCGGTCTTGTTCCGAGGGGCATAGTCTGCGCTCACAATTTCTTCTTCAGTTGCTTCCTGCAATTTCGTATTGCAAAGAGAGCACCGGGACAATTTCAGCCGCATTTCCACGAGACCAAGGCCGGTCAGTCTGCTGGACCTGGTCCATAACGTCTTCACCACGGACAAGGACCGCAATCTCCCCACCCCGACGGGCAGGCTCTGCATCTTTGGTCAGGAGAATCCGCCCTCCCTGCCGTGCGCGTTCCAGCAGCAGGGTATCCTCCTTCGCGTTTCCGGGAGCGAGATCGTTTGCACTCGCCGTATCGTATCCCATGAACCGGAGGTAGCGGGTGAGCGTCCCGAGCATGCGGTCGGCGATGAATCGGGTCTCGTTCTGAATTTCAGGCTTTTCTGACAATTTCAATCTTCTCGCCGCACTTTTTGCACTGCGTCCCGTCGAGCATTATTATTCTGCTCGCAAATCCCTGCCGCTCGATCAAGGTAGCCCCGCACGACGGGCAGAACGTATTCTCATACTGGTGGCTCCTGACATTCCCTATGTACGGGTACCGGAGCCCGAGTTCTTTTGCCCGCTTATAGATCTTCTCGAGAGTGGCAACAGGAGTCGGACCCGGTCGGTCATCTTATAATCCGGGTGGAATGCAGAGAAGTGCATCGGGGTGCCGGGGCCGAGGTTGTCGACCACCCACCGGATCAGCTTGTCCATCTCGTCCATGGTATCATTATGGCCGGGGATAACGAGGGTCACGGTCTCGACATGCATGCCGAGTTCCTTTGCAAGCACGGTCGAATCGAGGACAGGCTGTAGTTTTGCACCGCAGATTTTTTTGTAAAAATCGTCGCTGAAAGCCTTGAGATCGACCCGGTAGGCACCGAGCATCGGCGAGAGTTCACGGAGTGCCTCCTCGGTGATGTACCCGTTCGTTACGTAGACCGTACCAAGGCCTTCTTTGCGGGCGATCGTCCCCATATCGAGAGGATACTCATGCCAGATCGACGGTTCATTGTACGTCCATGAGATACTCGCACTCCCGCTCGCGATCGCTCTCCGTACGCCATCTTCCGGCGAGAGTGTGCGCAGTGATGACCCCGCGTCATCAAACGATGCCCGGGAAATATGCCAGTTCTGGCAATGCTCGCAGTGGAAGTTGCAGCCTATGCTGCCGAGTGAATACGACGTGGTACCGGGCAGGTAATGGAACAAGGGTTTCTTCTCGATCGGGTCGACTGCCTCTGCGCTGATCTTCCCGTAGGTTGCAGCGTTCAGGATACCATGTTCATTCCAGCGGACGCCACATATCCCGTGTGTTCCCTCCTTAATCGTGCACCGGTGGTTGCAGAGCGAACACTTTACCGCATTGTTATCGAGTTTCGTATATTGTCGGGCTTCATGCATGTGGACTCATGCAGTGATTACCCGACCATTTATTTGGTCTTTTCCTCGCTGGAACTGACATTATCGACATCGGTCTCGAGCACGAACGATCCGCGGTACCCGCATTTCTTGCAGAGGTAAACCTGGCCCATGTACCCCCCGGCAACCGCGAAGATCTGGTTGCTTTTACACTTCGGACAATAGAGCATTCAACAACTCTATATGAGCATCCGGTACAAAAACTAGTGCAATGAAGAAGGTTGTCATCTCGCTCGGCGGCTCAATCCTGATCCCGTCTCTCGAAAACCATACCATAAAAGAATACGTGCCTGCACTCCGCGCCATAGCAAAGGCGCACCGGCTCTTCATCGTTGTCGGCGGCGGGGGAGAGGCACGGAGGTATATCGGTGTCGCACGGGAGCTCGGGGTCGATGAGGGGACATCGGACGAGATCGGCATCCTGATCACCCGGCTCAATGCAACCCTCCTTATCGCCGCGCTTGGCGACGATGCCTACCCGAAGGTGGCCGAGAGTCACGCCGAGGCAAAGAAATTCGCAGAGACCGGAAAGATTGTGGTCATGGGCGGGATCACACCCGGGCAGACGACCGATGCTGTCGCGGCGGTACTTGCCGAGCGGGTCGGGGCATCGGTGTTCATCAACGCAACATCCGTTGACGGTATCTATAGCGCTGACCCGAAAAAAGACAAAAATGCGAAACGTTTCATGGCGATGACACCCCAACAATTGCTCGAAATTGTTGGCGGCACCGCTATGGCTGCAGGTTCCAATACTGTCCTCGACATCGTTGCGGCGCGGGTTGTTGAACGGAGCCATATTCCGCTCGTCGTGCTCGATGGCAGGGATCCAAAAAACCTTAAAAATGCCATTCTCAAAGGTAAATTTTCCGGGACGATCGTGAGCGAATCACAGAAAAATCCCCTGCCGCTCTAAGCATCTTCTTTTAGACCCGGAAAAAATTGATTTAAATTTGCATTGTTGAAACGTGCATGAACAAAGTCATTGCACCCAAGACCACGAAAGTTTTGTAAAATGAATGTGGTGATCGTGATGGTCACCCGCCTCAGGGCCTCTTGCGAGGCACGGCGGGGCAACGTTGTCTCATTTTTCAGGTAATTTTTTAGGCATTTTGGTCATTGATCCGCCGCGGGGACGTCCCTTCGGGGGCGGCGGCGTTTATCTTTAGGGGGGGTTATGGGAGTTTCAACCCCCATAATTAATTACTGAGTTAGGAATTTCCTGAACCGCAAATTCTTTATCAGAAATTTGGACTAATCCGGCCGGATAAACCATTACGTATTTTTAGCATCCCGACACAGGTATGATGGCGCGGGGTAGTAGGGTAGCCTGGTCCATCCTAGAGCGTTTGGGACGCTTTGACGGCGGTTCGAATCCGCCCTACCCCATCTTTATGAACAAGGTGGACGCCGCACAAATCTATTCTCTTCTCCTGAAACAGTACCCGGACGCCCGCGATTCCCCGGCGAAACTCGCGAGGGGGACGCCTTTTGAAACGGTCATTCTCACGATTCTCTCGGCCCAGACCACCGACCGGGCCGTGCTTCTCGTACAGAAACCGCTCTTTACGAAGTACCCTACTCCTGATGCCCTCGCTTCAGCAGACATCAGGGACGTAGAGACGATCATCCACAGCCTCGGTTTCTTTCACGCGAAAGCCCGGCACATCATCGATGCTGCAAAGATGATTGTCGGAAATTTTGGCGGCCGCGTCCCGGACAAGATGGAAGAACTGCTCACGATCCCCGGTGTCGGACGCAAGACTGCAAATATCGTGATGTACCACGCTCATGGGACGAACGCCGGAATAGCGGTTGATACGCATGTCCGCCGCCTCGCCCAGCGGATTGGATTTTCCGATACCGCCAACGTCAGCGTGATCGAACGCGATCTCATGGCGCTCTTCCCGGAGAAAGACTGGGGAGATCTTACCGACGTCCTTATCGCCCACGGCAGGACTGTCTGCACGGCAAAAAAACCACGGTGCGATATCTGTCCGATCAATCGTTATTGCCGGTATTACATGACGGTCGTAAAGCCCGGGAAATAACCTGATGTTTTTTAGAACGACCCTGATCGCGGTGAGTATTCATAAAAATGAACGTATTGGATTTTTTTGTTCCAGCTCAAGCAGATCAAGCTGATGTGGCTTTCCGGTAGTTAATTCCCGTCAGGTTTATCATCTTCCATCCTCTTACACGCGCCTCATGGGATCGGATCGTTTCTATGCTGTCGTGTTGGTAACTGTAGCAATTGTCCTTGCCGCTGGATGCACGGCGGGAGATCGTCAGGTTACCCCCGGGGGGATTTCCATCCCTTTATCGGGCAATCTGCAAAATCCGGCAACACCAGGCTCTGATCTGACCAACCAGAACTCGGAGCTTGCTGCAACGTTTGTGAATTCTGCTTCGCACACTCCACTCCAGCCGGAAAAACAACCCGCCGCCCTCAGCCTCGTTGCAAAAGGGTTCAGTGCTCCGATGATGATAACCGGTGCTGACGATTCCTCAGGGAGGATGTTTGTTGTCGACCAGACTGGAGTGGTCAGGATCATCGGTCCGGATGGAACCGTAAACCCGGTCCCGTTCCTCGATATACGGGATCGGATGGTGCCTCTTGCGGGATCCTACGATGAGCGGGGGCTCCTCTCCATTGCGTTTCACCCCGCATTCAGGGACAATGGCCGGCTGTTCGCCTACTACAGTGCCCCGCTTCGTTCCGGCGGTCCTGAAGGCTGGTCGTGTACAAACCACCTCTCCGAATTCCATGTATCGGCATCGAACCCCGACACCGTGGATGCTGCCACTGAAAAAATCCTTCTCGCTGTGGATAAACCCTACGAGAACCACAACGGAGGAACGATCCTCTTTGGGCCGGATGATGGGTACATCTACCTTCCGCTCGGCGATGGGGGAAATGCGGATGATGTCGGCATGGGTCATACACCAGGTACCGGCAATGCCCAGGATCTCACTACGCTCCTTGGGAAGATCATCAGGATTGACGTGAACAATTCTTCAGCGGGAAAAGCCTACAGCATCCCGGCTGACAACCCGTTTGTCGGCAATTCGGGTGCCCTTCCGGAGATCTTTGCGTACGGGTTCAGGAACCCTGCATATGCATCGTTCGATACCGGTGATTCCCATCACCTGTTTGTCGCAAACGCCGGTCAGGCACTCTTCGAATCGGTCTACATCGTACTCAGGGGCGGGGACTATGGCTGGAACATCCGGGAAGGGACGCACTGCTTCGATCCGGGGAGCGATACCAATCCGCCGGCAGGTCCCTGCCCGGTAAAGGGGCTCCGCGGCGAACCCCTCATCGGCCCGGTAACTGAACTCGGGCATGATGTCGGCAACACCGTAATCGGCGGAGCTGTGTATCGCGGAACAGCACTGAACGGCTGGCAGGGAAGATACGTCTTCGGCACGTGGAGCCAGGGATTTGGTCCCGCGGGTGACGGGACACTCCTTGTCGCGACACCCCCAGCCGGTTTCGACGTAGGTTCGCTCCCGGAACGTTCTGCAGATCTCATCCCCGGACAAAACAAGATGTGGACAATCCGGGAGATATCTGTTGCCAGAACCCCGGATGGCAGGATCAATGCTTTTGTCAGGGCGATCAGTGCGGGTCCGGATCATGAACTCTATGTGGTTGTCAGCAGGAGCCTTGGACCGGATCCCCAGGGGATGTCAGGAGAAATCTGGAAAATCGTTCCTGCCTGACAATCTCCCGGTGCAGGCAAATTTTAGCAGAAAATTTCCCTATCACCCAAAATTATTTATTATTTCCTGAGGATTGGGGAGTTCATCAACTATCAGGAGGTTTTAAAAAATGCCTTACATTACAGTCGGTAAAGAGAACTCGGGAAACATTGATCTCTATTATGAAGACCATGGCACTGGTAAACCGGTCGTCCTGATCCACGGTTTTCCATTGAGTGGTGCCTCGTGGGAGAAACAGGTCCAGCCCCTGATCAATGCCGGATACCGGGTCGTCACGTATGATCGCAGGGGATTTGGGAATTCCAGCAAACCGGCATCCGGATATAATTACGATACTTTCACCGCAGACCTTCGGACTCTCATGACAAAGCTTGATCTCCGGGACGCAACGCTCGTCGGCTTCTCCATGGGTGGCGGCGAAGTGGCGCGGTATCTCGGCGTTTTCGGGTCGGACCGGGTCAGCAGGGCAGTCTTTGTCTCGGCAATCCCCCCGTATCTTCTGAAGGCTCCCGATAACCCGATGGGTGTCGACCGCAGCCTCTTTGAAGGATTCCAGCAGGCAATCATCGCAGACCGGCCGGCGTTCCTCACAGGTTTCTTCCAGACATTCTACAATCTTGACGTCCTGAAAGACAAACTCATCAGCGACCAGGCGGATCCAGCTCAGCTGGTCTGTCGGTGCGATGGCTTCGCCAAAAGGCACTCATGATTGTGTCTCGTCATGGCTCACCGACTTCAGGAAAGACCTTGCCCGGATCGATATTCCTGTGCTTATCGTCCATGGGGATGCGGACAGGATCTGTCCGTTGTCTCTCACCGGTAAACGCATGAATGAGATGATCAAGGGGAGCAAGCTTGTCGTGATCGAAGGGGCTCCTCACGGACTCAGCTGGACCCACGCAGAGCAGCTGAACCACGCCCTCCTGGACTTCCTCGGAACCGTTGAAAAGACCGGCGCCCGGATGCAACCGGAGGAGAAGTCCCGTTCCGGAGTGACCCGCCCATCATCGCGACAGCCCCCGATGATGAGGTGAAGCGTCCTTTACGAGGATCCGCTAATCCCTATCCCTTTTTTATCCTATTTTGGATGCCTAGTAATACTTCAAAGCTTGCGGGATTTATGAGATTTTACAAAATTGCTTATAGAATTCTTTTTTTCACGTAGACGCCGCCCCTCCTTGAGCACCAATCTCCCTCTTGAGAACTGACGTATTGCGATGGACTTGTCAGATCGCAGGTAATATATCGTCATCGCAATTGGGGGACGCCGTAGCGGCTAGGTGCGAAGCCCCAGGAGCGTCAGTGATTTTTTATGTTTTTCTCCAGAGCACAAAAATTAAAAATGCCGATTTTTTAGTACCCGATTACCATCCGGATACCCATAAAAGCGACAAACCCAATAAAGGCGCTGACCGGGATTGTAAGGATCCATGCGATCATGATCCTCCGCGCGACCCCCCATTTTACCGTGCTGATCCCCATCGTCGATCCAACGCCCATAATCGATGAACAGATGACATGCGTTGTGCTTACCGGGATACCTGCAATTGACGCACCGAGGATAGTGGCGGCACCCGCTGTCTCAGCGGCAAACCCGTGGACCGGACGGAGTTTTGTTATCTTGTAGCCCATGGTTTTCACGATGCGCCATCCGCCGGCAAGGGTTCCGAGTGCAATCGTTACGTACGAGATAAGGATAACCCAGAGCGGTACCGGAAGATTGGTCGCGTTAGCGCCAGCTCCGAAATATCCGATAGAAAACAGAAGGGGTATGATAATGCCGATCGTTTTCTGGGCATCGTTCGTCCCGTGGCTGAAACTGTAGGCAGCAGCAGAGCAGAGCTGGAGGCGCTTGAAATAACCTTCGGCGGTCGGCTTGTTGGCTTTTTTCGTGAGATTGAGGACGAGCGCCATGAAGAAGAACCCTATGACAAGGCCAATGAGGGGCGACACGATCATGAACGTGGCGACGAGCTCGACCGTTGACCATTTTATCGCCGCAAAACCGGCGGCCGAGATACCAGCCCCGGCAAGTCCGCCAATAAGTGCGTGGGAGGATGAGGTGGGAAGGCCAAAGAACCATGTAATGAGGTTCCACGTGATTGCCCCGGTGAGGGCCCCGAGGATGATATACGGGATGACCGCTGCATCCACATAGTTAAGCTGGATGATGTTGCTGATAGTATTTGCAACAGCGACCCCGAACCCGAATGCTGCGGCAAAATTGAAAAACGCTGCGAAGATTACTGCGTTCCGGGGCGAAAGGACCTTGGTCGAGACGACGGTCGAGATCGAATTCGCAGAGTCATGGAACCCATTGGTAAAATCAAAGATGAGCGCAATGGCGATAATCGCGAAAATAAGTTCAATTGATGCAGTTATCATTTAGTCCTCGTTCAGGTTAGAATTCATGAATGGCGTATCGCAATATCCGAGAGGACGTTTGCTACATCTTCGCAATAGTCGGTTGCAGTCTCGAGATGCTCGTAGATGTCCTTGAGCTTGATTATCGCAATTGCGTCGGTTGTCCTGAAGAGGTCCGTCACCGCATGGGCAAGGACATCATCGGCAAGATTCTCGAGCCGGTTCACTTCGATGCAGCGCTCCTCGACATACCGGGGGTCCTTGATCGAACGGATACCCTTGACTGCACCCTCGATCTCGACCGTGGACATGTGGATGAGTTTTGCGAGTTCAACCATGTGCGAATCGCTCGATTCGATCCCGTAATAGTACATCTTCTCGGTCGCGCCATCGATGTAATCGAGGACATCATCCATTGAAGACGCAAGCCGGGAGATTTCCTCGGGGTCGAGCGGGGTTATGAAGGTCCGGTTCAGCTGATCGTAGATATCATGGGTGATCATGTCGCCCTTGTGCTCAAGCAACTCGATCGCATGCCGCTTTTCCTTGACGTTCGTAAAATCCTCGGTAAGAGCGACGAGCTGCCATGCTGCTTCTTTTACCACACCTGCCTGCTTTTCAAACAGGTCAAAAAAAATCTTATCCTGCGGAATCAACAACTCACGGAGACCCATAACAAACCTTGGGTAACAGTATACCGGACAGGTGAAAAATATAGCGAAATAGCTGCTTCTACAGGAGCGACAGGAGTGAAGAGACGATAAAGAACCCTCCGAATGCGACCGTGAATGCAAGGGGGATCGTTATGATCCATGCAAGCATCATTTCCCGCACGACCTGCCAGTGAACAGCGTCCTTTCCCCGCGTTGCGCCGACCCCGACTATGGCGCCGTTGATAGCATGGGTCGAGGAGACCGGGACACCAAACGAGGTGACCATGACGAGGATCCCGCTGCTGGCCGTCGCGGCGCAAAACCCCTGGTACGGCCGGATCTTCGTGATCTCTTTTGCCATTTTGTCAACGACCTGCCAGCCTCCAAAACAGGTGCCAAGACCAATCGCTATTGCGGAAGTGAGGATAACCCATGCAGGGACCTCAAACACGGACAGGATGCCTGCGGAGAGGAGGAGTGCAGTAATCACCCCCACGGCATGCTGGCCGTCGTTTGCGCCATGGGCTGTTGCCTGGACAAGACAGGCAACGACATGGAGTGGCTGGAAGATTCGTTTCATCCGGTTCTGACGCGAGTGCTTGAAGAGCTGGGAGACAATGACGTCGAAGATGAATGCACCGAGCATGCCGATGATGGGGGAGATGATGATGAAAAGGACGATCGCAAGAAGACCCGACAACTTCAGGACGCCGGTGATCATCACAAACGGAATCACGACTGCTGCACCGCAGACTGCTCCGAGCAGGACAGCAAGCCTGACATCCTCCTTCAGGGCTGATGCAATGAGGCCGAAGATGACCATACCCCCGAATGCCCCGATCAGTCCGAAGGTAGCGGATTCGACAATCATCCCGGACGGGGGAAGGATGATCGCTGCGAGGCCAAAAGCGCCCACTCCAGCGCCGAGGAGGCCACCGACCATCGCGTGGCTGCTCGAAAGGGGGATACCTGCCCGGGTAGCGACAAAGACCAGAATAATTGCGGCTCCCATGGCGACAACGATGGAAAGCGGGGTCAGGGCATCCCTGCTGACAATTGCGGTACCGATCGTTGCCGCAACGGCCGTTGTAAAAAGGTACGGCCCGATCATGTTACCAAGCGCCGTGAAGAGGACGGCTCTTCCTGGGGACAGGGCTTTTGTTGCAACAACGGTTGCTATGGAATGCGATGCATCGTTGAGGCCATTGACAAAATTGAGTGCGAGAGCTAATAGCACGCCGAATATAATGAGGGGTTCGAGACCGGTCATGCGTGTGCCATTGCGATATCGCTCAAGGCATGACCCACGTCGTTGCACGCCACCATGACCTTTGCCATCCCCTCATAGATGTCTTTAAGCTTGATGATCATCAGGAGGTCCTTGTTCCTGAAGAGTTCAATGACCGCACGGGAGAGAAGTTCGGTCGAGAGATTATAGAGCCGGTTTATTTCAATGGCGTGAGCCTTGACGTCTTCGGCCTTCGTCAGTTTTGAGAGATCGGATACGGCATGGTCAATCTCTCCCGCTGCCATGGTTATAAGATAGGAATATTCCTTGAGTACGTCGTTGGATTCGGGTATCCCGTAGTTAGCGAGCTGGTGGGTAACCCAGTCGATCCGGTCAAGAACGTCATCGAGTACCGGGGCGAGCCGCGAGATCTCATCGGGTTCAAGGGGAGTTATGAGGGACTCGTTGAGCTGTTCGTAGATTTTCCGGGTGATTTCGTCACCGTGGTGCTCAATCTGACGGACCCGGTGGGCTTTTTCGATGCCCCCCGGAAGCTCATGCGTGATCTCGTTCAATGTTGCTGAAGCTTCTATGATCTGTTCTGCCATCTCTTTGAAGAGGGTAAAAAATACCCGGTCTTCGGGTAGGATCAGGTCGCGGATACGCATGGATTCTCCAGATAATGGCTATGGCGCGAGGAAGGTTAAAACAGTTTTCCCCCAGCCATTCCTTCATTTCCCCAGGCAAATTACCCGAGGGATATGGCTGATGGTGTATGATCACATCCAGCAGTCTCGTGGTTTCCTGTCATGGCACCCGCCATGAAGATTTCTTCCCGGGGACAATATACGTCTACCCTTGGGATTTCCTGCATCGCTCCTCTCGATTCCTTAAAACCCGGGGAAGGTACTTTTTCTGGTTCTTACCATCCCCCTGGACGATGCATAGGCTGGACGTCGACTCCCTCCATGTTTCCCTTTGCCCACCGGTATCTCTCCCTGACTGAACCGGGCAGTTCGTGTTCCGGAATGGGTAAAAAACCAACCTTTGCGTAAAATCCGACGAGCTCCCTGACCGCATACATAAAGAGTTCATCATTGTGGCAGGCATCTGCGAGGGCTTCCATGACCGTGAGGGAGTAGCCTTTGTGACGGAACGATTCCCGCGTAAACACACCATCGACTTCGATCCCGTCCGGGTGCCGCCGGCAGCGGGCGAGGGAGACTATCGCACCCGATACAAAAACGGCAAATATCCGGTCTCGTCCCGGATCCCCGGTTGTATCGTGGTATTCAACCCATACGCCATCAGCCAGAGAAAATTCGCCTGCTGTCAGTTCCCTTGCCTGCGGTTTTCCGGCGGCTTCACGTGTGATGTCCACCTCATAGGTTCTGGTAATTCCCCCGCGATCCTCTCCCGACGTCCTCATCGTTCCGCCCAGGGAGATCCGGTATTCTTCCGGGGGAACGAGAATCTCGAACCGTGCGCCCCTGCCCGGGACTCCCGTTTCCTGTATGGACATGGAGGTTATGGCAAGAATCTCTTTGGTGAGAAAAAGTCCACAGCCAAAGATATCGTCACGTTTCCTGAACAAAACCTCCTTCACCGGTTCTGCATAACCTGACCCGTCATCTTCGACAATTATCGCACAGCCCGTTTTCCTGATCTGGTAGGTAACCACGACCCGCGTTGCACCTGTTGAGGCGCTCACGGATCGCTCGAAGAGGTGGTAGAATGCTGTCGGAATATGGGTATCGGAGAACACTTCAAGACGCTCGGTCCATGCACGGAAAGAGACGCTTTCAAAACCGGCACGAACTGCAGCCCGGGTTACAGCTTCCTGGACCGGTAACCACCCGGGCGGTGTTGTCCCGATATCCCGGAAGGCACCCGAGATCTCGATCTGTTGCCGGATTCCGTCAGCGGATTCCCGAATCGTCGAAACCCATTTATTGAACCCCGAATCTGCCGGGTAGGAAGACCCGGCCGACAGGGTTTGGTACAGGACTGACAGTTTTTTCCCGATATCATTCCGGATGATCCCGGCAAGCACCGTGAGCCGGGTGCTGGTGTTCTGAAGTGCTGCATCCGTGATGAACTGGTCGGTCACGTCCCGTATCGATTCTATTGCCCCGACTGTCCTGCCCCCGGAATCGAAAAGAGCCGAAGCCGCGAGCCGGAGGTGTGCACCTCTGCCGTCACGGAAATGTGGTATGAATACATCGGCTACAAGCCTGCCGGATTCCTTTCCCGCATTCAGGTATTTCGTCTCGGGTCCCGTATGCTCATTCAGGATCCGGTCAACGAGGATCGGTTCCCTCTTCCCGTAGAACGGGAGAGCATATTCGTAATTCCCGCGCCCGAGCATATCGGACTTTTTAATACCGGTCATCTCCTCGATAGCCTTGTTCCACGCGATCACCCTCCCGGCAGGGTCGACTGCAAAGGTGGGGTCCGGCAGGAACTCGATAATATCGTGGAGTTGTCGTTCAGACTCGTGGAGCCGCAATGATATGAGCGATACGACCGTCCCGATTACAAGAAAGATCGCACAGCGGGAAATTATCGCGGTTGTTGTCAGTAAATCTTCAGCGGAGAGAAGAAATGCGGTGATGCCATAGACTGCGGCAATGCATGCGGCGAACAGTATTCCGCGCCGGGGAAACCAGTAACCGGCGAGGATGATCGGGAAGTACAGGAGGTGGGAAAAAACGACCGTGATCCCAAAGAAAAGGCCGTAAACATTTGCGACGAACGTGAGAACCGCAGATATTGAGAAGATAATGATGCGATTACGCCGGACCGGTTCGGTTATGTCGAGGACGGGGAGGACAGCCATGGCGGGTTACCGGGTTTTTCTAGTGTATCGTGCCACCCGGGCAAAAAAGATTGTCATACGTCTGTTGATTTTAGGGAAGCGTGGCAGACCACGGAAGATAAACGAGGCAGTCAATACCCGTGGCATCATTGTAGCCCCCGGGGAAAATGAGTGGTTAGTATTCACGACTCGTATGGAGTCACCATAGGATTCACGGATACAACAGGATTCTGGAATTCTATCGGGTATGAAATATTTCAGAAATGCGGATGGACTGGGCGGGAATTGAACCCGCGGCCTCTTCCATGCCAAGGAAGCGATCTACCACTGATCTACCAGCCCGCCTTATACTGTAAGTTGGCATTGGTTAAAAGAATTGTTTAGGAATATGGACCTGAACCAGATCTTTTTTCATGACCTGTGGGGAGAGAGGAGAATCGAATTTCAAACGCGGCCTCCCCCTTACATGACACGTGTCCTGACAGGATTCAGGTAATTAAAGAAGTTCTCCCTATAAATATCTTCAAAAATTGCATACGATCCACCCCGGGGTTGGCTGCAGTAGATAATAACGGATAGAAAAAAAATTATAAAAGGTTACCGGGGGGTCTTTCCGGTGACCACCGGGTTTTCCTTGTGGGACACCCACTCGGTGAACGACCCTTCAAAGATCTTCACTTTTGGATACCCGAGATACCACTTGAAGAGAATGAATTCGTTCGTAGCCTCTCGGCCGGTACCGCATGAACAGATGATTGTCTTATCTGGTGTCGCTCCCACCGATTTTACCATCGCCATCAGCTGATCTTCCGGTTTTAAGAATTTCTTGTTCTTGTCATCCATGAGGGTCTTCCAGGGAAGACTGACTGCTCCGGGGATATGCCCGGGTTTAATCCACGGACCCTGTCCTTCGTAGAAAGCCGGGGGGCGGGCGTCAAGAAGGACGACGTCCGGCTTGTCCTTCATTGTTTTAACATCTTCATAACTGACATAATAGTCGGGCTGCAGTTTGACGACGAACGATGACGGTTTCGTAACACCATACTCGCGGGTCAGCGGGCGTTTCTCCTCTTTCCATTTTTCCCACCCGCCATCGAGCACGTATACATTTTTGTGGCCGTACCGTACGAGGGTATATGCGACCATGGTCTGCTCCAGGCCGTCGCCGATGAAGGTTGCACACGTGCTCAGCGGACCGCTGCTCGAATAGACAACGATTGGCTTGTCCTTATCAAGGCCAAGAGTCCTGAAAAGGATCTGGGCAGCCTCGGGGGGGATCCACCGTGTCGGTATTGCTCCTTCGTGAATGCGGAAGAGGCCCTCATGCCAGTACACGGCGCCGGGAATATGGTCCTGGATGTACTCGTGGATATTGGGCTGGCAGTCAAGGATCATCAGGTCTTTGTCGTTCAGGTGTTCTCCGAGCCACTGGGTCGAGACCCATTTTACGGTCCCGTCACCTTTGCCATAAGGATAGGTTTTTTCCATGGGATTCACGCTTCCTCCAAATAAATTCAGTCTGCCTGAAAGACAGGCACATATACCCGCACATCGCCATCGGTCGTATTAATGGTTTGTGCCCGGGAGACAGCAGGCAGGAAAACACATCACCCTCTTAAAAAAATCCATGAATAAAGAGAAAGTTCTTTAAAAATCTGATAAAATTCTTCACGACGCTATTTCCCGAGCAGTCTCATCAGGCCGGTAAATTCCTCCACAGAATACTGTCCCGTGGCAGTCGTCGTCCCGACATGACAGTACACGAGTTCCGAACCGAATAAGGCGAGAACAGCCCGGGCATACCGGTATTCTGCGCCCATGACCCCGGTACAGATGGGCTGCTTTATGGAGTGGGTGAATGAGATCAGTTCGATTACGTCCTCATCGGTTTTGGGGGTAACGATGATCTTCACGATATCCCCATACGCCCGGAGTTCCCGTTCGATGGCAAACAGGGTCGGGAGGTCCGGCATCTCCGGGGTATGGAATGACGCGATAATCGTCTTTCCCGCAGCCTTGAGTTCTGCCGCATGGGCAGAGTAACGCTGTTCAACGTCGACATAATCGACAAACGGGACAAACGGCCTCACGAACCGGATCCATTCGTCAGTGTTGCCAAAATAGTGTCCTCCTTCAGCAGCGGAGCGGAGGGTCCCGATTATTGGCAACCGGCATTCCTTCCGGCACCGTTCGATCATGCCGGGAGTAACCTTTTCGATAAGATCGAGGCGGAGCTCGATCATGTCAGCACCCTGCCGCTGTGCTGAGTCTGCAAGCCCCGGGTCGGTGAGTGCCGCGACGATCTTCATACAGTAAATCCTGTTATCTCTGAATCTCTAAAAAGGTGCCCGCCGGATCCAGAACGGCCAACGAAAAAAAAGAGCCCCTGTTCTGGAGGATCAAAACTCAAGTCTTGTTCTGGAATTTCAAAGATACCTGTATATTTCGGGGGCCCAAAATATGTCTCACTGATATGGAGACACTGCAACTCCCTCTGTACGCCCGGGATCTTGGCTGGGCACTGGCAAAGTTCGGGTTTACCGTTATAGCGCTGCCCCTTGTTCCCGTATTTCTTTTTGGCCTGTCCCTCCCCTCGACGATTGCATTGATGACCAGTACGTTCATCATCGAATACGGGGCTGCGGCTGTCGGCGTCGGGCTTGACCTAAACCCCTTCTTTGTCCTCTTTGTCCTCCTCTGTATAGCAGCCGGTGTCACGATGCTTCTTTTCGATATTTTCATACTTGTCGGTATGCACTCAGCACGCGTCGGAAAATTTCTTAAGAAAGCCAGTGAACGGGCCGGGCAATCGAAGATTATTTCGAAGTATGGGATCTACGGGCTCATCCCCTGTGTCATGACTCTCGGGTTCTATGCCTGCCCTCCCATAGCATGGGTGCTTGGCTGGGACAGGACCCGCTCCTTCATCGTGATTATGGTTGGATACTTCGCAGTTTCGGTTGCCACGATCCTCGCCAGCATAGGAATCCTGAAATTATTTTTCCCGTGAGAGAAGCTTATGACGCCAGTTCAACCTGCACACGATCCAAAAAGCCTTCCGGAACTCCTTGCCCCTGCCGGTTCACCGGAAGCGTTCCGGGCTGCGGTTGCCGCCGGGGCTGATGCGATCTACCTGAGCGGTAAAAAATTCGGTGCGCGAAAGTTCGCAGGTAATTTTACCAAAGACGAGATCGAGCAGGCCGTTAACTACGCACACCGGCGGGGCGTCCGGGTTTACGTTACGGTTAATACAGCAATGCATGACCGCGAGCTGGGTGAAGCGGTCTCGTATCTCATCTGGCTCTATTCTGTCGGGGTGGATGCAGTCCTCGTGCAGGATATCGGGCTTGCAGCCCTCGCCCGGGAAATTGTTCCGGGTCTCCCGCTCCATGCATCTACTCAGATGACCATCCACACTGCAGAGGGGGTCAGGTGGGCGGCGGAACAGGGATTCACCCGGGTGGTCCTGGCCGGGAGCTCCCGCTGTCAGCAGCCAGGAAAATTGCAGAACAGACGGCCGGCGTTAATGTTGGGCTCGAAGTATTTGCTCACGGAGCCCTCTGCTACTGCTACTCCGGCCAGTGCCTGTTCTCGTCGTATATCGGTGGCCGGAGCGGGAACCGGGGGATGTGTGCACAGCCCTGCCGACGATTATACATGTTTGTCACCGGAGATGTGGATGCCTATGGCAGGCCTGCCCGGTTGCAGGAGCATCCATCTCCTGCCCGGTATCTCCTTTCCCCAAAGGATCTCTCCACATACCGGGCATCTCGATGAGCTTGCCCGGTCTCCTCTCGTCTCGCTCAAGATCGAGGGAAGGATGAGATCGCCGGAATACGTAGCGATCGTCGTCTCGACTTACCGGCGGGCGCTCGATGTTATTGCCTTGGGATCCTTTGCCCCGTCAGTCTGCTGATGAGAGCGATCTTCTGCTTGCATTTAACCGGGGGTTCACCGCAGGGTACCTGTTCGATGAGCGGGGTGACCGGATCATGGGGAGGGATGCTCCCGATAACCGCGGGGTTCCTATCGGTATGGTTACAGAATACGATGCCAGGACCCGGACCGTCTCCGTGAAACTCACGGGAACGATCGTCCCGGAATCTGGCGACGGTTTGCTCATCACTTCTCCGGGGCCGGAGACCGGGGAATCGGGATTTTCGCTTAACAACGCGCCGGTCCCGGCAAAAAGGGATACGTATCGTTCCTCGTTCCTTCTCCAGTGAAGCCCGGCTCGGTCGTCTTTGTAACCTTTTCACGGAGACTCGATGCCCGTGCACGGCGCACCATCGATCATCCTGACTGTGATCTCCCGGCACCCGGTCCCGCTCGATATCACAGCAACAATCAGCCCGGAAGGAAATATGTATCTCGAAGGAACACTCCGTTCGTCGAGGGGGGACAAGATCCGGTTCAGGTTTGCCCCGGAACTCAAATTTGCACCTGCGAAATCCCGGCCGCTCTCCTGCGACCAGGTACGGGAGCAGCTGGGAAAGACCGGAGGCACACCGTTTGTGGTCCGCTCGCTCGTGCTTGAGTATGACGGAACCCTCTTTGCACCGGTCGCAGCGCTCAATAAAGTCCGCCGGGATTTTCTCCTCATGGCAGAGGAACTGATGGTCACTTCGTGCCAGCCCCGACATGAAGAAGTGGCTGAAATTGAGCGGAAATGGCAGGATTACCCGGCGGGCAAAATCCAGGGAACGGCCGGAATGGAAAAGACCGGTCAGCCTGCACCTTACCTGTGCATTTATGCCGACACTGTCAACAGCGTTCGCAGCTCTGTTCTCGCCGGGTGCAACACGGTCTGCTACGAGCCCGGTTTCGCCCGGGGGTGCGGATCAGCAGAGGCGGAATTTTTCCACCGGGTCGAACAAGAGATTACCGAGGTCGCCGGGATCTGTCACGATGCCGGCGTATCATTTACCTGGAAATTCCCGCGGATCGTGAGCGATGAATATCTTGCCGCGATTCTCCCAGTCGTACGAAACCTTACGGACAACGGCACAAAACGCAGGATCAACCGTTTCATGGTTGACGACGTCGGGACAGCCCGGTTTCTGCTTCATATCGTTCCTTATGCAGAGATTTTTGGATCTACCGGCCTTAACACTTTCAATCATGCGGGAGCGGCTGCACTTTCTCCCTTGTTCCGGGAGCTCACCCTATCGACGGAATTATCGGGCGACGAGATCGCGGAGTTCATCAAAACTGCAAAATCCGGCGGGAATCGTCCCGGATTTGCCGTGATCGTCCAGGGATCAGGAGAGATGATGGTATCTGAAGACTGCCTGGCCGGAACCGGGAAACGAAGCAGAGCACACACCCCCGGCAGTGATGACAGGACTTTTTCCGGCATTCTTGACGGTACCGGGCACCTGTTCCCGGTAATCACCGATAGCGATTGCCGGACCCACATTCTCAATGCAGCCGAGACGTGTCTCATTGACCATCTCCCGGCGCTTGCCGGCATGGGTGTTGACGAGCTCGTGATCGATGCCCGGGGACGGACACCGGAATATGCGGCGGAAATAACGCGGATATACCGCGAAGCCATGGGTTTAGCCCTTGCAGGAACCGGTATGAACATCCACGATCTGGATCGCCTCAAGGGAGATGTGAAACGGATTTCCCTCGGGGGGATCACAGCAGGTCACTTCATCCGGGGCCTGAAAGAGTAACCGGGAAAACCACAAGCTCCCGGAAACCTGTTGGCAAATATTATCACACTGGAACCGTAATGGTGTAATAACCTGAATCCGGCCATACAGGAGTCCACATTATGCCTTCCCCATTTATCCTGATCAACCTGAAAACGTACAAAGAAGGGATGGGCAACCGTGCCCACATGATCGCAAATGCAGCCCAGATCGTTGCGCACGAAAGCGGAGTAACGATCGGGATTGCACCGTCATATATCGACCTCCACCCTATCAGCCACCACTTCATGATCCCGGTCTATGCACAACATGTTGACGGATCTGAACCGGGAAGCTGCATACGGGCACGATCTCGGCAGACGCGCTCAAATCGGCAGGGGCTGAAGGGTCGCTGGTCAACCATTCAGAATGCCGGTCTCACCCTTGCCGGTATCGATGCCTCCGTGAGAGCGTTGCAGGTGCTGAATCTTGTTGCGGTTGTCTGTACCAACAACGAGAAGACCAGCGCTGCCGCGGCGGCACTGGGGCCGGAGTATGTCGCGATCGAACCGCCGGAACTCATCGGTAGTGGGGTATCCGTATCGAAGGCAAACCCGGAAATTATCAAACGCTCTGTCGCGGCTGTACGTGCTGTCGATCCCAAAGTAAAAGTCCTGACGGGAGCCGGTATACAGTCCGGGGAATGCGTGAAGATTGCCGTTGAACTCGGCACCGATGGCGTGCTCCTTGCGTCGAGCGTTGTAAAATCAAAAGAACCGGGAGCAGTGCTCCGCGATCTTGTGTCTCAATTGTAACAGTATCTTCGGGTCAGGGCCTCACCTTATTACCACGTACCAGATCCCGACAACAATCAAAAATAATACGATTCCCACTATTACGACCATCGTGTCCTTCAATTCGTGGGATTCTTCAGCTTTTTCCCCGAGTTTCTTTTCCCTGTGTTCCACGATCGACTCCTTGGTGCGAAAAATTATTTAAATATTTCTTTTAATCCATTTTGCCTGAGAATTGCTGACCAGAAATCTATTTTTTGTTCGTGCAAAATGGGTTCCCCCGGACTTACCACGAAGTGACCCTTCATTTAAATTTAAAAGATATCCGGAAATGCACCAAGCGTTCCGGGTGTTCATACCATCATACGATGAGGGAGATCAGGTCATGTTTGGTTATTACACCCAGCACCGTTTTTCCCTCGACGACAAGAACTCCGTGGTTCTGTTGGAGGATGTTGATCACGGTCTGCACGTCCATGTCGGGAGGAACCGTGGGAAACCCGGGCTCCATGAAGTTATGGACCGTAAACGCCTGGGTCTTGTGCAATCTCTGCTGTTCGATCGCTTTTACAATGACGGTCTCGGATATACATCCTACCGCAACACCGTTCTCAATCACCGGCAGTTGTGAGATATTATGTTTCTCGATTATTTCCACGGCCCGGGTAATCGGTCCGGGGCTCGACTGCGAGGAACCGTGCGTATGCATGATCTGTGCCGCTTTTATCGTCTTTGGCTCTGCACTGTTCAGGACCGCAATAATCTTGTTCAGGGTACTTACGCGGGGATCCACGTTCCCTGCCTCTATTCTTGCAACCATGGACTGGCTGATTCCTGCACGTTTGGCCAGCTCTGTCTGTTTAAGGCCAAGCGCCTCCCGGCGCGAACGGAGCTCCTCAGGAATTGGAATATGCATTGTCTATTACTCATGGTTATAGGAAAATATCAAATTATGGTCGAAGCGGGACAACATTCCGGTTAAATTTCCCCTTTGATCTTGCATCCTGACGGATGACTTTCTTTGGAAAGCCGTGCACTCCGATAGTATGCACCCCGGTTATTTTTTACAGCCCGGTAGAAAACCCTTTAAAGATCCGAACAGAATCAGCTATCAACAAAAATCCAATAATCCGGTTGGATTCGTGTTCCATATGGACGAATGTACCACCAGTGATGACGATGATGAGGCCCATAGTCGGGTGCATCATCCCTGTTTTGAAAAAGCGTGCCGGACTCTGAAGGAGAAGGCACGGGAATATTGCATCGGGCAGACAGCAACCTGTGCCATATCCTGGGGCCGGAGGACTGCTGGCTCTCCATTGCCAGCTCTTACCGGGTTTGCATGGAGTGCCCGGAAACCGGACGGCGGACTGATCCCATGACGGGTGACGGAATCCCCGATTCTGCGCAGCCGGCAAAACCGGCACCCGGTGACCATCCGGCACACCTTCGGCCATCGATGCCCGTGCCATTTCCCCTCCCACAATCCCGCATTATTCCGGCGCTCCCGAGTGAATCCACGAAAAAAAACGGCGGGAGGATAAACGGGAGACGGGACCCCGGGCTTGTGAAGGATTCCCTCTTCACGGTTAAGCGGGGCGACACCCTCCACGTCATCAGCGAGAGCTATTTTTACAAGACCGAGCCGTACTACACGATCCTGAACCACGAACTGGAAGGAAAAAAAGTCCGGCCTTCAAGCACTGACATTCTTGATGCCTACGTCGTTCCAATCTGTCTCGAGCGGGCCAAACTCGCCGGTATCCCCGTATGTGAATGGGAGATTTCGCAGGCGTATGTCCCGCTCCCTTCCATCATCTATGGCCTCAATTATTTTGCCACGACCTCGGATTTTTTCGCGGTCAGCGATGCCGGGCACGCAAAAGAGGTCATAAAGCACGTGACGAACAAGGGCAAGTATCCGTTCTGTTACCAGAGGATCCGCGAGGACTCCACGATCCATTCCTGCCCGGCGATCTTTGGGAAGACTAACGAGGCCTGCAGCGTTGTCGCACCCATCGCAGAAAAGATCTATGAGACATTCTCCATGCCGCTTGTAAGGATGATCATGGTCCGGACCGGGAACCGGTTACGAGCTATCGTCCCTTTCCCCGATGCGGTACTCCCAGCTGACCGATGCAGATCGTGCTTTGCTTTCAGCCTACATCGCTCACCAGGAGTTCCTATGAGCAGGCTCGGCATCTTTGTCGACCGGAAAACGCTCTCAAATTCAGAGCAGCTGAATGCCCTGATCCGGTGCCGGGACGTGGCCGAGAGCATGGGCCACGGGGTCGACTTCATCTTTCCGGTCGATATCCACAAGATCCCCAAAATGGATGCCCTCTTTATCCGGGCACGGACCGACCCCATGAATGTTACGTATGTTGCCGCCCGGATAGCAAAGTTCCATGGCATACCGGTTATAGACGACCCGGACTCAATCCAGATATGCTCGGACAAGATCAACATGTACAAGCACCTGATCCGGAACGGTGTATCCCTCCCGAAAACAGAGTTCCTCGACAAGAATGAGCTCACGGTTGAGCGGGTGACAAAACTCTTTGATGAACTCGGGTCGCCCCTCATCGTCAAGGAACCGTCAACATCATTCTCGCTCCGGGTGGAGAAGGTGAATACAATCGCCGACTTCTTCCGGGTTGCGAGGAGATTCATCAAGCTCTCGGACTGGATCGTGGTCCAGCAATATATTGAGAGCAGGTACGACTGGCGCGTGGGGGTTCTCGGAGGCAAGCTCCTCTATGCCTGCAAGTATACTATCCCCTCCGTAACGTTCAAGATCCAGGCATCGGTCAATGGCCATATCGTGTACTGCGGCGTGGAGAGCGTCTCCCCGGAATCCGTGCCACCTAACGTAACCCGGCTTGGTATTGAAGCTGCAAAAGCGATCGGTAACGGTCTCTATGGCGTGGATATCAAAAATACGAACGGCGACGCATATGTTATTGAAGTCAATGATAACCCTTCGATCGAGAGCGGGGAAGACGATTGCTATCCCCGGGTCTTCGACCAGATTGTGACCCATCTTTTTGGGATGTGATTTTTTTTATGGAAGACTGGATATTATCAGCTGAAACTATCTGTATGCGCTGCGATGGTCACTGTTGCCACGACGCCCACCCCCCCATCTCGCCATCCTGTTACGACCGGCTGACAAAAGCCGGGGTCCCGGAGGAAATGTTTGAATCTGAAGGGTACACCCGGCTGAAAACAAAAAAGAACGGGGAGTGTATTCTCCTCGTAAACGGAAAATGTTCAATCCATTCCTGCAAGCCCGAGACCTGCCGGGCTGGCCCCTTCACGTTCGACGTCAAAGATGATGTTATAGAAATTTTTCTGAAATACGAAGCTATCTGCCCCATGGTCCGGCTTTTAAAAGAAGTCCCGGCTGCATACGACCAGCAATACGCTGCGGCGGCAAAGAGCATCGCACACCTCGTCAATAACCTCCCGGATGAAGAGCTGGCAGCGGTCTGCCGGATCGATGAGCCGGATACGGAAAAAATAGCAGAGATTTCACGCCGGGGCGACAGCATTCTATGACGATTGGAACGGAGCACGAATTCTCGATCAATGATGCGAAGTTCAACCCTTTGCCTGTTTCCGATAAGATCCTCAAAACGATCTGCGGGAGGATCGAGAGCGAGATCCTGTTCGGCGATGTGAAACTGGGGAAGGAACTCCAGAAACATGTCCTTGAATTCATACCACGGCGACCTGCAAACGAGCTGACGAGCCTCGAAGGCAATCTAGTGAACGGTATCCGGAAGTTCTATAATATTTTCCGGGACCAGTATACTCTCCTCGGCCTCGGGATGCACCCGACCCTGACGCTTGACCAGACTGCTGTGTGGGACCATGACGAGGGTGAATACTATGCTGCCTATGACCGCCTTTTTGACATCCGCCAGCATGGGTGGCTGAACATCCAGGCGCTCCAGATCAACCTGTCGTATGCGGGTGAGCGTGAACAGGTGATGATGTTCAACAGGCTCCGCACTATCTTGCCGTACCTCATCGCAGTGACCTCATCGTCACCCATGGTGGAGGGACGTATGACCGGCTCGCTGGATAACCGGCTCATCATGTACCGCGAGAACCAGAAGGAGATCCCCCTCATCTGCAACCGGATTATTCCCGAAAGGATCAGGTCAGTCGACGATTACCGGAAGGAGCAGGACGAGATCTTCAGCGAGTTGCGTGACCGGGGTGCGGATATCCTGTGCGAGGAGTGGGTGAACTCGGGCGGCATCATCATGCGGTTCTCCCGCCATTGTCTTGAAATCAAGGCACTTGACGAGCAGGAATCCATCCATTCCGACATGGCGGTCTGCGCATTCGTCCGGGCATTGCTCAGGTGCCCGACGCTCCCGGTTCCCCAGGAGCAGGAAGCGCTGCTGGAGATCACCGAGCAGGCGATTCTTGGGGGGACTTCCCGGATGAAACCTGAACTCACTTCGCTCTATAATGAGGCGTGGAATCACGCAACTGACGAGGAACGGTTGTACCTGCCGGTAATTTCCGAGAGGATTTCGAAGGGGAGCCTCGCGGAGCTGATGGCCCGGCGGTATGGAAGGGACTGCGATATTTTACCGGTGCTCGGTGATTTGGCCGGGTGCCTGAAGACAAATACGTCGTACTCTATGTAAAAAAAGCAGTAATTCACGTCAAAATCATAAACGAATGAAAATCGGAAAAATCGACAAAATATTTTTTGGATAAATCCATTAAAAACCCGGCAAAAATCTCTTTTTATTCGTGGATCATCGTCAGCATCATCTTGAACCGGGACTTCGCATACAGGGCGTGAGGTTTCCCTTCCGGCATGACGATCATCTGGCCTTCGTTGAGATAGAAGTCGGTTTTGTCAATCGAAATCTCGACTTCACCATCGATGATGAACGCGATCGCATCGAAGGGAGCGGTATGTTCGGAGAGTCCCTCACCGGCATCAAAAGCAAAAAGCGTAATCGTCCCAGTCTTTTTGAACACAAGCATCCTGCTTACCACCGCACGATCCTGGTAGGCAATGAGATCCTTTGGTACGAGGATCTTTTCTGACAGGCCTTCGATTCTGGAAAAGGGCATGAATGCGCTCTTACTGGTGGATGGGAGGTAGGATTACTTATTTATGTGCAAGGCAAAGGGGAAATTTTGTGAACTTTGAGTTTATTTTTAGTCAATGTTTGGTTTGAAAAACTGTGAGAACCTGATCTGCCAAACAACCAAACTTTCATTTGAGGTTTTTAGTCAAACTTTCTGAATAATGAAGGATTTTGGCGACGAATCCACCACCTTCGAATATACAAAGGAGTTACGATTAGGACCGCTCCTATAATCAGAGTTACAAAAAGAGAAAAGATCGGGATAGAAAAAACGGATAATTCTTTTGCGGTTGCCTCAGGATTTTGAAGTACTTTGGACAATTGAGTTGTCATTCTGTGGGTCTACTTGTTCAGGTATCTTTTGATTTGGGATCTCATTAATCGCTGCTGAATTAGTTCTGGAAGTGTGTGTTTCAGATTTTACGGTTTGGTATCCAATTGAGGGTAACCCGCGTATCCCATCTTTCGAGTTACCAATTGCCAGAATTGAGTACTGGTCACAATCTGAAATAAAATAGAACCTGTTTCCCGCTGAACCCGTGTATCTCGTTGGGATTTCTACCCATCCAATCCCGGCAAACTCATCATTCTGACCTCTTCTGGCAGGATTTTGTGCTTTTCGAGGTAAGAGGAATCAACGAAGAAGCCCAGATCGTCTTTTTTCGGAAATTCAGGTCCGTTATCGCTGTTATCAATATTGGAACCTCCGAATGAATCCAAGGTTGGAGTTCTCCCGGTTTTCGGAAGATACTGTTATGTAATTCTTTCTTGCTCCTGTTGAACTTCCCGCAAGGTTTGAGCTCGTAAGATATACCGTGTATTTTCCTGGTGATCCATACATATAGTCTGGATTTTGTTCCGATGAAGATCCGCCATCTCCAAGTACCACGTCCAGTTTGTTGGTGAATTCGAAGATTCATCCATAAATTTGACTGCTAACGGAACCGTACCAGACAATGGCGATCCGGTGAAATTAACGACCGGCGTTAGTCCGGAGGATTGAACTTTAATAACGCCGTTTTGTCCGGTGGTATTGCTTCCACCTGAGTTTGTGACAACAAGATAAACCGTATACGTCCCGTCTGTCTGGTAAATGTGCGATGGGTTTTGATCGGTTGAGGTCTCACCATCGCCGAAAAACCAAATCCAGGATGTAGGTATTCCTGTCGAAGTGTCTTTGAATGACACCTCCATCGGGGCAACTCCATTCACCTGTGTTTTAGTAAATGAAGCGATTGGACTCGGTAAAGAAGAGTTTACGCTGATATATTCGAGTCTAGAGGTTGTATTGCTCCCTCTTTCATTAATCGCAGTGAGATATACCGTGTATTTTCCCGCAGTAGAATATGTATGAACTGGATTTTTCAGCGTTGATGTTTCACCATCGCCGAAATACCATGTCCAGCCTGTAGGTAAACCTGTGGTCATGTCGGTAAATTGAACGCTGAAGCGGACCCGTGCCCTCTCTTGGTGTTCCTGAAAACCCTGAAATTAGTGGATGATACACGCGGGATAATTTCAAATCGCCATTTGAAACGTCATAATAGCTTATTTGAGGATAATTATCCATGTCGAGCCGGAGTGTCGAGTAATATCCCGTTAATCCAACGTTATCAGGAGTGTCTGTCGTCCACAGCGTCCCATTCCAAGCTGCATACTTCAGATCTGCATTCGTCACATCGTAGAAGTGAATTCTCGGTACCCGTAACTGTCAATCACGAGGGATGTATATGTCCCGACATTTCCTCCGGTATTCACCCTCGTGTTTATCCAGTCTGCTGCCATTCCAAGCTGCATACTTCAAGTCACCATTTGTAAAATCGTAATAACTTATGCCTGGGTTTCCGAAAGGTGTGAGTGCAAGTGAAGTGTACCTGTCCGACCTGCTGATCGCTATCAACGGTTTTTAACGTCCAGACGTCTCCATTCCATTCCGCATATTTCAGATCAGTATGGGTCGTGTCATAGTAGCTTATGCACGGGTAATCCAGATTGCTGATAGCAAGGGAAGTAAAACTCCCAACACTACCTGGGCTATCTACGGTTTCGTTTACCCAAGATACGCCATTCCATTTAGCATATTTGAGATTTCCGTTAGTTCCGTCATAATAACTGATTGAAGAATAACCGGTTCGATTTACGGCAAGAGAATTGTATTGTCCCACACTGCCGTTGCTATCTACCACTTGAATAATCCAGGATGCTCCGTTCCAGACAGCATATTTTAGATCACCCTTCGAGGCATCATAGTAACTGATCCTAGGGTATCCGGATCCATTGAGAACAAGGGAAGTATATTGACCGACATCGCCTGTACCTGTCAATTGTTTCGCAAATCCAAGAGGTTCCGTTCCACCGCGTGTACTTCAAATCCGCATTTGAAAGATCGTAGAAACTTATGTGAGGGTTTCCTTCACTATCCACTGCGAGCGATGAATATCCTCCAACACTCCCCATACTATCGACCGTTTGGGAAACCCATGTAAGTCCGGATACGGGCGACGTAGTTACAATCAATAATACAATGAAAGCGATTAGGGGGCAGACCGATTGGGGATTGGCTGAGCTGAGGAAATAAGATACTGCCTGGAGGATTATAAAATAAATTTATTTTTCTCAAGAATATCCAGATCCATCATCCTGACTCACGGTCATTCGACCAAAATCTCGTTTCTGATTTGAATAAAGATGGATTAGGACACCGCTCATTTCGTGTTAGTTTATATCGTTGATATATTTTATTAAATTATTTTTTCTGTCGAAGATCCTGAAATTCTCAAAAAAATTTCGATACAAAACCGATTCAAGTTTCTTCATTGGGAAAATTACAAATTTCTTATTAAATTCTGTCGAACAACAAGAAAAAGTTCTAACTTTTCTTAAAATTTTCCGAAAAGGTAAATTTTGGAAATACCAATAGTTGGCTCCAAGGACAAATAAAAAAATTTTTGAACAACAATTGTGGATTTTCGTTCTGCATTTTTTTGTAACAATTTTTGCGTTTTTTCTCGAAGATAGAAGTTAAAAATGAATTTTCAAATCGAGCAATGCTCCAAACTCTTTTTTACTTCTTCGCTTTCCTGATGATCGTCAGATCCCCAAGCGTAGGTGTCATTTTACTCTCCGCTTTCTTCCCTTCTTCTGCAATCTCCGTATCAATCAACCGGATTTCAAGAACCTTCTCGATCTTCTTCCGGACATCGTCTTCCGGCATCAGCTCCCCATTCTCGATCTTTTTGATGAGGTGCTCTTTTTCTTTCATCGCCATTGCAAGATCTTTCTGGGAAAGTCCTTTATCCATCCGTGCTTTCCGGATTCTCGCGGCATAGTCGTCGACAATCTCGCCTTCCATATAATCGAAGAGATCCCGTTTCCGGTAGGTTGACGGCGATGCCGGTATAATGGCGTGAGCAGGAGAACCGGGTTGTTTTAACCCCGGGCGTCCCGCTGACGGTGCTCGTTTCTGCTGTATCTCGGTACCGTATTTCTCGCACTTGCTGCAGACCTGCAGCTCTGCACCTTCTACACGCACAAGTTTCGGGATGCCGCGGACGGTCTCGCCGCACATTTCACACTGCATAATCCACTCAGGTAGAAGATTGTTGTCGAACTATAAATTCTCAACTCTGTACGACGCTTGCCTTCTCACAAACACTTTATACGAAAGTTTTCCTATATAACTAACCAGAGGAACCAGATGGGAGATATTCTCCATCAGCCAACAGATCCCCAGACCCCCGAAGAGCTGTACCGGGTGGACCGATCCCTGTCGGAACAGCTCCGCGAGCAGCTGAGCCAGATCGAAATCGATAAACACGATCTCGAGACCCAGATGTCCGAGAGAGTATCGGGTCTTGAATCCCGGAATCTCGAACTGCGGGAGCAACTCCGCCAGGTCGAGGCGGACAAACGCTATATCGAGACCCAGAAAATCCGGTATGAGCGTGAAGTCAGGAAGCTCAAGAGTGAGAGCGAGCAGCTCCGGAGCCCCCCGCTCATCATCGGGACAATAACCGATGTTCTCGATGCCAACCGGGTTATCGTGCGGAGCAGTGCCGGTCCCCGGTTCCTGGTGAGGAGTTCACCAAACCTTGACCCGGAAGAGCTCAAAGCAGGTGCCCGGGTCACCCTCAACCAGCAGTCTCTTGCAATCGTGGAACTGATCCCGAACAGTTTCGATGCACAGGTCTATGGCATGGAACTCGTCGATTCCCCCCAGGACTCGTATGCCGACATCGGGGGGCTTACTGCCCAGATAAACGAAATAAAAGAAGCAGTTGAGCTTCCCCTGAAGCGCCCCGATCTTTTCCTGCGTATTGGTGTCGAGCCACCAAAAGGTGTCCTGTTGTACGGGCCACCGGGAACCGGAAAAACCCTCCTTGCAAAAGCGGTCGCCCACGAAACGAATGCACACTTTATGAGAGTCGTCGGGTCAGAACTGGTCCAGAAATATATCGGCGAGGGAGCCCGCCTCGTCCGGGAACTCTTCGACCTCGCGAAAAAGAAAGCTCCGACTATTATTTTCATCGATGAGATTGATGCGGTGGGTGCGTCACGGACCGAGGCGAACACTTCCGGCGATCGCGAAGTGCAGCGAACGCTCATGCAGCTCCTCGCGGGTATGGATGGGTTCGAGAACCGGGGTGATGTGAAAATCATCGGCGCTACCAACCGGATAGATATTCTCGACAAAGCCCTTCTCCGCCCCGGCCGGTTCGACCGGATTATCGAGATCCCTCTTCCGGACGAGGGAGGAAGGCTCTCGATCCTGAAAGTCCATTCACGGGCACTCACGATGGATGACTCGGTCAGGCTTACCGAAGTTGCAGCCCTGACAGAAGGCAAAAACGGAGCGGACCTTCATGCCATCTGCATGGAGGCTGGTATGTTTGCGATCCGGAAAGACCGGCCGGTGATCACGCACGATGATTTCCTTGCAGCAGTCGCAAAAGTCGGTCTTGACTTTGACAAGCAGCGGATTCACGATAAGGAAGCCAGGATGTTTGCATAAACGGACGGAAAATCTCACGGGCGGAATCTCACTCAACCGTCGGGAGATTCATTCGTTAACCTCCTTTTTTGAAATTCGACCCTCCAACCTCTCCGGGATTTTTATGTTTGACTCACCTGCCTCAACGGATAAAATATTTTGAGATCCCTAACCCCCCCGATTATTTTTCTGGCAGCGGTTTGGATATGAGGTCAGTAATTCGCCTGGCAGTGATGGATATTACAGGATGTCATTGCCATAATATAATGTATATCAAAATTTCATTTTTATTAAGAGAAGATGGCGTATGAATTCAGTCGATCAATCCGTTTTATTGGAACAAATCCAGAATGCGGTCAGGCCGTTGACCGACAAGGGGCAATTCCGGTTCGGAACAATTCGCTATGATGTTTATAGCGGAGTGTTTGAATTTTGGCTACAATCTGATGAAATAAAAATAAAATTTCTCATCAGGCTCATATTTGCAACTCAGTACCAGGTTTATGATACCCGGGAGTTTTTGATTTGCCTTCCGATGACAGGAAATAATTTCCTCGCTGAACATCTTCTTCTTGCATTAAATATCCCGGTTATTTTAAAGAGAGAGAGCCAGAAATGGGGTATTCGCAAAGAACAAGAAACGGGAAATAGTATTGTCCGATGTCAGGTAGAGATTCTGCTCGAAGACGACACACTATTCAGTGCGATAAATGAATTTTGCACTACTGTTAATTTGAATTTACCTCTAATATTGACGTCGATCCGACCTGAGTCTCTAGAGGAGATAATCCGAAAATATAACCATAGCATCGAGACCTCAAGAAACCCAGGAGATCGCTATAATCTCTCAATGTATAGCAAGTATGCCAGAATGCACGGTGGGTGAATCCGGGAACGGTGATTGTATTGGGAAGATTCGAAAAAATCCTAGAGGCAATGGAATCTTAGAGGGAATGCCGCTTTGACGTAATCAGGTACGATAGTGAACTGGACGGGATCGATATCGTACGGTACCCCGATAAAACGAAAGGATGGAGGGGAAATTTTAAGATCTTATTCCATTCCAATGAGAAACACCATATAGAGGTTTTTTTTGGAAGTACCAAATCTTCGATTGATGTTCAGAAAAAAGAAAAAAAGGTTAATGATGATGGGGTGATGATTTTCTCCGGGAAAGACGTCCTCCGGTTTTTAGAGATTCCCTATCCCCCATATCAGGATGAGCAGGTACATGATCTCTCTGTTTTATCTCATGTAATCCAGACTCAATTTTCCAGCATTGATAATGCATTTTCCGATGAAAACCTAGAGATTACGTGTCAGCAGTTGAGCAGAACCGGGCAAGGAAATCTGGACGAGATCAGGCAGGCATTCTTGGATGCATCCGGGTTTGAATGAACAGGAATTTCCAGTCTGATATTGATTTTGCATTCGTTAAAAAAAATTAAACCAAACCTGTAATCCACACCCACATATTGTGGATTCCGGTCGAGATTACAACACCCGGATCAATACCGAGCACCGGGAAAACGAAGATGAAGTACAGGACCGTCCCAAGGAGACTCCCGAGGTTTGCAAGTGCTGCAACAAGCACCACCTTGAAGAGCGGGATTTTCGCCATTTCAGTGAGGGACTCGGTCTCGTAGATCTTACGGAAATCTGATACCGGTGGTTTCCGGACCCTTGCTTCGACGTACGCAGCGATCCAACCAGCGTGCAACAGGGGGTTAAGTGATGTCATCCACGCCACGCACAGGCAGGTGAGTGCGGATAACGGGTGACCTCCGGCGATTAATGTAAAGATCGCTGCAAGAACTCCATGGATAACCACCCAGAACAGGAACGCATAGAGCAGAACATTCCACCCGACACCGGAAAAGGCGATAGCTGCGAGCAGGAACGCGAAGAGAAACGTTACACCGAACCCGAATACTTTTGCCCACGGGAAAGATTTCGGTTCGCGGGTGAGTGAGTCAAAGGGTGGCAGCGTAGATGGATTTTCGATGTGATTTTCGATTCCCTGGCGGTGTCCGGCCCCGACGATTGCGAGGATTCTGCCTTCCGGCCGCTGGGCTTTGAGGAGGATAAGCTGATGGGCGATGTAGGCGTCACGTTCGTCGATGAGTGCCCGGGCACCGTTGGGCGAGAATTTACGGAATTCCTCCATCACAACATCAAGCACGTCCTGCTGTTTGAGGGACTCGATATCAATCTCCTGGCCTGCATCGACCTCTGCTATTGAGACAATAAGTGCCCATCCCATCTTGATCTTCTCGATGATACCAAGAGAGTTCCAGAAGCGGAGAAGCGTGACGCGGATGTCCCGGTCAACGAGGGCGATCGGAATGGCGTGTTTTTCCGCCTCTTCGATTGCAGCCTTCATCTCTGCGCCGGGCTCGACACCGACATCAAAACCTATCTTGCGCTGGAGGTAAGCAAGCAGCCACTGGACAAGGAGGGCATTAAAATTCCTGACCTCGAGAACGTCGTTTACCGTGGGGTCGTGACCCTGTTTCTTTAACGCTGCAAAGCGGGAGGGATCGAGCTCGATTGCTACGACATCGGGTTTGAACTCGTCGATTGCTAACCGGACTTCATCGACGCTTTGCTGCGAGACATGAGCCGTTCCTACAATTTTAATTTCGGCCATTTACCACCGTTTCTCCGGTTGTATTGGCCGTTGGTGGAGATTAAGGATGAGGTGGAAGCCACAGGGATTGTGAGGGAGCTGATGCCCGGGATACTGTTATTCAATCGATCTTCCAATCGATCTTCCAATCCGTCTCGTTTCCGGTAATTTCTGATGAAAAAGTTCCTTTCCGCTTTCCTAATATCGTTGTTCAAATTCCGAGAGCGGAACCGGTCCCTGGCCGCTGGCAACATCTTCTTCGATTCCTTTTATTATCCCCATAATAATGATCACAACGGGGACGATTTCGAGCCGTCCCAGCCACATAAGGACGATAAATATCCATTTGATGGCAAAAGGACTTGAAGCGGAGATAAGCCCAACAGAGATGCCGGAATTGCTCAGGGCAGAAACCAGCTCAAACACGACATTATCGAGAGGGAACGACGTGATGTACAGGTGGAGCGTGACGATGGTCGCGATAAATATCGTCAGAAAATAGATGATGATCACGAGCATGTTTTTGGATATAGCGAGGTCCGAGATCTCCCGGGCAATAGTTTTTCCGCCGTACCGCAGGGGGATGAGCACACGACTGCTCACAAAGAACCTGCGGAACCACCATTTCACCCCTTCGTACGCGAGGGCTACACGGTTAATCTTGATACCCCCGGCGGTGCTTCCCATCGCACCCCCGATGAACATCAGCATTGTCACGATAATGATCGGTATCGCTGCCCAGAAATGAGGATTTGAATTCTGCAACCCGCAGGTGCAGATCGCGGCAACCGATGTGAAGACCCCTTCGCGGAAAGCGGTTTCAATGGGCAAGCCGCCGAAAAGAAACAGATTAACCGACGTAATCAACGATCCCGCGAGTGCGATCAGCAGGAGAAGGCGGACCGTGTTATCACGAAGCATATCCCTTACTTTTCCGTGGTAGATGAGGAAGAATATTTTAAAGGGGACTGCACCTGCAAGCATCGCCGGTATCAGAATTGCTTCGAGCAGGGGATTATCGTAATACGCAAGGCCGGTCTGAGTGAATCGAGAAACCCCCCGTTGCGATGGCAACCATAACGAGGTTGACCGAGTCCCACAGGGGGATTCCGAGCAGCATGACAAGACCGGTGAACGCGAACGTGAGTACGATATAGATCATCCACATACGGCGGCTTGTCGAGACCGTTGCAGGCACTAGTTCCTCCTCCCTGCCTTCAGCACGATAGAGCCGGAACAGGGAGAACCGCGTTTTCCTCCTCAGTGAGATCCCGAATGCAATGATCCCGATCCCTCCTATCCACTGCATAAATGTCCGCCAGAATAGCAGCGTCTTCGGGGTCGAATCAACCGATGTGAGCATCGTGAAACCGGTCCCGGTCCAGCCGGACATCGCTTCAAAAATTCCGTCGGTATAAGACATGTGCAGTCCGATCATGAACGGAAGAGCACCGATCAACGCTATGGTGACCCATGACAGGGCAACAGCGCTGATGGTTATAGAAAACGATGGTTCAAGATCAGTATAGGGAATGTGTGAAATCAGGAACCCGAGAACAATAAAGATGAGAGGGGCAGAGAGCATCGGGATGAACATATTCCATTCACGGAAGATCGCAAGAACGAGAAGAGGCAGAAGTGACACGATACCGATGAACTCAAAAATGAGGCCCATATCATGGGCTACCATGGCAACGTGCTCAAAACGCTTCATCTGAATAACCATTTGCTGAATTGTTTTATGTTGTTATGGGTTGCACTTTTTAGAACCGTACCGGGGAAATTGATTAAGGTATACTATTAATTCATCCTAGCTGAACCGGATATCCAACCAATGAAACCATTTCGTGCCGAGCTCTATCCCTCCATCTTCCTGGTGCTCCTGACCCTTATTGCGATAGTAGTCCTCTGGTCAATCATGGATATGGTGCTTCTCGGTGCTTCTCTTGCAATTGTCCTTATGCCGCTTCATCACCGGCTTTCGCACCGCGTGCGTCCTCTCATTGCCTCCCTTATTATCACGACCGGAGTTGCTGCAGTCGTCCTCGGGACTGCCGCATTAACCCTGCAGCTCCTCACCTCCAATTCCAACGTCCTCATCAGTATCTTTTCAGCAATAGGGACCTGGCTGAATACCACGACGACCAATCCTATGGCATACGGTGTCCCGATCGCAAAGTCCACACTCTCCGGCATGCTGAACATCGGGAACTCACTCTTCGTCGATTACGAAAAAACCCTCCTCGATTACCTGCCACTCATCCTGTTTAAGATCTTTGTTTTCTTCTTCTCGCTTGCAATTTTTCTCGCGACCGGCGACCAGATCAAGTCACGGATCATGGCGAGCCTTCCGCGACCAATTCACAGTTATATCACGAAGATGTCAGATGTGACGGTGGAAACATTATACGTCGTGTATGTCGTCCAGATTGCAATAGCAGTTCTCACCTTCTTTATCTCGCTTCCGGTCTTTTACCTGCTCGGGTACGGGAACATTATCTTCTATTCGTTCCTCGCAGCGTTCTGTGAGCTTGTCCCGATCCTCGGCTCATCGGTTGCTTTCCTCCTTATCGGGGCATATGCACTTTCGCTCGGGGATACGCGGGGCGTTTTTATCCTCTTCTTCCTTGGATACCTCATCGTCGCGTGCCTTCCGGAAATCTCTATCCGCCCGGTCCTTGTAGGGAGAAGGGTGAAAGTCCACCCGGTAATCATGTTTATCGGGATCATCGGGGGTATTCTTACCATGGGTCTGGCGGGATTCGTTCTTGGCCCCCTGATTGTTGTTCTCCTCATCACAAGTTACCGCATGTACGTCCGTGACCAGAAGGAAGATTCGTCAATTCCGTCAGGCTGAACCGGCGAATTTCTCTGCCGAATAAAATAATTTCCGGCGGTCAGCATTTTAAACAGCCGTTCGCGGGTCCGGATTACCGAATTTAAGGTAAAAAAAGAGAAAGGATTATACCCTATTTACCTGAAGTGGTAATGACAGAGATGATCCGCGACTTTTTTGTGATGCCCGGCGTCGTCAAATCGATGGGGCTTGTATTCGGTGATATCGGGACGAGCCCCATATACGCACTCGCCGCCATCTTCCTCGTCATCCCTCCTACTTCTGACAACATCATGGGCATGCTCTCGCTGATCATCTGGACGATGACCACGCTGGTAACGCTCCAGTACACGTACCTTGCAATGCACCTCGGAAAAAAGGGTGAGGGCGGTACCATTGTGCTCAAGGAGATCCTCCTCCCCATGCTCAAATCCGGCAACCAGGTAGCTTTTGTATCACTTCTGGCAATCGTCGGTATCGCCCTTCTTATGGGTGATGCTGTAATCACGCCAGCTATCAGTATTCTTTCCGCTGTCGAAGGCGCGACCCTGATACCCGGCTTTGAACAAACTCCGCAGATACTTCTCATGATTACAGCGGGGATAATCGCCATCGGGCTTTTTGCATTCCAGGCCCGGGGGACTGAACGCGTTGCATGGGCGTTCGGGCCGGTTATGGTTGTCTGGTTCCTCGCACTCACTATTGCAGGGCTTATTGGAATTGCCTCGGCACCAGGGGTGCTTTTTGCCATTAATCCGATGTACGGTATCGGATGGCTTACCGGTCACGGGCTGGCCGGTTTCCTCATTCTCTCGTCAGTCATCCTCGTTGCAACCGGGGCGAAGCTCTCTATGCAGACATGGGTCACCTTGGCCGGGAACCCATTGTGAAGGCGTGGTACCTCGTCTTCATAGCACTCTCGATCAACTATCTCGGGCAAGGGGCGTTTCTCATGACGCATCCCGATGCAAAGAACATTCTCTTTGAGATGATCTTCACCCAGTTCTCGATCCTTTACATACCTTTTCTTCTGCTCAGTGTCGCGGCAACCGTCATTGCCTCACAGGCAATGATCTCGGGAATCTTTTCCATCGTGTATCAGGGTATTACAACCCGCATAATGCCCTTATTAAAAGTCGAGTTCACCTCCCCTCATCTCCGTTCCCAGATCTATATCGATGTAGTGAACTGGATGCTCCTCTTTGCCGTGCTCTTTGTCATCGCGATCTTCAGATCGTCAAATAATCTCACGCATGCGTATGGCCTCGCAGTGAGTGGAACGATGGCAATTACCGCAATCCTGGTAGTCTGGATTGTCGTCCTCCGGGGTCAGATCGTAAAGACGCTGCTCGCAACGTCGATTCTCTGCATAACATTCATATTCCTGCTCGCCAATTTCAGCAAGATCCCAACGGGTGGCTACTGGTCGCTCATCATTGCATCGGTGCCGCTTTTTATTATCCTGGTTTTTGTCAACGGCCAGAAAAGACTGTCAGAGGCGCTTCGCCCGGTCCCGCTCGAAGAATTTCTCAAAAAGTTTGATACGGTTTACCACTCGGTGAACAAGATATCCGGGACTGCTCTTTTCTTTGCCCGGGACTTCCGGAAGCTACCGCAGTACATCCCACGGATTATGTTTACGAATAATATTGTTTATGAGGACAACATTGTCATTTCCATCATACGGACCGAGCAGCCTTTTGGGGTGACGTGGGGGGTGACCCGTGAGATAACTCCGGGTCTATCCATCTTTGAAATATATCTCGGTTACATGGAGATCGTAGACGTCGGAAAGATTCTCGAGGAAGCAGAAATCGACGAGAAAACGATCTTCTATGGTATGGAGGACATCATTACCCTTCACATCCTCTGGCGTATTTTTGCCGTGATCAAGCGTCTGACGCCCTCGGTTGTGCAGTTCTACAAACTTCCGGCCGACAAGATCCACGGGGTAGTCACGCGGGTAGAGTTGTAATTTTCTCCTTTCATTAAGAAGACCCGATACCCTCTTATTTTGCCCTGACAAATATATCTCGCGAGCGAGGGTAGCCAAGCCTGGTCAACGGCGCTGGATTTAGGGTCCAGTCTCGAAGGAGTTCTAGGGTTCGAATCCCTTCCCTCGCATGATTTTAGGAAAATTGTGCTCTGTAGAAATCCTATAAAAGATCAATTTGGATTAGTGATGGAGCCACGGGTGCTCGCCGCCTCGTCGGGGCTCGCCCCGTGGAGCATGGCGGTTGATGGTAAATCCGGTGGGTTTGGGAAAGCCTGAATCGGAAAAGGGTGTTAAGGGGGCTCTCCCCCTGGATTTGCACCCCCAGGTGGATAGAGGGGCTTGTTAGGACATTTTTTTACCCATTATTCACCGTATTCTGGGCAAACCGGGCAATAATCCAAAAAATTAAAAAATTTAAAACACCTTTTTCTGCGATTAAGACACTTTTTGTGAGAAAAATATTCAGAACATGGATTTGGCAATTCAGAATCAAACAAACCGTGACCATCGACTGAACCGTTAATGAGAACGTTAAGGCAAAATGCGGGTAATTGTAAAGCGTATTTCTCATGAAATACTACTATCCGCCAGACAAACAGCCCGTTTCGGTCAAGACCATATGAGAGCAGGACCAAATCCTCTGCCAAGAAATAAGCGGATAAATTTGAGGATGGGAATTCTCGAACCAACTATTCTGAACTGCACCACAATTTCACCCCCCAACTGAACCAAATCCTGACCGGCCCAGCTGGCACTCACTTTTTCAAAAAAATCGGACCCCCTGCATTTTTTTAAATTTGCCGGCCCTCCGGTTTTTTTAAGAAACACATCCGACCCCCACCTTCACACGGCTCTCACCGTCTGAACACATCTCCCGGAAAATCGGCCACCCCTCCAAATATTTTTTCACAAAAACCGGACCCCCTCCAATTTTTTAAAATTCCCGGCCCCATAACCCCCCAAAATATATTTTCTGTCCTGATTGTACCCCCTCAATTATTTTTCAAAAATAAATCGGACCCCCTCCGGTTTTTTGAAATTGCCGGCCCGGTAGATTTGTCAATAATTCCCATCCGGATCTTCTGCGAGTCTGGAATAGTACCCGTTCCGAGTCGTTGGAATGCACCATAACTCTCAAGGTTGTCTGCCCTGGTGGTTCGCCAAGACCAGGAAATTTTGGAAAATGGTGTAGTGTGGTTGGATGGAAATAATGCCCTTTGAGAAAAATTGAGCAGAACGGGAAAATTTTCTTTCAAGAGAGACTTCTCTCGAAACGTGGTTTAGGGTCAGTTAATATTTTTAGGAACTTTTTGTGCGATTATAAACACGAAAACTCCACATTTGCTGTACGTCTTCCAATCCGTTTTAAAAAGTGGGTTGAATTATATTTCCAATTTATAAATTGACAACTGCTTTGCCAAGAAAATTTATTTATACTATGTTACATTAAGTGACCCCCATTGAGGTAGGCAGGTTCCATGCAATACCTCAGTGGAGTGTTCTATGACAAAAAAATCAGCATATGACCGCGTGCCAAGCCATTTTCGGCGATGCACGGATACGTCAGGGAGTTGGCGTATATGGTAAAATCCAGAAATGAAAAGAGGACGCCCGTTTCGGGCACACGACTCTTGATCACTCTCGGCATTCTTCTTACCCTTTTACTTCTGAATGTCGGGGTAGTCGGCGCCGCTGCCAGTGCGTCACCAGAAAATCCTGTCCTCAAACAGGCTGCTGATGAACAAAAAGTCATGATGATGCACAACGTAACCAACGAGGAAAGACTAGCCGCAGCAAAAGAAGCAGCGGCAAAAGGTCTTGTCGTTGGTACGAGTGGATCCAGCGCTGTGAAAAGTGGATTTGGCATTGCTGCCGTGCCACTTGTTCCCGTACCTGGAGGAACGCCCGATTATTTCGGACCCTACTCCAATTACGCAAACAGCCAGTTTCCCGCAACTGACGGACTTGGCAATGTAACCGGTGGCGGTATCCGTAAATTCGTGGATTCACTGCCCGGTCTTGGACCTACTGGTGCAAACAATCTCGGTAATTATATTCCGGTCGCAACAGCTGACAAAATCTCCTATCCCGGCTCTGATTATTACGAGATTGGACTGGTGGAGTACCACCAGAAGTTGCACTCGGATATCAATTCAACTCTGCTCGAAGGATATGTCCAGATCGAGTCGCCCAATGTAACCGGAAGCCTGCACATACCCTTGTTCTATCCAAATGGCACTGCAATCCGCAATGCCTCCGGTGGTCAGGTATTTGCAATGGATAATCCCCGTTATCTCGGGCCGGCTATTGTTGGGAACAAAGACGTTCCTGTCCGGGTAAAGTTCCAGAACTACCTCCCCGTAGGGACCGATGGTAACCTCTTCATCCCGGTCGATACATCGATCATGGGAGCAGGGTTGGGTCCTGACGGCGTGAATTCATTCAAGCAGAACCGTGCCACCATTCACCTTCACGGCGGTAACACCCCGTGGATCAGCGATGGTACCCCAATGCAGTGGACCACACCCGCGGGCGAAAACACCCCATACCCGAAAGGTGTAGCTACTCAGAACGTACCTGACATGGATGGCGGAATCGAGCCCCAGGGCACGATGACGTTCTATTACACCAACCAGCAGTCAGCACGGCTGATGTTCTATCACGATCACGTGCATGGAATAACCCGTCTCAATGTGTATGCTGGTGAAGCCGCACCGTATATCGTCAGGGATAGCGCGGAACAGGCACTTATCACCGCTGGAACAATTCCCACCGCGGAGATCCCGCTCGTTCTCCAGGATAAGTCCTTCGTTCCCGACGCCGCCCAGATGAATGCAACCGACCCGACCTGGAACTGGGGCGACCTGAGCACTCCTTGGCCACACACTGGATCACTCTACTATCCGCATGTGTACATGCCCATCCAGAACCCGTACAACAGACCATCCAGTGATAACCCAATGGGAAGATGGGACTACGGACCATGGTTCTGGCCGCCATTCACCGGGTTTATGAACCAGCCCGTCCCGAACCCCTATGCGGGCAACGGACCGTGGGAACCCCCGTTCATGCCGGCAACACCTAACCCGTCCCAGACGCCGGAATCCTTCATGGATACGATGCTGGTAAACGGTGCAGCGTACCCGTACGTCCAGCTTGGACCCCACGCATACCGGTTCCGCATCCTCAACGCCTGCAATGACCGCACCCTCAACCTTGCGCTGTTCAATGCAAGTTCCAGCGCAACGATGTGGAATGGCCAGACCCTGCTCGATGGCAATGCAGGTGAAATCAACATGACCCCGGCAATCCCCGGACAGCTCGGTCAGCCAGCCGATTGGCCAACTGACGGACGAGCCGGTGGAGTCCCGTGGGCGAACACCTCAGGACCTTCATGGGTCCAGTTCGGAACAGAAGGCGGATTCATGCCTGCACCGAAAGTGATCGCACCACGGCCGACCGGTTACGACCTGAACCACGTATACGGAGGGGTTGTCAACGTCCAGAATTCCTCGCTGATGCTTATGCCCGCACAGCGTGCTGATGTTGTCGTTGATTTCACCGGATATCCCGATGGAGCAAAGCTCATCCTCTGGAGTGACGCACCCGCACCCGCGCCCGGCGGAGATTCCCGATATGACTACTATACCGGAGATCCTGACCAGACGCTGATCGGCGGTGCGAACACAACCTATGCAGGATATGGACCGAACACCCGGACTATCATGCAGATCCAGATCAATGCATCGATACCCGGCCAGACGTTCAGCCTTCCCAACCTGCAGGCACAGCTGCCTGCGGCTTATGCAGTGTACCAGGACAAACCACTCGTTCCGGAAGCAGCATATAACACTGCATTTAATGCAGCCTACCCGAACCAGTATGTAGCCCTCGGAAACCTTTCGGCGACATTTGTCCCCGCAGGCCAGACCTCGGCAGTAACCCTGCCGCTCCAGGGGAAAACAGTTATCGGGGACTTCGAGATGGAATACGGCAGGTTAACTGCACTTCTCGGTGTCGAGATCCCAAGGACCAGCACGAGTGTCGAGAGCCGGGTAGCCTACCAGAACATCGATCCGCCAACCGAGCTCTTCAGTAATTCGCTCAATGCGACACCCATCGGTACGCTCGCTGATGGAACACAGATCTGGAGAATCACGAACGTAGATGTCGACATGCACCCGCTTCACTGGCACATGTTCAATCTCCAGGTAGTAAACCGCGTGATATGGGACGGTACCGTTTTACCGCCGGCTGAAGATGAGCTCGGCTGGAGAGAAACGGTGAATATCATGCCGCTGACGGACACGATTGTTGCCATGAGGCCGATTATACCTGTTGTTCCATGGGAGCTCCCAAACAGCATACGGCCACTTGACGTAACACAGCCGCTCGGCGGAACTATGTTCTTTGGCGGTATTGACCCGACCGGCGGACAGGCACCGACCGTGAACCACCTGGTCAACTTCGGGTGGGAGTATACCTATCACTGCCACATCCTCGGCCATGAAGAGAACGACTTCATGCGTGTGATGGGAGTTGCAGTAGCACCCGCATTACCGCCGTCAGGCCTGACTGCGGCATGGATTGGGCCGAACAGCAGCCCGATGGTGAACCTGACCTGGACAGACAACTCGATTGCTGAAACAGACTTCAGTATCCAGAGAGCCGGGACATCAACCGGTCCATGGACGGATCTCGCGCAGATCCCATCGGCGATTGGACCCCAGAAAGGCGGTACTGCAACGTTCAGCGACTCATCTGTTGCTCCGAATGTATCGTATTTCTACCGTGTTATCGCAAACAACGTTATCGGTGACAGGACTGTGTATACCAACACCGTTGGATATCCAACAGTAACAGCAAATTCGACACCTTCGAACGTTGCCCCGGTAACACTCGGTACAACGAACATTGCAGATTTCGTCGGTGTCCCGACTTCGGGAATAGCACCTCTCAAGGTGTCCTTCACGGATCTCTCCACGAACTCGCCTTTTGCGTGGGCATGGACGTTCGGTGACGGAAGCGTAGAGAATGCGACAGTTCAGAACCCTGTACACACTTACAGTGCACCTGGAACCTTTACGGTATCACTGACCGCAACGGGAACCGGTGGAATCAGCACTGCAACAAAGACGAACTATATTGTCGTATCTCCGGCACCCGGAGTCAGCTCCGGTCGCGAGCTTCACCGGTACTCCGACAGCAGGAACAGCACCGCTGACGGTAAAATTCACTGATGGTACAATCAATGCTCCAACCGTGTGGCAGTGGACCTTCGGTGATGGAAGCATCGAGAATGCATCAGCGCAGAACCCGATGCACACGTATCTTGCACCAGGGACCTACACGGTTTCGCTGACGGCAAGCAACCCCTCAGGCAGTAACACAACGACACGGTGGAATTACATCGTTGTGTCCCCACTCGGAATTCCGGCCCCGGTCGCGAATTTCGCGGGAACGCCGACGGCAGGAACAGCCCCACTGCAGGTAACATTTACCGATTCTACAACCAACGCACCAACCGTTTGGCAGTGGACATTCGGTGATGGCACTACTGATAGTGTAAAGAACCCGGTGCACACGTATCTTGCACCCGGATCTGGTAAGCGACAGACCGTGGCGAGGAGAGCCATGTGACACTAGCCCTACTACGGAATGCATACAATCTCTCCCGGACATCGACGGAAAGATGCATCTGATTTCGGGATAATGGGCGAGTGAGAGTGATCAGCGTAATGCTGGGTTGGAGCTGCTCCGGGCGGCCGGTTTTGCCTACTGCTTGGTCATTGACGGAGACGAGGTATACGAGCCGAACGACCTTCGTTCAATGATGAAGTATGCCGCTGACCGTCCCTGGATCGATTGCTGGCACGTTTCCTTGGACACTTACTGGAAATCGTGGCAATATAGAGAATCGACCCACGTGAGCCATGCCTGCCAGCCGTATTTCTCAAAGTCGAGAATGGGAGGTTTGACTGGTGCAGAGCTGTAGACGGAGGCGAGCGCGAGTGTATTCCAGCAGAAATGGGCATTTGCCACCATTTGAGTTACGCCAGATCGGATGAGCAACTGCAAAGAAAGATCACCACTTTTAGCCACGCTGATGAAGTGCTACCGGGATGGTATGAAAACGTATGGAAGAGATGGAATAGAACCACCGCCATGTTTGACCTGCATCCTACTCACCCGGCTTGTTATCATCGGGCCATCGTCCGCCTTGCTGTGCTCTGCCGCCCGTGCTCAAACGCCACTATGTCGAGTACTGCGGGGGGATCAAACACACATCGATCATTGTTTTGACATACAACCAGATCGAGTTAGCTTCGGCAATGCCTTGACAGCATAGACGCGAATACTCCTGAACCGCATGAACTGATCATTGTGGATAACGGCTCGACTGACGAGGCACGGTAGAGTCCTTGGACGAGCTTCAGGAATGAATGGGGATTACCGGCTTGTCCTGAACTCGGAGAACAGAGGATTCTGCGTCGGAAGCAACCAAGGATTGCAGACGGCTACTGGAGAGAATCTTGTTCTGCTAAACAATGATGTGATTGTCACCCCGGGATGGCTCGAACGGCTATTGAACTGCGCTGATAGCGACTCGCGCATCGGCATGGTTGGTCCGATGTCCAACTATGTGTCCGGGTGCCAAGGGGTCGCGGAAGTCGGCTACGACACCTCCACTCTTGTTGGGTTAGAAGATTTCGCAGATCATTGGACAAGACAACACGTGGGCGAGGTTATAGAGTATTGGCGGCAGATTGGATTCTGCATGTTGATAAGGCGAGCGGTTATCGACAAGATAGGCGGACTAGACCCCATCTATGGCCTCGGCACCTTTGACGACGATGACTTCTGCTTGCGCGCAAGCATCGCTGGTTTCACAGCCGTATCTGCGAAGGACTGCTTTGTGCATCATTTCGGGAGCAGGACTTTCTGGGACTGGAACTAGATTTCCGGGCAACTGATGCAGCAGAACTGGGAGACATTCGTCAACAAATGGGGACTATCCTCAGGCGATCACGATCTCATCCCTCTACTGGCGCAGCCTTTCGACCCAAACAAGCACTACTGTGGCTTGACGCCAGAAGGCCGCACCTAGGCGCAGGATGGATGCTTTCTTATTGCTTCGCATCTTTGAAACGCATATATTGTGGAATATGGTGGAGGCGGTGCAGCCCAGCGTAAGGGCAAAGTCTGGGATGTGGACAACGCGTAGTCTCTCAAACCCACGCGCTGACGCCAGCCCGCGCGCGGGTGGCATGTTGACACATTTACTCCGATTCGGTATATTCCGGGATACAATGAGGATTCCGTTCGAAGACGAGTTCGATCTGACGCACGGCCCTGATTTTGTGAACATGTTTGTAGCACATTTGGCTCGCGTTTAGCCACTTGGCAAGATTGCCGGGCGCTGTGCGTGCCCGATATGGCCAAAGTCAGCGTCTCTGACAAGGCGACTCGAGTTACCCAGGGGCGATGCATCTCACGGAGCAGGGGCTGAAGGAGTGGTGTCGGTGTTTTGACTCATTGCAATCAA